>NZ_JASBQE010000122.1 GCF_029960785.1 Polyangium sp. 15x6
CGGCAGCGCTGCCGTCTCGGCTGGCGAAGCCGCTCGTGGTCTTGGCAGGGCCTCTGTTCGATGAACTGCGCATCGCGCAGTTCATCGACCCCGAGTCCAGCGCTTGCGCTGGTCCGGGGTGCAGGGGGCGGACAGCCCCCTGCTGGGGTGCGGGGCAACGCCCCGCTCTCAACCCTCCGCGGGCGCTTGCTCCACCGGACGCTCGACGCCGCGGCGTTGCAGCGCGAGGAGGAGGCCGAGCAGGCTGAAGGCGGCGCAGAACAGGCCGTACATCACGACCTGGTCGCGATCGATGAGCCAGCCGGCTGCTGCGGGGCCTGCGATTTGCGCGAGGCTGCCGAGGGACTGGCTCACGCCGAGTACCGTGCCTTGCTCTTCCTTGGGGACGCTCTTCGTGATGAGCGTCGTCACGCTTGGGCGTACCACGGCTGCGCCGAAGGAGCCGAGCACGACGAGCACCAGTAGAAACCCGACGTTCGTGGCCAGGCCGAGCAGGCAATAGCCGAGGACCATGGTCCCGAGGCCGATCGCGGTGAGCCGCTCCTCGCCGAGCCTCTTCACCAGCCGCTTGAGCATCCCGCCCTGCACCATCGCGCCGATGAGCCCCGACAGGCCGAAGATGAGGCCTGCTTCGTGCAGCTCGTAGTCGAACTGCTTCTTCAGGTAGACGCCGAGCGCCCCCGTGAGTGCGGCGAACGAGAGGCTGAAGAAGAAGAACTCGGCGAGGTGCTTGCGCGGGCCGGGACGCGCCAGGTACTCGGCCATTCCCGAGAGACGCCGGCCCGTCTGGGCTGTCGGCTTGCGCGCTGGCAGGAAGAACGCCGTGAGCAGGATCGCGAGCAGGCTCAGCCCTGCGGCTGCGAGCGTGGGCGGCTTGTACTTGAAGAGCGGATCGGGATCATCGCGGAAGACGTACGTGAGCAGCGCCGTGATGCCGGGGCCGAGCAAGAAGCCCGTGCCGAAGGCGATCCCGAAGAAGCCGAAGGCCTGCGTGCGCTCCTCGTTCGGCTTCGTGACGTCGGAGATGTACGCCTGGGCGATGCTCAGGTTGCCCGCCGTCAGGCCCGCGATGATCCGGCCGACGAACAGCATCTCCAGGCTGTGGGCGGCCGCGAGCGTGAGCCAGCCGATCAGCGTGCCGGCCTGACTGAGCAGGAGCACTGGCTTTCGTCCGATACGATCGGAGAGCCGGCCGAGCATCGGGCCGGAGACGAACATCGCCGCCGCGTAGACCGAGGTCAAAAGCGTCGCCTGGAAATCCGACGCACCGTAATCCTTCGCGTAATACGGCAGCAGCGGCAGGATGAGCGTCAGGCCGAGGACGTCGACGAAGACGGTGAGGAATATCGGCAAAAGCGGGGATCGCATCGACGGCTCGCCTCGTTCGTACGGCGCGCCACGAGGCGTTCGGGTGGCGCTGGGCGCGCATCCTGACACAGGCGCCGCGAGCACGCCCTTCCGTCGCGTCACGAAACCACCTCGGGGGGCGGTCGCGACCGGGGAGACGGGCCACGAAACCACTTCGAAGAGCCGCGCGCGGCGGTCTTGGGTGGTTCGAAACCAGTTTGAAGTGCCGCGCGCGGCGGTCTCGATTGGTTCGACCACTTCGAAGGCGGTCGCGACCGGGTGGGCGGGTGGTTTCGGAGCTCGCGGGAGGCGGGCGCCCGGGGGGCGGGCGCCCTCAGAAGCTGAGGTAGGTCTGATCCTTGAGGCCGCGCTCGTAATCGGCGAGCAGGCGCATGCCCTCGGTGGGCTTCAGGAGGTCCTGCTTGATCGCGCCGTCGACCTGGGCCTTCACCTTCGCGATGAGGCTCTGCGTGTCGTACTGCGTCAGCGCGAGGACCTCGCGGATCTGGTTCCCCGCGATCGTCTCCTCGATGTAGTAGCCGCACTCCTCGTCGTCATCGAGGAAGACGTGCACCTCGTTCACCCGGCCGAACAGGTTGTGGATGTCGCCCATGATGTCCTGGTAGGCGCCGGTGAGGAAGATGCCGAGGTAATACGGCTCGTCGCCGCGCAGCGCGTGGAGCGGCAGCGTCTCCTTCACGTCGGAGAGGTCGATGAACTTCGAGACCTTGCCCTCCGAGTCGCACGTGATGTCGACGAGCGTGCTCTCCGCCCCGGGCCGCTCGTGCAGCCGATGGATCGGCACGACCGGGAAGAGCGCGCCGAGCGCCCAGTGATCGAGCAGCGACTGGAACACCGAGAAGTTGCAGATGTACTGGTCGGCGAGCTTGTTCCGTAGCTCGACGACGTCCTCGGGGATCTCCGCGGGATCGAGCGCCGTGATGAGCTTCTGCATGCGCTCGGCGGTCTCCCAGAACAAGGCCTCGACCCGCGCCTTCACGTCGAGGTTCAAGAGCCCGAGCTCGAACATCTTCTGCGACTCCTCCTTCGCCTGGAGGATGTCGTGCCACGACTCGGCGAGGTTCTGGACCGAGAGGCTGTCGCGCGTGTCGAGCAGGTTCCGAATGAGCTTGTGCTCCTCCGTCTGGATGTCGATCGGCGCCTCCGGGGTCTTCTCGATCGAGCCGAACGCCTGCACCACGAGCACCGAGTGGTGCGCGACGATCGCGCGCCCCGACTCGCTCACGATGTTCGGGTGCGGGACTTTCTCGTCGTCGCAGATGTCCGCGATGTTGAAGACGATGTCGCGCGCGTACTCCTCGACGGAGTAGTTCATCGACGAGTGGAACGTCGATCGCGAGCCGTCGTAGTCGATCGCGAGGCCGCCGCCGACGTCCATGTACTCGATGCGGTGCCCCATCTTGCGGAGCTTGGCGTAGTGCCGCGCCGCCTCGCGCACCGCGCGCTTGATGACGAGGATGTCCGGGACCTGCGAGCCGATGTGGAAGTGCAGGAGCTTGAACGCCGAGCTCATGCCCGCCTCCGCGAGGATCCCGCATGCCGCGAGGATCTCCGCCGTGGACAGGCCGAACTTCGCGTGCTCGCCGCCGCTCTCGGCCCACTTGCCGGCGCCCTGCGTCATGAGACGAACGCGGAGGCCGAGCATGGGCTCCACGTTCATTTCCTTTGCAACACGAACGATCGTCCGCACCTCGGAGAGCTTCTCCGCGACGAGGATGACCTTCTTGCCGAGCTTGCGGCCGATCATCGCGGTGCGGATGAAGTTCTCGTCCTTGTAGCCGTTGCAGACGATGAGCGACTCGTTGTCGGTGTGGACGCTGAGCCCCGCGAAGAGCTCGGGCTTCGAGCCGACCTCGAGGCCGTAGTGGTAGGTCCGGCCCGCTTCGAGGATCTCCTCCACGACCTCCTTCAGCTGGTTCACCTTGATGGGGAACACGCCACGGTAGGTGCCGCGGAACTTGAGGTCGGAGATCGCGCGGTTGAACGCTTCGTTCAGCGTCCGCACGCGGTGGTGCAAGAGATCCTGGAAGCGGATCAGGAGCGGGGTGCGAAGGCCCTGATCACGCGCCTCTTCGACGACGTCGATGAGGGCGATCTTGCGACCTCGATCCTGGAGGGGCGCCGCCGTGATGTTCCCCGTGGGGTTCACGTCGAAGTAGCCGCGGCCCCAGCGGTCGATCATGTAAAGGGCCTTCGCGTCGTCGGTGCTCCACGCGTCGGTGTCGGTGTCGTGATGGCTGCTGGTCAACGTCTTCGTCTCCCTTGGGACCCGAGGGCCATGGCCCTTGCGCGACGTGCTGTTCGGGGCAGAGCTCCCTCGCAGCGCGCGAGGGAGCCAGGGGCGGCTTTGAACGTGAAATGCTGTGCGACGGACGTCGGTCTTCCGGTACGTCCGTGCTGCGGCTCAATACGCCAGGAAGGTCGAACCTTCAAGGGTAGGGTGCGATGCCGAGAGGACGGGACAGACGAACGGGAGGAGGGGAAGGGGAGGAGGAGGGGAAGGGGGAGCGGGCTCAGGCCTTGGCGGCCGTCGCCGCCTTGGCGCGCTTCGACGCGGCCTTGTACTGGTCGTACAGGCGCGGAACCGGGAAGGCCTCGAGGCGCTTGCGGTAGCCGGCGTCCTTCGACCGGTTCTCGGCCGTCAGGATGGCGTCGATGAGCTTGGCCCGGGTGCCGAACTTCTCCTTGACCTCGGAGAAGGTCGCGTGGAGGCGCAGGAGCTTGGCGTTCGAGACGTGATCGAGGCCCTTGTCGCCGCCGCGGTCCGAGCTCGTGCGGCCGACCCACAGGTCCTCCGTCATGAAGCCCTTGAGCGCCTCGACGAGCTTCGCCTTCTCGCCGAACTTTTCCTTGACGATCGCGAGCGGTGCCTTGCGTGCCATGTCTTTCCTCCGTTTTGGCGCGAGATCACTCGCGCGGTGATGGGTAGGGGGCGCCATGTAGCAGACACGGCGGGGGGAACGCAAGGGAGGGCCGGGAGGGCGACCAGGGCGCATGGTTTTGCCTGGGCTCGCGCGCCTCTCGAAAGGCCGAGCCCGGGAGGCGCGTCTGGCAGGAAAAACCCTCCGAGGCGCGCGCGGCGCTTGCGGGGGATGCGTGGCCTCGCCAGGTAGCCCCCCGAGGGCGCGGCGCCCTCCACGGGACGGAAGGGAAGAGGCATGGACGAGAAGATCCTCCAGTGTCTGAACGAGCTCATCGCGCTCGATCTCGCGTGCGCAGCGGCCTACGAGGTGGCGCGCGGGGTCTGCAAGGACGAGGAGATCCTGGGGAAGTTCTCCGAGTTCCGAGAGGACCACCTCCGGCACGTGCGCGAGCTCGGCGAGCACATCCGCAGCGCGGGCATCGAGCCTCCGAGCGAGCTCGATACGAAGGGCGTGATCATCCAGGGCTTCACCTCGCTCGCCTCGCAGGAAGATCGGACGGCGGTGCTCGCGATGCGCGGCAACGAGGAGCTCTCGAACAACGCCTACGCGTCGGCGCTGCAAGCGGGGCTGCCGGAGGAGATCCGCACGCTCGTCGCGGCGAACTTCGAGGATGAACGGCGGCACATGCGCTGGATGCGCGGAGCCGTCGTGCTGCGCGGCTGGGACGTCGAGCAGCCGGAGCTCCGCGAGCTCTCGGTGGACGCCCAAGGCACGCGCAAGGCAGCTTGACGAGGCCGCGCGAAGGCGAGCGAAAGGCCTTCGGTGCTACGCTCCCATCCATGTCTGCGTTTTTCTCGGCGAGGCCCGCCACGGCCGCCGATTACGACACGTACGCGCGCCTGTTTCCCGAGCTCGGGACGGACGATCCCACGCTGTCGCGCGAGCCATGGGCCGCGGAGCTCATGCCCCACACGCTGATCCTGGAGCAAGGGAGCGATATCGTGGGGTACGCGTACGTGGTGGTGCTGAAGGAGACGGGGTACGTGCGCCACGTGGTCGTCGCGCCCGAGGCGCGCGGCAAAGGCGCGGGGCGCGCGCTGATGCAGGCGAGCGCCGAGCGATTCCGCGCGGCAGGCTGCTCGCGCTGGTGTCTCAACGTGAAGGTCGAGAACACCGTGGCGATCGCGCTGTATTCGTCGCTCGGCCTGGCGAAGGTGTACGAGTCGACGTCGATGCGGATCGGCTGGGAGACGCTCGCACGCCTGCCCGGCGAAGAAGAAGGGATCACGGCGCGGGTGATCGATCCGCGCGAGGACGCGGCGCTGGAGGCGGCATTTGGCCTGCCCATCGGTGCGATCACGATCTGTCGCGCGCGAGCGGGGTGGGTGCTGCTCCGGCTCGTGGACGCGGCGCAGCCAGAGGAGGCGCGGGTAGGGTTTGCCTGTTTCAATCCGTCATTCCCGGGTTCATTCCCGTTCCGCGTGGCAGGGCCGACGCTCGTTCGGCCCCTGCTCGAAGCCCTCCGGCCTCACGCGAGGCCCGAGGACACGTTCACGCAGGTCGTCGTGGAGGACGATCCCGAGACGAAACACGCGCTCGTCGAGGCAGGTGCGTCGGTGCGGATGGAGATCATGAACATGGCAGGGCCGATCCCGGAACGGGTTTGACCGGGCGCCGCGCTGGGGCGTTGCCCCAGGCCCCACCAGGGGCTATCCGCCCCTGGACCCGGACCAGCGCAAGCGCTGGACCCGGGGTCGATGAACTGCGCTTCGCGCAGTTCATCGAACAGGTCGAGGCAAGACCAGCTACGACCCTGCCGACCAAGACCGCCGTGACTGGCAACGCTGTCCCTGGTCTTGCCACCGGCCCTGTGGGAAGAACTGCGCATCGCGCAGTTCTTCCCCCTGAGGTCCAGGGCTTGCCCTGGTCCGGGTCGAGGGGCGGATAGCCCCCGCGGGGTCCGGGGCAGAGCCCCGGCGCAGCGCCTAGTTCGTGGCCTTGCCGGCGAGCAGGTCTGCGGCCGTCTTGCGGATGCGGGGCTCGGGGTCGCTCGTGGAGAGCTTGCGCAGGATGGGCTCGGCGGCGGCGCGGTCGAGTGAGGCCATCGAGAGGGCTGCGGCCTCGCGCACGAGGGCGTACGGGTCCTCCTGCGCGATCGTGGTGAGCGTGTCGAAGGCGACGCGGCCGCCTGCGCCCGCGCCGAGACGACCGAGTGCTTCGGCGGCGCGCACGCGGAGTGGCCAGCTCGGGGCTTCGCGACCGAGGCGCGCGACGGCGGCGATGGTCGCTGGGTGCTTGATCTTGCCGAGCGCGGCGAGGGCGGCTCGACGCACGCTCTCTTCGGGATCGGAGAGCGCGTCGATCACGGCGTCTTGCGCCTCTTTTTCGGGCCTGCGCGCCAGGAGCTCGACTGCGCGCGTGCGGACCTCGAGCGCTGGATGGCGGACGAGCGCGACGAATGCAGGGACGACGGCGGCGGCGATGCGCTCGATCGCGGCGGAGCTCGCGCGCGCCGCCTCGGGATCGAGCTTGTCGTCGCGGCCGAGCAGGGGCGCGAGCGAGAGCTCCACGTCGCTCGCGAGGAGCGCGTCTGCCACGACGCGGGCGCGATCGGGCGAGGTCGAGGCTGCGGCCACGGCTGCGCGTTCGAGCGAGGGCGCGAGCGCGACGAGGGCGCGGGCGCGGGCGGACGCGAGGTGTGCCGCGTCGGGGCCGAGGCCTGCGAGGATCTCCTTCATGGAAAGCGGACCATCGGGCACTGGCAGTGCTTCACCCGTGCGGGAGAAGTTCTTCGTGGCGAGCGCGGTCGCGGCGGCGACGGCGGTGCGGCGCATCGACTCGTCGGTCGCGAACAGGCTCGACGCGAGGGCGTTCTCGGCCGAGGCGCTCTGCGCGGCGTCGCCCTTCGGCGCGAGGCGCGCGAGGGCCACGAGGGCCGCCTGCCGGAGGATCGGCTCGTTCGCGTCGGCGAGCGCGACGAGCATGTGGAGGTTTTCGCTCTGGGAAGCGCCGACCTCGGCGAGCGCGTGCACGGCTGCGGCGCGCGCGGTCGCGCCGGCCTCGGGCGCGCGGGCGAGGGCCACCAGCGCGGGGGTGTACTTCTTGTCGTGCGTCAGCCCGAGGCCGAGGGCCGCGACGCCGCGCACCTCCGGCGAGGTCGAGCCGAGAAGTTTGACCAGCAAGGGTTCCGCTTTCTTGTCACCCATGCGCGCCACGCCCCAGGCTGCGGCGACGGCGATGGAGTCGCTCGGCAGGAGCGCCGCGCCCGTGTCCTTCGGCGCGAGCATCTGCTCGTAGCGCGGCAGGATCGACGGATCACGCAGCGCGCCGCAGGCGATCATGGCCCGCACGCGCAGGCTCTTGTCGGCCTGGCCCGTGGCGTAGTTGTAGAGGGCCGGTCCCGCGCTCTTGTTCTCGACGTACGCGAGCACCTCGATCGCGATCTTCTGCTGCGACTCCTTGTCGTCGGCGAGCGCGTCGAGCAGCGGCTTGATCGCGCGCGCGCCGATCTTCGCGAGCTCCGCGCGGGCCGCCTTCGCCGCGGGCGACGTGCCGCCCTCGTGACGCACCTTCTGCACGAGCGGCAGCGTCATCGCGCCGTAGAGCTCGACGAGCAGACGCCGGTAGATCCCCTTCTGCGGGTTGCCGACGGCGACGGGCAGGAGCTCGCGTTCGAGGGACTCGAGCGAGTTCTTGCCCAGGTTGATCTGCATGCTCATGCGCGCCGCGCGCGAGACGAGCTCCTCGTCGGGCGATGAGCGCACGACGCGACGGAAGAGGCGATCGGCCTCGTCGACCTGGCCGCTCGAGAGGAGCAACTCGGCGAGGTCGAAGTAGACCGGGAAGAGACGGTCGTTGCGCTGGATCGCCTGGCGATACTCGGCAATCGCGTGGACGTAGTCCTGCCGCCGGCGGTACATGTCGCCGAGCTTCTGATGACCGTTCGCGTCCTCGGGCGAGAGCTCCACGGCGCGCGCGGCGTACTTGATGGAGTCGTCGTCCCGATAGAGCTCGGCCGCATACTGCGCCATGCGCTGGTAGAACTCGCGGGCGCGCTTGGGGTTCACCTCGACGAGTTTTTCGAGGACGCCGATCGCGCCGAGCAGGTTTTGTTCGAGCACCAAGATTCGTTCGAGCGCGAGCAGGCTCTCCTCGTCGCCGGGCGCGAGCTCGGTGACCTTGCGCAGCGTGGCCTCGGCGTCCGCGAGGCGATGCAGGCGGCGCTGCACCTCGGCGAGCAGCCTTCCGGCTTCGAGGTCGGGCGGGGTCGCGTTGAAGCGCGCCGTGAGCGGCGCGACGCGGCCCGGGAGCTCGTGCGCGAGCGACCACAAGCTCACGATGTGCGTGCGCGCCTCCCGCGCGAGGAGCTTGTCGTTCTGCGCTCCGGCGAGCAGCTCCTCCCAGATCACGCGCGCCTCGGCGTAACGCGACGCGGCGCTGCCGAGCGACGCGGCCGTGCGCTCGATCGCGATGGCGAGGTTCTTCTTGTACCGGACGTTCGTCGGCTCGAGCTGGACGGCCTCGCGCAGCGCGTTCAGCGCTTCGAGCGGCATGTCGTGGTCGAGGTAGACCTCGCCGAGCAGGGAGTTCGCCCGCGCGCGGTTCGGCACGACCTGCTTGATGCGCGCCCACGTCTCCAGGGCCTTTTTCTTGTCGCCGGCCTGGTAGTAGCGATCGCCGAGATCGACGATGTACGTGTGGTCGGCGCCGCCCGAGGCCGCGAGCTTCTGCAGGACCTTGAGGGCCTTGTCCTTCTCCTCGACGCGCTCGTAGAAGTCGGCGACGGCGGCGAGGATCTCGGGCTCGCTGCCGACGCGCGCTTCGAGCTCGGTGAGCAGCTTCAACGCCTTCGGGCGATCGCCGCGCTGGATCAGCGTCTCGCAGAGCTCGAAGACGAAGTCCGGGTTCCCGGGCGCGGCCTTGATGAGCGCCTCGTACTCCTTGATCGCCGCGTCGAGCTCGCCCGCGGTCTGCAGGAGGTGCACGAGCTTCAGGCGCACGTCGATCGCGCGGCTGTCGATGCCGAGCACCTTGCGGTACGTGGCGATCGCCTTGTCGACGTCGCCCGTCTCCTCGTAGAGGCCGCCCAGCGTGGCGAGGCGCTGCGCGTCCTGCGCCTTCTCGGCCTCGAGGATCGGGATGAGCTCGGCGAGCTTGCCTTCGGCGCGGAAGGCGTCGGTCATGATGACCAGGATCTCGGCGCGCACGCCCGCCGCGCCGCCCGCGACCGAGAGCGCGCGCTTGAGCACGCTGAGCGCCTCCTCGGTCTTCTTCTGCCGCGCGAGGACCTGGCCGAGATCGCGGAGCGCGGGCGCGAGCGCGCGGTTGTCGCCGGCGGCGGCCTTCACGAGCTCGCGGAACTCGACCTCGGCGCGATCGTAGAGCGACCGCGCGAGCAGCTCCCGGCCGAGCTCGGCCTTCACGAAGAGCGAGCCCTGCGCGGCCTTCACGAGCGCGTCGTGATACTTCTTCGCGGCCTCGAAATCCTTCAGATCGAGGCAGAGCCCGAGGAGCGTGCGCGTCGTCTGCTCGAGATCCGGGCCGGGCTTGAGCAGGGCGAGGGCCTTTTCGTAGCTCGCGCGGGCGGCGGATTTGTCGCCGCGCTCGGACTGGAGCTGCGCGAGGGCGAGGATCGCCTGCGGATCGTTCGGCTTCTCGGCGATCGCGGCCTCGTACGTCTTGACCGCGTCCTCGGGGCGGCCGTCGAGCTTGTAGATGCCGGCGAGCGCGACCTTCGCGGCCCAGGCGTCGGCGCCCGGCGTGGCGGCGCGTTTCTCGAACTCCTCGACGAGCTTCTTGATGTTGCCGTCGCGCTCCCGATAGAGCTGCGAGAGCCGCTGGAGCGGGAACGGCGCGCTCGGCTGCGAGATGACGATCGCCGTGTACCGCGCGATGAGCGCGTCGCTCCCCGGGCCCTTGCCCCCCGCCTCCGGGTCGCCCTGAGGCTGCTTCGGCTGCTTCGGCTGCGCGGGCTTGCCCCCGCCGGGGCCGGGCTTGGGCGGCGGCTTCTTGCGGTTGCGCCCGGACGGGTCGAAGTCCGCGGCCTCGGCGCTGGGCGGCGCGAGGACGGTCGCGGCGAAGGGCAAGCCGAGGAGCAGGCAGCCGGCGAGGACGTGGGAGCGCACGAGCGGGAGGGTATCACGCGGAGGCAGCTCGAGCCTGCTCGCGGAGGGAGCGGAAGCGGCAGACTGTCAGTTTTTGCGGTGTTCGCTCGCGCTCGCCCGAGGCTTGATGAGCTCACCGAGCAGATCGGGTCTCGAGGCGTCGCGTTCCAAGTGCGGATATTTCTCCCCCTCGGTGTAGTTCACGAAATACGTCCTATAAAACCCTGCGTTCTCCACCAGCAGCTCGATGGGCTTCCGTGTCCGCAGGGCGTGTCGGAGTTCTTCGGCGGACCATTGCCGTCCATTCACCGCGATCAGCTTCATGCCGGGCGCAAGGCCGGCCAGTTCCGCTGGCATACCGCGGATGGCGTCCAGGATTTTCCCGTCCTCGTTGCGCGTGCGAACCCGTAGCCCGATCGAATAGCTGAAGTCTGCTACCCGTCGATACTCCTTGTCAATGGATTCCGCGAGCTCGTTGGGTTTGTCGGTATAGGTCAACTTCCACCCACTCGATTCGATGCCTCCGAGCGGAGCGCGCGGTCCCGTGGAGTTCAATCGAGCGTCGAAGAAACCCTTCCAGTCGTAGGGAGCCACGTCATCGAGGGCAGCGACCACGTCGTCGAACGTGTAGGGCTTCATCTCGGGGACGCCGCCGCTTCCGCCGTGAAAGAGGCGGATGAACTCGTCGAGCGACCGCTGGCCCTGGGTCTGGTGGCGGATGATCCCGTCGGCTTCGAGCCAGATCAGCACCCCCTCATCGTAGAAATCGGTGCCCCGTCGCCAGGATCTCCATTCCTGCGGCGCGTCGTAGAGGACCTGTGCCGAGATCGCCGTGTCTGCCAGGGGTCGCCACGTGCGTCCTGGCCGGGTGCGATCCAGATACGCAGCGGTGCTCGCAAGATCCTCCCGAAATTCCTCGGGCGTGAAGAGGCCGCTGCGGGCCGCGAGCACATTCCCCAGGTGTTCCGTGAGTCCTTCGTAGACCCACAGCAGCTCTCCCTTCATCGGCTGCTCGAAATCGGGTGTCGCCAGGCCGGCGGGGCGACGGTATTTCCCGTTCCAGGAATGCACGAACTCATGCGAGAGCAAGCTGCCCGTCAGCTGCTGCAAGCCGTAGGTGCCGAGGGAACGCTCCGGAGGCCGGTTGTCACTGGATTCATGGTGTTCGAGTCCGAGGTAACCACCCACGTGATCACTGAGCGATACCAGGAAACGGTAACTGCGATAGGGATGAGCGCCGAAAAGGGCATGGGCCTCGGTGACCAGTCGTTGGTAGTTTTCGACCATTTTTGACGGCATTTCCAGCGCCCACTCGGAATCGCCGGCCATGTCGATCTGGTGAGGCGGCAGGCCGGAGACGCTGAGCGGAATCGTCCGAAAATGAGCGCCGCTGAGGACCGGCGAGTCCACGAGGGTCGTCAGAGATACAGGGTCGAACTCGATGGTCTCCCCGCTCTGCCTTGCCACCGGTAGCGCGGTGCCGAACTTCCACCCGGCGGGAAGGCGCAACGTGGCGGCATAGGTCAGATCGCCGGGCGCGCGGCCCTGGGGAGAGAGTAAGACCTGATTCCAGCTCAACACAGCCAGTTGCGCACTGGCCGCCGAACCCTCACTTGCTTGGCTGGGTGAGATGTAGTCGAGCTCGGCCTCGATGGCATTCGCTCCGGCAGGCGCCTCCAGATGGAAGGCATACATGTCCACGTCGTCGCGTCTCCAAGCGAGCGTCTGGCCCGCGGCCGTGAACTTCAGTCCAACGAGGTTCGCAATCGGGCCCTCCGGGCTGTGGTGGCCGGGAATCCACTTGGGATACAGCAGAGTAAGAGGTCCCGGTGTTACGGGGATTATCAACTTGGCATGAAAGATCCGGCGGGGCGCTTCGCTCAAGTCCACGCTCAGGCGAATGGTCTGAGCCTCCGCGCTCCCGGCGCCGATCGAGATCAGCGCCACCGCGACCCAACTCACCCAGATTCTGGTTATGGAATTGTCTCGCATGGATGCCCCCCCGAGAGGCTTCTCCCGTGTTGCCCCACAAGAATGGTAGGGGGCTCGTCCGTGGTCGTAAATGGGGCTCGAGGCGCCAGGGGAAGCGAAGGCGAGTCGCGAAGGGGAAAGCGGCGCCGCGGCGAGAAACGCCCTGGCGCAGGACAACCCGAGCAGATCCAGAAAGTCGTACTCGCAGGAGTCCTTGTTTTCAGTGCCCCGCGCAGGCGGAGGCCCCTGCCTCCTCGTATTTCATTCGTATCCGGCGAGGCGCCAGTGACCCTGCTCGAAGCGGAAGCGCATCGTCCGGCGCTCGCCCGAGCCGAGATCCATGCCCACGCGCACGAATCCGCGATCGTCGTAATCGCGCACGTCCTTCTCGACGACGCGCGAGCAAGGATCCCCCGTGATGCCCTTTTGCCGCTTCAGGTCGACGTAGAGATAGGCGAACGTGAGCCCGCGCAGGTGCTCCATCACGTCGCCTTTTTTCACGGCGGACACGAGCTCGCCGAAGGCCTCCTCGTTGACCTTGGGTTTGCCCGGGGTGATTTCGCCCGTCTCCTCGTTGCGCTGCGGAGGTTCATTCTCGATGTACCTGAGCTCCCAGGTGGGCACGCCGCGCTCGGCGACGAGGCGATCCGAGACGAGCGAGACCGTCGAAATGGGAGGCTCGCCGCCGATGCTGAGCTCGTCCGTGAGCTCCTTGCACGAGCCCTGGATCTGCTTGATCGTCGCCTTTACGTCCGTCTTCGACGGCACATTGAAGGCGCGATCGAGCACGCCCTTCACCGTGGCGGCGGGGACGGCGCTGTAGAGGTTGTCGTTCGAGCGCATCGTCAGGGTGTTGATGCCGATGACGTCGAGCGAGTCCTTGCGGAAGAGCGGGCCGCCGCTGTTGCCCGGATCGATCGCGGCCGTGTGCTGCAGGAACGAGGACTTGTGGCCGCGCACCGTGACCGAGAAATCGGCGTTCGAGATGGTGCCGCTCGTGAGCCTGTACGATTGCTGATCCCCGACGCGCGGATATCCCGAGGCCTGCACGGCTTCGTCGTTCTTCGTGGTGCCATCCGAGAGCGTGGCCACCGCAATGGCGCTCGTCGCCAGGCTCTCGGGCACCTTCACGACGGCGACATCGTATTTGTCGTCGACATAGAGGACCTCGCAATCGTTCAGCGACGTGTGTTCGTCGAGGATGATCGTGACCTTCGGCGCGCTGTCGACGACGTGCCGGTTCGTGATCAGCACGAGGCCCTTGCCGTCCGGTGTTTTGAGGAAAAAACCGCTGCCGGTCGAGGTCCAGCCCACGCCGGCGGTGCCCATGGCGTCCGGGAGGCGCGATTTCTTGACGGTCTCGACGAACGCCGTTTTCACGTCCTCGGGCAGCTCGGCCTTGACGCGAACGGTGGCCTTGCGCTGCATCTCGGGCACGTTGACCTTGGCCGCGGCGGAGGGCTCCTTCGTCTCCGGAAGAGGCGCTCCGCCTCCGCAGCCCATCAGGACAAGAACCAAACCGAACGCGAGCCTGGAAGCCATCGGCACATTCCTCGTGGGGGTGGATGGAAACCGCGAACCTCGATCAGACACGACTCCGAGGCCCTTGGCAAGCCGTCCCACGATCAGCGGCGGAACGTGGACAGGGCCGCGAACAGCGCAAAACCAAGCACGACGAGCGTGATCACGAGCGCGACGCGCAGCGCCGGATGACTCTCGCGCGCGGATTCCACGATACGTCGTTGGTCCTCGGACGGAATGGGCGCGCCGGCCTCGTCGCTCGCTTCGAGCGAGACGGCCGCGGCGAGGTTCGCGTCGAGAGCGCGCTGCGACGCCCGCGTGCGCACGAGGATCAAAAGGACTTCCGCGAGGGCCGCGATGGCGACGAGGAAGACGGCCGCGCGCCGCGCCGAAGAGGCTCTTGCCTGTTCGCGGGCTTCGGCGGCGGCCGATCCATCGAGGAGGAGCTCGAGGCGGGGCGCGGAGGCGGATGCGGCGTGAGGTCCGAGGGGCCAGGCCGTCGTGGCGTCGCCGCGCTCGCCGGGGTCGCCGGAGAGGATGATCTGCGCGGGCTCTTCCGGCGGCTTCACGTCGAGGTGACCGCGGAAAAAACCGACGTCGTCGCGCGTGACGGGGACGACCGCGCCGAGGATGCGGCCCGCGTCGGTGACGATGGAGGCGTAGACACGATCGCGCGGGGCGGGCGAGACGAACGTGAGGCCGGCGTGGAGGTCGGGGTCGAGCCAGATGGCGCCCGGACGCACGGGCAAGAGGCCTTCCCAGCGGCCTTCGTTTCCGTCGGGATCACGCGCGGTGATCGCGAGCTCGACGTGGTGCGCGAGGGGCGTGACCGTGAAGGAGGCGGCGCCACGCTCGTCCGTGTCGGTTTTCTCGGGCGTGATCGTCGCGCCGGGCGCCGAAAGCGAGAGCGTGATGCCCGCAAAACTCGGGCGATAGGGCGAGACGTGCTCGGGCAGGCCCACGGAGACATCGAGCGCCTCGGGGAAAGGCGAGACGAGGTGGCCGCGGCGCGCGCGCACGAAGAAGCGGTGATGGCCGCTCGAAACGCCAGCGATGTCGCCCGCGATGTCGCCCGCGGGGGCGCCCTTCGGAGGAGGCGCCCGGAGCGGCACGATCCCTTCGGCGAGGACCGTTTTCCCCTGGAGAACCCGGACATCGAGCGGGCCGGTGAGCGGCGCGGTTTTCTCGACCGAGGCTTCGCCCACGCCGTCCGGGCCGAGCGAGACCGCCCGGGGCGCGAGGAGCGCTCCGGCGTCCGTCACCTCGACGGTCACGCCTTCGAGGGCCGCGACGTCGTCCACGCCGAACAGCCTTCGCGCGCCTTCGAGGCGGAGCGCGAGCGTCCGGCCGCCGGCCACGGGCACGCCGCGGACCCGCACGAAGGGCGCGGGGTTCGGCGAACCCGGGCCGAAGAGCACGAGCGCGGTGACGGTCACCGAGGCCGCGGGCACGACGTAGGTGGCCAGGCGACCGAGCATGCGAGGCCGAGTCTACCGCGGTTGGATTGCGTTCGGGCAGCGCATCCGATAGAGCAAGCGCGAGGGACGATGGGAGAGGCAAAGACGAAGAAGGGCGGAAAGAAGGCGCCTTCGCGGGACGAGGTCGTGCTGAAGCTCCGCTCGGATCCGCGCACGGAGAAGCGGTTCGAGCCGAAGAGCTCGCCGTCGGCGATCCTGTCGGTGCTCGCATTCTCGGTGGCGGCGGTGCTCGTCGGGGCCGGGACGTACGGGCAATGGCTGCGCGACGAGGCGCTCGGGCCGCACAAGGCCGCGCCGTACCTGCTCGCGGCCGGCGCGGCCGTGCTGCTCGTGACGGCGCTGTTCGGGCCGCGGCCAGCGCAGACGATCCGCGTGGGCGACGCGGGCGTCGGGGTCGAGAAGGGTGCGAACGAGATCGAGCGGATCGCGTGGCATGCAGTGCGCCGGATCGTGCTCGGCGATCGGACGCTGACCGTGGAGGGGGAGGGGACGTCGATCATGATCTCCCTCGCGGCGCTGCCCGAGGCGGCGGGCAAGGTGCTGCGCGAGGCGCGCGAGCGGATCCCGGCCAAGATGGAGGACATCAAGGCGGGGGCGCTGGAGAACGGGAGCGAGGGCGCGGCCGAGACGCTGCCGCTCGAGCCGGCGCAGGTCGCGGGGCTCAAGTGCAAGGCGAGCGGCAAGCTCATCGCGTTCGAGCGCGACGCGCGCCTCTGCGGCCGGTGCGGCGAGGTCTACCACAAGGATGCCGTGCCGAAGCGCTGCGCCACGTGTGACGCGCGGCTCAAGTAGTCCGTCCACGGACATCGGGCCTCGGGTACGCTCGGGGCCATGTCGACATCGCACCTCGAATCTCCGCGCAAGATCCTCGAGCTCGGCACAGGCACCACGGCCTCTGCGTGGCTCGGGAGTTCGGGCCTCGTCGCGTTTTTGACGTCGAGGCCGGCCCGCATCGCGGTCACGCCCGTGACGGCGACGAGCGGAGAAGCGATCGATCTACCCCGCATCACCGCGCAGGAAGTGGCGCTGCTGTCGAAAGACGTGGCGCTCGTTCGCGACAAGGAAGGAACGGTGTGGTCCGTGCCGCTCGGGGATCCGTACCGGGTGCGCGAGATCGTGCGGGACATGCGGACGCTCTTGCCGCGTCCTTCGGGGGAAGGCGCGTTCGCGATCAGCGACGAGGGCAAGGTGCTCACGCTGTCGCTCGGTCGCGGCGAGGTCGGCGCGCGGCCCGTGGAGGTCCCGGGGCGCGTGCGCGCGGGAGACGCGGGAGACGGCGTGACGTACCTCCTGGCCGAAGGCGAGCAAGGCGGGCAGCTGCGCGTGTATCCGGGCACGACGCCGGAGCGCGGGCCGAGCGCGCGCGTGACGTTGCCGGCGGAGGCGGCGGAGTTCGATCAGGTGCGCGGCGGGCGCGTGTATTGCGCGGTGTTCAAGCGCGGCGGGACGGGGCTCTGCTTGGTGATACGGGACGGGGCGCGCGCGGAGGCGTCGCTCGTCACGCTGGAGGCGCCGATCGCGGATGCGGTGGTGACGGAGACGAGCGTGGTCGTGGCGTTCGCGAATGGGAAGCTCGCGCTGTACGACGCTGCGTCGCTGGCGACGCCGAGCGAGGGGCCGAGGGCGCCGGTGAGCACGACGGCGGCGGGCGGGAAGGGGCGGCCGCGTGTGCTTCTGGCGACGACGACGAAGGGGGCGACGTCGATCTGGATCGGGACGGCCGAGGGCGAGGTGTTGCGCGCGGCGGTCGTCGAGGCGGCCGCGGCGCCGGAGCCGCCGGCCGCGGAGCCTGCGGCGCCGGTTGTGCAGGGGCCGTCGACGGAGGAGGTCGAGGCGCTGCGGAAGGAGGTCGCGTCGCTGCGGGGGGCGCTCGCGGAGAAGGGACGCGACGTCGAGACCGTAAAAACGCTCCTCGATGAGAGGCATCGAGAGGTCGAGACCGTAAAAACGCTCCTCGGTGAGAGGGATCGAGAGGTCGCCACCGTGAAGACGTTGCTCGACGAGAAGGGTCGAGAGGTCGACGGACTGAAAGTTTTGCTCGACGAGAAGGGTCGAGAGGTCGACGGACTGAAAAGTTTGCTCGACGAGAAGGGTCGAGAGGTCGACGGACTGAAAAGTTTGCTCGACGAGAAGGGTCGAGAGGTCGAC
Source organism: Polyangium sp. 15x6 (assembly GCF_029960785.1). Lineage (GTDB taxonomy): Bacteria > Myxococcota_A > Polyangia > Polyangiales > Polyangiaceae > Polyangium. The sequence continues at coordinate 17,455 of NZ_JASBQE010000122.1, forward strand.
GGACTGAAAAGTTTGCTCGACGAGAAGGGTCGGGAGGTCGACGGACGGCTGAAAAGTTTGCTCGACGAGAAGGGTCGAGAGGTCGACGGACTGAAAGCTTTGCTCGACGAGAAGGGGCGAGAGCTCGAACGCGTGCAAGGCGGGCTCGAAACGAGCAAGCGCGACCTCGCGCGTGCTCTCGAGGATCTCCGCGAGGAGCGCGCGAAGTACGAGCAGAGCCTCGGCAAGCGGCTGGACGGCGTCCTGCCCGAGCGCGTGCGCAGCGGCGTCGACTTCGTCGTCTCGCTCGTCGAGAACCGCCGCCGCTGAGCCTCCTTGCAAAGGCCGCATCGCGGCCTTTGCACCAGCGGTCCAGCGCTTGCGCTGGTCCGGGTGCAGGGGCGGATAGCCCCTGCTCGGGTCCGGGGTGAAACCCCGGCGCGACGCCGCCTCCCTAAAGCCCGAAGCGCCCTGCGTTATCCCGCAAGAACGCGAGATACACGTCGGCACACTGGTGCGACGGGACCTCGCCGCTGTCCACCGCCGCTTCGAGTGCCTTCTTCAGCTCGCCGATCTTGCGCGACGGCGGCAGACCGAACGAGCGCATGATCTCGTCGCCGATGCCGCTCGGCAGCGGGGGCACGACGGCGTCCTGCTTCTGGATTTGCTCCACGCGATCGGCGAGATCGCTGATCTGGCGCAGACCCTTCTTCTTTTTCTCTGGACGCTTCGTGGTGATGTCCGCGCGCGACAGGTCGAGCAGGTCCTGGAGCTGATCGCCCATCTCCTTCGCGAAGCGGCGCACGGCGCTGTCCGTCCACGAGGCCTCGTACTGGCTCGCCCGCAGGTGGTGCAGGATGAGGAACCGCACCGAGCTCTTCAGCGCCGGCTCCGGGTTGAAGAGCGGCAAACGCCGATCGAGCCGGTCGAACATGCGCGCGCCTACCTCGGCGTGGCCGAAGAAGTGAACCTCTCCCGAGGGCGAGATCGTCCGCGTCTTGACCTTGCCGATGTCGTGCAGCAGCGCCGCCCAGCGCACCTCGAGCCGCGGCACGGCTTGCCGCACCACTTGCTTCGTGTGCTTCCAGACGTCCTTGTGACGCCACTCGCCGTCGCCGAAGCCGACCATCGCTTTGACCTCGGGCAGCATTGCGGCGAGCGCGCCGCACTCGAGGAGCGCGTCGAGACCGTCTTCGGCGTCGCGCGACATGATGATCCGGTCGATGGAGCGGCGGACGTCGGGGAGATAGAGCGACGAGGCGGCGCGGAAATCCTCGCTGTCGGCGACCGGGTGCGTGGGCGCTTCGCCTGGCTCGGCGGGCGGCGGCGGCGTGCCTCTCTCGGCGCGCTCGACGGCCCAGGCGAGGGCCGTCATGGCGCGTTGCGGATCGGGGGACTTCGGGGCCTTCGTCTCTTCCTGCACGCGAAATCTCGGTGAAAACGGGGGGAGGGAGGGGGAGGGAACGGGTAGCGCGGCGCGCCTTGCCTGTCGAGCGCGCGCGTCACCGGTTCGGGCGCAGCACCGTCGTCACGCGGAACGACCCGTTGAGCTCGGCCCTCACGCCCGGCCCGCTCGCGCGCGCGACACCCACGAGCATGCCCGGATGCAAGCCGAGCGGCAGCTCCGCCACGTCACGCACGAGCAGACGCAGGAGCGCGATCACCATCGGGTGATGGCCGACGAGCAGCGCGTCCGCGTCCGACGCGGCGAGCTCGCGCAGGAGCGAGACCGCGGGCGACTCGTCCGGTTCGAGCTCCGAGAAGGTCTCGATCGGGATCGCCGCGGCCCCGAGCGCGCCGGCCATGAGCTCCGCGGTGTGATGCGCGCGCTGGTACGTGCTCGCCACGATGCGGCCGAGCGTCGGGCCGTGCTGGGCTCGTAGCGTCTTGCCGATCTCCTCGACGCCGAGGATGCCTTCGGAGGTGAGGGGGCGATCGCGGTCTCGCCCCGTCGGCGAGCTGTCGGCCGCGAGGCCGTGGCGCATCACGTAGAGATTCATGGGGACGAGAGGGAGCCTGCCATGAAGAAGGCCCCCTCGGGGATGGCTCAGTTGGTCTTCGCGGGCGCGCGGCGGCCTTCGGCGGGGGCTCCGGCGGTCTTGCCGGCCGGGGCGGACGCGGCCTCGGGCGCTTTGCCGGGGCGCTGGATGCCGTGCTTGGCGAGCACGAGCGTCTCGATGCGCTCGAGCACGTCCGGGTGCTGCTCCAGGTAGGTGCGGGCGTTCTCGCGGCCCTGGCCGATGCGCTCGCCCTGGAAGGAGAACCAGGCGCCGCTCTTCTCGACGATGTTCGCCTCCGTCGCGAGGTCGATGACGTCGCCGGCGTGGCTGATGCCCTGGCCGTAGAGGATGTCGAACTCCACCTCGCGGAAGGGCGGCGCCATCTTGTTCTTCACGATCTTCACGCGCGTCCGGTTGCCGACCACGGCGGGCTCCTTGCCGCTCGCGGCCGCCTCCTTGATCTTGCCGATCGCGCGGATGTCCATGCGCACCGAGGAGTAGAACTTGAGGGCGTTGCCGCCGCTCGTCGTCTCGGGGTTGCCGAACATCACGCCGATCTTCAGGCGGATCTGGTTGATGAAGATGAGCAGGCAGTTCGACCGGGCCACGGTGCCGGTGAGCTTGCGGAGGGCCTGGCTCATGAGGCGGGCCTGGAGGCCGACGTGGCTGTCGCCCATGTCGCCTTCGATCTCGGCCTTGGGCACGAGGGCGGCGACGGAGTCGACCACGATGATGTCGACGGCGTTCGAGCGGACGAGCATGTCCGCGATCTCGAGGGCCTGCTCGCCGTAGTCGGGCTGCGAGATGAGCAGCTCGTCCGTCTTCACGCCGAGCTTCTTCGCGTAGTTCACGTCGAGCGCGTGCTCGGCGTCGATGAAGGCGGCGACGCCGCCGGAGCGCTGGATCTGGGAGATCGCGTGCAGGGTGAGGGTGGTCTTGCCGGACGACTCCGGGCCGTAGATCTCGATGATGCGGCCGCGGGGGTAGCCGCCGATGCCGAGGGCGATGTCGAGCGAGAGCGAGCCGCTGGAGACGGCGGCGACGTCGTCGTGCAGGCTCTGCCCCTCCTTGAGGCGCATGATCGCGCCCTTGCCGTATTCCTTCTCGACGCTCGCGATGGCGAGCTCCAGCGCGGCGAGCTTCTGCTTCGGGTTCTTCTCGTCACTCATGGCGACCTCGGGGGGCAGGGGGGCAGTGAGGGTAATGGGTTGCGGCTGGGGGTTTGGGGGCGTAGCTAGGCTTGTCCTAGCGTAGCCCCCAAGCGTCAGAAAGCGCGCCACGAACCGTTCGTCTGGGCTGCGTATACTGTCCGGCTGTTCAGGAGGCAAGGCTGAACGGCGGGAGAGCGGACAGGTTATGTCCGATCCCAAATTTCCGTCAGAAGAGGCCTATGGAGAAGTGGAAGGCGCCGATGTCCTCCCACTGGCGGCGGTTCAGGTTGAAGCCGTAGTCGAGCGCGAGGGGGCCGATGGGGGTCGTGATGCGTAGCCCCGCGCCGAGGGCGTAGCGGAGGGTGAAGTCGATGGCCGTCGGCTCCTTCCAGAGGTTGCCCGTGTCGAGGAAGAAGCCGGCCTGGAAGAGGTCGGTGACCGGCACGCGGAGCTCGAGGCGCGGGTTGATCGAGAGGTCGCCGCCGCGGATCGGGACGTTCGCGAGGACGGCCGAGCGCGTGGTCTGGCCCTTCGCGATGAGCCCACGCGCGACGTCCTCGGGCACGAGCGCGTCGGCGAGGAAGGCGCGGATCGTGTCGACGCCGCCGAGGAAGAAGAGGCGGTCGGGGTAGGTGGAGCTGCCGTCCTTGAGCTGGAGGTTGTAGCCGGCCGCGAGGCTCATCGCGATGCTCGGGCCCTTCGAGCCGAGCTCGAAGTAGCCGGCGACGCGGCCGGACATGCGGAGGAAGTGGCTGTTGATCGTGGCCTCGCCCTCGTCGGTGGGCAGCGCGTTGACGTGCTCGACGCCGAACGCGACGAGCGCGCCCTTGGTGGCGGCGAAGGCGCTGTTGCGGCCGTCCCACGCGAAGTTGATGCGCTCGGCGACGGCGAACGTGCTGCCGAACGGCACGCGGAGGAGCGGGATGAGCGGCGAGTCGATGGCCGTCTCGTTGAAGACGTCGACCTCGTTCACCTCCGCGGACGCGCCGAGGCGCATCGTGATGGTGCGGCTCGGCCGGTAGGCGAGCGTGGGCACGAGCGCTTGCCGGCTGATGCCGAAGCCGCGCTGGTTGTCGCGCACGTCGATGCCGTCGACGGAGAGGCTCACGAGCGGGCCGAGCCCGATCTCGGGGAACGTGATCGACGCGGTGTTCCGGCGCTCGAGCTGCTGGCCGACGCTGAGCTTCTTCTCGTAGTCGGCGCGCACGCCTGGATCGAGGACGATGAAGTCGAAGAGGTAGGAGAGCTGCACGCGCAGGGTGAGCGCGATGGCGAGGCCCGCGATGTTCTTGTGGCCGTACTCGACGGCGAAGCGCAGGCCCTCGCCCGTGGAGAAGCCAACGCGCGGATCGAGGTACTGCGGGACCTGCTCGGTCACCGTGACGAGCACGCGCTTCTGCTTCTGCGGGACCTCCGGATCTTCGAGGCCCACCGAGACGCTGGAGAACGCGCCGAGCGAGCCGATGCGCTCCTCGCTGCGCCGCGCGTCACGCTCGACGAAGGGTTTGCCCTCCTCTAGCGCGATGCGGCGCAGGATGAGCTCTTCGCTGGTGCGGAGCGCGCCGCGCACGACGAAGCCGCCGACGATGACCTGATCGCGCTCGGTGATCGCGAAGCGCGCCCGCGCCCGCGTGCGATCGGGCGAGGGCTCGATCGCGGCCTTCACCTCGGCGAACGCATAGCCGCGATCGCGGTAGGACTCGACGAGCCGGAGGCGCGCGGCCTCGAGCTCGATCGTGGAGAGCGGCTTGCCGAGCTCGAGGCGGCTCGTCTCGAAGAGCGCTTGCTCGGAGAGCGTGCGGCTTCCTTCGAAGGCGACGTCGTGCAGCAAGGTCTGCGGGCCGAGGTGCATCGGGATGCGCAGCGCGATCTCACGCGAGCACTCGACGTGCTTCACGGGATCGGGGCGGCACACGAGCGTCTGCGGGGGATCGGGCTCGGGCAGCGGCAGGCCGAGGGCGTCCTTCGCGCAGAGGGCTTCGTTCGGCTCGCGCGGCTCGGGGATGCAGCGGCCCGCGGGGGAGCGCGCGCTGCACGTCGCGCGCTCGACCTGCACGGGCCCGACGACGGCGTTGAGGTAGCCCTTGCTGTAGGCGAGATCCTTCAGGTGCTTGAGCGCGCGCTCGTAGGTCTCGGGCGCGTACGTCTCGGCCGGGTTCAGATCGAGCGGCCTCGCCACGGCGCGCGGCCCGCGCCCGCCAAAGAGCGCCGAGACCGCGTTCGGATCCTTCAGCGAAAAACCCTTGTCGCCGGGCAGATCCTCCACGAGGAAGCTGTCGATCTCGCCGCGCACCTGTTCGGCGTTCCAGGTCTTCGGCAGGCACGGGAAGATGCGCTGCGCGACGCGCACCTGATCGCCCTCGTCGATCCGCAAGACGAGGTGGTGCACCGGATCGTTCGGGCCGCCGCGCTCCTCGGGGACGACGCGCGCGTCGAGGAAGCCGCGCTGCACGTAGAAGCGGGTCAGCCTCTCGACGAGCTCCTGCGTCTTCTGCTCGAGGCCTTTCTTCGGCGCGATCGCCGCGGAGAGCTCGACCTCGTCGACGGAGCGGTTGCCCTCGAAGACCGGGACGACGCGCGGCCCGGGCGTGACGTACACGAAGAGCTCGCTGCTCGACGCCGAGAGCCGCACCGCGTGCTTGACGTCGGCGCGGTAGAAGCCGTTTTCCCGCAGCACCTCGGCGAGATCCCGATCGGCCTCCTCGAGCAGCGGCTCGTCGATGCGCGCGCCGACCCCGAGCCGGTAGCGTTCTTCGAGGCCGTTCACCTCGCGCTCCATGCCGGGCGTGATCACGAAGTAGCGACGCGTCACGGTGCGCGGCGCGCCCGCGTCGATGTCGATGCGCAGGACGACGCGGCCCGGATCGTCCGTGTCCGAGACGTCGGACGTGACGTTCGCTTGCGGGTAGCCGTGATCCGCGTAGTACCGGCGGATCCGCTGCCCGATCTCCGTCAACATCGGCGCCGTGATCTCGCCGCCCTCGCGCACGCGCGCCGCGTCGAGCGTCGCCGCGCGATCCAGCGTCGCGCCCGTGAGCCGGATCGAGGCCACGAGGCGCCGCGGAAGCACGTGCGCCCGCAGCACCACGCCGTCTCCCTCGGCGATCGCCTCCACGGTCACGCGCGCGAACTGCCCCGTCTCGGTGAGCTCACGCATCACGGTTCGCGCGGCCGAGGGCTCGAACGGTTCGCCCACGCGGATCTTCGTGATGCGCAGCGAGGTGCTCCATCGCGAGCCCACGGTCACGACGTCGACCCGCTTGATCGGTTTGCCCGTGAGCGCGCTCGTGTCCGGCGGCGGCGAGAGCTGCGGCGCGGCGAGCGCGGCTTGCGGCTCCTCGCCGGCGAGCGCCGCGCGTTCGCCGGGGCTCGTCCCCTGCTTTTTCGCGTCCTCGGCCCCCGCCGCGCCTGCGCCGAGCAGGCAGACGAGCGAGCATGCCGCGGCGAGGCAGCGGGCTCGTTGGGACCGGGAAAAACGCGGGATGGGCACGGGCCGAGGTGGATGGGGGCACGGAGGGGCTCGCGGCCCTTTGGAGACGCCCGTCCCGATGCTACCGTCCGCCCGAGTTGCTCGCCAAAAGGTACGGCATGGCTGATCCGACGATCCTGATAGGGGCGGTCGCATACGACCCGAAGGTCGTGACCATCTGGGAGGGCATGCGTGAGCACTTCCAGGAGCACGGCGTGTCCCTCGATTTCGCGCTTTTCTCCAGCTACGAGCGGCAGATCGAGGCCCTGCTCCACGGGCACGTCGACATCGCCTGGAACTCGGGCATCTCCCATGTGCGTGTGAAGCGGCGCACCGAAGGTAAGTCCATCGGCATCGCCATGCGCGACCGGGACCGCGACGTCTGCGCGAAGATCCTCATCCGCCGGGAGGTCGTCGTTCGGAAGCTCACGGATCTGCACGGAAAGGTGCTGGCCGTGGGGACGCGGGACTCGGCGCAGTCGCGGATCTTGCCGCTCTACTACTTGAAGCAGGCAGGCGTGGATCTGAACCAGGTGAAGATCCTCGCGTTCGACTCCGACGTCGGCAAGCACGGCGACACGGGCGCGAGCGAGCTCGCGGTGCTCGCGGCCGTGCATGAAGGTCGGGCCCACGCGGGCGCGGTCGGGAGCCTCGTCTTCCAGGCCGAGCAGGCGGCGGGGCACGTCGATCCGCGCATCGTCGACGTCCTCTGGACGACGCCGACGTTCGACCTGCGCATGTTCGACGCGATGCCCACGCTCGCCGCGGACAAGATCGAGGCGTTCAAGCGCATCCTCTCGGAGATGGCGTACGCGAACCCGAAGCACCGCAAGCTGCTCGACATGGAAGGGCTGCGCCGCTGGATCCCGGGTCGCGAGATGAGCTACGCGCCCGTGCGCGCCGCGCTCGACGATCTACCCGGCTTCGGCTGAGCGCGGGGCTTTGCCCCGCACCCCAGAAGGGGGCTGTCCGCCCCCTTCACCCCGGACCAGGCACGGCCTGGACCGAGGGCCGAGAAACCGCGCGATGCGCGGTTTCTCGGACGAGCCCGTGGCGAGACCACGAGCGGCGTTGCCAACCAAGACAGCAGCGCGGTCGTTCCTGGTCGCGACGTTCTCCCTGTCGACAGCGCGCATCGCGCGCTGTCGCCCCGGGTCCAGCGCTTGCGCTGGTTCGGGTCCAGGGGCGAACAGCCCCTGGTCGGGCCCGGGGTGAAACCCCGGCGAGACGCCCTTTATTCGAACTCGAGCCGCCAGCGCAAATCGGCGCCGAGGTTACCGAGCGGCGAGGCCGAGACGTCGTTCGTGTTGTCGTATGCGCCCTGCACGATGACGCGTTTGCCGAGGCGCCACTCGATGCTCGAGCGGACTTCGCGGTTCTCGGTGATGCCCGTCGTCACGGTGGCGCGCACGTCCTCCGTGATGCGCTTGCCGAGCGTGACCGTGGGCTCGGTGCGGCCCGTGCGCGACGAGTACGACGTGCCGAACCGGAACTCGTCGATGAGCGGCACGATCGTCTTCACGGCCTTGTCTGCGCCGGTCAGCGCGGCGAGCGCTTCGAGGCCTACGGTCTCGCCGAGGGACGACGCGAGCCCGCGATCCATCTCGGCTCGCGTGAGGCCGAGCGTCAACAAGAGGACGATGTCCTCCTGCCCGAGCGGCGGATCACTCGTGAGGTCGAGCTTCACGTTCTCCTGATCGCCGTGGGCGTAGAGGTTGATGCGCCACTGCTGCCCGAGCGTCGCCGTCGCCGCTGCGCTCGTGCTCGTGTCCGCCGGCGCCGTGCCCGCGGCGCTCGTCGCTGCGTAGCGCCGATATTCGGTCTGCGCGCGCAGATCGATCCGCGGCACGAGACGCAGCGGATCGTCGAACCGAACCGAGCCTTCGCGCACCGTGAACTCGCTGTTTCGCAGCCGCAGCTTCGAGTCCGGCAGGATGCGCAGGTTGCCCCGCGCGCCGTAACGCTGGTTCGTCCCGGAGAGCGCGAGCCCCGGCGGCGTCACTTCGAGCAGCATGTCGACGAGCCCGTTCGAGAAGCGCATCGGCCGCGGTGAGACCACGTTCACGTCGAAGCGCAGCGCGTCGTTCTTCGGGTCGTACGTCTCCACCGCGGTGCGCTTCGGCCCGCCTGCGAGCTGGTTCAGATCGAGGCTCAGCGCGATCGGCCGCGAGTACGTGAACGACGTCAGCGACACCGTCCCCTTCACCTCGGGCAGATTCTTCTCCGCGCGCTCCTCGTCGGACGTGCTTGGCCGGAACGTCGCGGCGAGATCGGCGTCCGCGGTCAGGTTGATGCCATCGCCGAGCGGCATCTTCACGCCGCGCGCGACGATCGAGGCCTCGGCCGTGCCGAGTTCGAAGCCTCGGATCGGCATGCGCCCCGTCAAGCTCACCTCGCCGCCGCCGACCTTCGCCGCGCCGCGCAGGATGCGCACCTCGCTGTTCGTCACCGCGACGTCCACCTCGACGTCGTCGATCGACACGGGCAAACCTCGCAGCGCGAGCTCGCCGCCGCGCAGCCGCGCCGAACCTCCGTACCGCAGCGCGTTCGTCGTGCCCTGCACCCGCAGGTTCGCCTCGAGCGACCCCTTCGCCCGCGAGACCTGCGGCATGTCCGCGGACAAACGCCCGAGATCGAGCGGCCCCACGCGCAGCCCCACGTCGAACTCCGGCGCGGTCACGAGCCTCTGCACGCGGCCGCCGAGCGCGATCGGCGCCGACAGACCCGAGCCACTCTGCACCACGAGATCGAGATCGGGCAGCGCGAGCGTGTTGTTCTGCACGACGATCGGCCCCGGCGTCCCGCGCAGCGACACGCGCCGCCCGCCGCGTTCGAGATCGAGCCCCGTCAGCGCCACGACCACGTCGCTCTTCGCGAGATCGTCGAGCGGCAGACGCCGGATCTCGAGCGCCGCGTCGAGGCTCCCGTGCGGCGGGGGGGCGCTGAAGGCGACGCCGGGGATCAGGTTCGCGAGCGTGCCGAGATCGAGCCCGCGCGTCGTGAGCTTGCCCGTCACGACCTTGTGCTTCTGGCGCGTGATGCGCACGTCCTCGAGCGCGAGTTGCCCGCCCGCGAGCATCCCGTCGACGCGGAACGTGCCCGCGGACGTGTCCCTTTCGAACTCGGCCCGATCGAAGGGCCCCGAGCGCGGGTTGCCGCAGCGCGTCCAGCCGTTCGTCTTCACCTGCGTGCTCTCGGATCCCATCAGCACGCGGAGCTCGGACGACGGCAGCGACGAGGGCCCGATCCGGATCGGCGAGATCTGCACGTCGGCCTGCGCTTCGAGCTGGCTCACCGTCCCCGAGATGTTCGCGATCGCCGAGATCGAGCCGTCGAGCGGCTTGCCCATGCGGCCGAGCGCGTCGAGGTGATCGATCGGGATCCCCGTGGCGATCGCCTGCCCCGACACACGCCCGCCCGGACGAATCGACACGGTCGCGAGCAGCGAGCCCGAGCCCTTGCGCAGGCTCGCCGCGTGCACGTCGAGGTTCATCCCCGCGGCGCCCGCCTCGCGATCTTCCCAGTCGAGATCCACGTCGACGTCGCCGTCGGAATACTTCTCGCCGAAGAGCGCCACCTCTTCGAGGTGCATCTTCGTCTTCACGCGCAGGCGGCCCGCGCCGCAGCGATCCTCGGGCCCGCCGACCACGAAGTGCACACGCGCCGTTCCGCTCGCGTTGCCGTCGATGTCGGCGAAGCGCGGATCGTCGTCGAGGTGCACGACCCGGTAGAAGTCGTGGAGCCAGAGGTGCGGCGCGGCCTGCGTGTCGATCTCCGCGTCGACCACCACGTTCGGCCCCGCGTCGAAGTCGATGTGCACCTCGGGCGCGCGGATCTTGCTGTCGCCCTTGCGCAGGTGCACGTCGGCGAGGCGCAGATCGAACGGCTCGAAGAACACGCGCGCGCTCTCCACGTCACCGAACGAGAACGCCGCGAACTCGAAGCCCTTGATCGATGCGTCGGCCTCGATCTTCGGCCGCGTGAACGGCCCGCGCGCCGCGGCCGTGATCTCCGCGATCCCCGCGATCGGGATGTTCTTGAGCGGCGAGATCTCCGACAGATCGACGTGCGATCCCTTCGCGATCTCGATGTCGAGGAAGCTCTTGAAGAACAGCTTTACCGTGGTGTGGAGCTCCGACTTCGGCGTCTCGATCGACACGTCGTCGAGCACGATCCCCGTCGGACGCACACGGAACGCGCCGCGCAGCTTGCCCTCGGCCACGCCCATCATGTGCCCGCGCGCGGGATCCGTCGTGGGTTTGTCGAAGACCTCGAAGTTCCGCGTCGTGAACTCCATGGGCCCGTCGAGCGAGAGCGGCGAGAGCGTCCCGCCGAACCGCTCGAAGTGACCGCGCTCGAGGTGCCACGCTACGTGCGCCTGCGGGTGCACGCCGAGATCCCGGAGCAGCCCCGGGAACTGGATGTCGCGCAGCTCGATCGGACCCGCGTTGAGCGGCGCGCCCGGCGCGAAGGGCTCGATCTTCACGTCGGCGATCGTCCCCGTCCCGTCGGCCCACCCGAGCTCGATCTTCGACACGCGCACCACGTCCTCGGCGATCGACACCTCGCCCTCGAACGTCGACGCGAAGACCTTGCCCGACAGCCCCGGCCGATTCGCCTCGATGCGCCCCACCACGCGCGGCAGCGTGGACTTGCCGTCGTGCTCGACCTCCACGTCGAGCCCCACCGCGCCCGTGAGCCACGGCGTGTCCACGAAGCGATGCGCGATCGGCACCGGCAGCCGCGTCCGCACGCGGCCACGAAACGCCGGCATCGCGAGCGGCGCCCCGCCTTTCGGTAGCTCCACGCGCAGCGCGCCGAGCTCGAGCTCCACCGAGCGCCAGTCGTCCTTCCCGAGCTCGCACCCCGGGCTCGTCTCCGCGTCCGGATCGAGATCCGCCGCGCCGAGCAGCCGGAGCCGTCGGACGAGCAGCCCCTCCGCGTCGACGCGCACGCGCGTGTCGAGCCGGCAGATCACGTCCTCGTCGACCATGTCTTCGTCGGGTCGACCGGGCATGGGGTGCGTCCGGACGATCGTGCTTTTTCCGGCGCGGAGCGCGATCTCGAAGGCTCCGTCGTCCTCCGCGGACACGTCCACGTCGACCTCGCTCGTCACGACGTGAACGCCCTCGACGAGCGCGTCGATCCGCGCGTCCGTCACGGCGAGCGACGAGAACGGGGCGCGCGTCTTCTCGGCCGACGGCTGCGAGGCCGGCAGCTGGAGCGTGAGGTTCTTGAGCGCGCCGCCCTCGACGACGGCGCGGATCCGCGGCCCGAGCACCTCGACCTCGCCCACGTCGAGCTGCCCGTCGAGCAGGGAGAACACCCGCGGACGAACGCTGACCCGCTCCACCGAGAGCACGGGTGCGCCGCCGTCGGTCGCGTCGACGACCAGCTCTTCGAGATCGATCGCCATCGGCCAGGCCTGCACGGCGACCTGGTAACGCGCGACGACGCCGAGCTCCCGTTCGATGAGCGCCGCCGTCTCGCGCGCGGCCCACGCGCGCACGGGGCCTGTTCGCACGAGCGCGCCGAGGACGAGCGGGATGGCCCCGACCAGGGCAAACAGCACGCAGAGCGCGATGGCGAAGGCGCGGCCGACGTCGCGACGCCCGCGTTTCCGCGTGCGTTTGTTCGTCGGGGCGCTGCCGGAAGCCATGACGCCGAGCTTACCTCAGGCCTGTCCCCCGTGCCGGGATCACCGTTCGCGAGGCCCTTCAGCGCTTTACGTGGCTCGAGAATCCTGGAAACATCCGGCTGTCTTGCGTGCGAGGTCCGGGTGCGCGTGTGCTCGGCCTCGTGTTGTTCGGAGGGCCGATGCGATCGACGATCCCCGCCACGCTGGTGGCGCTTGGCTGCTTGGCAATTCATGCGTTCGGCTGCGCGGGCGGCACGGACGAAACCACGGGGGCGGGACAAGGCGGCACTGCCGGGGTGGGCGGCACCGGCGGCCAGGGCGGCGCCGGCGGCCAGGGCGGCGCCGGCGGCGCGATGTGCACGCCGACCGACGAGAAGTGCGACGGCCTGGACAACGACTGCGACCAGGAAGTCGACGAGGACTGCCCCTGCGTCCAGGGACAAACGCAGTCCTGCTACTCGGGCGCCGAGGGCACGCAGGGCGTCGGCCCTTGCACCGCGGGCCAGCAGACGTGTGATCTGAGTGGCAAGTGGAGCAAGTGCGCGGGCGAGGTCGTGCCGAAGACGCAGGAGACCTGCAACGGCATCGACGACAACTGCAACGGCGCCGTCGACGACATGCCGCCGACGACCTGCGGCTTCGGCGCCTGCCAGGTCACGGTCGTGACTTGCGAAAACGGCCAGCTGACCGAGTGCATCCCGCTGCCGCCCTCGCTCGAGATCTGCGACGGCCTCGACAACGACTGTGATCAGATTCCCGACGACTCCTTCCCGGAGAAGGGCAAGAGCTGCACGTCCTCGCTGCTCGGCGCCTGCGCCAAGGGCAAGTACGCCTGCACGAGCGGCGAGCTCGTCTGCGTGCCCGACGTCACGCCCGTCCCCGAGACCTGCAACGGCGTCGACGACGACTGCGACGGCACGACGGACGAGGACATCCCGGGCACGGGCGGCCAGTGCGGCACGGGCCTGGTCGGCGCCTGTGCGAACGGCGCGATCGCGTGCAACGGCAGCACCATCGATTGCTTCCCGGTCACCCCGCAATCGCCCGAGAAGTGCAACGGCATCGACGACGACTGCGACGGCGTGGTCGACGAGAACAACCCGGAGGGCGGCGTTTCCTGCCAGACGGGCCAATCGGGCGGCTGCTCGAGCGGCACGATGAAGTGCGCGAGCGGCGCGCTCGTCTGCGAGCCGAACTCGGCGGCGACCCCCGAGCAATGCAACGGCATCGACGAGAACTGCAACGGCCTCATCGACGAGGGCAACCCGGGCGGCGGCGTCGCGTGCGCCTGCGGCGGCACGACGGCGTGCTCGGGCGGCCAGCTCCTCTGCACGGGCGGCCCGAAGATGTACCTCTTCGAGGATTTCGCCGACGCCCCGGGCTGGACCCTCGGGCAGGAGTGGGAGATCAATGCGGCCATCGGCGGCAGCTGCACGAACTTGAGCGCCACCCACAACGATCCCGCGACCGATACCTCGGCATCGGCCGACAACAAGATCGCGGGCGTCGTCATCGGCGGCTGCTCGACGAGCTCGCAGAGCGCGACGACGCACGGCTACTACTACCTGACGAGCCCGGCCTTCGACGCCTCGGCGGCGCCCGGCGTCTACCTCCAGTTCCAGCGCTGGCTGAACAGCGACGTGACGCCGTTCATGAACAATGTCATCGAGGTGTTCAACGGCACGGCCTGGGTCCAGGTCTGGCAGAGCGGCAGCTCCGCTTCGACGGCGTCCTCGTGGACGAAGGTCTCCTACGATCTTTCCTCGTACAAGAACGCCAACATGCGTATTCGCTGGGGCTTCAACATCGCCTCGACGCTGGTCTATCCGTACGCCTCGTGGAACATCGACGACGTCATCGTCTCGGAGACGCTTTGCCCGTGACGTTTCCCGAGAGGTAGCCCGGCGACGCTCCGCGTCGCGGCGCATCACCGGGGCTTTCCTCTCGTATCCCCGCTACTTCACGCCATAGGTCGCCACGACGGGGGCATGGTCCGTCGCCGCGTCGACGTCATCGCCGTGGCGAATGGTCACCGACGCCTGATCGAGCATCCCCGCGAGCAGCGGATTCGACATCTGGTGGTCCACGAGCTCCAGCGTTCCCTGATAATCGTACGTCCATCGATCGTTTGTCGGGACGAAATCTGGCGCATTCGTGTATGTCCCGTCCCCCTCGCCCATGACGGCGAGGTGCGGCGGCGAGCCCGGCGTGTCATTGAAATCGCCCAGCACCAGCACCGCCCGTGACGGGTCCTCCTTCACGAGTGCATTCGCGATCGCGCGCGTGCGTTGCGCCTCCGCGAGACGCTTGTTCGGATTGTCGTCCTCCTTCGCCTTGAAATGCACCCCGAGGAGCACGATCTTTCGCCCGTTGTAGGTCAGGTGGTACTCGGGGCAGTCGCGCGAGAATCGATACGTCGGCCCCACCGTCCCGTTCAGCGGGAATTGCTCGTCCTTGTGCGAGACCACCTGGTCGATCGGCAGCTTCGATAGAATCGCGATGTCAATGCCGCGCGGATCGTTCCCATCCACGATCCCGATGCTCGTGTATTTCCCTCCGAGCTCGTTCTGCACGAGGTCCGACAGCGACGCCTCGTTCTCCACCTCCTGGAGCACCACCACGTCCGCGTCGATCGCCGAGAGCACCACGCCGATCTCCTTCCGATGGGCCACGTATTGCGCCGTCGTCCGCACCACCTCGTCCACCGCGGCGCTGTCGTTCTTGTCGTTCAGGTAATTGCGCACGTTCCAGTTGACGACGCGCAGCGGCATCGGATCTTTCGGCGCCCCTCCGCCGCTCCCGCCCGCTCCGCCGGCTCCGCCGCTCCCGCCGCCCCCGCCGGCGTCGCCGCCCGAGCCGCCCTCCCGGACGCGGCCATCCTGTCCGCATCCACCGCTCGAAAGCACGAGCAGCGCTGCGGCGAGCGCGCCGCTCGCCGTGAGCCTTCCCGCGCGGGCGAGGCCTGTCCATCCACCAAAACGAGAGCCTTGGGACCTAGAAGAAGCATGCAACATGCGCTCAGTGTCCCGTCGCCATTCCGGCGCGGCAAGTCCCGCGTCGTTTCTCGGCTTCCTCGACGTGGTCAGGTCCGCGACCATCCCCCGCCACTTTGCGCGAGGGGTTGTCGGATCGCCGTTCGGGGCCGGCTGGGCGCGCGGACAATGAATGCAAAGGGCGGCTCCCTTTCTTTACAGGATCGCCCGGCCCATGCGACGATCGCTTTTGACCCGGGCATTTGCCCGGGCGCTTGCAGGAGTCGGGCATGCGAAATATCACGCGCGTCACGCTGGTCGCCGGCGTATTTTCTCTCGTCCTCGGCGCAGCCGTCGCGGGCTGCAACGGGGAAGGATCCAACACGAGCACCGGCACCCTGGGGGCGGGAGGCGCCGCCGGCAATGGGGGCTCGGGCGGCACGGCGGGCGCAGGGGGCGCGGGCGGCGTCCAGGGCCCGGGCGGCGCGGGCGGCGTCGGCGGCATCGGCGGGCAAGGCGG
>NZ_JASBQE010000123.1 GCF_029960785.1 Polyangium sp. 15x6
CCGCGCCGCCGACGCCGCCGACCCCGCCCGCGCCGCCGACGCCGCCGACCCCGCCCGCGCCGCCGGTGTTCGACGAGCTCGCCCCACCGCCGAGGCCGCCGGCGCCGCCCGTGGGCTCGAACTGGTTGAAGTCTTGGGTACAGCCCACGTACGTGAGGCCCAGGGCCGAAAGAAGGGTTGCGGTCAAGATGGCGGAGCGCTTCACGGCATCACCTCGCTCGGGCGCGCAGGCCCGACTGGAAAGGATGCCCGAAGGTATCACGTCGTGGGCAATCGCAGGAGACCGGCGAGCGCTCACACGAGCGTGGGTGGCTCGTCGTCCTGCCCACGATCCACGAGGCTTCGCGCCTCCACGAGGCGCGGCTCGACCTTCGCCGCGCACGTCACGCGGCAAGCTCGGAGCGCCGCGAGGACCGCGCCTTTCGTGGCCGCGCCGAGGCCGCGCGCGCGCGAGAGCGTGAGGATCGCCTGGTCGATGTCGTGGAGCTCCCCGAGGTGCCGCTGCATGCGCGTCGCGTGCTTGGCGAGGTGTGTCGCCCTGGCGCCGAGCGGCGCGGTGAAGAGCTCGGCGGTGTACCGCAAGCGCTTGTAACGAATGCGGAGCTCGTGCATCGCCTCGGCGTCGCCGACGTCCCGCAGGGCCCACGTCGCCACGTCATGCGCGGCGTGATCGAGGACCTCGTGACCGAGATCGACGGCGGACACGAGCCGCGGCGTGTCGCCGTCGAGGCGCGCGGCGAGCGCGTGGAAGGTGCGCTCGAGAGGCCTGATGCGCTTGCCGTTCGGCAAGGTCGGGGCGCGACGGGGAGGGCCGTCCCGAAGGAGGCGCGTCACCTCGGCGTGCTCTTTCCGCACGGCGCGGGCGCGGCGGACGAGCCAGCCGCCCACTTCGGCGTGCGCCTCTTGCGGCAGGTCGAGCGCGGCGAGCGTCTCGCGCAGCACCTCCTCGTCGCGGAGCGCGCCCGTGGCCTGGGCGTGGTAGCGGATCTCGCCCTCGATCCGCGCGAGCCGCTTGCGCCGCCAGAGCTCGCGCGCGACGCGGAGGAGCGTCCGCATCCGCCGGAGCGCCACGCGGAAGTCGTGGAGCGCCTCCTCATCGGTGGGGCCGCCCGGCGTGTCGGCGAGCGCGGAGGCCGAGACGGCGAGCACCCGCTCCCGCGCCGCGCGCGCGTCCGTCATGAGCGCGTGGAGCGCCGCGGCGAGGAGCTCGTGGGCGAAGTTTTGCGTGTTCATATCCGAGACAGCGCCACCAGGACGATCGGCCTGCGCCCCGTCTTCGCCTCGATGACGCGTCGCGCGGCGAGGCGTACCAGCTCGGTCACGCCCTCGTCGCTCGTCCGCGTCCGCCCGTCCGTGTCCGCGACCGCGCGCGACACGGCGAGCGCCGCGGCGCGCATCACGTCGGAGGCGCCCTCCTCTTGATCGACGACGCCGCGCTGCACCGCGCGGGGTGGGGCAGCGACCGAGCCGCGTCGGTCGAGCACGAGCGACACCATCACGACGCCCGACCGTCCGAGCTGCGCGCGCTCGCGGATCACCTCGTCGGGCAGCTCGTCGCCTCCATAGGTCGCGACCTTGCCGACGGTCACGCGCGCCGCCTTCGCGAGCTTGTCGTCCTGCCCGCGCGGGAGCTCGACCACCTCGCCGTTCTCGGCGACGAGCACGTCGGAGACGCCGACCTCGCGGGCGAGCGCGGCGTGCCGCACGAGGTGGTGCAAGGTCCCGTGCACGGGCACGAACGAGCGCGGCCGGCAGAGCTCGATCATGCGCGTCTGCTCTTCGCGGTGCGCGTGGCCGCTCGCGTGCACGCCCCGGTCCGTGAGCCACGTCTTGAGGTCGATCCCCATGCGCAGGAAATCGCCCATCATCTCGAAGACCGGCCGGTCGTTGCCCGGGATGATGCGGCTCGACAGCACGACGACGTCGCCCGGGTCGAGCCGGAGGAGCGGGTGCGTGCCGGCGGCGAGGCGCACGAGCGCGCTCATGCGCTCGGCCTGCGTGCCGCTCGCGATGATGAGGACGCGGTCGCGCGGCATCGATCCGAGGTGCTCGGGCGGCACGAGCAGATCACTCGGGAACTTGAGCCGGCCGCAGATCTCGGCGGCGCGGACGTGGGCCTGCACGCTGCGACCGAGCAAGCAGATCCGCCGACGCGTGGCCACGGCGACCTTCGCCAGCATGGCGAGGCGCTGCACGTTCGAGGCGAACATCCCGATGATGACGCGGGTCTTGGCGCGCTTGACGATCTCCTCCAGCGTCTGGCCCACGGAGAGCTCGCTCGTCGAGCGGCCGGGCGAGTCCACGTTCGTGCTGTCGGAGAGAAGGAGCGAGACCCCCTCGTCGCCGAGCTCGGCGAGGCGCTCCTCGTCGGTCAGCTCGCCGTCGGGCGGCGTGGGGTCGAGCTTGAAGTCGCCCGTGTGCACCACGATGCCCGCGGACGTCCGGAACGCGAGGGCCACCGCGTCGACGATCGAGTGCGTGACGCGGATGGGCTCGAACGAGAATGATCCGGCCTCGTACGTCTTGCGCGGCGCGACGGGGATGAGCTCGACCTCGTCGTCGCCGTAGCCGTGCTCGGCGAGCCTGTGCTTGACGAGCTCGAGCGCGTGGGCCGGCCCGTAGACCGGGACGTCCTCGTCGAGGTGCGCGAGCAGATAGGGCAGCCCCCCGATGTGGTCCTCGTGTCCGTGGGTCAGCACGACGGCGCGCACGCGCTCCTTGTGTCCGACCACGTAGTCGAAGCGCGGGTGGTACGTGTCGATGCCGAGGTCGGTCGTCGGGAACGTGACGCCGCAGTCGACGAGCACGACGTCGTCGCCCTGCTCGAGCGCCATGCAGTTCATCCCGATCTCGCCGAGCCCGCCGAGGGGAACGATCCGCAAGGGCGAGCGCCCGTTCGAAGGGCCGCGTGGGGGAGGGGGGGACATGCCGCTCTGCGAATCGTTCAACGAGGACAACAGCGCTCCTTGTCGCGTTCGAGCGCCGTCATCGGCCCGCTCGTTCTCCGGAGCATAACGCGGCCTGGGCGGTATGGCGCCCTTCACGAGGAGGGAACGGCCCGATCTACCGCCCTCGCCTCCGAGGGTCTACGTTGCGCCCGCTGCTTCCCAGCATCCAAAGGCCCCCTTGCTCCGCTCCGTCCTCACGAACCTCTTCCTCCTCCTCGTGTTGCCCCTCCGGTGGCTGCGCCGCTCGTTCGCCATCCCGAAGGGCGGCTACGTGGTGCTCGACCTCGACGGCCCCGTCGTCGACAACCTGCCCTCGAGGCCACGCGGGCTCGCCCGAATCCTGCGCCGCGTGCGCCCGCCGCTCTCGGTGACGCGGGTGCGGGAGCTCTGCGAGCTCATCGCCGCAGACGTCCGGGCGGCGGGCCTCTTCGTCCGGCTCGACGGCTTCGCGGCCGGGCCGAGCGTGCTCGCCTCGCTGCGCAAGGTTTTCGCGAACCTGAGAGACGCGGGCAAGGAGGTCGTCTTCTACCTGCCCATGGGCGCGGACAACGACACGATGTACCTCGCGTCCGCGGGGCGCCGCGTCGTGGTCGGGCCGGAGACGCTCGTCGCGCCGATCGGCTACGCGGCCACGGGACGGTACTTGCGCCGGGCGCTCGCCGAGATCGGGGTCGAGCCCGAAGTTTTTGCGCGCGGCACGTACAAGTCCGCCGCCGAGCCGCTCGTGCGCGACGCGATGAGCGAGGCGCAACGCGAGCAGCTCGGCGAGGTGCTCGGCGCGCGGCACGACGCGCTCGTCGGGGCGCTCGCGGAGCGGTGCGGCGGAGACATGACGGTCGCGTCACGCTGGGTCGACGAGGCGCCCTACCGAGCGAGCCGCGCCGCCGAGCTCGGGCTCGTCGACGCCGTCGCCTACGAGGACGACGTCACGACGTTGCTCGGCAAGGAGCCGGGCCCGACGGCGCGCTGGGTGTCGGCGGGTCATTACTTCGCGGCGCGCCTTCCGCGCGGCTTCCGGCCGCTCCTGCCGCGGCCGGTCGTGGGCCTCGTCGAGGTGCACGGGCCCATCGTCTCGCGCGGCCGCTTCTCGCTCGGCAAGCTCGCCGTCGAGGACCGCGTCGTCCGGGCACTCCGCGCGGCGCGTAGCAGCCGACGCATCGCGGCCGTCGTCTTGCACATCGACTCGCCCGGCGGCAGCGCCGTCGCCTCGGACCGCATCCACCACGAGGTCGAGCTCCTCGCGAAGGAGAAGCCGGTCGTCGCGTACCTCTCGAACGTCGCGGCGAGCGGCGGCTACTACGTGGCGGCGGCGGCGCGCGTCATCGTCGCCGAGCCCCAGGTCATCACCGGCTCCATCGGCGTCGTGTCGGCGCACTTCGTCTTGCGTGGGCTCCTCGAGAAGCTCGGCGTCTCGACGGACGTGGTCAAGCGGGGGGCGCGCGCGGATCTCTTCTCGCCCGTCCGGCCGCTCGAGGCGTCCGAGCGCGCGGTGCTCGAGTCCGAGGTCGACGCCTTCTACCGGACCTTCGTGGGCGTGGTCGCGCGCGGGCGGGGCCGTCCCTTCGAGGACATCGAGAAGCTCGCGCAGGGCCGCATCTACAGCGGGACCGAGGCGCGGGCGCGGGGGCTCGTCGACGAGCTCGGCGGCCTCTCGGACGCGGTCGCTCGGGCGTCGACGCTCGCGGGGGTCGGGCCGCTCGAGCCTCGGCTCGTCACGCCGCCGCGGGGGGAGGGGCCGCCGCCGGCTGCGGCGCGCGTGGCTCGGGCGGCGCTCTCGGCGCTCGGGGCGCTTGGCCTCTCGCCCTGGGCCGAGCGCGCCTTGCTCGGGCTGAACCTCGGGCCGAGCGAGCGCGTGCTCGTCTACGAGCCGTGGGGTTCGGATGGACGAACCTGGCTGGACACCAGGTAACATTTTCCCAACGGATCCCGCAGGATCCGCGCTCTCCGTCCTTTTTCGTGGCGCGTGGTGGGAACGACGCTACGCACCGCGCGACGGCGGCGACGCCTGAACCGTCACGCCTCGCGTTGTCAATGCGTTGTTTCCTTACATTTGGCGAGTCCACACAATTCGACCGAATTGGAAATGGTGTGGGATGATAAACGGAATTTTCCTGCCAAGCGGGGACACCGGAGTTTGCCCGAGGCGCTCCATATCCCGGTCTTTGTTCAGAAAAACCAGGGTGGGGCGGGACAAATCCACAGGGGTGCAGTGGTTCATGTGGTTTGGTGTGCTGAACCCTCATCCTGATCTTGGGGGCTTGCCTGGACGCTAGGGGTTGGGGTACGACGGCGACCTAGACACTGCCGGTGGGGTTCACCGCCGGCAGCGGGTCGCCCGCCGTGGTGAGTCGAGCCCGGCGCGGCAAACGAATTCGAATTACTCCTGAACAAAAGCAGAGGCAGTGCCGCGGGCCTGCCAATGCAGCGTCGCCACTGTACGATTCTCGGAGCGGTTCGTACGGACAGGCGACGTTTTCCATCTTGGGAGACATGTAGATGGCGCAGCCGACGATCGGTGAGGAAGGCGGGAAGGTGGCGAAGTCGTCAGGGGAGGGCACGAAGCGCGCGGCCCGTACCTCGGACAAGCCGGGCAAGACCGCGGCAGCCGCGGCGGCCGGGGCCGCGGTCTCCGCGAAGGAGGCGAAGAAGGCGGCGCGGGCGCGTGGCCTCACCTTCGACCGAGTCTTCACGCACCGGGGGGCGAACCCGCTCGACGAGGTCACCTGGGAGCGCCGCTCGAGCGTCATCAACAACCCCGACGGCTCCGTGGTCTTCAAGATGGAGGGGGCCGAGGTGCCGGCGGGCTGGTCGCAGCTCGCGACGGACATCGTCGTCTCCAAGTACTTCCGCAAGGCCGGGCTCCACGGGAAGAAGGAGCTCGGCGAGACCAGCGTGCGCCAGGTGGTCGAGCGGCTGGCCAAGACGATCCGCGAGGCGGGCGAGAACTTCGGCGGCTACTTCGCCAGCACCAAGGAAGCCGAGACCTTCGAGGCGGAGCTCACCTTCCTCCTCGTGAACCAGTACGGCGCTTTCAACTCGCCCGTCTGGTTCAACTGCGGCCTCTACCACCGCTACGGCATCGTCGGGGCCGGCGGCAACTACGCCTGGACCGAGCAAAAGCAGCCCTTCGACCACGAGGACGGGGACGGGTCGATCGTCGAGCTTTCCAACGCGTACGAGCGTCCGCAGTGCTCGGCTTGCTTCATCCAGTCGATCAACGACGACCTGATGAGCATCTACGACCTCGTGAAGAGCGAGGCGCGGCTCTTCAAGTACGGGTCGGGCACGGGCACGAACTTCAGCACCATCCGGGGCAAGCAGGAGAAGCTCTCGGGCGGCGGGACGAGCTCGGGGCTCATGAGCTTCCTCGAGGTCTTCGACCGCGCGGCCGGCGCGACGAAGAGCGGCGGCACGACGCGCCGCGCCGCGAAGATGGTCTGCCTCGACATGGACCACCCGGAGATCGTCGACTTCATCCAGTGGAAGGTCCGCGAGGAGCGCAAGGCGCAGATGCTCATCGGCGCCGGCATGGCCGCGGACTTCAACGGCGAGGCCTACCACACGGTCAGCGGCCAGAACTCGAACAACTCGGTCCGCGTCACCGACGAGTTCATGCGGGCCGTCTCCACCGGCGGGACCTGGGAGACGCGGGCGCGGACGACGAACGAGGTCGTCGAGACGCACAACGCGAAGGACCTCTGGCGCATGGTCGCCGACGCGGCGTGGGCCTGCGCCGACCCCGGCGTGCAGTACGACTCGACGATCAACCGCTGGCACACCTGCCCGAACTCGGGCCGGATCAACGCCTCGAACCCGTGCTCCGAGTACATGTTCCTCGATGACACGGCCTGTAACCTCGCGAGCCTGAACCTCACGAAGTTCCTCCGCGCCGACGGCTCCTTCGACATCGAGGGCTTCCGCCACGCGACGCGCGTCTTCTTCGTGGCGCAGGAGATCCTCGTGGACTTCTCGTCCTACCCGACGAAGCCCATCGCGCGGCACTCGCACGACTACCGTCCGCTCGGGCTCGGGTACGCGAACCTCGGCACGTTGCTCATGCTCCTCGGCATCCCGTACGACTCGGACCAGGGTCGCGCGGTGGCCGGCGCCATCACGGCGATCATGTGCGGCCATGCGTACAAGGTCTCGGCCGAGATGGCCGGTTCACGCGGGCCGTTCCCGGGCTACGCGAAGAACCGCGAGCCGATGCTCCGAGTGATGGGCCTGCACCGCGACGCGGCGTACGCCATCGATCGGGAGAAGTGCCCGGAGCCGCTCTGGCGCGCGGCGTGCGCGGACTGGGACGAGGCCGTGCGGATCGGCACGCTGAACGGCTACCGCAACGCGCAGGCGACGGTGCTCGCTCCGACGGGGACGATCGGCCTGCTCATGGACTGTGACACGACGGGCATCGAGCCCGACTTCGCGCTCGTGAAGTTCAAGAAGCTCGCGGGCGGCGGCTACTTCAAGATCGTGAACCAGTCCGTGCCGGAGGCGCTGCGCCGGCTCGGCTACAGCGAGCACGAGGTGCAGGAAATCGTCGCGTACGTCTCGGGCACGAACACCCTGCTCGCCGCGCCGAACGTGAACCGGGCGTCGCTCAAGCAGCGCGGCTTCACGAACGACGACCTCGCGAAGATCGAGGCGGCCATCCCGGGCGTCTTCGACCTCGGCCTCGCCTTCAGCCCGTGGGTGCTCGGCGAAGAGACGTACACGCGGCTCGGCATCACGCCCGAGCAGCGCCAGACGCCGGGTTTCTCGCTCCTGCGTGCGCTCGGGTTCTCGCCTTCGGAGATCGCCGAGGCGAACGAGGTGATCGTCGGTCGCATGACGGTCGAGGGCGCGCCGCACCTGCGCGAAGACCACTACGCGGTGTTCGATTGCGCGAACCGCTGCGGGAAGATTGGCAAGCGGTTCCTCGCGCCGATGTCGCACGTGCGCATGATGGCGGCGGCGCAGCCGTTCCTCTCGGGCGCCATCTCGAAGACGGTGAACCTGCCGAACGAGGCGACCGTCGAGGAGGTGCAGAAGATCTACGAGGAGGGTTGGCGCCTCGGCCTGAAGGCGGTCGCGCTCTACCGCGACGGCTGCAAGGCGTCGCAGCCGCTCTCCGCGTCGGGTGATTCGAAGGAGGAGAAGGCCGAGAAGGCCGAGAAGACCGAGGCGAAGGCCGAGGTCGTGACGGCGACGCAGGCGCCCGCGGTGCCTGCGCTCCGGCCGACCGGCGCGCGGGTGCGCCTGCCGAAGAAGCGCACGGGCTTCACGCAGGAGGCGACCGTCGGCGGGCACAAGATCTTCGTCCGCACCGGCGAGTACGTCGACGGCACGCTCGGCGAGATCTTCATCGACATGCACAAGGAGGGCGCGGCCTTCCGTTCGCTCATGAACTGCTTTGCCATGAGCGTGTCGGTCGGCCTGCAGTACGGCGTGCCGCTCGAGACCTTCGTCGATCAGTTCACGTTCACGCGCTTCGAGCCGCAGGGTGTGGTCGAGGGGCATGACTACGTGAAGCTGTCGACGTCGATCGTCGACTACATCTTCCGCGTGCTCGGCATCGAGTACCTGCACCGGTACGACCTTGCGCACGTGCAGCCGCAGCCGGCGGCGACGATCCAGGATCCGACGGAGACGCGGGCGCAGGAGAGCTCGTCGGCCACGCCGGCGCTGCCCGCCGCGCCGGCTCGCGTCGAGGCGCAGGAGCGCGTCACGAGCGCCCTCGATGCGCAGCTCGAGGACATGATGGGCGACGCCCCGGTTTGCGACGGTTGTGGCCACATCACGGTCCGCAACGGCGCTTGCTACAAGTGCCTGAACTGCGGCAACAGCATGGGCTGCAGCTAAAATCCCTCCGAATGCATGACCGCACCGCGGTCGATGCACCTTCGGTCCAGGCCGTGCCTGGTCCGGGTCCAGGGGCGGACAGCCCCTGGTCGGGCCCGGGGTGAAACCCCGGCTCCACGCCACCTCCTCGAAAGTAGCCGCCGCCCCGAAACACGGCTAAACGGCGTCCATGCTCACTTCCGCTCGCGTGTGCTCTGCCCTGCTCACGTTTGCCCTCGGCGCGCTGCTCTTCACCGGCTGCAAGAAGGAGGAAGAGGCGCCCCAGGCCGTCCCGATTCCCTCGGCTGCTCCTGCGCCGGTCAAGGCCACGGAGGACACGCCGCAGGCTGCGCAAGGCTCGGCGGCGGGCAGCGCTGCGCCCACCGAGGCTGCGCCTGCGCCGTCGGCTGCGCCCACGCCCACCGAGGCGCCGAAGGCCGTGGCTGCGCCTTCGATCGATGGGTGTTGCTCGGCGCTTCAGTCCCTGGCGAAGGACACGAAGGCGAACTCGACGGTCCGTTCGAAGGCTGCCTCGGCTGCCGCGATGTGCGCCAGCACGTCGAAGCTCGTCAAGGAGGGCAAGGCCCCGCGTTCGACGGCGCTCACGCAGATTCGCGCCACCATGGCTGGGAGCGCGCCTTCCGCCTGCAATTAGTTCGAGATCGAACGATCAGCCGAAATGGTCGTAGCCGCGCTCCTCGACGGGGACGCGCGTGCCGTTTTCCCGTTCGAGGGCGACGCCGGTCTTGTTGCCCTCGGCCGGGAACACCTTCCCGATGCGCGTGAAACCCGGGGGGAACGCCTCCTCCGGCACGGTCACCACCACCGCGTAGTCCTCGCCGCCGTGGAGCGCGAGCGCGAGCGGATCCACCCCGACGAGCGCTGCCGCTCGCTCGAGTTCGGCCGTCACGAGCGCTGCCGGGTCGAGCACCACGAGCACGCGGCTCGCCCGCGCCACGTGCCCCACGTCCCGGGCGAGCCCGTCCGACACGTCGATCGCCGCGCTTGCCACGTCCCGCGCCGCGAACCCTGCCGCGATGCGCGCCACCGGCCTCCGGTAGGCGCGCACGGCCGGCGCTGCGTCCGCTTCCTCCGCGCGACCTCGCTCGATCAGCACGAGCCCTGCCGCCGAGAGCCCGAGTGGCCCGGCGATCGCCACGACCTCCCCGGGCTTCGCGCCCGACCGACCGAGCGGGCGCGGCGTCTCACCGAGCACGGTCGTCGTGATCGAGATCTCCCGCCCCCGCGCGAGGTTTCCGCCGATGATTTGGGTACCAACTTCCTTCGCCGCCTCGTGTTGTCCTTCCGCGATGGCGCGGAGGTCCTCGTCGGTGACGTCGTCCGGCAGCACGAGGCCCGCGAGGATGCCGAGCGGCGAGGCGCCCATCGCCGCCAGGTCGCTCGATGCGGCCATCGTCGCGCGGTAGCCGAGGTCCGCCATCGAGACGAGGTCGCGCCGGAAGTGGATGCCTTCGACCTGCGCGTCGATCGTCCAGACGAGGGGCTCCTTGCCCGGCGCGATCACGGCCGCGTCGTCGCCGATGCCCACGAGCGTCCGGCCCGAGCCGTCCGCGCCGAACACGCGCGCGAGCATGTCGATCCGCGCCCGCTCCGAGCTCCGAGCTGTCATGCCCCGACTCTACGCGAACCGCACCGAGATCGCCGCCTTCGAAGGCGGCGCCGACGGACGCGACGCGGGCAAACGCACGACGAAGACGGCGCCTGTTGGCTCGTGGCCCTCGATGTGCACGGTGCCGTGGTGCGCCTCGACGAGCCGCTTCACGATCGAGAGGCCGAGCCCCGTGCCGCCGTGCTCGCGCGTCGACGACTGATCCACCTGGTAAAACGGATCGAAGACCTTGTCGCGCTCGGCCTCCGGGATGCCGATGCCCGTGTCCGTCACGCGCACCTCGACCATCTGCCGGAGCGGCGCGAGCAGCACCATTCCGGGCTCGTCGCCGCCGTCCGCCTCGGTCGCCATCTGCCGCGCGACCATCTGCACCGTGCCGCCCGGCGGCGTGAACTTGATGGCGTTCTCGCCGAGGTTCACGAACACCTGCCTGAGCCGCTCCGGATCGCCGAGCACGAGCGGCAGATCCCCCGGCGCGTCCACGGTGAGCGTCACGCCCTTCTTCGTGGCCACGGGCGCGACCGTCGAGGCTGCTTCCGCGAGCACCGCGCCGATCGCCACGTCGCTCCTTCGCATCATCACGGTGCCGCTCTCGAGCTTCGAGAGGTCGAGCAGGCTCATGATGAGCTTGAGGAGCTGGTCACTCTTCGAATGGATGATCTGCACGAAGTCGAGCTGCGGCCCCGTGAGCTCGCCCGCGATGCCACCCACGAGCATCTCGCTGTAGCCGAGGATCGAGGTGAGCGGCGTCCGGAGCTCGTGCGAGATCGTCGCGAGGAAGTTCGACTTCAGCTTGTCGAGCTCCTGCTGCCGCTCGTAGGCCTGCTCGAGCGCAGCGTTCTTCTCGGAGAGCTCGCGATAGCTCTCGCGGATCGACGCGATGTGCATCTTCGAGGTGAGCAGCGCCTTGTGCCCGCTCCAGAGGATCACGTCGAGCACGGCGACGAGGTGCTTCGAGACGAGCTCGGCCGTCGCCTCGGTCGCGCGCGCCATGTGCGGCAAGAGCTCCGCCGCGCGCGCCGGATCGACGCCTTCGATCGCGAGGAGCGTGTCGGGGACGCTCTCGACCGAAGGCGGAAGGTAGGGGCCGAGGATCGCGCGGCCGATGGTGCCGCCCTCGTACTCGATCGGGACGACGCGATAACGCGCGCCGGTGAAGCAGCCGTGCGTCGTGCCCTCGCTCGACGTGACGCGGAGCCGTTTGACCTCGGAGACGATGGCGCCGCACGCGCGGCGGCCCGCGGGCTCCTCGTTGATCATCGCGCAGAGCGGAGCCTCGCGCGACGAGCTCGCCAGGCTCACGCCCGAGTTCGAGACGATACGCACGGGCATGCCGAAGACTTGCTCGATCGATCCGACCATCCCGCGCATCGCCTCGCGGTCGACGAGGTCCTCGAGCCTGAGAGGTCCGAGTCCGAGGCCGAGCGCGTCGACGTCGGTCGAGCGCTCGTCGCTCAAGGAGCGCCTCCGGGCGCAGCGCCGGCCGCCCGGCCGCCCATCCGCGCGGCGATGAGCTCGCGGAACGGCGTGGTCACGCCGAGCTGCTGCGCCGCGGTCGACACGAGGTCGTCTCCGTCGATCGAGAGCTTGCGCGAGAGCTGATGGGCCTGATCGAGCGACCGCCACGTGAGCCAGAGCAGGCAGACGAACGTCTCGACCACGCCGATCCCGCGCGTCGCGACCGCGCGGAAGACCGGCTCCTTGCCACGCGCCGCGAGGCGCGCGAGCTCCTCATCGCTGCGGATGTCCGGCAGATCCCGTTTGTTGAACTGGATCACGAGCGGCATCTTCGAGATCTCGATCCCGTTGTCGCGGAGGTTCTGGCGGAGATCGAGGAACGCGTCGGCGTTGCGTTGCGTCTCGGAGACGCGCGAGTCGGCGATGAGCGCGACGCCGTCGGCGCCTTGCAAGACGAGCCTGCGCGTCGCGGCGTGGATCGGCTGGCCGGGGACGGTGAAGAGCTTGATGCGGAGCGAGACGTCGCCGTCTTTCGAGCGGAACGTGAGCGGCAGGAGATCGAAGAAGAGCGTGCGGTCGTCTTGCGTCTCGAGCGTCATGAGCCGCCCGCGCGCGTCGGCGCCGGCGCGGCCGTGCAGAGCGACCAGGTTCGTGGTCTTTCCGCTCAGCGCAGGACCGTAATAGACGAGCTTGATCGAGATCTCGCGTGATGCGAAATCGAGCTGCACCGTTTCACTATCGCATGGGCCGAGGGCGCACGTCCCCCGGGATCGTCACTTCGCGGCTGCGTCCGTGGTCCAGAGCGAGCGGCGCATGGATTCGAGCCGTTCGACCACGCCCGTGAGCTCCTTCGCTTCCGCGTCGCAAGCCTGCGTCGCGGCCTCGACGCCCGGCGCCTTGCCCGCTCGCTCGGTGCGCGCGGCTTCCAGCACCTCGATGACCTCGCGGTGAAGCTCCTCGCCCGCGGTCACGACCCACTGGTCGAGCCGCTGCGCGAACTCCTGGATCATCTCGTCGAGCTTCGGCCCGACGCGCGCGGCGGCCTCGCGCAGCGCGTTCGGCGCGAGCTCCTTGGCGCGCTTCTTCGTCTCGACGTCGATCTTGCCCTTCACGTACATGGCGAGCACGGGCGAGGCTGCGATGAGCAGGCCGCCGAGCAGAACGTTCGTGAACAGAACGCCGATGCCCACGGTCATGAGCGCGAAGATGCCCACGTCGTAGCCGAGCCTGTCGACCTCCACGCTGGGCGCCCGGACATCCGAGCCGAGCGCTTGCCCGACGCGCTTGGCCACGTCGTGCGCGTCTTCGCGGACGAGCGCGATCGTCTTCTCGGCGAGCGCCTCGAGCGCGGTCGCGATCTCCTTCGTCTCGGCCTGCGCCCAGTCCGCGAACGTCTTCTCCAGGAAGGGGCCGAGCCACGTCTTCAGCTCGTCCGGGTCGGCGTTGTCCACGATGTCGGGGATCTGCCGCGTCACGTCGTCGACGAAGTGAGCGAGATCCCGCTGCACCCAGGCGCGGATCGCGGCGACCTCCTCGCGGATGCCCCCGCGGCGCTCCTCGATCGTGCGCGACTGGCCCGCGAGGTCCTTCTCCAGGAGGTCGATGCGGCGCGCGAGCTCCTCGCTCGACATCTGCGCGGCGCGCCTGCGCGCGTCGATGCCCTTCACCAGCATCCGCGCGGCTTCGAGGCCCTCGCCGAGCGCGTTGTCGAGCAGGATGCGGCCTCGCTCCTCGGCGAGGAACTTCGTCAGGTGCGAGAGCAGCTCCGGCATGCCGCTCTCCTCGGGGTGACCTTCGGCCGCGCGCTTCGCGCTCACGGGGAAGACCACGGGCGTGCGGATGAGCTTCGCGAGCTCGGTGCGGATGTACGCGAGCGCTTCTTCCTCTTCGTCGTCGCTCCAGATGTCCTTCTTGGTGACGACGAAGATGATCTTGTCGCGCGACTGGCCGAGCAGCTTCTCGTTGAGGAAGACGCGCTCGCTCTCCTTGAGCGGCTGGCCCGCGTCGATGAGGAAGAGCACGGCGTCGGAGCGCGGGATGTAGCTGTAGGTGATGTCCGCGCGCTGGAGCGAGAGGTCGTTCACGCCTGGCGTGTCGACGAGCACGATGCGCTCGCGGAGCAGCTCCGCGGGGTAGAAGACCTCGAGGTGCTTGACCTCGCTCGTCGCGCTCTCGGAGCCTTTTTCCTGGCCGACGGCGAACTTGCGCACCTCCTCGAACGGCATCTTCGTGCGCTCGCCCGAGGCTCGCACGAGCTCCGCGCGTGGCTCGGGCGCGTATTCGAGGTGATGAATGACGGCCGTCGTCGGGGTCACGCCGACGGGCAGGACCTCGGCGCCGAGCAGCGCGTTCACGAACGTCGTCTTGCCGTGGTTGAACTCGCCGACGACGACGAGGTGGAAGCGATCGGCGGAGAGTTTGTCGACGACGTCGCTGCCGAGGCGGCCCGCGAGCGATCGCGCGCCGACGCGGCCGGCGATCGAGAGCAGCTCGCGTAGCGCTGTGGTGACTTCGACCTGTCTCGTGCGGAATGTCTCGAGCATCGTGCGTGCGCTCCTATGCGCTCCTAACCGACCACCTTGATGATGTCGTGCACCTTCTCGTCGACCTCTTCCATCGAGAGGCCGGGGCCATTCTGGCCGATGTGCTTCTTGTAGAGCTCGCTCTCGGCGAACGTGCGCAGGGCCATCACGCGCTTCGGCAGGTAGGGGTGGCTCGCGAGCAGCTCGCGGTAGCGGCCCACGCCCTCCCGGCCCTCCTCGTACTGCGCGAGGAACGCCTCCATGTTGAGCTCGGCGTAGAGCTTGGTCGATCCGAGCGCGAGCTTGGCGAACGTCCGTTGCGCGGTGTCGAGGCTCTTGCAGCAAAGCAGGCCCGCGCGATCACA
The DNA here is from genome assembly GCF_029960785.1 of Polyangium sp. 15x6. Classification (GTDB taxonomy): domain Bacteria; phylum Myxococcota_A; class Polyangia; order Polyangiales; family Polyangiaceae; genus Polyangium. The sequence goes on from NZ_JASBQE010000123.1 coordinate 14,744, forward strand.
CGTCACCTCGGCGCGGCGCGACCAGCTCGACAGGGCCACCACCGCGGGCTCGACCAGCGGGCCGAGCAGGCGCGAGGCCATGATCTTGAGGTAGTGCATTGCCGTCAGGTAGACGACGTGGCTGTTGTGGATGTGGCCGCACTCGTGGCCGATGACGTTGCGCAGCTCCTCGTCGGAGAAGTGATCGACGAGCGCGGAGTGGACCATGATGAACGAGTCGTCGTTCGTCCCGTACGTCGCCGCGTTCATCTGCGGGTTGTTGAGGATGTAGACGGTGGGCGTCGCGATGCCGAGCGTCTGCGCGCACTCGGCGGCGATCCCGTGCACGCGCGGGAACTGGTTCGTCCCGACCTTCACCGCGTGGCCGAGCAGGTCACTCTTGCCGACGGCCTTGAAGAACCGGACGGAGGCGGCGACGGTCAGCTCGACCGGCTTCATCTTGTCGAACGCGGCGCGCGTCGTCCGATCGGAGACGTAGGCATACGCGTGTCCGCCCCCGTCCACGCCGCCTGCGCGCTGTTCTTTGCGGTTCTCGATGAAGCCTTTGAAATCGAGCGTCCCGACCTGTGCCATGGTCCTCGAAGGTAACGGCGTGCCCCCCACGGCGCAACCGTCGGCCCAGGATCCACCACGAAAATCAAAACTCCTTCACGCGCCCTTCACACGCCGAGCATTTCGACGAGACCACGCGCGGAGAGCGCTTCGAGCGCCGCCGTGCGCGCCACGAAGCGCCGGTAATCCTTGAAGGCGACGACGCCGCGCGGACGCAACTCGTAGTCCGTGATGCGCGTGATCGTGAAGCGGAGCGACGCGAAGAGCGCCGCGTCGTGAAGCGCCGCTCGCTCGTCGTCGGCGAGGGCGCGGACCGCGGAATATCCGCCCGCGAGCGCCCGCGCGAGGCCCCGATCGAGGCCGTCTCCGAAGCACCACGCGAGCACCGTGACCATGAGGTCGAACGCGGCCGAGCCGCTCGACGAGCTCTCGAAATCGAGGAGCGCGGTGAGCGCGCCGTCCCTGAACAGGACGTTGTCCCGGAAGAGATCGGCATGGATCACCGGGAGTGTCGGGCCGAGGCTCACCCGCGAGAGACGGTCGAGCCGCCGTTCGAGCTCGGGCAGGATGTTCCGGATGTGCTCCGGGACGTCCGTCCGCTCGCGAAGCGCGGAGAGCCGCGCCGCGAGGTCCTCGGGGCCGAACCGCGTCACGAGCGGCTCGCCGAACGAAGCGCCCGCGAGGTGCACCCGCGCGAGCCCTTCCCCGACGGCGCGTGCGTGCGCCTCGGTCACGCCGCGCTGACAGACGACCTCGCCTTCGATCCACGGGAACACGACCGCGGGTTTGCCCGCGTGCTCGGCCACGAACGATCCGCCTCCCGAGGCGAGAGGGAGCGGCCTCGGCGTGGGCACGCCGCGCTCGGCGAGGTGCGCGAGCAGGCGCGCCTCCCGCTCGGCGGAGGCCGCATCCGCGCCCTCGTAGATCCGCAAAAAGACCCGGCTTTTGCCTTCGATCGTGAGCTCGTAGCTCGTGTTCACGCTGCCCGCGTCGAGCCCGCGCGCCCCCGTGATCACGAGGCCGAAGCGCGCGCCGAGCGCCCGCGCCTCCTCGATCGAGAGTGCCGTGAAGATGCCCATGTCCGGCTGCACGGTACCAAGGCGCCGCCTCTCGCGCCCCGTGGATCCGTGCGTTATGAAAGGGAGGCACGAAGCCATGCTTGGGGGAGGCGCTCCGGCGAGCGGAGCTTGGCCCTCAAACCACCGTCCGAATGCAACAGATCTACGGAAACACCACGGGGCTGAGCCCCCACGCGGTTCGACTTCTGGAGCGTATCTACCGGCGCAAGGTGCCCCTCGATCACGTGGCCACGCCGGAGCTCGTCAAATCCCTCGCCGAGGCCTCGCACGTGACGGGCCGCCAGGTCGGCGCGCTCGTGCATCGATCGGGCGAGATCGACTACGTGATCGTCGGTGACGCGACGAAGCTCATGCTGCCCGACATCGGCCGCCTGCGCGCCGCCGAGGGCCGCTTCCGCGCGCTCCGCCTCGTCCACACGCACCTCTACAACGAGCAGCTCACGCGCGACGACATCGTCGACCTCGTGCGCCTGCGCCTCGACCTCGTGGCCGCGATCCAGCTCTCGCCCGAGGGCGAGCCGAAGACGATGGATCTCGCGTACAACACGCCGCCGTCGCCGGTGGCCGAGGGCGAAGATCCGCGAAATGGTTTGCCCTACCGGCGCGTGGAGCCGATGCCGATCGGCCGCATCGACATCCATTTCGGCGAGCTCATCACCGCGCTCGAAGACGAGTTCGCCCGAAGGTCGCGCATCTTCACGCATGCGAAGGACGGGCGGGCGATCCTCGTGCACGTCGCGGAGAAGTCGAAGCAAGGCGCGTACGCGGAGGCGGAGGACAGCCTGCGCGAGCTCGCCGAGCTCTCGCGCACCGCGGGCGTCGAGGTCGTCGACACCGTCATTCAGCTCCGCGACAAGATCGACCCGCGCCTCATCGTGGGGAAGGGCAAGCTCGACGACATCGTGCTGCGAGCGGCCGAGCTCGACGCGGCGACGCTGGTCTTCGATCGCAACCTCACGCCCTCGCAGGCCTCGGCGATCTCCAAGCACGCCGACCTCAAGGTGATCGATCGGACCCAGCTCATCCTCGACATCTTCGCGCAGCGCGCCGAGTCCGCGGACGGCAAGCTCCAGGTCGAGCTCGCGCAGCTCAAGTACGCCCTGCCGCGCCTCGCGATGAAAGACGACTCGCTCTCGCGCCTCACCGGCGGCATCGGCGGACGCGGCCCCGGCGAGACGAAGCTCGAGATCGGGCGCCGTCGCGCCAAGGAGCGCGTCTCGTTTCTCGAGGCGCAGCTCAAGAAGCTCTCGCGTCAACGCGAGCAGCGGCGCCGCAAGCGCGCGCGCAAGGACGTGCCGATCGTGAGCATCGTCGGCTACACGAACGCGGGCAAGAGCACGCTCCTCAACACGCTCACGGGCTCGGACACGATCGCGGAGAACAAGCTCTTCGCCACGCTCGACACGCGCTCGCGTCGGATCCGTTTTCCCGAGGAGCGCGAGGTGATCATCACGGACACCGTGGGCTTCATCCGCGAGCTGCCGAAGGACCTGTTCGCCGCGTTCCGCGCCACGTTCGAGGAGGCCGCCGACGCGGACCTCATCCTGCACGTGGTCGACGCGAGCGACCCGGCCCACGACCAGCACATCGCGACGACCGAGGAGCTGCTCGGCGAGCTCGGGCTCTCGTCGATCCCGCGGATCCTGGTCTTCAACAAGATCGACCTCGTCGACAAGGCCGAGGCGCGAAGGCTGCTCTTCGGCAACAAGAACGCCGTGCTCGTGTCCGCGACGAACCGCGAGACGACACGCGCGCTGCTCGCGACGATCGCCGATCGACTGAAGGATCGCTGGGAGCAGGCGAGGACAGTGCCGGCCTACGACGTGGACGAGGACGAAGCGTCGGAGCAGGCGAGCGAGGGCGACGCCGCGGACGCGCCGGCCGAGCCGGAGTCGCTCACGACGCTCGCCGAGCTCACGGCGGGCAAGCGCTATCGGCGGACGACGCTGCGGGTTTGAAAAGAAAAACGCGCCGGGATCCGCTCCGGTTCGTCGGAGCCGGGCCCCCGCGCGTTCGTCATGTCACGGCGCGCATTCGCCGTTCGTGCACACGTTGGAGATGCACTCGTCCGGCAGACCGCAGGGCGTGCCGGCGACCTTGAGGCAAGTCGCCGCGTCGCTGCACGCCTCGCCCGCGCCGCACGCGGGATCGGCCGTGCCCGCCACGACCGGCGTGCACGTGCCCACCGAGCCTGCGTTGTTGCAGGCGAGGCAGGTCCCGTTGCACGCCGTGTTGCAGCAGACGCCGTCCGTGCAGAAGCCGCTCTGGCAGGAGTTCGACGACAAACACGTCGCGCCGCTCGCGCCCTTCGGCACGCATGCGGTGCCGTTGCAGTAGTTGCCCGCGGCGCAGTCCGCGTCCTGCGCGCACGTCGTGGCGCAGGCCGTCGCGCCGCAGACGTACGGCGCACAGGCGACGTTGTCGTTCGCCTGGCACGTGCCGGCGCCGTCGCAGGTGTCGGGCTGGTTCGCGACGCCGTTCGTGCAGGACGCCGTCGCATCTCCGCACGCCGTTCCCGCGACGTCGTCCGTTACCTGCTCGGCGCCTGCGGCGTCGCACGTGTGCTGCTTGCAATCGCCCGCCACCTCGTTCGAGGACGGCGTGCCTTGCGCCTTCGGCTCTTCGCCGCAGTTCTTGTTCGCGTCGCAGATCGCGTTCACGCACGGGCCCGACGCCGGAGGGCAGTCGGTCGCAGGATCGACGCAGTTGCCGGCGCTGCCACCGACTCCACCCGCGCCGCCTTGGCCACCTTGGCCACCCGCGCCGCCTTGGCCACCCACGCCACCTTGGCCGCCTTGGCCGCCTTGGCCGCCTTGGCCGCCTTGGCCGCCAGCGCCACCTTGGCCGCCTTGGCCGCCGGTGCCGCCCGCACCGCCGTTGCCGATCGGGATGGCATCCCGATCGACCGACGCGACGAGCTCGCAGCCCGCGCCGACGGAGAGGGCAACGCCCGTGCAAACCACGAGCGCTGCCCAGCTTCGAGTGCTCCGTGCCTTCATCGCTCTTCCGATCAGAACTTGAACGACACGACGCCGCCGCCGCCCGTCGGGCCCACGAAGGGCGCGACGACCGGCTTGTAGAGCTTCGTCTTCGCCGCCTGCTGCTGCGCGGGCTTGTCGTCGCCGCCGAAGAGCAGCACCGCGCCCGTCACGCCGAACGTGAGCGCCACGGCGAACGACATGTCCGCGATGAGCGCGTTGCGATCGGTCCTGTCGGCGTTGTCGACCGTCGGGTTCGCCTCGAAGTCGCTCTTCGCGCTGAGGGCCGAGACGCCGAAGATCGTGCCGACGACGGCGCCCACGCCCGCGAGGCCGAGCGTCACGTACGCGGGGACGTACGACTTCGGCGCGGGCGGCGGAGCCACCGGCTCCGGCGGAGGCGGCGGAGGCGGCGGAGGCGGCGGAGGCGGCGGAGGCGGCGGAGGCGGCTCGGCTTCGAGCTTCGGCGCCGACAGCTCCTTCGTCTCGCCGAAGGTGACCTCGACCTCTTGCGGCTGCGAGGTGATGAAGCCCTTCGCCGAATACACGAGCGTGTGCTTGCCGGGCTCGAGCTTCAGCTCGCCGGCGGGCGCGGGCTCCTTGCCGTCGACCGCGACCAGGAGGCCGGGGGCCGTCTCCGGCGTCGTGGCGATCTTGACCGTGGCGGGCGTCTTCTTGAGCGCCTCGATCTTGGCCTTCGCCTCGTTGACGCGATCCTCCCACTTCTTGGGATCGAACTTCTTCTTCTTGTCGGCGGCCTGCTCGTCGATCGCCGCGAGGAAGCCCTGGTAGGCCGCGACGGCCTCCTGCACCTTGTTGAGCTTCTCGAGCGTGACCGCGACCTTGAACTTCGCGTTGAGGCCCGGGAGCGTATCGTCGGCGAGCTTGTAAGCGTCGAGCGCGACCTGGTACTCGCCCTTCTCGAAGGCGGCGTCGCCGTCCTTCATGGACTTCGTCGCGAGGTCCTTCTTCTGCTTGTCGGTGAGAGGCTTCGCCGGCTTCGTGGGCGCGGCGGCGGCCTTGTCGTCCTTCTTCGCGGGCGCGGCGGCGGCCTTGTCGTCCTTCTTCGCGGGCGCGGCGGCGGCCTTGTCGTCCTTCGCGGGCGCCGCGGGCGCGGCGGCCTTGTCGTCCTTCTTGGCCGGCGCCGCCGCAGGCTTCTTGTCTGCGGCGGGGGCGGCGGGCGCGGCGGCAGGGGCCTTCGCCTGCGCGTACGCGGCCGGAGACGCCGTGAGCGCCAACAGACTCGTGAGCACTGCTGCCGTGTGCAACGACGTCAGCCGGCCCGAACTCGATCGCATATCTAAGCCCTCCTCACTCGTCTCTGCTCGACTCTCTGAGTTTCGCTGAATTAACTCGCGCGGCGCGCGCGACACAAGAGGTTTGAGCAGCGCGCTTCCGCGCGGCTCCCCCACCCGGCGCGCCTCAGGGCACCTCGCCCCGCTCGACCCACGCGGGAAAACGAAGCTTCGCCTCCACGGCAAACCCCTCCACGGCCTCGGCCATCCGGACCGCGCGTTCTCCCCGCGGCAGCCGGGCCCGGAGGTCGGCGAGCCCCTCCAGAAACCGCGCGAACCGCGGATCACCGAACAGCGCCTCCAGGTCCTCGCGGATGCGCCGCACCGCCCCCGGGCTCGTGCCGCCGGTCGCGAACGTCATCGTCAGGCCCGCGGCCCGCGCGACGGCCGGGTTCACGAAGGTCGACAGCTCGGGCCTGTCGAGCGTGCACACGAGCCCCCCCTCCGCGAGCCCGCGGGCGTGAAACGGCGCGGCGCGGCCGTCTTCCGTGGTCGCCACGAAGACGATCGCCTTGCCAGAGGCGTCGTCCGCCAAAGGCTCCCTCCGCTCGAGGTCGATCCGCCCCTCGGCGGCCATCGCCTCGATCGCCGGATCGACCTCCCCCGGCGCGACGACCACGACCCGCGCTCCCGCCGCGAGCAGCCGTTCCACCTTGGGCACGACCTCCGCGCTCGCCCCGATCACGAGGGCCTCGCGCCCCTGCACATCCAGCTCGATCGGCAAGTACCGCACGGATCCCGTGTACCACAGGTCTTCATGTGTATAGTCTTTGTACAATGTTTGATAATGTTATACAAATTGTGGCTTGACACCCGCCCCCAAAATTCATCAATCTTTGTACAATGTCGTCGTAACATGTTGACGTTTGTCTAGTGTTACATGCGCCAACGATCACTGCGTTGACGCGAGCGAGAGCAGGGAGGTCGGTCGTGGAAATGAGCGTGACGATGCCGGCGGCGACGATGGCAGAGACGCCCGAACGGATCCCGGGCGCCGCGTTCCGAGCTGCGGCAACCCTTCACCTTCAAAGAAATCCGCACCTCTCGCGCGAGTCTTTGGCGCGGGATCTGCGCGAGCGGCTGGCGCGGTGCGGCATCCGCTATCACCTGCGCACGCTGAAGCGGCAGCTCTCGGGCGCGGTCGCGACGGTGCCGCCCGAGGTCTCGCGCGTACTGCGCGACATGATCGCCGAGTCGGGAGGCGCGGACGCGATCACCGCGATCGAGCAGGCGCTCGTCGAGGCCGGGCTTTCGGGCGAGTCCGCGGCCACGACGCCCACGTACATCGCCTGCGAGCGCATGCTGCCGCTCGCCCAGCTCTGGCTCTATCTGCACCCCGAGCGATCGAAGCGCGCGCTCGCCCTCCGCCTGCGCGAGGAGCTCGAGCGGATCGGCATCCGCCTCAACGTCGACTCGCTCCAGAGCATCCTCGCCGGCAAGCAGCGGCTCGTGCGGCGCGAGATCCAGGACGCGCTCTTCGCGCTCCTGCGTCACGCCGGCGTGACCTCGGCGGCCGACGCCGAGGCGCGCATCGAGGCGATGTCCCGCGAGATCCGCGGCGCGCAGGAGGGCCGGGCCTTCGAGAGCGCGCGAAAGATCCACGAGCTCGCGAAGGCCTGGAAGATCGAGCACAAGGAGCCCTCGTCCCGCAGGCTCGCGCTCCTGCTCAAGCAGCGGCTCGCCGAGCGAGGCATCGCGATCGGCCTGCCGCACGTGCAGAAGCTCGTCGACGGGCGCGCGCGCCGCGTGCGGCACGCGATGGCGAGGGCGATCGAGTCGATCCTGCGCGGAGAAGCGTCACCCGCCGCGATCGAGGCGCCCGTCGCGAAGGACGGACAGCCCTCCGGCGTAGAGCTCGATCTCGCCTGGGTGAAGGCCGCGCCCATCGCCGAGCTCGCCCGCAAGCACGTCGCCGAGAACCCGGGCATGACGATGCGCAAGCTCGCGATCAAGCTCTCGCGCGAGGTCGAGGCGCTCGGCTACGCGACGAGCCCGAACACGATCCAGCCGATCCTTGGTGGTCACAAGAAAAAGACGCGCGGCTTCATCTACCGCGCCCTGCTCCACCTCGACGGCGCCGTTCCCACGCGCGTGCCCCACGAACACGTCTTCGGCGCGCCGCGCGGCGAGCGCTCGACCGAGCCTCCACCCTCCGTGGATCCACCTGCCGATTCCGAGACGAGCCCGCGGAGCCACCTCGCCCCAAAAGCGTCGAGCCCTGAAGCGGCGCCGCGCAAGCCGCGCCCGGAGAGCCTCGGCGCGAGCCTTTCGCAGTCGCCGTTCGGGGCCTACCGCGCGGCGATCCAGCGCTACCAGGCGCTCGATCGCGAGACCGAGCTCGAGCTCGCCCGGCGCTACCGGCGCGAGGGGGATCACGCGGCCGCGAACGCGCTCGTCGAGAGCCACCTGCAGTTCGTGGTGAGGGTGGCCTCGCAGTACCGAGGCTATGGCATGCAGCTCGCCGACCTCGTGGAGGAGGGCAACCTGGGCCTGCTCGAAGCGGTCCGCCGCTTCGAGCCGTCGCGCAACCTCCGCTTCAAGACGTACGCGATCTACTGGATCCGCGCGTATGTCGTGGACCACCTGCTCCGCGAGTGGAGCATCGTCGGCGGCGGGACGGGGCCGCTCGTCTCGCGGACGTTCTTCCGGCTGCGGCGCGAGCGGGCGAAGCTCGAGATGCAGCTCGGCGAGGGCGACGCCTCCATCGACGCGCTGCTCGCGACCCGGTTCCAGACGACGGAGGACACGATCCGCTCGATGTCGCTGCGGGTCGCGGCGCGCGACACCTCGCTCGACGTGCGGACGCACCACGACGACGGTCCGACGCTGCTCGAGACGCTGCGTGATCCGTCGTCGGATCCGGAGCACCTCACGGCGAGCGCGGAGCGCGACGCGATCGTCCGCGGCGTGGTGGACCGCGTGTGGAAGGCGCTCGATTCACGCGAGCGGATCATCGTCGAGGAGCGGCTGCTCTCCGGCGACGACGAGGTAAGCCTCGCGGATCTCGGCCGCCGCCTCGGCGTCTCGCGCGAGCGCGTGCGCCAGCTCGAAGCGCGCACGAAGTCGAAGCTCCGCAGCGCGTTCGAAGCCATTGCGCGTGAAGGCGGCGAGGCCGCCGAGGTCCCGCCTCCTGCGATGCAACCCGAGCCCGAGTCCGAGAGCGAAGTGCTCTGCGCCTGAGCGCCCTTCAAGGCTTCTTCTCGGGCGGCGGCGGGTTCGGCGGGGCAAACACCTGCGTCCGGAACGTGAGCTTCCGATCCGCATCCCCGATCCGCGCGACGAACAGGCCCACGAACGATCCGAAGAGCGAGTCGCCCGGCCCGATCGCGGCCGAGCCGCTCGGACGTGTCACCCAGCGCTTGATGCGATCCTGCGTCTCCTGGCTGATCGGGTTCACCTCGACGAGCGCGGCGACGAAGTACCGCACGTTGTCGTCGAGTTGCGATCGCTCGACCAGGCGGAGCTTTCGGGCCTCGGCGCACTGGCGCAGCACGCCCTCGATGTTGACGGCGACCGTGTCGACGAGCCCGCCCGGCTGCGTGATCTGCAGCCGAAACACCTCGTCCCAGAGATCGTAGACGACGCGGCACGTCTTCGCGGTGAGCGCGACGGGCTCGGTGCCGCCCTCGCGGAACACCCACGCGCGGAGCACGATCACCGTGGGCAAACCGCTCGAGAGCTTCTTCTCGATTTCGGCGTCGACCACGTCCCGGAAGGGCACGTTGATCACGGCCTGCTTGCCCTCCAGCGCGACCACCGCGTTCCTCGTCGGCAGCGCCGCCGGGGTCTTCGGCGGCTCCGCGCGCGCGGTCATTGCCGGGGCGGTCAGGGCGGCGAGGGCCAGCGCGAAGAGCGCCGCCCGCCGGGTCATTTGCGTTCCCCGTTGCGCGCGGCGACGAGCCCGAACACGTTCGAAAACGCGAGCGTCACGCCGCCGAGCTTCGTGTCGAGGCGCAAGCCGATGTTGCCCGTGACGTCGACCGGGAGGCGCGACCAACCCCGGTATCCCGTCGGCGGATCCGTGAACTCACGACGCGTCGCCACCGAGTAGAACCCCGCCGACGCGAAGAGATCCACGCCGTAGACCGACTCGCGCCCCGTGTAGAGCGGGATGCGGTACTCGCCCTCGATCTTCGCGGCGAAATCGCCGTATCGAACCTCGATGATGTCCGTGCCGAGCAGGTTCGGCGGCTGCCTTCGATCCGGCGCGAGCGCGAGCAGACGATCGGGCAAGAGGTCGGTGAAATCTCCGACGTAGAACTGCTCGAAGAAGGGCGCGTCGCCAGCGATCGCGCCTGCGTACGCATCGAACCGCACGACGTGCCGCCAGGGCAGGCGCCACCAGCGCCTGAGTGTCGCCTCGAATTTCTGGAAGCTGTAATCGCTGCCCGGGATCCCGATCGTCACGGACGCCTGCGCGAGTGTGCCGCGCGCGGTCAAGAACGGCGCGTCGCGCGTGTCGTACGTGAGCGCGCCGCGCACGGTCGAGAGCACGCTGCGGCCGGGCCGGATCGAGAAATCGATCGGCTCGCGCGAGAGCCCGCGCATGTGCGAGGCCGCGACGGGCACGGTCGCGTCGATCTGTTCGAGGTGATAGTCGAGCGCGAAGGACGAGGAGACGCCGAGATCGTGGCCCGTTCCGATCGTGGCGCCGAAGCGGCGGTAGGCGACGACCGCGTAGTCCGTCACCTCGCGCTGCGCGATGAGCGGCGCTTCGAAGAGGACGTCGCGGTTGCCGAAGAAATCGCGCGCGTCGTTGTAGAGCACGGTCAGCGCGGCGGACCAGCCCGTCCCGACGAACGACGGATCGACGAAGCTCGTGCGCAGCGCGTACTGATCCGCGGCGAGCGCGACGCCTGCGCCGAGCGTGATGCCCGTGCCCGCGAGGTTCGTCTCGGCCACCTGCACGCCGAGGAAGGCCGAGAGCGGGCGAGCGTTCCCGGCCGTGTCCTCGTCCGCGGCGACGCCGGCCCAGAGGTTCTGCACGACGAGCGTGTTGCGCTCGACGACCTCGATGATCAGCACGGCCGCGCCGCGCCGCGAGCCCTTGCGCAGGCTGAGATCCACCTGCGCGAAAAAACCCGTCCCGAGGAGCCGATAGCGCGTGAGCTCGAGCTCCGGGTCGTCGACGTCGAGCAGATCCCCCGCGCGAAACTTCACGTACCGGAGCACCACGCGCCCCGCGGTGCGGACGTTGCCGCGCAGCTCGATTCCTTCGAGCGTGTAGCGAATGCGGGCTCGCTGCGGCGCCTCGGGTGGCGCGGTCGCGCTCGGCGATGGCGGATCGGCGGCCGAGGCGACGGCCGGCATCGCCAGGGCGGCGAGGGCGGAGAGCCTGACGAGCGAGCGCGCGCCGATCACGTGTTTCGTCCGCTGCCCCGCGACATCGCTCGTCGTGCGCTCACTTCACCTTGGGGATGTACTGCGGGATGACGAAGTACACGAGCTTGATCCCGTTCTTGCCGCCGAGGACCTGTCCGTCGGGCGTACGCACGCGGATCAAGGCGCGCATCACGAGCAAGGTCGCGGGCTTGATCGTGTTGTTCACGGCGTGCACGCGGAAGCTCACGGGCGCGTCGCCCTGCAGGCCGTAGAACGTGGTGTCCGAGCGGCTCGCGTAGGGCAGGGGCGTGGCCGCGCTCTCGAGCGTCTCGATCTTCGTGATGAGCGTGCTCGCGTCGAACGGCATCATCCCCTGATCGACGGGCGGGTTCTGGTACGCGAGGTCCGGCACGCCGTCGCCCGTGCAGTCGACGCCGCCGTCGCACGCGTAGTTCTCGTGCGCGGTGGTCACGTCGTGCAGGCCTGCGTCCGCGAGCCGTCCGAGGAGCCGCACGACCTCCTGCGACACCGAGCCGCTGCCGACGTCCGTCTTCGGCACGAGCGGGTAGTCTTTCCCGCCAAACGCGGGGTCGTGATAGAGGCTGCCCGTCTGCGTGGCGAGGTCCGTGAGATCCGCGCGCGCCGCGCCCGGACTGCCCGTCGCGACGGGTACGCCGACGACCTTCGCGTTGATGTTGTTCAGCGCGGTCACCGCGTCGGCGTACGTCTTCACCGTCCCGCCGACCTTGGCACCGTCGTACTGGTGCGTGACGTTCGGCCCGTTGTGGAACGCGGCGTCCGTGATGAGCACGAAGATCGGCAGCGACTCGGGCCGGAAGCACGGCGCGCCGATGCTGCCGGCGAGCGGACAGGCGTGCTGCGGATAGTTCCAGATCCCGCCGATCGTGAGCGCGTAGTTGTTCGGGTTCGTCGCGGCGAGCCAGAGCGCCTGCGACGTCCCCTCGGGCGCGTCGCCGCCGCCGCCGGCCGTGAGCGTGCCGAGGATCTGCTTCGTCGCGACCGGCGCCGTGTACTTCTGCCCGTCGAACGCCGGCGGCGCGAGGTCCCCGGAGATCGTTTGAGCACCAACCTGGAATCGATACCGATAGAGCGCGTCCCCATCCTGCCCGTACGGCAGCCACGGCACGTCGCGCACCTCGCCCACGCCGATCCACGCGTCGCCGATCGCCGGGATGGGCGGGCTCGCTGCGGGATCGCCGTTCAGGAGCGTCGGGATGATCTCCGTGTCGATCGACGCCTTCAGGTTGTCGATCGCGGGCTGCATCGACGCCGTCGTGTCGATCAGGAAGTAGATGTCCGCCTTCGCGACGCCGGTGGAAAACGTAAAATCTTTCGTCTGCTCGCCGCCCTGGTACGGCAGGACGAAGTAGAGCCCTGCGTCCGCGGGCACGGAGCCCTTCTCCGTCGGGCTCGATCCGGCCGCGAGCTCGACGAGATCGATGACGCCGTCCTCGTCGCAGTCGACGCGCACGCGGCAGCCCTTGGCGCCGTCCGCGTCGTACGTCGTCTCCTGCGTGTCCGACACGCCGTCGTTGTCGCTGTCGAGATCCCGCACGTCGGGATCTCCGTCGCCGTCCGAATCCGCGAGCGGATCGCAGGCATCGTCGCGGGTTTGTCCCGGCTCGTCGTTCAACAGGAACGGGTTCGCGGCTTCGTCCGCGTCGAGCACGCCGTCGCCGTCGCTGTCGTTGTCGAGCGCGTCGGGCGTGCCGTCGCCGTCCGTGTCCTTGTCCGGGCCGAGCTCGAGGAAGTCGGCGATGAGGTCCTTGTCCTTGTCCGTCGGATCGCCGCAGGTCCCGCCGGAGTCGATGAAGAGCGAGCCTCCGTCGCCGCCCGCGCCCGCGGCGCCGGAGGACGACGACATGCCGCCGCCGCTCCCGCTCACGTTCCATCCACCGGGCTTGATCCCGGAGTCGGGCGAGCAGGCCAGCGGAATGACCGAGGCGGCTGCGAGGAACGAGAGCCCGAGGCCGAACGAGCGCAAGCGGTTCTGCTTCATCGTGCACCTTTGCCGGCAGAAGGAAGGCGACGCGAAAACGCCGGCTCAGGGTAACACGTCGGCCCGCCGTTCCCTCCGTCGCCTCGCTCGGGGGTGCATCTCTTCGCTCAGGGCCTCTTCCTCGGCCGCGTGCTCGTCCGCGTCGGCGCGCGGATCACTCGCGAATCGCTGCCGCAATCGCCTCCGGAGCGGCTCCCGGCCGCGCGCGCCGGCCGCCTCCTCCGCCGGCGGGAGCGGCGCCGCGTCGAGCCGCACGAGATCCGCCTCGGCCACGGCGGGCTCGTCGAGGTGCTCCACCGCCCGCACGAGGAGCCTCCGCACCTCGGCGCGCACGGCCGCGTCACGCGTCCATCCGGGACGCGCCTGCGCCACGATCGCCCGCGCGAGCAAGAGCTCGGCGCGACCGCGCACGTCGTCCGGGATCCACGTCGCGAGCGCGGGATCCGCGGCCGCCGAGAGCGCGCGCCGCAGCGCATTGATCCGCCTCGGGCCGAAGCGCGCCGCGTCCTCGGCTGCGCACGTCGCGAGCCGCGAGAGCCTTTGCGCCACGAGCCGCGCCGCGTGTCCGACGGGCTCCGCCTCGCACGTGGGCAGAGGCCGCGCGCGATCGAGCGCGAGCAGCACGGCCGCGAGGCACGCGCCGGCCACGACCACCGTGACCATCACCATCGCGACCTCGGCGTGGGATTGCGGCACCCACCCCGTCGTCAGGGCGACGAACGCGGCGCTCGCGGCGAGCACGAGCCCCGTGCATCCGAGCGCGCCTTGCGTGTGCGCGATGCGCCGCGTCGGCCCTTGCCGCACGAGGCGCCCCCCGCTCGGCAGACGCTTCATCGCGCGTGACGCGGCCTGATGCAGCCCGACCGACAGCGGGCCGAGCTCCAGCTTCGGTGGTTCGCGGAAGGGGGATTGCGGCGCCCCCGCGCGCCGAACGCCGGTCATCGTCGACCGACAGTACCAGAGGAGCACCCTCGACCGAAGCGCGCCCGATCACCTCGGCGCGTGTGTCAGCGAGGCTCGATTCGTTTCGCTTTTTCCTCGTGCCCGCTCGTCCCTGCGCGCGCAGCGAGCACACGCACCACGTCGCGCAGCGGCACGCCGCGCGACGCGAGCCCCACGAGCACGTGGTACACGAGATCCGCGGCCTCGCTGGCGACGCGTGGTTCGTCTTCGCCTTCGAGCGCGCGGACGAGCTCGTCCGCTTCCTCGCGGATCTTCGCGCCGATCTTCGCCGGACCTCCGTCGAGCAGCGAGCGCGTGTAGCTCTTCTCCGCGCTCGATGCGCGTCGCGCCTCGATCTCTCGCTCCAGCACCTCGAGGAACGCGGCCGCATCCACGCCGGACTCCGCGGCGATCCCGGCCTCGTCCACGCGACGGAAGAAACACGCGGGTTTGCCCGTGTGGCACGTCGGCCCGACGGGATCGACGAGCAGGAGCAGCGCATCGGCATCGCAATCCGCGACGATCGCTGCGACGGCGAGCGTGTTCCCGCTCGTCTCGCCCTTCTCCCAGAGCGCGCCTCGGGACCGGCTGAAGAACGTCGCTCGCCCTGTCTCGATCGTTCGTTCCAGCGACGCGCGGTTCATGTACGCGAGCATGCGCACCTGACCCGTCAGCCTGTCCTGCACGATCGCGGGCAAGAGCCCCGCCTCGCCCCAGGCGAGCTCCACGCGTCAGCTCTCCTCGGACGGAGGCGGCTCGCTCGTCCGCTCTTCCTCCACCGGCTTCTTGTTTTTCTTCGCCGCGACGGCCTTCTGCGCCTTCGTCGCGGGCTTCTTCTTCACCTCGCGCGGCGCTTCGGCTTCGTCTTCGTCCGCATCCGCCGACGCGTCCTTCTTCGCCGCGGCGGGCTCGTCGTCCTCGTCCTCGTCCTCGTCGGCGACGTTGCTCTCGGCCTTCTTCTCCTCCGCCTCGTCGTCGACCACGGTCGGCAGCGGGATCGCCATCGCCGCTTCGGGGTGAGCGATCGCGGCCTGGTGATACACGGAGAACGCGAACGCCGCCGCGACGCCCGTGCTGAGCGCCACGGCTTGCGACGTCGAGAGCTGGATCGTCGCCGAGGTCCCGAACGACTCGGGCCGCAGCGCGAGGAACAGCACCACGGCCGGGACGAACGCGAGGATCTGCGACAGGCGCCGCATCGTGGGGTTCTCGACCATCTTCGAGATGCCGACCACGTAGCCGACCCCGAAGAGCACGAGCGCGAGCGGCAGCAGGATGTGCTCGGGCAGCGACGGCGGGATCCAGCCGCGCTCGTCGTCCGCGCGCAGCATCTCCAGCAGGAAGCGGCCGACGCCGTAGGCGAACGTGAAGATCAAAAAGATTTGACCCCGAAACTTCTGGTACCGCCGCGAGACGAGCAGGAGCACGAGCAGCGTCACGCCCACGAGCGACTCGTAGATCTGCGTCGGGTGCACCGGGAGCGAGGCCGTCGCGTCGTCCTCGATGAGGTGCTTCTTCACGTGCTGGATCCACGCCGGCGAGCCGCCCGGCGCGCCGCTCGGCGTCTCGATCAGCGAGGGATCCCAGCGCGGGAACGTGCCGAGCTTCTGCAGCCACGCGGGCGCCGTCTTCTCGAGCGGCTGGCCGAAATCACAGCCGAAGAGGTAGCAGCCGACGCGCGTGATCATCAGGCCCGAGGCCAGGCTCGGCACCGCCACGTCCGCCCACGGAAGGAGCGGGATCCCGTGCCGCCGCAGGAACACCAGCGATCCGACGAACCCGCCGAGGAAGCCGCCGTACGCAACGAGCCCGCCCTTGCGCACGTCGAGCATCGCGCTGAACGATTCGAACTCGTTCAGGTTCGTAACGATGTACAGGACGCGCGAGCCCACCACCGCGGCCACGGCCGTGACCACGTAGTTGTTCGCCATCAGCTCCTTCGGCAGGCCATCTCGCTCCGCGAGTCCGAGCGTCAGATACCAGCCCACGACGAGCGACAGGCCGAGCATCACGCCGTAGCTGTAGATGGGCAGCGGGCCGATCGGCACCGTGCTCGCGCGGAACACGAACGCCGCGGCGCCGAGGGCCGCGGTGGCGACGGTGGCGCCGATCGCGAAGGACCTGTTCTTCGTCACGAACTGGTAGATCGCGACGATGGCCGCGATCCCTGCGAGCGCGCAGAGGACCCAGAGCAGCGGCAGCGTCGTGCGCGGGAGCGGCACGCGGAACAGGATCGGATGCATGGCCGCCCTTCCTTACGCTTGCCCCAAGGGCCGGGCAAGCGTCGCCGGTGATCGCGGCCCTTTTGGTCGAGGGGCACCTGCTGCTACGATGCCGATGTGCTCAGACGAGCGACCACGATCGGCGCGTGCGCTCTCCTCTCGCTCACGCTCGTTTCGTGTGTGCCCGAGGGACCGCCCACGGCAGACGCCGGCCCCGCGCAGCCCGCCCGCCCGGCGGCGCAGCGCCCCCAAATCACGGCCCCGACCGCCCCCCTGGTCCCGCCCGGCCCCCCGATCCTCGCGCCCTTCGAGGACACCTTCGACCGCGCCGCGCTCGGTGAGGACTGGAACGCGCTCTCGCCCGGCTGGCGCATCGAAAACGGCCGCCTCTGCGGCAAGAACGCGCGAAACCGCGGCGTCTGGCTCCGCCGCCGGCTGCCCGTGAACGCGCGCATCGAGTTCGACGCCTACGCCGAGAACGCGATCGGCGACCTCAAGGTCGAGCTCTGGGGCGACGGGCAGAGCGGCGCGACGAGCACGTCCTACACGAACGCCACGAGCTACATCGCGATCTTCGGCGGCTGGCGCAACTCCAAGCACGTCCTCGCGCGCCTCGACGAGCACGGCGACGATCGGCTGGAGATCGACGTCGATCCGAAGAGCGACGACGAGCGCGAGCGCCCCGTCTCCGTAGGCCAGGCCTATCGATTCCGCGTCGAGCGCGCGGACGGAAAGACGATCGTTTGGTCCATCAACGGGGTCGAGTACTTCACGCTCACCGATCCCGAGCCGCTCGCGGGCCCTGGGCACGAGCATTTCGGCTTCAACGACTGGGAAGTCCAGGTCTGCTTCGACAACCTGAAGGTCACGCCGCTCTGACCGCATGGAACACGCCGAGGTCGACCGCGCCCTGGAGGATCTCGACAGCCGGATCGAACGGCTGCGAGCGCTCTACGAGCAGTACTTCCTCGGCATCGAGAAGCTCGAGCCGCTGGTCCCGCGCAAGGAGCTCGAGCGGCGCATCATGCTCCTGCGCCGCGAGCAGATCCGGAACACGGCGCTGCGCTTCAAGTTCCAGACGCTGATCCAGCGCTACAACACGTTCCAGCAGTACTGGAGCCGGGTCGCGCGCGAGATCGAGAACGGCACCTACCAGCGCGACGTGCTCCGCGCGGCCGCGCGCTTCGGCGCGAAGGACGCGCTGACGATCCTCGGCAAGAAGCAAAAAGAGAAGTACGCGAAGCTCGCCGCCGCGCAGGAAGAGCGCCGCGCCCGCATCCGCAAGCAAGCGCTCACGATCGACGAAGAAACGCTCGCCGACGAGGATCTCCTCGCCGATGACGTCGAGGATTTCGCCGACGAGGAGCTCGCCGACGACGCGCTCGAATTCACGACCGCGGAGCCGCCGCCGGCCAAGGCCGCGCCTCCACCGCCGCCGCCCCCGAGGCACGCGGCCCCGCCGCCGCCGCCCGCGGCCCCGAAGCCGGCTGCGCCGCCTCCTGCGCCTTCGAATCCGGGACGGATCTCCGCGCCGCCGCCGCCGCCCGCGATCGGAAAACCACCT
>NZ_JASBQE010000124.1 GCF_029960785.1 Polyangium sp. 15x6
CCGTTGCCGACAAGCCCGGCGAGCATGCCGACGAAGACCCCAGCCGTTGCCGACAAGCCCGGCGAGCACGTCGACGAAGACTCCAGCCGTTGCCGACAAGCCCGGCGAGCATGCCGACGAAGAGCCCAGCCGTTGCCGACAAGCCCGGCGAGCATGCCGACGAAGAGCCCAGCCGTTGCCGACAAGCCCGGCGAGCATGCCGACGAAGACCCGAGCCGTTGTCGACAAGCCCGGCGAGCACGTCGACGAAGACCCGAGCCGTTGTCGACAAGCCCGGCGAGCATGCCGACGAAGACCCGAGCCGTTGCCGACAAGCCCGGCGAGCATGCCGACGAAGACCCCAGTCGTTGCCGACAAGCACGGCGAGCATGCCTTCGACCTCTCGGCACCGCGTTCACGGTCCACCCATCGACTTCGCCTGACCGCCCCGCCCCTTCAGCGGCCCCCGCGCGCCCTCCTTCGCTGCCGCCCCGGGGTGCTCCTTGGCCTCGACGAGCGCCGCGATCGCGAGCTCACGCTGGCCACGCGCCGCGAGCGCCCTGCCCTGTTCCCGCAGGATCGATCCGAAGAGAGCGCGCGCGGAAACCTCCTTGCCGGCCACCGCGCCCCGCGCCGACCGCACCGCGAGGTCCGTTCGGCCCGCCCGCGCGAGGGCCAGCGCAAAGGCCGCTCAGAAGCGCGGCGGCGCGCAAGCGGCCCTCGATCTCGAAGCGAAGGCGACGGCGCTCCGTGTCGCGGCCAAGGCCAAGGCCGAGCCGAAGGGGACCCCTGTCGAGACCGAGACGCTGGATCTCATCGACGGGATCATCGTGAGCCTCGCGCGGACGGCGCGCGAGGCGGCCGAGGCGGCGGCGCGGGAGCTCGGCGAGCCCGCGATTGCGACGGCGTTCGAGCTCTCGGCGCTGTACAAACGGCGGGGCAGGAAGAAGGCCGACGAGCCGAACGGCGGTGGGCCGCAGGGCAGCTAGAACGACGACATCTCGACTTCCGGATCGGGGGGCGTTATCTTCGCCGTGTCGCAGCGGAGCAGGTGATCGCCGGCGGGTTTCCGCGGGAGGAAAGTCCGAGCTCCGCAGGGCAGGGTGCCGGGTAACGCCCGGTGAGGGTGACCTCGAGGAGAGTGCAACAGAGAGAAACCGCCGGCTCGAAGGTGCCCTCGTGGTGCTCGTCCAGTCGGTAAGGGTGAAACGGTGGGGTAAGAGCCCACCGCACCTCCGGTAACGGAGGTGGCTAGGCAAACCCCACCCGGTGCAAGGCCGTGTAGGGAGGCGATGGGATCGAGAGGTCCCGAGAGGACGGCCCGTCCGATGCCTCCGGGTTGGCTGCTGGAGGCACGTAGCAATGCGTGCCCTAGAGGAATGATCGCCGACGCTCCGGGGGTGACCCCGGGGCGAGACAGAACTCGGCTTATGAGCCGCTGCGACCGAGGGGCTCCGATCGAACGATCGGGGCCTCTCGCTTTTTTGTCGCCGCGCACGAAGCGAGCGATATCAGCCGTCGCGAGCGGGCTCGTCCATTCATGTTTTTTCAGGGCATGACAGGGACGTCCTCGCCTGGCGTGGCCTCGCTCGTATGTTACGTTGCAGCACCCCCGTTCGTCATCCATTCACCCAATGCAGGAAATCATCACCCCCGAAGCGCCTCCCGCGCGCTCCACGTTCGCCGTGATCTGGCCGTGGTTGCTCGCGATCTCCGCAGCCGTGGCCTCGGTCTCGATTGCCGCAATGCTGATCCGGCCGCTCGGCGGCCTGTTCCTCTTCGGGCCGATCGGGATCATCGCGCTGCTCGCGCTCGTCGTGGGGTTTCTTCCGAGCCTCGTTTCGCTCGTCGTCTCCGCGGTCGGCTTCGGATTTCTCTGGTCCGTGACGACGTCCGGGGACGCCCATTCGGATTCCGTATCTACGTACGTATCCAGGCTCGTCGTGTTTTTCGTGACCGGCGTGGTCGTGATTCTCGTCATGGGCTCGGAGCGCAGGTTGCGGCAACGCGCGCAGGCCGAGCGTTTGCTCGCCGAGCGCTCCAGGCTGGAGGCCGAGCGGGCCGCCGCGACGGCTCGGGCGTCACTCGCGGCGCTCCACGAGAGCGAGGAGCGCCATCGCGTTCTCGCCGAGGCGCTGCGGGAGGCCGATCGTCGCAAAGACGAGTTTCTGGCCATGCTTTCCCACGAACTCAGAAACCCATTGGCTCCGGTCCGCAACAGCCTCTACGTGCTCGGCCGCGCAGCGCCGGGGAGCGAGCAGGCGAAGCGCGCCGAGCGCGTGATCGAGCGGCAGATCGTCCACATGACGCGGCTCATCGACGATCTGCTCGACGTGACGCGTATCTCGCGCGGCAAAATCCTCCTCCAGCACGGGCCGATCGAGCTCTGCGAGCTCGTCTATCGCGCCGCCGAGGATCACCGCTCGGTCTTCGAACAGGGCGGGGTGACGCTCGGCGTGGAAGTACCGGTCCGGCCCGTCTGGGTGGACGGCGACGGGACGCGGCTCGCGCAGGTCGTCGGCAATTTGCTGCACAATGCGGCCAAATTCACGGATCGCGGGGGGCGGGTGCACGTCACGGTCTCGCGCGCGGAGCCGGCGCGGGCGTCCATTTGCGTGAGCGACAACGGCGCCGGCATCGCGGCGGAGATGTTGCCGAGGTTGTTCGATGCGTTCACGCAGGCCGACCGGACGATCACGCGGAGCCGCGGGGGGCTCGGCCTCGGCCTCTCGCTGGTCAAGGGCCTGGTGGAGCTGCACGGCGGTGCCGTGCGCGCCGAGAGCGACGGACCGGGGCGGGGCGCCACGTTCACGATCGAGCTGCCCGTGCGGGAGCCCGTGGCCTCGAACGGCGCGGCGAGCGTGTGCCGCGAACCGCACCGCTGCAGCCGCATCCTGGTCATCGAGGACAACCACGACGCGGCCGCGAGCCTGGCCGAGGCGCTCGCGCTCGGGCAGCGCGACGTGCAGGTGGAGGTCGCCCACTCCGGCTCCGAGGGGATCGAGAAGGCGCGGCTCTTCGATCCCGAGGTGATCCTGTGTGATCTCGGTTTGCCCGAGATGAATGGCTACGAGGTCGCGCGGGCGCTCCGGTCGGATTCTGCGCACCGGGACAGGATCCTCATCGCGCTCACGGGGTACGCCTCGCCCGAGGATCGGAAGCGCTCGCGGGCGGCTGGCTTCGATCGGCATCTCGCGAAGCCGCTGGATCTCAAAACGCTGGATCGGCTCCTCGCGGAGGTCTGTGGTCCCGCCCGGCCCCCCGGGCGCGCCTCCGCGGCGTAGGCTCGTCTGCTCGAGCGTCAGGGGCCCAGGAACTTCGTGAGAAAGCCGTACCCGTAGCCGGAGTAGCTCGGCTGCGCGGCGTTATGGACGGGGAAATCCGTGGAGGTCGTGCGACCAGCCACGAAGGCGTTTCCATGACCATCGACGGCGATGCCGAACGAATAATCGATGCCGCTCCCGCCCAGATACGTCGCGTACGCCGCCGCCGATCCCGAAGGATTCAGCTCCATCAAGAATCCGTCGAAGGAGCCGTGGTGAGACGTCTGAAGCGCATTCGCCGTCACTGGGAAGCTGGTCGATTCCGCCACCCCCGTGACGTACGCCTTTCCGCTGCTGCTCACGGCGATGCTGGGGAAGTCGTACCCGCTCTCGCCGCTCCCCACCCAGGTGGAGTACAAAAGGGCGCTGCCAGGCTCGTTGACCTTCGTCACGAATACGTCTAGTTGATGGGAAAGTCCGCTCTTGGCGCTGCGGAACGCGCCCGGCGTCGTGGGGAAGTTGGTGGACCACGACGTTCCAACCACGTATGCATTGTAAGCGCTGTCCACCGCGATCCCGACCCCGGAGTCGCCGTAGCTGCCTCCGATCAGGGTCGAATAATAAGGCGCCGACCCGTTCGGGACGAGCTCGGTGACGAAAACATCATAACCCCACCAGGGGTCACCGGGGTTCCTCTGATATGCGCCGGGCGTCGTCGGGAAGGGGAGGCCGGCGACGTTCGGTAGAGGGGTCGTGCTCCCGACGACGTAGGCATAACCGGCCGCATCGACGGCGATGTCCATGGCGGCGTCGTAGCCGCTCCCTCCGAGGTACGTCGAGTACACGAGGCTCGAGCCCGCCGCATTCAGCTTCGTGACGAATGCATCCGAGTCCCCGTGGTGTGCTTGCTGCATTGCCCCTGGCGTCACGGGGAAATCGACCGAACGCGTCTCGCCCGTCACGTAAGCATTTCCCGCGGAATCCACGGCGATTCCGTTCGGCTGGTCATCACCGCTACCGCCGAACCGGCTGTAGTAGGCGAGCGCATTGCCCGCGGCATTGAGCTTCGCGACGAGGATCGTCTGCGTCGGGCCGTACGAATCGGTCTTCGCGAGCACGTACACGCATCCCGCTTTGTCCACCGCGACATCCCGGACATCCTCCCAGCCCTCGCCGCCGAAGGTCACCGTCCACAAGGGCACGCCGCTGGCGCTGTATTTGGCTACGAAGATATCCTGGCTATCGGAACCCGCCACGTACACGTTCCCCGCCGGGTCCACCGCCGGCTTGGTGCGCCAGTCTTGTCCCGTTCCTGCGACGAACGTCGAGAACCCCAGCGAGCTGAGCGCCTCCGTCGCCTCGGCGACGTTCTCCTCTTCGTCCACCACGTCGGAGCCGCCGCCCACCTCGACCTCCTCCCACTCCTCGACGACCATCTCGTCCACAGGCGCGCAACCCAGCATCACAGGCGCGAGGCAGGCCAAACAGAGCCCCGCAGCCGTCCATCGGCCCGTCGTCATCATCGCTTTGCCCAAGGTATGCGCAGGATTCATCGTGTGCCTCCAGTTGTCGGAGGCAGCATTGGCAGGAACCGGGCCAACGCTCGGGAAGCGGAAATAGCGGGTAAAAGCCCGAGCGGGTTTGGCCGTGGAGGGCGGCTGACGCGTCAATCGCGCGCGGGTGACGGCAACGGGACCGCTGACGCGTCAGCTCATGGGGTCTCATCTGGGAGGCGCTTCGCTGGGGCGTTGCCCCAGGCCCCACCAGGGGCTATCCGCCCCTGGACCCGGACCAGCGCAAGCGCTGGACCCGAGGTCGATGAACTGCGCGATGCGCAGTTCATCGAACAGGCCGAGGCAAGAGCAGCTACGACCCTGCCAACCAAAACTGCCGCGCGGACCTCTCAGCCGGCAACGCCGTCCCTGGTCTTCCAACGGGCCCGTTGGAAGAACTGCGCGGAGCGCAGTTCTTCCACCCTCGGTCCAGGCCGTGCCTGGTCCGGGTCGAGGGGCGGACAGCCCCCGCGGGGTCCGGGGCAGCGCCCCGGCGAAGCGCCTCCCAGATGAGACCAACGCTCAGGCAGGTGGCAAGGCCTCCGCCGTGTCGCCGGAGGGGCGCGAGAGGCGGACCGCGCAGAACTTGAATTCGGGGATCTTTCCGAAGGGATCGATTGCGTCGATCGTGAGCACGTTGGCGGCGGCCTCGCGGAAATGGAACGCGATGAAGACGCTGCCGACGCCGACCTTCGTGCTCGATCGCGCGACGAGCTCGATCGAGCCGCGGCGCGAGGTGACGCGGACGCGCTCGCCTGGACGAACGCCGAGGCGGGCGAGGTCCTCGGGGTGCACCTCGACGAAGGCCTCGGGGGCGATGGCGTCGAGCGCGTAGGAGCGCCGGGTCATGGTGCCCGTGTGCCAGTGTTCGAGCAGGCGGCCCGTGTTGAGGACGAACGGATACTCGGCGTCGGGCGTCTCGCGGGCTGGCGTGTATTCGCAGGGCACGAGCTTTCCGCGGCCGTCGGGGGTCGGGAAGCCGTCGTCGAAGAGGATCTGGACGCCGTCCTTGGCCGAACGATCCGGCGCGGGCCAGAGGCGGCCGGCCTTGCCGAGGATGTCGTAATCGAGGTTCTGGTAGGCGTCCGTGAGCGAGGTGAACTCGTCGAAGATGTCGGAGACCTTCGTGTACGGCATGGGATAACCCATGCGGTTCGAGATCTCGCAGACGATCTGCCAGTCGAGCCGCGCCTCGCCCGGCGGTTTCAGGGCGGGGCGGCCGATCTGGACGCGGCGATCGGTGTTCGTGTAGGTCCCGAGTTTTTCGAGGTAACTCGTGGCCGGGAGGATCACGTCGGCGAACTCGGCCGTCTCGGTGAGGAAGATGTCCTGCACGACGAGGAAATCGAGCTTCGCGAGGGCTTTTTTGACCTTGTTGACGTTGGGATCCGAGAGGAACGGGTTTTCGCCCATGCAATAGAGGGCCTTGAGCTTGCCTTCGAGCGCGGCGGTCGTGATTTCGGTGACCGTGAGGCCCGGCTTCGGGTCGAGCGGGACGCCCCAGGCGCTCTCGAATTTGGCGCGGATGGCCGGGTCGGCGACGCGCTGATAATCGGGGTACATCATCGGGATGAGGCCGGCGTCGCTCGCGCCCTGGACGTTGTTTTGCCCGCGCAAGGGGTGCAGGCCCGTTCCGGGCCGGCCGACGTTGCCCGTGACGAGGCAAAGCGAGATGAGGCAACGCGCGTTGTCCGTGCCGTGCGTGTGCTGGGAGATGCCCATGCCCCAGAACGTGATCGCCGCCTTTGCAGAGCCGTACGCCCGCGCGATCTCGCGGATGAGATCCGGCGCGACGCCGCAGATCTCGCTCGCGACCTCGGGGCTGTAACGCGCCACGGTTTCCTTCAGGGCCTCGAAGCCGGTCGTGTGGTTTTCGACGTAATCGGCGCGGTACAGGCCCTCGGCGAGGAGGACGTGGAGGATGCCATTGTAGAATGCGACGTCGGTGCCGTTGCGAATGCGGGCGTAACGCCAGGCGTATTGCGCGACATCGGGGCGGCGCGGGTCGACGACGATGAGCTTCGTGCCGCGCGCCGCGGCCTGCTTGAAGAAGGACGAGGCGACCGGGTGGTTCGCCGTGGTGTTCGTGCCCGCGAGCAGCGCGACGTCGGCCTCGGCGATGCCGGCGAACGTGTTCGTGACGGCGCCCGAGCCGATCGTCTCGAGCAGCGCGGCCACGCTCGACGCATGGCAGAGCCGCGTGCAATGGTCGACGTTGTTCGTGCCGAAGACGGCGCGCACGAGCTTCTGGAAGACGTACGCCTCCTCGATCGAGCATTTCGCCGAGCCGAAGCCGGCCATCGCCGCGGGGCCGTGGGTATCCCGCGCCTCGCGCAGGCGGGTCGCCACGAGGTCGAGCGCTTCGTCCCAGCTCGCCTCGCGGAATGCGGGCAGGACGTCCTCGTATCGCACGAGGTGCCCTTTCCGGCGCCCGCCGCGCGCCTCTTCGGGCGCGTCGGAGAGCGAGCCTTTCGGATATCGCACGCGGACGAGCGGCTTCTGGAGCCGCTGCGGGTGCATGGCGTAATCGTAGCCGTATCGGCCCTTCACGCAGAGCCGCTCGTGGTTCGCCTCGCCGTCGCGGCCGTCGACGTACACGATGCGATTCGCCTCCTCGTCGACGTTGTACGTGAGCGCGCAGCCGACGCCGCAATAGGGACAAACGCTGTCGACCTGCTTCAAATGCACGCGCGGCGCGAGCGGCGCGCTCACGGGCTTGTTGACGAGCGCGCCCGTGGGACAAACGGCCATGCATTCGCCGCACGAGACGCACGTGCTCTCGCCCATCGGGCGATCGAGGTCGAAGCCGATCCGCGCGCCATAGCCCTTGCCCGTCCGGCCGATGACGTCGTTGTGCTGGATCTCGTCGCAGCCGCGGACGCACCGATCGCAGAGGATGCAGGCGTCGTGGTGGACGGAGATGACCTTCGACGAGCCGTCCTCGCCGCGGCCCTTTCCGTGGGGCAGGCGGCTGCCATCAACGCCGTAGCGGCGGGCGAGCGCGTAAAGCTCGTTTCCCCCGGTGGTGCTCTCCTTGGGGCAAACCTCGGGCTGGTCGCTCATGAGCAGCTCGACGAGGACCTTGCGCTGGCGCTCGACGCGTGGTGACGCCGTGGCGACCTTCATGTTCGGCTCGCAAGGCCGCACGCACGAGGCCGCGAGCGTCCGGCCGCCGACGTCGACGACGCAAAGGCGACAGACGCCGACGGGGCGGAGGCGCTCGTCGTGGCAGAGGACCGGGATGTCGATGCCGAGGGCCTTCGCCGCTTCCCAGATGGTGGTGCCCTCGGGGACGGTGACGCTCTTTCCGTCGATCGTGAGCGTGACGGTGCGCGGGGTCGTGGCCATCTCCGGTGCCGCGGGCGCTTGCATGCGGCGGATTGTGGCACGAGGAGGCCCGGACAGAAGCCGTGGAAATGCATCGGCTCGCCGCGTCATGAACACGCGGGCCGCGTCAAGCAGAGCAGAGCGGACGGACGGCGACGACCGTCATTCGCAGCCCATTCCTTCGGCGGGCAGGCCGCAGGTGGACAGCCAGTCGAGCAGGATCTGTTTGTCCGCCTCGGGGAGCGTGGCCATGAGGGGCATGAAGCCGCTCTCGACGACCTCGGCCATACGCACGAAGCGGGGCTTGGTGGTCATGCCATGGGGCAGGCGGGTGTCCTCGTACGTGAGCAGCGAGTAAGGCGCGTTGTTGAGTGGCGGCGATTGGTGGCAGCCGTGGCAGTGCGTCTGGAGGACGGTGAAGACGTCGCAGGGGAAATCGCCGGTGGCCGGCGTGTCCTCGCAGGTCGGGCCGGCGTCGCCGCCCCCGCCGCCGCCCGCGCCGCCGCCCCCGTCGCTCGTCGGGAGGGGAGGGATCGGAGGGCTGCCAGGCGGGACACATTGCCCGCCGAGACAGCCTTCTTCGAGCTCCGCGGTGCACGCGGGGCCGAGGACGGCGAGGAACGAGAGCAAGGCGAGCGGCGCGAGTCGACGGAAAAGGAGAGGCATTGCGGGAGAATAGCGCAACCGGGCGGGCGTCGGGTGGTGGCTTTCTCGGAGGAAACGCGCCACGCGCCGCGCTCGCCCGGGGGCGAGGGCCTTCTATCTCACTTGCTCACTTGCAGGTCTCGGACATCGCGATCGTGTGCTTGCAATGCTCATCCGCCGCATCCGCGTCGGTCGCCGCCACCGAGAGGTGATAGAGGCGGCACTCGGTCGTATTGCCGCCCGTGAAGTTCACCGCGTTGTACGGCATGCCCGCGGCCGTCCACGCCATGCACGACGTCATGCATTCGCCCTCCTGCGGCCACTCGGTCGGGCAGGTCTTCACCGCGAGCGAGCAGAAGGCCTGGCAAAGCGAGCCGCACATCGCGCCGCCGCTCGGGCCGCCGTGCTGGCAGTGCGTCGCCGGATCACCCGTCGCCGCGCTCGTGTGATAAATGCGACACTGCATCGTGTTGCCGGCGGCGTCGCCGTCCTTGCCGTCGGCCGGGAGGCCCGTGCAGCTGCCCATGCAGCTCGCCTTGTCGGCATACTGCTGGTATTCGCCCGCGCAGTTCGTCGCGATGTCCGTGCAATACTTGTCGCAGTCGACCGCGTTCGCGCCGCCGCCCGCGCCGCCCGCGCCGCCCGTACCGCCCGCGCCGCCCGTACCGCCGGCCGCACCGGAGCCGCCCGTACCGCCGGAGCCGCCGCTGTTCTCATCGCCGCAACCCGTGGCCGCGATGAGGGAGATGGAAGCCAGCAACGCACCCAGGAAAACAAGGCCATGTTTGGTCATGTAAAGCACTCTCTCCGTTCCGACCAGAACGTCGAGCCTGGGCGTCCCCCGTGCGAAATTCGCTCGCAAAGCGGAGCACGTCCATGGCGAAAGGAGGTCGGAGTCCCTCGCATACGCGCAGCGGGACGCGGCGGTTGCATGCCTCGATGTCCGCGAGCCGTGTGCGAATTTGGGTGGCAGTGATTTTGCTCACGATCCCCGGAGCTCCCGATTTCCGGGTCATCGCTGCGCCATAAGGTCGACACCGGGGGCGCGTTGACTCTCTGCGGTTTCGAATACGAATCAGGGGCAGCCGGCAGAATCTGAAAAGAATGGAGTCGGACCGACGGAGGCTCTTTCCGCGACGGGAAACTGCGACTGCGCACTGGCTCTACCGTGTCCGCGCCGCACACCGATCCGACCTGCGCGATACGGAAATGCAATCGGCGTCGGTCACATGGAAAGAGCTGCTCGCCCGCTCTCGCCTCCCGACCGTCCAGGGTCTTCGTCCTCCGTCCAGGTTGCTCGTCAGGCGTACATGGCGGAGTCCAGGCGTCTGGTCCGGCGATTGCTCCGAATCCCGAGCATGTCGACGCGGTCCTCGCCCAGCAGGAACGTTCTTGCCACGAAGAGCGAAGGAACAAGCGACGCGGCGCCCGTCTCGTCGAACCGGGGCAGCGGCATCCGTCGCGCGGTCCTCCCCGAGCCCCTGCCGCCGCCGAGCGACGCGCTCGCCGCGGCGCTGACGTTGCTCGAGGGCGTCGCCTCCCGGCGGATGTGCCGGGAAGAGCTGCGCTCGTGGATCGACCGGAACCTCGTGCACACGGGTTACATGGCCCGTCCCTGGCGCATCCAGGAGCCGCTCTTCGGCGCCCTGCCCGCCGACAAGCACTGCAGCTCGTTCCTGCCCGAGATCCCGCCGACGGACGAGACGGCCGCGATCCTCGTGCGCACACGCGCGCGCGTGGTCGGGCAGCTGCGCGGGCTGCTCCAGTCGCCGGTCGACGACCGCTTTCTGTCGGCCGCGATCTTCGCCGGTCGGGTCCGTCGGGTCGTCGTGGGCGAATCGATGCAGTGGGTGCCGCGTCCGCGCAGCCACGACATCCTGAGCGATATCGTGACGAGCCTGTTCGTTTCGGACATCCTCGGCCGGCGGGAGTTTTACGCGCAAAACCTGTGCGTTTGCGACACCTGCGGCCGCGTGCGTTTCGACCCGGAGCCGCCCCAGCGCGACAAGTGCTTCTTCTGCTAGCACGCGCTGCGCAGCGCCCCGCCCGCCCGTCCCGCGCCCCGCCCGCGAACAAGGCGTTGCCAAGCGCGCTTTTCCAGGTGAAGTAGGGGCATGATCGATCTGCGCTCGGATACCGTGACGCGGCCCACGGCCGCGATGCGGGAGGCCATGGCCCGGGCCGAGGTGGGCGATGACGTGTACGGGGAAGACCCGACGATCACGCGCCTGGAGAAGGTGACCGCCGAGATCACCGGCAAGGCGGCGGCGCTGTTCGTGCCGAGCGGCACGATGAGCAACCAGATTGCCCTGCTCTGTCATACGCAGCGCGGCGACGAGGTGATCATCGGCGAAGGCGCGCACTGCGCATTCTACGAGTCGGGCGCGGGCGCGGCCTGGTCCGGTGTGCAGTTCGAGATCGCCGGGCGCGGCGGGCTGTTCGGGCCGGACGAGCTGAAAGAGGTCATCAAGCCGCCGTACGACTACCACCCGCGGCCGCGCGTGGTCGCGCTGGAGAACACGCACAACCGGGCGGGCGGTCGGGTGTTTCCGCAGCGCGACGTGCTCTCGATCGCGGAGGTCGCGCGGGCGCACGGGCTCGCGATGCACCTCGACGGGGCGCGTGTGTGGAACGCGTCGGTGGCGTCGGGGCTCTCGGTCGCGGAGCTCTGTGCACCGTTCGACACGGTGAGTGTTTGCTTCTCAAAGGGTCTCGGCGCGCCGGTGGGATCGGCGCTCTGCGGCGACGCGCAGACGATCGTACGCGCGCGTAGGTTCCGGAAGATGCTCGGCGGCGGCATGCGGCAAGCCGGCGTGCTCGCCGCGGGCGCGCTTCACGCGCTCGAACATCATCGCGCGCGGCTCGCGGAAGATCATGCCGCTGCGCGCGTGATCGGCGCGGCGATCCGCGAGGTGTCCGGGGCGTCCGTGCGCGAGGTGGAGACGAACATCGTGCAGATCGATCTGCCCGTGGCGGCCGACGAGCTCGTGGCGGCAGCGCGCGCGCGTGGCGTGCTCGTCGGAGCATCGGGCGCGCGGCGCGTGCGCGTGGTGACGCACCTCGATCTGCCGGCCGCGCGTGTCTCCGAGGCCGCCGCTGCGCTCGCCGACGCGACGCGCGAGGTGGTCACGCGAAAGGCGACGCCCACGTGAGCGCGCGGCGTGGCTTCGGGTTCGTCCTCGCGTGGTGGCTCGTGGGGTGCGGGCCGAGCCTCGGCGACGCATACGAGCGCTCGTTCGCCGCGGGGCAGAGGGCGTATCACGCAGGACGCTACGAGGAGGCCGCGAAGAGCTACGACGAGGCCGCGCGTGTCGCCGAGCGCGTGAAGGATCGCGACGAGGCCCTCTTCCTCGTGGCGCGCATGCACGAGCGGCGCGGCGCGCACGCCGAGGCGAAGGTCGCGCTGCAGAAGCTCGCGGAGACCTCGCCCGACGGGCCACGCGCAGGCCGCGCCGCGTTCGAGCTCGCCGATCTCGAGATCGAGCACGGCGACGCGGAGCGCGGCTACGCGATGCTGTTCGACGCGACGGCGAAGCACACGAAGAACGGCCTCGCGCGGAGAGCGGTGAAGCGGCTCGTGGAGCACGAGCGCGAGCGCGGCGGCGACGAGGCGGTGCTCGCATGGGCAAAAGGCCCGGCGCGGATCCTCCGCAACACGGACCTCGAAGAGAACGTCGACTACGAAGCGGCGTTCGCGCTCGAGCGGCTCGGGCGCCTCGCGGAGGCCCGCGATGCGCTCGTCGCGCTCTCACGCGCGCATCCGTACCCGTTCGGGACGCTGACGGACGACGCGCTCTGGCATGCGTCGCTGATCGAGGAGAAGCTCGGGCGCTACGAGGCGGCGATCGATCATTTGCGCACGCTGCTCGCGGTGCGCGAGTCCTCGCACCTCACGGGCAGTTACGAGCGTCCGCGTTTTTCACCGGCGCAGATGCGCGTCGCGGAGCTCTACCGCGATCGGCTGCACGATCATCGCGCCGCGCGCCGCGAGCTGCACAAGCTCTACGCCGATCATCTGACGTCCACGCTACGCGACGACGCGCTCTGGGCCGAGGCGCGGCTCGCGCGCGAGGACGGCGACGCCGGCGAGGCTTGCGACCTCGCCGAACGCTTGCGCAAGGACTTTTCCGACTCGCGGTACGCGCGCTGCGCGCACCTCGTCTGCGACGAGATCAGGCCCGCGCCGAACGAAAAGCCGTGCGCGGGCTACATCGAGCGAGAGGCGAGCGGACAGAAGGACGAGGAGCCAGCGGATCCCGGGGACAACTGACGGCGGGCGTCAGTCCTCCTCGTCGTCCTCTTCCTCGAGCTCCTCGTCCTCGTCGTCGTCGAGGTCGTCGTCGTCGTCGAGGTCTTCGTCGTCATCGACCTCCTCCTCGTCCTCTTCTTCACGCTGCTCGTACTTGAGATCGATGCCCATCTCGCCGAGCTGCGTTTCGAGGAGCTCGAAGAGCTCGTCGACGTCGTCGCCACTCCACTCGTCGAGGACGTCGGTCAAGAATTCGAAGAAATCACCGCTGTCGAGCCGACGCTCGATCTCTTCGACCTGCTCCTCGCTGAACGCCTCGAGGACGTCTTCGCGCAGGGCCTCTGTATCGCCTTCGTCGATCGCGTCCGCAGCGGAGAGGCGGATCTGCTTAACCGCACGCTTGTCGAGGTGGATCTCCATGAGCGTGGCTCCGTTTAGGCGACCAACCATGGCGACGTCAAGCGCGCCGATGATCGGCGAAAAGGTTTCCGAGACGTTGGCGCAGGCGCGCGCCGCGTCAAGGCGAGAGCTCCCGGAGACCATCGTGACCAGGCGCCCCCCGTCCGTCGCATCGGGCCACGCCTTCCTCGGCCTCGCCCGGAGCGGAAAGGGGAGGAGTCGAGAGGCGCCGCCCCCGCCGGGCGCTCCGGCGCGCGCGGCAGGTTGCGGGCTCGCGCGCACGCGCGTAGCGTGAGCGCCGGTGAGCGCGCGACGGCTCTTCGGTCTGCTCCTCTGCGCCTCTCTGCTCGCCGCCTCCGGTCCGGCGCGTGGTGAGCCGAGCGCCCCGCTGCCTCCCGCGAACGAGCCTCTGCGTGTCCTCGGGGGTGTCCGTCCACCGCCGCTCCACGTCGAGTACTTCCAGTACGGCGTGGCGATCGTGGCCGAGACGAACCTCGACGCGGGCGCGGTCTGCGCGCCGCAAGGTGGAAAGGCCGCGCCGTGTATCCTGGGCGGAGCCGGGGGGCTCGCGATCCGCGGCGGGTATCGATCCGCCGGGCCCTGGTACATCGGCGGCGCTTACCAGTTCGCGAAGATGGACTCGAGCAATCTCTACCGGCTCGGGATCTTCCAGCAGCTCCGCTTCGAGATGCGCTACCTGCCGGACTTCGGGACGCGCGCCGCGCCCTACGCTTCCTGGGGGATCGGGGCGCTCGCCTACGGGAACGAGTGGGGCGTCGAGACGGGCGGCGGGCTGCTCTTCGGGGGCCTCGGCGTCGAAATCGAGCTTTCCCGGGTAGCGATCCTCGGCTTCGGTCTGGTCTATCGACCGATGCTCATCGCTGGATGGACCGATACGGCGGGGGCCGTCCGCGCCACGGGTGTGGCGCACTTTCTGGGGGCCGAGTTCCAGTTCGAGCTCCGCAGCGAGATCGGGCGCAGGTAGCTCGGAGCGGGCCGCGGGGCGCGGTTTTCGTGTCGAGCTTGCGCTCGGGCTCTTGACTCGAAAGCGCCTCCGCGGTCCTCTCGCGGCTGTGATCTGCGACGTCTGCGGTCGTGATAACGAGGGCAACCTGACGTTTTGCCTGGATTGCGGCAGGCGCCTCCGGACCCAGGGGCGCGGCGTCCCGCCCACGCCGCCCCACGGCATCGAGCGCGTCGAGCGCGCTGCCGTCGCCGAGGTCCGAAGCACGGACGACACGCCGAACTCCGCGCCCGCGATCGCCTCGAATCCCGCTCCCTCGGCGAACCCGACATCCGGTAGCCCGACGTCCGGCAGTCCGACGTCCGGTAGCCCAACGTCTGGCAGCCCGACGAGCGGCAGTCCGACGAGCGGCAGCTCGGCTTCGTCCCCGAAGCCCTCGGCGCCGCGCTCCAGGCCCGAAGCGCCCGCCCTCCAGTTCACCGTCTCGTTTGGTGCCGACGCGATCACGACGTGCCCGAGCTGTCGCTCGTCGAATCCGCCCGGCTATCGCTTCTGCGTGACGTGCGGCGCGTCGCTCGGGCGTCCCGCCGCAACCGCTGCGAGCGACGCCGCCGTCGTGCGGCGCGCGCCGGAGTCCCAGCCCGAGCCCGAGCCGATCTCCGCGCCCGTGGCCGCGCCGCCTGCGCCGTCTTCGCCGCTGCCCGCGGCTGCTCCCGCACAGCCTCCCGCGCCCGCGTCGATCGCGTCGACCCCCACGGCCCGGCCTGCGCTTCCTCGTGCGGTCGTCACGTCGAACCCGGAGAGCGCGCCGGCCACGACGCCCGACGATACGGGCGACAAGATCATCGGCGCGCCCGTCGTCGGCATCGCGACGGCCCGGACCGGGCCTCCGCGGCTCGTCCGTTGTGCTCGCTGCCACGGTCATTCCGCCGAGGGCATGCGCTTCTGCAAGTACTGCGGCGCGCCGCTCGACGAGGGGGAGAAGGCCGCCCGTACGGAGGCCGAGCCCTCGTTCGCCGAGCCCGTGACCGCGGGCCGGAGGGACGAGCGGCTCGCGTCCACCTTCGTGGCGCCCGCGCCCGTCGCGCCTTCGGTGACCCCGAGTGGTCGCGTCCAGACCGGCCGGCTCGTCGTGATCGTGGAGGATGGCAGCGAAGGCAAGTCGTTTCCGCTCGTGGACCGCCAGGTCGACGTGGGCCGGACCGAGGGAGACATCCTCCTGCCGGACGATCTGTACGTCTCCCCGCGGCATGCGCGCCTCCTGCCCCAGGGGGGTCACTGGATCCTCCGGAATCTTCATTCCACGAACGGGGTCTACCGGCGCATCCGGGAACCGCACGCCCTGAAAGACGGCGACTTGCTCCTCCTGGGCCTCGAAGTGTTACAGTTCGAAACCGTGAACGACGCGGAGCGAGGGCTCGGGCATGCAACCCAGCATGGGACCCTGTTGTTCGGGTCTCCCTCGACCCCACGGCGCGCACGGCTCTGTCAGCGGACGGTCGAGGGGGTGACCCGCGACGTGTACCATCTGTTCCGGGATGAAACGGTGATCGGTCGAGAGGTGGGAGACATCGTGTTCACGGCCGATCCGTTCCTGTCGAGGCGGCACGCCGTCCTTCGCAGGAGCTCGATGAGCGGCGAGTTCACGATCACGGATCTGGACTCTTCGAACGGCACCTACGTCGCGATCCGTTCCGACGTGACCCTCGACAACGGCGACTACCTACGCATCGGCCAGCACCTGTTCCGGGTGGACCTCTCGTAGTGAGCCCATGAGCGAACAAGCCTCCCGAGAGACGCAGCCCGACTCGAACCGCCCCGCGGACAGCGCCGAAGGTCTACCCGGCGAGCGCAAGCTGAAGAAGTCCGCTCCGATCAAGCTGCGCTTGTTCGGCCGCACGGACGTGGGCCAGGTACGCGAGCACAACGAGGACAACTTCATCGTCGCGGACCTGACGAAGGCGAGCCGCGGCCTGATGGAGACCGACCGCAACCAGGTCGTCGGCGAGCGCGGCGTGCTGCTCGGCGTCTGCGACGGCATGGGCGGAGCGGCCGCCGGCGAGGTCGCGAGTCAGCTCGCGGTCGACATCATCTTCCAGAAGATGATCTCGGGCGAGCCGCCGAAGGATCACGACGAGATCGCGGCCAGGCTCGTGCACTCGATCGAGTCGGCGGGCCTGCGCATCTTCAGCGAAGCGAAGCTCGATCGCACCCGGCGCGGCATGGGCACGACGTCCACCGTGTCGGCGCTCGTCGACGATCACCTCTTCATCGGCCAGGTCGGCGACAGCCGCGCGTACATCCTGCGTGGCGATCGGCTCGTGCAGGTCACGCGCGATCAGTCGCTCGTCAACCAGCTCATCGAGGCCGGTCAGCTCACCGAGGAGGAGGCCGAGACCTTCGAGCACAACAACATCATCCTGCAGGCGCTCGGCACCTCGGACAGCGTGCAGGTGGACCTCACGTTCGTCGAGCTCAAGCGCGGCGACACGCTGCTGCTCTGCTCCGACGGCCTCTCGGGCATGGTGCGCAACGAGGAGATCCGCGAGGTCCTGCGCACGATCGATGATCCCCTCGAGGTCTGTAAGACCCTGACGGATCGGGCGAACCAGGCAGGCGGTCACGACAACATCACGGTCGTCGTGTCGAAGTTCGAGGGCGAGGCGCTGCCCGAGCCGACGGAAGAGGACATTTCGGGGCTGCGCTACCGCAAGTACCAGCTCCCCGAGCCCCTGCCGCCGAGCTCGCTCAACGCCCCCGATCCGAGCCGCCGTGTCAAGGAGCTCGATCAGCCGAAGATCTCGGTGCCGCTCACGCCGCTGCCCTCGTCGTCCTCGTCGGAGGGGCACCGCCGGGAGAGCGACTCGGAGCGGCGGGAAGATCCCTCGAAGGACGGAGAGGGTCCATCTTCGTACGGGCCGCGTTCCCACGGCTCGGACGATCCGATTCACATCCCGACCGACGGCGCGCCGCAGTGGCTCATCGTGATGATGATCGCGAGCGCGCTCGCGTGTATCACGATCGCCGGGTACTACCTGCTCAAGCCCTAGCGTTCGGCTGGCGAAGCCCGCCCGCCAAAAATATACTCGCGGGATGCCGAGCGAGGTGCCGCGCGAGGCGATGGACGCGGACGGTCGTGTGGACGTCGCGACCGCGCAGCGCATCGTCGAGAACGCTGTCACGCGCGCCACGAGCGGGCCCGACAAGAGCGCGAGCATCATCGAGGCGAAGGTCGCCGAGGCGACGCGGCGAGGCGCGCGGCTGAACGCGCTGCTCGCCATCGGCGTGGCCGTGACGCTGGTCGCGCTCGTGGTGGCAGCCTTCGTCGTGTACCGATCGCAGCGCGCGGCGGCGATCCTGAAGGCCGAGGCGGGGCTCGACACGCGTCCAGCGGCCGCGCCCGTGGGCACGTTGCCGACGAAGGTGCTCTCGGGACGAGAGATCTACGAGCAGAACAAAGGCGCGCTCTACGTGCTCGCGTACACGCAGAACCGCCGCATCAGCGGCTGCTGCAGCGCGTTCGCGATCAACAAGACCCAGCTCGTGACGAACGCCCACTGCGTCACGTCGTGCGGAGCCCGCGGCGGAAAGCCCGTCGTCGTGCAGAACGAGTCGGCGGGGAAGGTGGAGCTCGAGGTCGTCGCGCAGCGCGCGCACCCGACCTACGACGCCAACTCGAAGCGCGCGGACACGCCCGACGTGGCGCTGCTCCGCGTGAAGGGGACGCTGCCCGTGGCCGTCACGCTGGCGAGCGACACGGAGCTCCGCGCGCTCGGCCCTGGCGACGACGTGTACGTGCTCGGCTTCCCCGGGCGCGTCATGGATCCGGTGAGCCCGTCACTGACGTTCCTGAGCGGGCACCTCGGCCGGATGATGGGCTTCGACGAGCAGGCCACGTCGGGGGACAAGGCCACGGTGATCCTGCACGACGCGGTCACGCGCGGCGGCAACAGCGGCAGCCCCATCTTCAACCAGTACGGACACGTCATCGGCGTCCACGCGGCCCACGTGGACGACGAGGAAAACATCTCCATCGACGGGAAGAAGACGACGATCGTGCAAGCCTCTCCATACCGCATCGGCATGCGGATCGATCTCGTCCGCGGGGTGCCCACGCCGTGAACCTCCGGATCGTGCACATCGCAGGGCAGAGGGCCGGGACGTTCCAACTCTTCGAACGCGACGTCGTGCGACTCGGTCGCTCGCCCGACAACGACGTCGTCTTCGACGCGAACCACGACCGCGAGGCGAGCGGCCATCACGCGGAGCTGCGTCGCGAGGGCGGCGCCTGGTACGTCCTGGATCTCGGCAGCCGCAATGGAACGTACGCGAACGGGCAGCGGATCCAGCAGCGGTACCCGCTCGCGCCGGGGACGGAGGTGAGCTTCGGCGCGAAGGGGCCGCGGATCCGGATCGAGCTCGTGCCCGCCGCCGCGCCGCCGCCGATGCCGCCGATGCCGATGCCGATGCCGGAGATGGCGCCCGTCGCCGCGCCGCCGCGCGTGCAGATCGCGCAGGCCGTGCAGCCGGCGCCGCCCGCGGGCGCGCGCGTCGGACAACGGACGATCGCGATGATGATCTCGCAGGCCGTCGCCGCTGCGAGCGGGCGCCAGAAGTTCGGCCGTACGGCGGAGCTCAACGCGATCGTCGAGGAGAAGGTCACGGCGGCGACGGCGTCGCAGCGAAGGACGGCGTACGCGCTCGGCGGGCTCCTCGTCGTCGCATTGCTCGCGCTCGGCGGGCTCATCTTCTGGAGCACGCGCTCGCAGGACGAGATCCAGCACCTGCGCGAGGAGCTCGCGCAGATGCCGCCCGAGGATCCGCGCCGCAAGGAGATCGAGGGGCGGCTCGGCAACCTGCACCCGTCGAACGCGAGCTTCGGTCGAAACCTCTACGACCGATCGAAGAAGGGCATCTTCATGCTCGCCTCGAAGGGCGAGGGCTTCTGCACGGCGTTCGCCGTGAGGCCCTCGATGCTCGCGACGAGCGCGCACTGCATCCAGGAGGCGAAGGCGAAGGGCTCGGTGGTCGCGCTGGAGAACGAGGGGCGCGGGCAGGCGCGCTTCGACGTGATCGAGATGCGCACGCATCCCGGTTATCGCCCGACCGATCAGGAGAGCATCACGCCCGACGTCGGTGTCGTGACCATCCGCGGTCGCTCGACCGTCGTGCTGGAGATCGCGACGAAGCAAGAGCTCTCGGCGATGGGCGCGGGCGACGATGTCTACCTCATCGGCTTCCCCGGCCGCTTGATGGACGCGACGAACCCTGCCGCGACCTTCCTCGCTGCGCACATCGGACGCGTCACGGGCGCGTCGGGCCGGCCCGCGGCATACCAGGACGCCTGGCTCGTGCAGCACGACGCCGCGACGACACGCGGCTCGAACGGCAGCCCCGTCTGGAGCGGCCAGGGCAAGGTGATCGCGGTGAACTCGGGCGGCTACCTCGAAGAGGGCGAGGAGAAGATCGCAGGTCGGAAGACGGAGGTCGTGAAGGCCTCGCCGTACAAGTTCGGCATGCGGATCGATCTCGTCGAGGCGCTCCTCAAGTAGTCACGATGCTCAGGCTGGCGATCCGCAGGCTGCTGCTCATTCTTCCGACGCTGATCGCCGTCTCGGTCGTCACGTTCCTGTTTCTCTCGTACGTCCCCGATCCGACGGACGATCCGGCGCTCGCCGTGTCCCCCTCCGAGCGGGCGCGCCTGCGCCGCGAGCGGTTCCTCGACTTGCCGCGCTTCGTGAACCTCGGGACGCGTGACGTCCGCGCGCGGTCGGCCGAGGCGATGCGCGCGATCGTCGACGGCGACACGGAGAAAAAAGCGCGTGGGCAGGAGGAGCTCGCGCGGCTCGGCGGCGCGGCGTTGCCGCATGTGCTGCCCGCGCTCGACTCGCTCGCGCCCGGGCCACGCGCCGAGGTCGCGCTCGCGCTCGCGCCCGTGGGCGAGCGGATGGGCTTTTCGGCGGAACGGCTCGCGGATCCGGCGCGCGCGGTCGCGTTCTGGACGCGGTTCTGGGACGACCGCGGCATCGAGTTCCGTCGCGCCTCCGTGCGCAGCGCGGTCCGCAGGCTCTCGCGTTACGGCAGCACCTCGCGCGCGGCCGAGCTGCGCGAGCTCGACACGTTCGTGCTGGAGGACGTGCTCGGCGCGCTCGAGCACCCGACCGACGCCGCCTCGTTCGAGCGAGCGCGGGCCCTCGTCGACATCGCCGCGTACGTCACGGGTCGCGACGATCGCATCTCGCCCGGCGACGACCACGAAACGGCCCGCGCCTGCGTCGAGCGGTGGGGCTCGTTCTGGATGGTCTACAAGAACGACTTCGTCACGCTCGACGGCCCCTCGCGGATCGCGGCCATCGTGCTGGAAACACGCTACGGCAAGTGGGCGCTCGGCGCCGTCACACGGCGGCTCGGCGTGGGCATCGACGGCGTGCCCGTCCTCGACGGCATCTTCCGACGCGCGCCCGTCACGCTGACGCTCGTTTTCGGCTCGATCGCGCTCGCGTACGCGGCGGCCCTGCCGATCGGTCTCGTCGGGGCGGCGTCGCGCGGGCGGCGTCGCGACGGCATCACGGCGGCCATCGTGCTCGTGCTGTACGCGATCCCCACGGCGTTCTTCGCGATCCTCGCGGCTCGCGGATACGACGGGCACGGGCTCATCTTGCCCACGGTCGTGCTCGCGCTCGGCCTCGTGGCCGCTCCGGCGCGTCAAGCGCGCGCGGGGCTCGCGTCGGCGTTCGCGCAGGATCACGTGCGGGCCTCGCTCGCGCGGGGGGCGAGCCGCGCGCGTGCGCTCATGGTCCACGCGCTCCCGGGCGCGCTCCTCCCGGTCGTCACGCTCGCCACGCTCGAAGCCCCGATGGCCCTCGGCGGCGCGTTCGTCGTCGAGCGCGTCTTCGGCCTCGAAGGCCTCGGCGCGGCCACGATCGTCGCCGTGCAGTCGCGCGACACGAGCTGGCTCATGGCCGTCTCGATCTTCACGGCCGCGACCGCGACGCTCGGGGTCATCATGACGGACCTCGTGTACACCGCGCTCGATCCTCGGCTCGCGCAGAGCATCCTGCGCCAGAGGCCACGCACATGAGCCACCGCGCGATCGTGCTCCGGCGCGTCGCCCACAGCCGCCGCGCGGGCATCGGCGCCGCGCTGCTCGGCTTGCTCGTGCTCATCGGCGTCTTCGCCGAGATCCTCGCCGCGCCCGCGCCGCTCCTCGCCGTCGGGCCGCGCGGCGTCGAGCTCCTTCCGGCGATCGTGCACGCCGAGCGGTACGAGCGCCTCTCCGAGGACGAGATCGCGCGGTCGTATGCGGACAGCTTCGCCGTCTGGCCCCTCGTGCGATCCGGCCCCAAGGAGCCGAGCGCCGCGGGCCCCTTCGCACCCTCGTCCCGCGTGCACCCGCTCGGCACCGACGAAAAAGGCCGCGACCTCTTCGCGCGCCTCGTCTACGGCGCGCGCACGGCTCTCGGCCTCTCGCTCGCCGCCGTCCTCGTGAGCGCGCTCCTCGGCGTCCTCCTCGGCGGCCTCTCGGGCATCCGCGGCGGCGCCTCGCGTGACGCCCTCGTGCGCCTCGTCGAGACCGTCGACACCTTCCCCGCCATCCTCGTCGTCGCGCTCGTGCGCGCCATCGAGCACGAACCCTCCGCGCTCTCGCTCGTCCTCGCGGTGGCCTTCGTACGCTGGGCCGAGGTCGCGCGCCTCGTGCATGCCGAGACCTTGCGTGGCGCCTCGGAAGATTACGCTCTCGCCGCGCGTGCCCTCGGCGCCTCGCGTGCGCGCA
Organism: Polyangium sp. 15x6; assembly: GCF_029960785.1. GTDB lineage: Bacteria > Myxococcota_A > Polyangia > Polyangiales > Polyangiaceae > Polyangium. The sequence continues at coordinate 22,154 of NZ_JASBQE010000124.1, forward strand.
TCTTCCTGCGCCACGTGCTCCCGAACGCGCTTGGCCCCGTCACCGTGAGCTCGGTGTTCGGCGTGGCGTCCGTCGTGCTCCTCGAAGCGGCGATCTCGTTCCTCGAGATGGGCGCGCCGACGTCGGCGGCGTCCTGGGGCGAGACGCTCGCGCAGGGCGCGCGAAACCCCGCGGCGCTGCGCCTCCTCGTCTTGCCGGTCTTCTTGCTGCTCGTGACCGTGGGCGGCTCGTACCTCGTCGCGGATGCGCTGCGCGACGCGATGGATCCGCGCGCCGCGCGAAAGCGACGGGCCGAAACGTACGGTTCGCTCGGGCCCTCCACGGACGAGCCGCACGCGTCCTGATGACGATACGTCACCATCCGTGATGGGCTTGCAACGCGTCGCGCACCCGACGTACGTTGAAAAAAGCCCGGTCTCCTTGGAAGGCTTGGGCTCGGCCCGGCGTGCTGACCAACCTCGCCGGGCCTCTTTTCATTTCAGCCCCAAGGATCTCGCCGGGGGAGCGAGCGCACGCGGCGTCACGACTCGACGCTGATGAGATCCACCGCGAAGCACCGGAGCGCGTGCAGGCTGCGGCGCTGCCAGTGCATCTCGGCGTTCGAGAGCAGCCGGATCTTGTACTCCTTGCTCCTTTCGAGCTCGCCGATCTCGCTGATCCAGGACACGAAGCTCTTGAAGCAAGACGAGTTCATGAACTCGAGGTTGCGGAAGTCCACCTGCACCTCGGCGACGCCGATCCGCAGCGCCTCGGCGTGCATGCGCGGCAGGAGCGAGTCCAGGCTGTCTTTCGCCGCCATGTCCGCGTTGCCCGAGAGGACGAGGACGAGCGAGCGACCCTCGGCGCGCACGTTCGCCGAGAAGTCGCGGAGCGAGACCGAGAGATCCGATGCCGCGCTCACGAGCTCCTCCGCGCGGCGACGGTCGTCTGCGCCAGGATCGTGACCCTGTCGTCCTCGATGGTGTAGCTCATCGTCATCTCTCCTTCGGCCTGCACGCGCACGAGGCCGAGCCCCGAGCCCACCTTTCGCTTGGCGGTGCGCGCCATCGCGATCTGGTAGTGGGCGAAGGGATCGTCGTACCGGCTCATCTCCTCGAAGATAGTGGCGAGCGCGGCGATGTGCTCGGCGTTCGCCCGGTTCACGAGCTGGATGGAGACCGTGCTCGCCGTGTCTCCGGGCTCGAACGTGATGGACAGAAACGTCGCGCCGTCGCTCCCGTACTTGACGGCGTTCTCCAGGAGCTCGTGGGTCGCGAGCGCGATCCGCGACACGGTGTCGCGGTCCTCGATCATCCGCTCGTAAAAATCGGTCACGAACCTCCGAACGATGGAGATGAGCTCGACGTTGGGCCGGAACGTCAGCTCGAATGAGGTCGGGGGTTCGGTCATCGTTCCTCTGTGGATCGGTAGCCCAATCTATCTCAGCCTTCGGCGCTCGTCTCGCTCGCTCGGAACCGCACGATGACGAGCGTCACGTCGTCCTCTTGCCCCTTGCCGTGTGAGAAGCGGGCCAGGTCTTCGAGGATCACGTCGCGGATCCGCTCCACGGGCTCGCCCGCGAGCGCCTCGATCTGCGCCGTGAGTCGGTCCATTCCATACATTTCGCCCGACGTGCTCCGCGCCTCGGTAACGCCGTCCGTATAGAGCACCATCACGTCGCCGTCTTCCAGGACGAGCTCGTCGTCCTGCACCGTGCGCGCGACGTCGCGCATCGCGCCGACCCACGGGCCGAGCGTGGGGATCGCCTCGATCTTCCTGGTGCTTGCGCGCAGGACGAGGATGTCCTCGTGCGCGCCTGCGAACACCACGCGGCCGCTCCGGTGGTAGCGCATCACCGTGAGCGTAACGTGCTCGTCGTTCCGCAGGCGGTTGCGGATGTTGTCGTAGAGCACGAGGTTCAGCACGCGCACGAGGTCCTTCGGCCGCGCCGATGGATCCTCCCGGCCGAGCGCCGCGAGCGCGCTCTGCACCATCAGCATCACGAGCCCCGATTGCAGCCCGTGCCCCGCCACGTCGCCGATCGCGAGGATGCCCCCGCCCTCCACGGGGAAGACGTCGTAGTAGTCGCCGCCGACCTCGCTCGCCGGGATCATCCGCGCCGCCACTTCGAGCCCCGGCACGTCGAGGCGCCGCGGCAGGATCGACGTCTGGATCCGCGCGCTGATCTCGAGCTCTTTTTCGAGCCGCTCCTTCGCCGCCATCTGCTCGCGTGACTCCGCGAGCTCGCGCGCCATCCGGTTCATCGCGTCGCCGAGCGCGCGGAGCTCCGTCGGGCCTGCCACGGTCGCCTGCGCGTCGAGCTTTCCGCGCGACACGTCGCCCACGAACGCCATGAGCCCGTCGAGCGGGCGCGAGAGCCTGCGCGAGAGAACGATCGCGAGCGCCGCCGCCGCCGCGAGCGCGACGAGCGCGATGAGCGCCACGCGCGCCTCGAGCTCGCGCGACGGCGCGAGCGCGCGATCGAGCGAGCGCGCGAGGTGAACGGTGCGCGCCCCGCCTGCGGCCGTATCCAGCGTCCGCGACGTCGACAGATATGGCCCGCCCTCGCGCGCGGAGGACGCCGTCACCATCTGGAGCACCTCGCTCGGCGCCTCCGTCCCGTCTTCGAGCTTCGAATGCGCCACCACCGTGGCTCCATCCGTCACCACCACGAGGCTCCCCGTCTGGAGACGCACCTCCTCGACGAGCGCATGGTCGAGCTTGAAGCCGAGCACCAGCACGCCGACCGTCTCGGTCCCGAACGCGAGCCGCCGCGCGACCACCTCGTAGAGCTTCCCCTCGTTCGTCCAGAGCCCGGACTTCTCGCCGTCGCGCAGCGCGCCCGCGATGATCGGATCCTTCGACATGTCGAAGCCCGACGCCTTCGGATCGGCCACGTCCGCGAGCAGGATCCCCGTCCCGTCCGTCATCAGGAACAGCTCGCTCTTCACGGCTTTGTAGAGCTCGTCGGCCACGCCGTGGACCGTCTCCGGCGACACGTCTTCCGTCGCCACCACGGCCTTGACCCGCGGCTCTTCCGCCACCACGTGCGCCTTCGCTGCGTGCGCGCGCAGCCGCTCTTTGCGGTGCGCCTCGAAGACCCGCGCGCTCCGTTCGAGCGCCTCTCCGAGCTCCACCCGCGCGCGCCGCTCCAGCACGATCGCCGCGCTCCCCGCCGTGGCCACCGTGATCGCCGCGATGAGCAGCACGATCCAGAGGAGCAACGTGCTGCGAAACTTCATGGCCGCACCACCACCGTCTTCGGCAGGTGCTCGCGCCCCTTGCCGCTTCGCTTTCCGCCGAACGGGATCTCGATCTTCCCCATCGAACGCTCCTCCGCGGGCACGCCGAGCGCCTCCGAGAGCGCTGGCGACGCCGAGCGCCACACCACCTCGATCACGAGCGATCCCGATTGCGGCGCGTCGAGCTCGAACGCGAACGTGCGCGCCTCGCCCGGCGCGATCCGGTCATCGCTCTTCTCTGCCCGCGCGAGATAAAACGGCACCTCACGCCCCGCCTCGTCCACGAGCACCCGCCCGAGCGTGCGCTCCTCGCGCGCCTGCGTTTGCCCCTTGTCGTCGAGCGCCTGCACGCGCACCGCGACCTGCCTCCCGGCCACCCCCGACGGCACCGCGTGCCCTGCGCCTTCGTTCTTCAGCACCACGGACACAGCGATCTTACCTGCGTGGTCCGCCGCCGACGCCACGATCCCGAGCGCCTTGCGCACGAGCTCGCCCTTCTCGCCCATGAACCCGTGGTGCGCCACGCGCACCTTCCGCTCCGTGCCCGTCGCCGCGTGGGTCACCTCCGCCGGCATGTGGCACTCCTGGCAGGCCGTGCCCGAGACCGCGAAGCTCGACGCGCGCCACTCGGTGAACTCGGTGATGATCGGCAAGCTCTTGCCGTCCGCGAGCGGCATCGAGAACGCGTGACAGCCTCCGCAGACGCGCGCGTCGCGGAACGCGGGCGCGCAGCCCACCTTGTGGAAGTAGTTGTCCTTCGCGTCGCAGTACGGGCCGAATTTGCGATTTCCTTCGAGGTCAAACGTATAACGCGGCTCGGCCGCGTCCTGCCCGACGTCGCGGATCGCGTGGCACGCCTCGCACGTCACGCCCTCGTCGACCGCCCGCGCCGCCGGATCCGTGAGCCCCGCGAGCGGCGCGTGGCACACCTCGCACACGGGGCTCTTCGAGCGATCCCGCATCGCGACGTAGAGCGGCGCGTGCCGCGCGCGCGCGTGCGCCGACGTCTTCCACTCCGCGTGGAGCATGCCGTGGCAGTCGCCGCATCGATCGGCGGGGAACGCGTGGGCGCGCGGTTTTTCGAACGAAGGTTTGTCCGAGGACGGGGACGGGGACGCGGACGCTCCGAGGTTCGCCTCCGCGCGCGGTGCTCCTTCCCGCGGCGCTCTGGGATCGCAGCCGAACGTGAACGCGAGGAGCGCCGTTACTTGTAGCGGCCGTATGGCGTCCCGTCCTTTCTCAGGTGTCGCTTCGGCGCCGCGCCTTCCGCGAGCGTCGGCTTGAACGACGCCGTCCCGCCCGCTGCCACCGTCACCTCGCCCCGCACCTCCGGCCCGTGCGCGTGCCACGCCACGACCGGGTAGGTCCCCACCGGCACGTTCTTGATCTGGAACGATCCATCCGCGCCCGTCACGGCGTAGAAGCCGTTGTCGAGCACCTTGATCTTCGTGACCATGTGCGGGTGGATGTTGCAGTAGACGTCCACCACGCCGGCCTCGCGGAACGTGACGGACTTGCTCTCGCCGCTCTTGTAGAGCCCGAGATCGAAGCGCGCGGCCTTCGAGACCGAAAACACGTTGTGGAAGACCTTGTCGTCGTTCGGGAACTCGACGGTCGTTCCTTTCACGATGACCATCAGCCCCGGCGTGAACGTGAGGTTCTTCTGGCGAATCTCACGCTTGCCGGACGGCGCCGCCGGGCCGGGCACGTTCTCCAGGTAGATCACGATGCCCGATCGATCGGCCTTCGGCGCGTCGTCCACGAGGACCGTGACCACGCCCGAGACCTGGCCCACGGCCGGCGCCTCGGCGCGGCTCACGCGCGGGGAGAAAGAGACGGTGAGCGGGATCGTCACCACGCCGAGGGGGATCAGGAGGCCTAGGAGGCGAGACCAGAGACGCATGCGCCATTCTCCTCGGGAGCGTCAGTATTTCAGGAGCATCGAGCTCGTGAACACGTCGTTCGGAAACTGGGGGGCGCGGCCCAGCTCGCGGTTCAGATTGTACTCGGCCTTCAGGATGAGATGGGTCCCGAGCTCCATCCGCACCCCGGCCGTCGCGCGCAGGACCTGGGACTGGTAGACGAAGCTCACGCCGCTTCGATGTACCGCGTCCCGCGCGTCGACACGGGCATACGGCATGAGCCAGTTCAGCACCCGATACCCCACGAGCGCATAACCGCCGCGATACCGGAGGCAGGGCGCGAGGCCACATTTCGTGTCCCCCGTCGCGCTCTTCCCATCGATGACGCCCTGCATGACCTCGGCCGTTACCTCCAGATCGCGCCAATCGAGGTGCAGGTCCACGCCGACGTGCGTGTGCAGCGCGTCCTCGGCGCTTTGCAGGTCCTGCGCGCCGATCGAGCCCGAGAGCCCGACCTCGAGCCCGGCCCCGAGCGGCGCGCGCGAGGCGATCCGGCCCGCCACGGTCTTCCAGTCGTTTCGATCGATCTCGCCGTGAAATGGGAACGTCTCGGCCCCGTGGCTGCCGTTCGTCACGGCCACGTTCAGGATCATCGCGCCGTCCCAGAATTTCCCGCGCGCCTTCAGCCCGAGCGGCGATCCGCACGTGTATCGGCAGAGCAAGGACGGCGTCACGGTGAGCCTGTCGGGCGCCTCGCGGTTTCGGTACTCCCAGCCGAGCACCGAATCGAACTTCCCGGCATAGAGGCTGAGCTCGAAGCGCTCGATCGGGACGAGGTACTCGGCGTACGCCAGCTTGACGTCGATGAAATCGCCGAGCGCCCGATCCCCGGGCGCCGAGACGTCCCGCGCCCGCGGCGCGAAGTCGATCGAGGCCGTCAGCGTGAGGTCCTCGCGCGGCGCCGCGAAGAGCTGCATGTTGAGCGCGTTCACCGCGAACGACGATTTTCCGCCGCTATCGATGGCGTCGAACGTGAGCGCCCGTGATTCGCCCGTGTCGGCCGGCTCGCCGCGCGCGTTCACCATCGTCGAGAGCGGGTCCCCATAAAAGACCCACGACGCCGGGATGTCGCCCTCGTACTCCGGGAAATACCGGTATCCGCGGTCGCTCCGTATCCCGGAGCCGTTACCCGTGGCCCTGAAAAACCCGAAGTCGAGGTAGCCGCCGAGCTTGTTCACGATGGGCAAGAGCCTCGTGATCTGCTGATCGAAGTAGCTCGCGTCGTCCTCGAGCTTCGCGATTTTCTCGCGCGCGGCCTCGTTCTGCTTTGCCGCGCGCTCGAGCTCCGCCACGCGCTCGCGCATGCGGCGGTTCTCCTCTTCGAGCGCCCGCAGCCGCGCTTCGACCCGCTCCGCGGCCGTAGGTTCACGCGCGTTCGTCGCGGTGTTCCCATCCCCGTCGGTAGCCCGCGCAACACGAGGCACGATTCCGACGACGGACAGGAAGAGCACGATCTCGAGCGGCTTCCTCATGTCCCGATGCGACCCTACAGGGACCGAACGGCCCCGTCGAGCGTTGATTGCGCTCCCGCTTCTCTCTTTGCTTCGGGTATGATGCCTCCCGTCCAGGGGGCGCCATTGTTGTCCGAACCCGTGAGCGATCCTGCCGTGCGGCGAGGGGCGACTTGAGCCCGAGTGCGCTTCCCAGCGAGCTCCTCGCGCGTTTCCGCGGCGTGGCGCTCGAACGGCTCGACCGCGTCGAGGCCGATTGGGGCCGCTTCATGCACGGCGACGGCGGGCCCGAGGTCGCCGCCGTGATGCAGCAGGAGCTGCACACGCTGAAGGGCGAGGCCCGGATGATGCACTTCGGCGGGCTCGCCACCCTCTGCCACGCGCTCGAAGGCCTCGTCGCGGCCGTGGCGAGGCGCGGCCGGCGCGTGCCCGAGGAGGTCGACCTCGTCGTGACCATGGCCATCCGGTTCATGGTCGTGATGATCCGCAAGAAGGACGCGGCCTCGAGCGCGGGGATGGACGTCGACGGGTTCGTGCAGCAGATCGAAGAGGTCCTCGCCGAGGTCTCGGCCGACGAGCCCCAAACCCCCGCGCCCGTCCCCGAGTCCCGCAGCGTCCCGGTCGACGTGCGCGATCGCGTGTCGATGGCCACGCAGCAGCGCCTCGCGGCCCTCGCGGTGCGGGTCTTTCTGGAGCACGTCGCGGCCGGGCGCGCGCGCGGGCGGCTCGGCGACGTGGTCCGCGCGCTCTCCGAGGAGGTCACCTCGCTCTCGGCCGTCTCCCTCGCGCCGCGGCTCGCGCCCCACGAAGCGGGGGTGCGTGGCCTCGCCGAGAGCCTCGGCAAGGAGGTCCGCGTGGCCTTCGACGTGGGCGACGTGCGCGTCCGCGCCGAGGTCGCCGAGTCCGTCGAGGTCGTCCTGCTCCACTCCCTGCGCAACGCGGTGGATCACGGCATCGAGCGGCCCGAGGCCCGCCGCGCCGCGGGCAAGGCGCCCGTCGCGTCGGTCCACGTCTCGGCGCGGCAGAAGGGCGGCGAGATCGAGATCACGGTCGAGGACGACGGCGCGGGCGTGAACCTCGAGGCGGTGCGGAGGCGCGCGATCGACCTCGGCATCTCCACGCCCGAGATCGCCCTGCGCGCGCCGGACGACGAGCTCACGGAGCTGCTCTTTCGCCCGGGGCTTTCCACGCGCACCGAGGTCACGGACGTCTCGGGCCGCGGCATCGGCCTCGACGCGGCGCGCGCCGCCATCCAGCGCGTCGGCGGCTGTATCTCCATCACCACGCGCCGCGGCCAGGGCACGCTCCTCCAGCTCCGCGTCCCCCAGGCGAGCCACCTGCTCCCCGTCGTGTGTTTTCCCGCGCGGGGCGCCGACCTCGTCCTCGCCGTGGCGGCCGGCCCCGGCGTCCGCGTCGTGCCCGCCGAAGGTGGCATGCCGGCCCTCGATCCGGTGGAATACTTCGATATGGCGCCACCGGGCGGCGCGCGGAGCGGCGAGGGCGTGCGGATCGAGGTCCGACGCGGGGAGGCACGCTTCACGTTGCGGGCCGGCGGCGCGCCTTACGCGGCCGTGGCCACGCGCCTTTGTCCGACCGCCGACGATTGCCCTGCCGAGATCGTGACCGTCGACGGGGCCGAGGTCTTGCTCGTGCGGCCCGAGGTATTCTGACTCCGTCCATACCCGGTTTTTCCGCTGCCCGCGCGAATCGTGCCCTGGGTTTACGTCCTTCTTGCCGTGGCAACGGCTCCTCGATACCATGCCGGCAATGGCCCCAGCATGACGCTCGGGCAGAACCACCTCCCGCGAGAGGCATCCATGAGCGCGAGCGCGACGAAGCGGCGGATTCTCGTGGTCGACGACAGCGAGATTTGCCGTGAGCTGGTCAAGCTGCTCCTGCAATCTCGCGGCTTCGATGTGATCACGCTCGACTCGCCGTTCGGCTTCGGCGCGGCCGTGGCGCGCGAGCAGCCGGATCTCGTGCTCGTGGACGTCAACATGCCGGCGCTCCACGGGGGCAAGCTGGTCGAGGTGGCGCTCCAGAAGGGCATCCTCTCGTGCCCCATCGTTTTTCACTCCGACCGGCCGGCGCGGGAGCTCCAGAGCCTCGTTTTGAGCACGGGCGCCTCGGGGTTCATCCCGAAGACGAACGACGGCGACGAGCTCGTCTCGCGCATCGAAGAGTATCTGAATGGCACGTGGCAGAAGCGCGACCGCGCCCCGGAGAGCATCCGGCCGAGCACGGCGCCTCCGGGCCCGCGCACCGACGTGCCGCCGCGCGTGACGCGCCCCTCGGAGGTGCCGCCCCTCTCCGGCTCCACGTCCCAGTCGCTCCCGCCCTTGTCCGCCGCCGCGCTCTCGGCCCGTACCTCGGACGCCGCGCCCTTGTCGCAGCGCAGCTTCGACGCGGCGCCTCACTCGCAACGATCGCCGGACGCGGCGCCCCACTCGCAGCGGACGATCACCTCGTCCACGGGCTGGGTGCGCGGGAAATTCTGACGCGTTTTTCGGAAGTCCTCGGCTCCTGCGATTCGAGGGTTTGCTTTCGCCTGGCCGCGCCGCGCGCTAAGGAAGCGCGGGTCCGACCGTGCTCGGTCGAGCCCCTCGCGCCGGATCCTCCTCCATGACCATCCGCGGCTTCACGATAGACGGTTTTCTCCTCGCGCTCGTCGCCGTCGTGGCGCTCGCGATCGTGATGCCCGGGCCCGGCTCGACGGGCGGCCTCCTGCACATGAACGAGGTCTCGACCTACGGCATCGCCGTCGTCTTCTTTCTCTACGGCCTGACGCTCGCGCCGGAAAAGATGAAAGCCGGCATCAGGCATTGGCGGCTGCATCTCTGCGTCCAGCTCTGCACCTTCCTGCTGTTCCCGGCGGTGGTGCTGCTGTTCGGCACGCCGCTGAAGAGCTTCATGCCGCAGGAAGTCTGGATCGGCTTCTTCTATACCGCGGCGCTCCCCTCGACCGTCTCCTCCTCGGTCGCGATGACCTCGCTCGCGCATGGCAACGTGCCGGCCGCGATCTTCAACGCCACCCTGTCGAGCCTGATCGGTGTCTTCGCGACGCCGCTGCTGATGGCCTGGTTCCTGTCGACGGCCGGCGTGGCGATGCCGCTCGGGCCGGTGATCGGCAAGGTCGTCCTGCTCGTGCTGCTGCCGATCGTCATCGGTCAGGTGGCGCGCCATTGGCTCGCTGCCTGGGCGCAGCGCAATGAAAAGCAGATCAAGCTGGCCGACCGGGCAATCATCCTCGCGATCGTCTACAACTCGTTCTCCGATTCGATCGTCGAGGGCGTCTGGCAGGGCCATGACGCCCTGCGAATCGTGGGGATCCTCATCGGCGTCGTCGCGCTGTTCTTCCTCATCTACGGGCTCATGTCGATTCCCTGCCGCCTGCTCGGCTTCGACCGGCCGGACACGATCGCCTGCCTCTTCTGCGCATCGAAGAAATCGCTCGCCACCGGCGTGCCCCTCGCGCCGCTCATCTTCGGCGCCAACCCGGCGCTCGGCCTGATCATCGCGCCGATCATGCTCTACCACTTCTGCCAGCTCGTGATCGTCAGCGTCATCGCGAACCGCAGCGCGCGCCTCACCCTGGCGACAGCCTGAGTTTCTTGTTGGGACCGCTGCGCTGGGGCGTTGCCCCAGGCCCCAGCAGGGGCTGTCCGCCCCTGCACCCGGACCAGCCAGGGGCTGGACCCAGGACGATGAACTGCGCGATGCGCAGTTCATCGCACAGGCCCGGTCGAG
>NZ_JASBQE010000125.1 GCF_029960785.1 Polyangium sp. 15x6
GCTCTGGTACGGGGTATGCCGAGCCGGCTGGCACGGTTTTCCCGGACCACGTGGCGCGGGATGTATCCGTATGAAATGCACGGTGTTGGGGTCGCGATCGGGGGCTCGTAGATCCACGGGCTGCTAAGCAAGTGCCCGCCGCACAATCCACGCTGTCGTCGCAGGGCTGTCCCAGGAGGGCTTTGCACGACCCGTTCTCGCACACAGATCCCATTGAGCAAGTTGCGTCATCGGCGCCGCCACAGGGTTTGCAGAGCTTTGTAGTCGGGTCGCAAAGGTGTGAGATGCACTCGACGTCATCGTTGCAGGGATCGTCGAGGCGGACTCGGCAGTAAGGGCTTCGACAGGCGGAACTCGCGCAATTGGAGTCTGCCTCGCAACTTGAACCGAGTGGGACGGTAGAACCAAGAGGGGAACACTCCCCCATCAGGCTGCACGCCTCGGCCGCGTCGCAGCCAGGGACCTGCAATCCATCGGGCATTCGGGTACAGACTCCTTCCATCCCTGGATGATTGCACGCATGACAAGGTCCAACGCATACCTCGTTGCAGCAGATGCCGCTAACATCGCATACGGTGCTGTTGCATTGATCACCTGAGGTGCATGGTGCCCCGTCACAGCGAGGTCTGCAGACCTCGTCGGTGCAGTTCAAGCAACCTTTACACTGCGCGGTTTCGTCGCAGAAGCCGCCGCTGCAAGGAGCGCCAACCAATGGCGCGTGACACTGCCCAGCACCCGTAGGCTCATCCAGCGTGCACTCATTGCCATCGTCCTCGCAGGGCATGTGGCCCGTCCCCCCGGAGCCCCCTATCCCACCCGCTTGCGTGTAAGGCAGTGCCTCAAACGGATTGAACGAGCAGCCATCTGCAGCCACGACAATCCCGAAGAAGACGCCACCCAGCGCTAACGACACCCCGTACCGCTTCATGGCTCCCCCCTCGCCTCACCACACTCCCTGCACGACGACGCCACCCAGCCCGGGCGCCACCACGAGCGACGCCCTGGAAACCACCTTCGTGTCCGCAGCCTGCCGCTTCCCCGTCAGCGCGTAGATCAGCGTCGCCGTTCCCACTGCTCCCGCGCCAATGAACGAAAAGAGCGACGTGTACGCGAGCCCCACCTGCTGCGAAACATTGCGCTCGTAAACTGCTTTGCACGCGTCATAACCCGCGCAACCCACACCGTTGACCGCATCTTGCGCTCCCGCGTGGGCGATATTCGTCCCGATCGCCGTCCCGATGCCCACCACCACCAGCGCGCCGCTCAGTCCCGCCCCGGCATAAATCAGGCTGCGGCTCCTCGGCGAGGGCTGCGCCTCTTCCTGTCGGTCCGGGAAGAGCCGCGTCTTTGCCACGGGGGCCATCACGATTCCGACCTGCATCGGTTTCGTGTCCCCCTCTTCGAGCGTCACCCGCCGTTGCTCCGTGACAAACCCCGGCGCCGAGGCGACGATGTCGTGGCTCCCCGGATCGAGTCTTCGGGGCGCCTCGATTTTACTATCCGTTATGGCGACACCATCCACGGCGACCCGGACATTGTCGGACGGGGGCCCCGTCACGCGGAGATGGATCGAGGGGATGCGGGTGTCGAGCGCCTTCAGGATGTCGGCAGCCTCGGCTTGCGCCGCGACGAATGCCGCATTGCCGTTGGCGGGCAGTTTCAGGACCTCGAGGATGACTTCGCGGGCCTCGACGAGGCGCCCCAGCTCGCCGTACGCCTTCGCGAGGTCGAGCCCTGTCGTGGGGACGTACATGATCCCGTGGGCTTTCTGAAAGTTTTCGAGGGCGCCAGCGGCGTCGCCGCGCGCGAGTTTCTCCCGCCCCTCGACCAGCAGCTTCCGGGCGGCATCGCGATCGGCCTGCGAAGGCTGCGCGAGGACCGCGGAGGAGGTGAGGAGCCCGGCGGCGAGGAGTAGCACGAAGGGAAGGCGCCGGCCGTAGAGCGATGCGCGGTGTCCCATGAAAGACCTTGGGCGTCGAATGAAGTGCGAGGACAAGGGAAGCGCAGCGGGAACCGGTTTGTGAAGAAAGGGGCGGGGGCTACGCAGTCATTGGCAGCGACGGGGGAAGCCGGTGCAGTTGTTGCTGTTGCATTGGCTGCCGGTGATGCAGTAAGCGCCCTGTGGAAGCAGAAGCTCGCAGACAAAGGTCCCCGTGTTGCACGTGGCACCGGAAACGCAATCACTGTTTGCAGTGCAATCTGTGCACTTTTGATTCGCGCAGTTAGCATTTGCGCAGTCTGTATGCGCGCTGCAAGTAGCGCCGTTTCCGAGCCGACAAAGCTTGCCTTGGCAAGTGCCGGACGCACAGTCTCCGTCGATATCGCAAGGCTGTCCCGGGAGCGCCTTGCAGGACCCGCTCTCGCACATCGACCCTATCGGGCACGCCGGAGCACCTGGATTCACGCACTGCACACAAAGCTTCGTCGTCGGATCACATAGGTTCGAGAAGCACTCCACGTCGTCGTTGCACGGTTCGCCCGCTTTGGAACGACAGTAGGGCTTGCGACACGCGCCGCTAGCGCAGTCGCTCCCGTCCGTACTCGTGCAAGTTGCGCCGAGCGCTCCCTTGCCGCCGAGTTTACCGCATGTACCCATCGCATTGCACGCGTCGCCGTTGCCATCGCAGCCCATCACCTGCAACCCAACCGGCATCCGCGTGCAAGTCCCCTCCGTCCCGGCCCGGTCGCATGCCTTGCACGGCCCCACGCATGCTTCGTTGCAGCAGATCTTGGCCGCTTCGTCGCACGTCTCGCTATAGCACTGATCGTCCGTGGAGCATTCGGTCCCGTTACAACGGGGTTTGCAAAGCTCCGTGGTGCACGTCAAGCAGTTCTGACATAGCCCCATTTCATCACAGAATCCGCCGTTGCAAGAAGTGCCGATTTTTACCGGTGTATTGCATGCGCATCCGGCGACGGGCTCGTCCAGCGTGCACTCGTATTCATCCTTGGGGCATTGGGCACACATCTCACCCCCGGTTCCGCCATTGCCCCCAATTCCCCCCGAGCCACCAATCCCACCACCGCCACTTGCCCCGGCACCATTCCCCCCAGCAGCGATATCCTTCGCGTCCTCGTAATCCGGTGTGACAAAAGGATTGAGCGAGCAGCCGTCCGCCGCGACCACCATCGCTACGAAAACACTCCCGAGCACCAGCGACGCCGTGTACCGCTTCATCCGTTCACCCTCAAGCCAAGGCAAGGACCGACATCAACGCAAGACCTACCAGGTCCCCTGCACGACGACGCCCCCCAGCGTCGGCGCAACGACGAACGAAGCGCGCGCCGCCTCCTTCGTATCCGCAGGCTGCTTCTTCGCCTGGCTCCAGGAGTACAGCGTTACCGCCCCGACCGCACCCGCACCAATGAACGAGACGAGCGATGTCCACGAGAGCGCCTGCATCGTCGAGGCATGCCCCTCGTAGGCGCTACGACAGTCGGTGCCTCCGCAATCGGTACCCTTCGCCGCATCGAGGGCTCGATCATGCACGACCTTCCCCCCGATCGCCGTCCCGATTCCCAGAAGCAAGAGCCCCCCACTCACCCCGGCGCCCACATATGTCCACGTCCTGTCCTTCGGCGGCGGTGGCGGCGGCTTCTTGTTCGCGTCGGGGTCGCCGACCGCACCCCCGCCCACAGCCGTGAGCTTCAGCGGCACCCCGACCTCCGCCCCCGCGGACAGTTCGAGACTCTGACCCGCCCCCTGAAATCCTTCTTTCCTCGCCTCGAACGAATGCGTCCCCGGCGGTAAGAAAATCGGCCCTGGCAGAAGCTTCTTCTCGATCGACCGCCCATCCACCAGCACCTCGGCGTCCGCCGGCTCGACCTTCATCGTGACGGTCACGATCTTCGGCTTTGCTTCCTTCAGCAGCGCCTGAGCCGCTGCCACCTCCGCCGGATCCGGATTCAGTTCCTCCCGAAGGAAAAACTGCAGGTGCTCCGACCCTGCCAGCGCATCGCCCACCTTCACCTCGGCTCGACCCAGGTTCAGGGCGATCTGCGGCAACGGCTTGAGCGCAAAAGCCTTCCCGAACGCCGTCCGCGCCTTTTCCCACTGCGCGAAGCCCGCCGCGAGTTGCCCTTCCTTGAAAAGCCGCTTGACTTCCGTGTTCACGTCGGGCTGCGGCGATGCCGCAGGTGCCGCCGCAGGTCCCTGCGCAAACGCAGGCACCGTTACGAGCAAGGCCGTCGTGATGAGCGTGGTCCTCAACATGCTCCGCCGTTCGTCATGTTTTCCGCGTTGCGATTGTTCCGCAGTTTCAGCGCGTCCACAAGAGGCTCGCTCTGAAAGCACATGTCAGCCCGGCGAGCACTTCCTGAACAGCCCGACGCCCGTGCACTTCTGTGCCGGCGCAGCCTTGTTGCCCGTCGTTTTCGTGGCTGGCGCCTTGTACGTAACCGTCGGAGCAGGCGCTTTCGCGACCGCTGGTGTCGTCGCGGCCGCGACGGGCGCCTGCGGTGTCGGCGTCGGCGCGGGAGCCGGCGGAGCCACCACAGACGCCGCCTCCGCCGCCGAGCTGCCTGCCGCCGGCGGCACCTCCGGCTGCGCCGTCACCTCCGCCTTCACCGAAGGCCTCGGCAACTCCTGCCCCACCGGCACCGCCGCCGCGCTCCTCGCCGCCTCCGACGGCGCTCCTTCCTTCACGCTCGCCGCTCCCTCCCCCGACTCGGTCTTCCCCACATTCACCACGAGCACCGCGACCACCCCGATCGCCGCCACCGCCCCGACCCCCATCACCCCGAACAGCACACCCTTCCTGCGCTTCGGCCTCCCCGCCATCATCGCCGGATCCATCATCGGCATCGGCGGCGCTGGATATCCTCCCGTGCGATGCGCGAGTGCCCCCGCCGCCGACGTCGTCCCCGAGGGATCCATCGTCGGCAGCCGCGGCATGTGCGCCTCGGTCACCATCTGCGTTTGCCCGTTCGACGCTTGCTCCGGCACCACGCCTTCCAGCGCCATGTACGACTGCCGGTGTGCCGCGAGTGCCTGCTGCATCTCCTCCTTCCACGCGGGCGCCGGAGATGCGACCGGCAGATTCGGCTGCAAGAGTTGGGTGCCCGTCGACGCGTCTTCCCCGCGGGCTGCTCGAGGCGCGCTCGGTCGCATGGCCATGAGCATCCGCCCTTGCAGCGGCAGCGTCGCTGCGAGGTCGCTCTCGTCGTCGTCCTCCGGCGTCGAACCCATCCTCGCGCGCTGCATTGCGCCCGGCAGCGGCATGGTCGCGTCCATCGGTGTGAACGTCGGCGTGCGCTGCGGACTCGTTGCCTGCGGGATCGGCTGCGAAATCGGCTGCGGGATCGCCTGCGGGATCGGCTGCTCCACACCCGTGAACGTCGGCTTGCGTTGCGGACCCGTCGCCTGCGGGATCGGCTGATCCACGCCGGTGAACGTCGGCTTGCGTGTCATCGGTCGCGGCATCCCTGCGATGCCGAGGAGCGCGCCTGCAAGCTCGTCCGTGCTCGGGAACCGCGCGTCTCGCTTCGCCGCCGTGCAACGCGCCACGACCTCGTCGAGCTCCGGCGGCACGTCGCGCACCTTGCTCGAAGGCGGCGGCACGGGCGTGATGAGGATGTGCCGGATGACATCCTGCACCGAACCCACGAAGGGACGCCCTCCCGTGAGCATCTCGTACAGCACGATCCCGAGCGACCAGATGTCCGTGCGGTGGTCGAGATCCTTTCGCATCCCCACCTGCTCGGGGCTCATGTACGCGGGCGACCCCACGGCCGTGCCCGTCTGCGTCGCGATGCTGTCCACCGAGTCGAGGTTCTTGCACACGCCGAAGTCGAGGATCTTCGCGACGAACGTGTCCTCGGGCATGCCCTCCTCGCGGTGGAGGAAGATGTTCGCCGGCTTGAGATCACGATGGATGACCTGCGCGGTGTGCGCGACGGCGAGCCCACTCGCGACCTCTCCCGCGATGCGGGCCGCGAGCGCGGGCTCGATGCGCCGCTTCTCCTTCAGCAGATCGCCGAGCGTCTGCCCGTGCAGGAGCTCGAGCACGAGGAACGGCTCTCCTTGCGGCGTCTCGCCCACGTCCAAGATCTGGACGATGTTGCGATGTCGCAGCTTCCCGCACGCCCGCGCCTCGCGCTGCAGGCGCTGGCGCAGGTCGTTCGTCAGGTGCTCCTTCTGCTGCGGCAAGATCAGCTTGAGCGCGACCCTGCGGTGCGTCGCGTGGTCGAACGCCGCCCACACGGCGCCCATCGCGCCCTTGCCGATCTCCTGTTCGAGCCGGTACTTGCCGCCGAGGAGGTCGCCCGATTTCATGGTCTTGCGATCATTCCATGAAAGCGAGCGCTGTCACAAGAATTTTGTTTGCCGCCCTGCTCCGCTCACGAACCTATCGGTTTTGTCTGAGGTTCCCAAGACGACGCCGCATTGGTCTGGGCGCGCGTTCAGCGACACCACATGTTCGGGGCGGGTAGCCGCATGGCCCAGCAAGTGATCTACCGCGCCAAACCGAGGATGACGGCCACACCGATGCCGAAGGCCACGAGGGCGCTCACGGCGAGGCCCAGGAGGGGCGGGAACGACCGCTTTTTCGACGCCGGTGCGATGCTCGACCGTGCGACAGGCCTCTCCACGTTCTGCACGGACGGCGGCGGCGGGGGGCTCGGTGGGGAGGCGGAGCGCTGTGCTTGCGCGAGCACCGCACGCGCGTCGATCATCAGCGCGGTTCCGCGGGGGCCCGTGATTGGTTTCGTGGGCTGCTGCCCGAGAATCGCCGTCCCTGCTTTTCCAGCAGGCCGCGCCTGTGCCGACGAGGGCGACAAGGGCATCGTCGTATCCACCGCCGGCGCCGCCGTCCATGGCTGCATCGGGAGAATGGGCGCCGGAGTGACCGGCTCCGGGGCCTTGTCCGGCAATGGCATCGTCGCTTCGAGTTTTGCCGGCACCTCCTGATTCACCGCGGCGGGCGAGGGGAGCGCCATGGCGCGCTCCGCGAGACCGATGTGAACCCGCGACGCGTCGTTCGGGCCCACGTAGGCCTGGAGCAGGCGCTCGACCACCGCGGCGGATGCGATACGTTTGGCCCGGTCACGCTCGAGGCACATCGCCACGACGTCGTCGAACGCCGGATCCACGTGGCGCAGGATCTCCGACACGCGAGGGATCTTGCCGGTCGCGATACGAAGGAGCAGCTCCTGCGCCCCGCCTTGAAATGGCCGCGTGCCCGTGAGCATCTCGAAGAGCACGACGCCGAGCGACCAGACGTCCGTGCGGGCGTCGAGACCTTGCGTGCCCAGAATGGCCTCCGGGCTCATGTAAGCCGGAGATCCGACCGCGCCGCCGACGGCCGTCACGAGGGATTCGTTCACCGCCGCAAGGTTTTTGGCCACTCCGAAATCGAGGACCTTCACGACGAGCCCATCGACCCCCGCCTCTTGATGCAGAAACACATTGGCGGGTTTGAGGTCCCGGTGAATGACGTTCACGGCGTGCGCGGCAGCGAGCGCGCGGGCAATGTCGCGCCCGATCTGGGCGGCGAGGGGCTGCGGCAGCCGACGCTTCCGACGAAGCAGCTCGGCGAGCGTTTCGCCGGAAAGGAGCTGCATCACGAGGTAGGGCTCCCCCTCGTGCGTCTCCCCCGTGTCGTAGATCTCGATGACATTTCGGTGCGCAATGGAACCGCAAATGCGAGCTTCACGAAGAAGGCGATGCCGGAGGTCCGCGGAAGGCTTGGTGAGCAGCTTGATGGCCACGCGCCGCTGGGTGGTCTCGTGCAGGGCTTCCCAGACGACACCCATGGCACCTGCGCCAAGCTGGCGCAGCAGGCGATACTTGCTCCCGAGTCGATCCCCGGCCTTCATGCGGAGCGTCCTAACACCGGGGGCTGTTTCTCGACAAGTTTTGTGCAGATCCAAACAGGCGCGCACGACAATGATTTCGACGCGAGAAAACCCGACAGCCGTGCTCGAGACATGGATGGGCGGATGCGGGGGGAGGGCGAGCGGCGTCTATCGTTGCCTCAGGGCGCCACCTGGATGTCCTGGATCTGCCCGCTCTGGTCCAACGTCACCATGGCACTGTGAAGCTGGGTGGCACCGCGATAGACCTCGAGCGTGTAGGTTCCTGGCGGAACACCTTGGAACGAGTATGTCCCGTCATTGGCGGTGCTCGTGACTTTGACCCACTCCGGCTTGGGCTGCGATGGTATGAGCTTGACAATCAGCTCCGCGACGCCTTGACCGTTGCCTTGGCTCGCGATCCGGCCACGCAGCGTGAGATCTTCGGCGGCCGCGCTCGACGTCACCAGGAGCACGAAGAGCGCGGCGGCGATCCGCCTGCGAGTTCCAATCATGACTCTGCCCTTCTGTTTCATGTGCCGCTGCTTCGGGCAATCACGAGGAGGTCGCTCGAACGGCGCTCGGGTCATCAATTTGCTGGCCTCGCAGGGAAATCAATCAAGACCTTCGGGAGCTCGTACTCGCCGTTGCGAAAATTCTTGGGATCGATGAACTCGGTGTTCACCAGCGTCGCGTCCTTGATGAACAGCACCTTGTACTCTCCTCGGTCTCTGTCCAGACTCGGCACCACGAGTCTGAACTTGCTTCCCCCTCGAATCGTCTCGGTATTGACCACGGCGTAGACGTCGATGGAGGTATTGTCGTATTGCACCGCGCCCTGGATTCGCAACGGTCTCGAGAGCTCTGCGTTCCGCCATATGGGGTAGATGAGCGGAACGAAGCCGAGCGCGAACAGCGTCAGCGCCGGGATGTTGGTCTTGAAGGTCCCTACCGGGGTCTGCACTTCGGCGACCTGCTTCGTCTCGCGATCGATATATATTTTCTGCTTGTAAAGCATCACGATGCCGCCGATCACCATGATGGCGCCGGAGAAGCTCGACAGGTAGAACAGCGGCACGATTGCGGGGTCCATCGGTTCTCTCCAGGCCGAGGGGCTGGTCGTCACGGCCGACTCGGCGCAGCACCGCTTTCGTGCAGCTTCCGTTCCAGTGGGCGCCGAGACGATCGTTGCGGCTCGGCAGTGGAGCCACGTTTCGAGAACGAACCTTGCCGCTCGCCAAGCATGCCCTGGGACCACCCGTCGAGTACGTCCAGCATCCTCTGGAGAGGACAATCCCCGTGGCCTCGTCGGTGCGCTGCGTGACCACGCAACACCTTGCGCACCTCGGCAGCGATGGGCGCGTGCCCCTCGACGTGCACGCCCATCGCTGCCGAGCGCGAGCGTCTGGAGTCACGTCCGCCGGAGCAAGCTGAGCGTATCGAACTGCGCGCGCTCCTCGACGCTTTCGTTGTCGCGGCCATCCATGTAGCTTCCCCGCAGACCAGCCAGGGGGGACGCTGCTGCACGAGGATGGAATGCGAACACGAATGACGAATGCACGTTGGATGAGGCCCTGGTCCGGGATCGCGCTTTGCGCGCTCGCCGCGGCCTGCGACGAAGGCGGCTCGCTACCGCAGGTGAACGAGGTTTCGGGCGGGGGCGTCGAAGCAGAGGCCGCGCCGCTCCGCGCGAGGCTCGAGGCGCGGTTTCCCGAGCAGGCCCGGGAGGTGCTCTCGGCCGACCCGTTCGAGGCCGGCGAGGACGGTTATCGCCGGTCGCCGCCGAGGTCTCTCGGGACATGGGACGATTTGCTGGTCACGCTGCCGCGCGAAGGCGAAGGCGCGGTGCACTTTCGCACGCACGACGGCTTCGAGATCGCGGTGCGCGAGGAGGGGCTCACGGGCCACGCATTCGATGTCGACGCGGCCGTGGCATATCCGCGCCATGGCGGCGCGTCGTTGTGGGTGCGAAGCGCGGTCGGGGTGGAGGAATGGCTCGCGCTCGAGGCCGACCACGCCCAGGAGGGCGAGCCGCTCGCGGTTTGGCACGTGGACGGGGCGGCTGCGCGGCAGGATGCGTCGGGAATTCACTTTTTCGATGAGCGGGGCCGCGCGCGTGTACACGTCACGGCGCCGCGCGCTTTCGCGGAGGGCGGAACGCCGGTTTCCGTGCGCCTCTCGCTCGACGGCGCGACGATCGCGCTCTACCTCGAAGGCAAAGCCCCGCCGGGCGCCGCGCTCTTCGTGGATCCGGCGTGGACCACCGTCGCGCCGATGAATACCCCGCGCGATAGCCACGCGGCCACCTTGCTCACGAATGGCAAGGTCCTCGTCACCAGCGGTTATACGACCGGCAACCTGCCCACCAAGTTCGCGGAGCTCTACGATCCTGCGAC
The DNA here is from genome assembly GCF_029960785.1 of Polyangium sp. 15x6. GTDB lineage: Bacteria > Myxococcota_A > Polyangia > Polyangiales > Polyangiaceae > Polyangium. Next base: position 10,191 of record NZ_JASBQE010000125.1, read on the forward strand.
GAACCTCTGGAGCTTCACGGGATCCATGATCGCGGCGCGTCTCGGCCACACGTCGACGAGGCTCGCCGATGGCCGGGTGCTCATCGCCGGCGGTCTCTGGGAGGTCAGCCCCGCGGGCGGCGAGATCTACAATCCCGCGACGGGCACGTTTTCCGCGACACCGTCGATGAAAATGGACAGAATGACGCACCGTGCGGCGCTCCTCGGCGACGGCCGCGTCCTCGTCGTCGGCGGCTATTACCTCATGAACCAGAACGCCACCGAGATCTACGACCCGGTCGCGAACACCTGGACGACGGGACCCTCGATGGTCAACTCGCGCGCGTCGCTTGCGCTCGTCACGCTGGCGAACGGCAAGGTCCTCGCCATTGGCGGCTCCGGCACGGGCACGCAGAACGCGGAGCTCTACGATCCCACCACGAATGCCTGGAGCTCCGCGGGCATGCTCAACGTACCGCATTCTTTCAACGATGCCGTGCGCCTCACGAATGGAAATGCGATCACCTGCGGCGACTCCAGTTATGCCGCGTTCTGCGAGCTGTACAATCCGGCCACCAATTCGTGGACACTCACGGGCTCCATGGCCGTCAAACGCGCCGCGCCGACCATGGTGCTTCTGCCAGGCGGCAAGGTCCTCGTCGCGGGCGGCGGCCTCGGAGCCGCAGGCCCGGCCAGCGCCGAGCTTTACGATCCGAACACCGGCGCGTGGAGCACGACCGCCTCGATGAACGTCGGCCGGAGCTACCACACGGCGACCTTGTTGCAAAGCGGAGGCGTGCTCGTCGCCGGCGGAAGTCCGCCCAATACGAGCTACACCACGAGCGCCGAAATCTACACCCTGGTGACCCCCACCCCGTGCGCTGCCGCGGGAAATTGTCCGAACGGGCTCTGCGTCGACGGTTATTGCTGTGATACGTCCTGCGGCGGCGGCGTCGCCGGCGATTGCCAGGCATGCAACGTCCCGGGCGTGCAGGGAATTTGCTCCCCGGTCGCGGCCGGCACGACGTGTCGGCCGGCCGCGTCGGCATGTGATGCCCCCGAGACCTGCAATGGCAGCGCCACCACGTGTCCGCCGGATGCAGCTCAGCCAGACGGGGCAGCCTGCAATGACGGGAATGCCTGCACGCAGACCGATACGTGCCAGGCCGGCGCGTGCACGGGCGCGACGCCGGTGGTCTGCACCGCGCTCGACAGCTGCCATCAGCCCGGTACGTGCAATCCCGCCACCGGCGTATGCAATAACCCCGCCAAACTCGACGGCTCCACGTGCGACGATGGCAATGCGTGCTCGCAGACGGATACGTGCCAGGCCGGCGCATGCGTTGGCACCAATGCCGTGATTTGCCAGGCGGCATCTCCGTGCCATGTGCCAGGCACGTGCAACCCGATCACGGGCGTGTGCACGAATCCTGCCAAACCGGATGGCAGCGCCTGCGACGATGGCAATGCGTGCACGCAGACGGACGCGTGCGCGAGCGGGGTCTGCACGGGAATGGCGCCCATTTCGTGCGAGCCGCTCGACGAATGCCATCTTCCGGGCTCGTGCGCTCCCGCGAGCGGCATGTGCTCGAATCCTGCCAAGCCGGACGGCACGCCCTGCACGGGCGGGATGTGCGTCGCCGGCGTCTGCATGAATGACCCGACGGGTGCAGGCGGCGCGGGCGGCGCCGGCGGTACCGGTGGCAATGGAGGAACCGGCGGCTCCGGTGGCAATGGAGGAACCGGCGGCTCCGGTGGCAATGGAGGAGCTGGCGGCTCCGGCGGCTCCGGTGGCAATGGAGGAACCGGCGGCTCCGGCGGCCTGGGAGGATCGGGCGGCGGCGCAGGAGGATCGGCTGGCTCCGGCGGCTCCGACGTTACGTCGTCATCGAGCATCACGGCCTCGTCGGGCGGCGGCGGCGATTTGATTCAGGAGGAGGGCGCCTGCGGATGCCGTCAGGTCGGCGATGGCCCCCGCACGGCATGGCCGCTCGCCGGATTGCTGCTGCTCCTACGACCGCTGCGACGCCGTCGCGTGAGCCGAGGCTAGCTATCACGCGGCAACGTCTGCGCCCTGACGTCACCTGATCGACGGCGGGCATTCGCGGCGAGCGATCAGCGCGTCTTGGATTTGGCCGTCGACTTCTTCGCGGCCGCCTTCTTTGCCGGCGCCTTCTTTGCCGCGGGCTTCTTGGTTTCCAGGAGCGCGCGGAAGCCGTCGGCCAGCAATTGGTGTCGAGGCAGAAGGGACTTGCGCCGATCGAGCTGCGTCGTTGCGGCGGTGCCCGCCTCGAGCGACGCGACCTCACGCTCGACTTGCTCGATCGCTTGCGTCAACAGCTCGCTCGGCAGGCTGCGAAGGCTCTCGTTCACCTTCATGTTCCCCGTGATAGCGTCCCTGAGTTGCATCACGGCTTCGTCGGCGACACGTGCACGCCGGTCCGCCCACGCTTCGAGCAGGAGCGAGAACCGCGCTGCTTCTCCGGCCGCGTCGGCGCCGTGGTAACGTTCGGCCTTGCCCGCGCGGAAGGCCTGGTACGTCGCGATGGCTTCCTCCGGCACGGCCACCGCGGGATTGAACGTCCACGCCGGCGGGTACGGTCGATGGAGCGACAGGTGCTTCACCGCGGCGATCGCGAGCCGCTCGTCATCCCCTCGAAGAAGCGCGGCGATGGCGTCGAGCCAGTGCTCCTTTGCCTCGAGCACCTTCGCGAACACCTCGGTTTCGGCCGCGGCGTGATGAAGGGGGCCGAAGGGCTCGGGCTCCTGCCGAACCAGCTTCGGTTTCTTGCTCGTCTGTACCGTGTCCGCCTCCCAGAGCGTCCCGGGCTGGGCGTTTTGGAGAAACGAAGCGAGCTTGCCGCTCGTCTTCTCGACCGAGTCGACGTCGTACTTCGTGAGCCCGTCCGCGGAGCAGCACGCGGGATCGAGCATCGGCAGGTGTTCAGCGTAGAAAGGGCCCTCGACGACCCGAACGAGGCCGATGCCTCGCCGGCAGAATGCACAGACCGGATCGCGCAGGGTCGAGTCCGGCGCGGCACGAGCGCCGTTGTGTTCGTGGTCGGCGACGGCGAGCGAAGGCAGAATGTTCGACATGCTCCCCTATACGGCACAACCAGCGATTTTATAACGCCGTGAACGTCGGGCTGCGACCGAACGAGGTGCGGGGGCTATGGCGGTGGCATGTGCGGTTGCGGTGGGGAGGCGGTCGCCGGCAGGTTCGTCGAGGGGGCCGCATCCATGAGGGGTACAGGCGCAGAACGTTCGATGGTCGTGGAGGGGGTTCGCGTTGGGCCGGGAAAGAACTCCCGAAGGGCGGACCCGTAGGGGAGCCTGGCATGTTTTTCGAGCCAACTCTCGCATGCAGAGCTCTCGTCCGTCCACACGGAGTTGTTCATGGATAGGGAGAGACATGCAGCGAACGCCCTTCGTGCTTTCTGCCATTCAGGCGGCATATATTCAGGCCATGACTCGTCCGTGTCCGTATACTCGATGAGCGGAAGGTCGAGGCTGACATGAGCAGGCTTCTGCGTGCGCGGACGTGCGGCCTGGTAGGATGTGACGTAATCCTCCCACATGGCTCCAATCTGGTAGGCCGCTCGCACGCGTAGCCGAGCGGGCACGTGCGTCGTATCCGTGGAAGTTGGGCACCAGGGCTCCGCGATCTCGTAGTGCGTTTCGGCCAAGCTGATCAGGGCGCGCTTGTGCTCGAGCCAATCGTTGAACGTGTGCCAGTCACGCGTGGGATTGCCCCTGTATTGGGGCCGTTTCAGCTCGAGTGCCCGTTCTGCCGCGGCTTCTGCGACCTCGAGTGCACGCGCATCGGGATCCACGAAACTCATCGCGGCGACGGGCGAGGCAAGGGCAATCGTCGCGATGGCCATCAAACAAGCGGCCGTCCGCTGCGCCGGGTGAGAGTGTCTGAAGAATTTGCTGCTCATGGAGTCCCCGCACGGAGGGCGAGCGGACCAAATCGGCGCGCCCAACAGGTAGGACCTGGGTTCGCACGGCGTGCTTGGATGCGATCGGCGTGATGTGCCGCCTTGCTCCAGCGTGTCGCAGAGCCGGAAGCTCCGGGACGTGGACGGATCCGGCAGCGGACACGGTATGTGGTGTGCTGGCGTAGGGTTCTTGATTTCTCTTGTAGGTCTGCACGGGCTGTGAGATCCTCACGTTTGTGAGCCAGGGTGGTGTCGGCATAGAGTCGTCATTGTCATGATCCAGTGCACGAGATGACCAGCATTCACACCTTGCATTGGGACGAGATCCCGCCGTGTCTGAACGGCGCGTGGGCGCCTGCAAGCGGGCGTGTTTTCGCTGTGTGGCCAGCGCCAACGAATCCCGATGTCTGCTTTTCGAAGGCAGGTTTCAATGACTTCGAAGGTTACGAGGGCACTGCAGAGTGGGATGCAGAGTTCGAGGGCATCACCGAGGCGCTCATGGAGGTATTGAGCGAGACTGGCGGAGCGCCCGTCTTGCGCGAAGGGGCACGCCACGTCCGCGCAACAAGATGGAGAGAGCGGGTTGCCCAAGCTCTCTTCCGTCGTCAGCCACGTCGCCCGTCAGCGTTCGACGTTCTCGTCGCCACCGCTCATGATGATAACTTGCCCGACTGTACCGTTCAGTTCGGGCTGGAGCCGAATGCGTTGCTTCGTACGGCTCACGGACACTTGATCTGGTGGGTCTGGCTCTCGGCTGCCATTTCGCTCGACATCAGAGACCTCCTCCGGAGAACCGTTGGAGAGCGGCGCCTGAAGCAAACGACATTGAACTGGGAATTGGGCCCGCTGGAAGCTCATGAAGATCGCAACGCGATTTGACGACGTGCTTGCCGAACATGGCAGCCTCCTTCATGGCTTGGCCGGTCAAGCGGTCGAGCGCGCATACGTCGTATGGTACGAACCGTGGGACGACATGCACGCAGCCTCGCCTGTCGTACTGCGGATCGGTCGTCGCAACGTGGAACTGTGGTCGATCTACGTTGCTGAATTCGGCGTGACGTGCGATACGCTCGATCTTGCCCGACCGCCCTTTTCCTGGGTTGGTCGACCGGATGCCGCGTCCCGGTGGGTCGAAGATCGGCCGGCACCACTTCGGCGGGCACGGGGGCAAATCGTCCGTCGCGTGCGGCTCCTTGCGACGGATGACCTTTGCGCGGGTATCGAGTTCGTGTTCGACGGGTGGGCGCTGACGGTACTGAATCAGGAGGACGACATGCTCGTCACCGACGAGCCGCTCGATTCCACCCTGCGATGGGTCGACGTGCGGGATGCGCAAGGGGCCTGACGAGGTGCTGCACCGGACTGCATGTCGCACCGATGCTCGGGAGCTTTGCCGTCGCGATAAACATTCATTGCACGACAACCGAGCGGAGGCGCAGGAACGGAACATGATGACGAAACAAGAAGCACTGACAATCGCAACGGCTTTTCGGGATCGCCAGGGATACAAGACGACGATCGATGCCGGAACGGACGCCAGACGGTACGATTCGGTGGAAGGCGTAACAGGCCCCGCTTGGGTGATAGAGGCTCCGCTTCCGCCCTCTACGTTGGAAGGCACCAATACGATCACCTATGTCGTCTCGGTCGCCGAAAAAACTGTAAAATACATCATCAATTCATCCGGATTCATCAAGCATCCGGACGAGCTGGATGCGGGTTTTTCGGATGACGAGCTCGACGAGCTCAGGGACATGGGATTTGATGTGCTCGACTGAGCCCGATCTCGAGCACGCTCGGGGCAGGGGACGGAGGAACGAAGGCCACGCCAACGGCGAAGCATTTTGCGCCATCTTGCGCCAAGGTGACTTCGGTGCCTGGCACATGCCCCATCAAAGCCGAATCATTTCGTTTGGCATACGTCGTGCTCGGGGCGCCAGGCACTATGAAACGCGATACTTTCTTGCCTCGCTCCCTCCTTCTTGGCGGACTCTCCTTGGCCCTGGCGCTTGGCTCGATCGCTTGCGGCAGTGTCGTCCAGGATGACCCAGAGAACAGCGCGCCTACACAGGCGGATCTCTTCGCCTGCGGCGTGCAGCTCAGCTGCCCTGCATATTGCACGCACCTCTCCTATGGCGACTGCGGCGGAGCGGAATCGCTGGCGTGCCCGGGTGACCTCTGGCTCGAAGGCGGGAGCGGGGCGATCGAGGTGCACGATCGACCGGGACCTGGCAATTGGATGGGCGACAAGCTCACCTTGCTCTTGGGTGATGGCAGGGCGCTCTTCCAGGACCGAAGCCGCAGCTGTCAGGGCGGCGAATTCTGCGATTTGGCGAATATGCCGTGGGAGCTCGGCGCGCACCAGCTGTGCGATGTGAAGACCCCGCCTGATACGTGCCAGCCGGGAAGCTGCACCGAGTTTCCTGTCCTGGAGAACTGCGTGCCGCTCGAAACCGGCTGGACCTGCGGAGAGGTCGCGACGGCGATGTCCCCGACACCGTGAGCTGGGCACGCTCGCCTGCTCGCGTCACGAATAGAGGACCTTTCCTGCTCTCTCGTCCGAAGTGAGGTCCCTGTCGCCGATTCATGTTGTGGGGCTCGCAATGTTTCATGTAGCCTCGCTTCATGCGAATTTCCTCCCGCGTACCTGTGGACCAAGGAACTTCTCTTCGCGTGGACCGACGCGGTTTTCTCGGAGGCGTCTCGGCGCTCTTCGCCGCGTCTCTCGTGCCGGCCTGCTCGGACGATCCCGTCGTGGACGGCCCCCTCGCTCGGTTCCTCTCGCTCTCGGCGTTGCTCACCGGCTTCGAGAACCTCCCGCGCGCGCATGGGCAGATCTACCTGGATGCGCTGCGCGCCTCGGCGGAGCAATCGCTTGCCCTCGACGAGCTTTATGCCGAGGCGGGTTATGGCCGCGAAACGAGCCCGGGCTCACTCGCGGACCTCGAGGCGAAAGGCACCTTCGACGATGCACGCCTCCGCGCCGTCGCCGACGCCATCATCCTCAACTGGTACACGGGCGTCTACGAGGGAGCTTCGGGCCCCGAGGTCGCCACGTACACCGAAGCGCTGACATGGCGCGCGCTGGACTACACGAATCCACCGAGCGAATGCGGCGGCCTCACAGGCTTCTGGGCAGAATCACCCGAGGGCTGACCTCGTGCCACGATCGGAAAGGACAACGTCATGGGAGATCAACTGACAGCGGACGTCGTCATCGTCGGCGCGGGGATTTCAGGGACCATCATGGCCCATCGGCTCGCCAAGGGCGGGGCCAAGGTCCTCATCCTCGAATCGGGGCCCCGCGTCGATCGGCAAAAAGCAATCGAGACCTACCGGGGCGCGCTCATCAAGGTCCCCGAATCGCCCTTCCCGAGCTCCACCGCGGCGCCGGGGCCGCGCGTCATCGACCTCGAGGGATATTACGTCCAGGAGGGCCCGGATCTCTTCAAGAGCTCGTACTTGCGTCTCGTCGGCGGCACCACCTGGCACTGGCTGGGGACCACGATCCGGCTCGTGCCGGACGATTTCAAGATGAAGACGCTCTTCGGCGTGGGGGTGGATTGGCCCATCACCTACGACGACCTCGAGCCCTATTATGCCGAGGCCGAGATCGAGCTCGGGGTCGCGGGGGAAGGGGACCTCGGCTCGCCTCGGACGACGCCGTATCCGATGAAGCCCATTCCGCTGACCTACTCGGACAAACGCATCGCGGGGGTCATCGACGGGCTCGGGTATACCGTCACGACGACCGCGCAGGCGCGCAACACGGATACCTACGACGAGCGTCCCCCGTGTTGCGGCGCCCGGACGTGTATCCCTATCTGCCCCATCGTCGCGCGATACGACGCCTCGGTGCACGTCAAGAAAGCCGAGGACGCGGGCGTTCAGATCGTCGAGGAGGCCATCGCGCATTTCATCGACATCGGCGCGGACGGCCGCGTGAGCCGGATTCGCTTCAAGCGGCCCGACGGCACCGAGCACGAGGCTTCCGGCAAGGTATACGTCCTCGCCGCGCACGCCATGGAGACGCCCAAGCTCTTGCTCATGTCGAAGACCGGCGCGCTGCCGAACGGCGTCTCGAACCTGAGCGATCAGGTGGGCCGAAACCTGATGGATCACCCGATTCAACTGAGCTGGGCGCTCGCGGAGGACTCCCTCGCGCAGAGCCGCGGCCCGCTCTCGACCGCGGGGATCGACGGGACGCGGGGCGGGGCCTTCCGCAATGCAACGGCCGCGTTCCGCGTCGAATTCGGCAATGACGGCTGGACGTGGCCGACGGGCGGGCCGATGACCACCGTGGGCGAGCTCGTGAAGCTCGGCCTGCGAGGTCAAGCGCTCGCGGCCGAGCTTTCCCGGCAGAGCGCGCGCCAGCTCCGCTTGTCGAGCCTCATGGAGCAGCTCCCGGATCCGGAGAACCGCATCGTCCCGGCGATGGACCAGCTCGACGCGCTCGGCATCCCGCGCCCGCGCATTTCCTACCGCGTCGATACCTACACGCGGGACGGCATGGGCAAGGCGATCGAGGTTCACGAGCAGATCTTCGATGCCCTCGGCGCGACGGGCCGAAAGCACGATCCGGAGCCGCAAGGCGCGGGGCACGTGATGGGCACCTATCGCATGGGCGCCGATCCTGCGACGTCCGTCGTCGACGCCCAGTGCCGCTCGCACGAGCACGATAACCTGTTCATGCTCGGCAGCGGCACCTTCCCGACGGCCGGCACGGCGAACCCCACCTTGACGATCGTCGCGCTCACCCTCCGCGCGGTCGCGGCGGTCCAGGCGCAGCTCTGACGATCATCGCACCCTCACCGCCTCAGCGCTGACGGCGCCGGAGTGACGCCAGGCGTACCATCATGAGGCCCCACACGGGGGCGCTCCCAGCGGCACCACATCCGCCACCGCCGTCCTCTTCACCTTCTGGAGCCTCGACGGGCGAACCCTTGCCCACCGTCACGGTCATTTTCGTGGCCGCGGCCCTGTCTCCATCACTGAGGAGGTCTGCATTGGAGGAATTGCCGGCCCCGAAGAGCGTGAGGGTCACATCGGCCGCGGGCGCGACGAGCGAGAAGTCGAAGCGCAGCTCGTCGGCTTCGAACGGCTGCGGGGCGGAATGCGTCAATTCGGCCCCGATCTTCTTCATCCCGCTGCTGCCGGTCTCGAGGCTGGCCTCCGCGTCGTTCACAGCGATGTCCAGCCCTCCCGTCTTTGCAGCGCCCCCCCGGATGACGAAGCTGTACTGGCCCGTGGCCCCTGGCTCCAGGGTCGTGGGGCCCTCGAACTCCACGGTGCAAGCCGCTCCCCCCTTGTGACACGTGACGCACGTCGCCTTGTCCTTGCCGGACTGTCCAGCGACGCCCGTGCTGGTGGCGAGAGCGGGAGACGACCATAGCGCGAAAGCGGCGAACCAACCTGCGACACGGAACAGAGAATGCATTGAATCTCCAAGGAAGGAGGGGGAGGCCCGGGGTTACCTTGCAGCCGCGCTAGCGAAGCTGGAGGAAGGAGAAGGAGAGTCCCTCCGTGGTGACCGTGGGCTTGCCGCTATCCTCCAGCACGCGCAGGGTGGTGGACGCGGCGCCCGCGCCGAACTCGGTGTAGAGGGTGTGGTTCTGCGACTCGAAGAGGAAGACGCTGCCCGAGGTCGCCGGGAAGCTGTCCTTCCGCGCGGCGGTCATCGTGTCGAGTTTCAGCTCCCACCACTGCCAGCCCGTCCCGCTCGCGATGGTGCGGGGATGGGTGCCTTCCAGGACCGGGGCGACGGTCTCGTCGAGCACGCGCACGTACGCCGTCCCCTCCGGGCCTGGTACGAGCGTGCCCGCGGTGCCACCACCCACGAGCTCCTCGAGCGTCCGGTAGAAGTCGGGATTGAAGGTGTGTGTCTGGGGATCGAACTCGAGCAGGCACGGCGCCGGCGCGTCCTCGCCCACGACCCGGCGCACCGCCGCTCCATACGCCTCCGTCGCGATGTACACCTTGCCGTCGGGGCCGACGGCGGCGTCATGCGTGTACCCACATCGATCGTCCGTCGTGACGGTGGCCGTGTCGGTCTCCGTGTCGATGGAAACCACGCCCGCCTTGGGGGTGATGCCCACGCCCGAGACGGGACGCCAACCCACGGGCATGAGGACCTGACCGTCGAGTCGGATGACCGCGCCCGAGAAGGCCATGACCGTATCCGGGATTACCAGCTCGTCGAGCGGGATGTTGCCTGTGACCGTCATCTCCTTGGGGTTCCAGATGACGACCTGGGCGGTGGCCCCATCGAAGAAGTAGGCCTTGGTCTCGGAGATGAACTGGAAGTTGGCCTGGTACTCCCCGAGTGACGTCACGCCCAGGCTGTCGAAGCTCATGGTGCCCGACGGCTCCAGCCGCCCTGCGCTGCTGAGCGTGTAGCGGGTCACCGTCGCGCTCTCGTCGCTCACAGCATAGATCGCGCCGGATTTGGGGATGCCCACGCCCAGCGCGCGGCCGGACACCCGGACGGCGTTGTCCAGGGAGAGCGACGCAGTCTGCTCCGCCTGGTTCGTCACGATGACGTAGCTGTCCACCGGATCGGCGGCGAGCACCTGCGTGGTGATGGCGTATAGCGGCCCGTTGTCGTCGCCGTTCTGCCCCTCCGAGTCGCCGCCACAGCCCGTGAACAGGGCCACAGCGAGCACGCCGGCGGCAATCCGCAAAGAAGTGAAGTCACCAACACTCTTCGTCGGGACGGCCTTGTCTGCGTAAATGAAAGCGATACTCATTATCATTTTCAGTACTAGAGGGGCCCGCGGCATGTCAAGAACAGAAGGATGTTGGTGAAGCAGCTCGCCTATCGGAGGGCACGCAACACGAGTCCGCGCAGGCAACCGCCCGCGGCGCTCAGGAGCCACCTGCCGCGCGCGGCCCACATCGGCCGCAAGCCCGAGACGACCGTGAGAGCCCGCGCCTACCGGCCTCGCCGAGGCGCGCTCCGCTTCGCCGCCGTGGCCTTCTTCGCCGCCGTGGCCTTCTTCGCCGCCCCGGCTTTCTTCGAGAACGGCGCCGCAAAATCATCGTCGGACACGAGGTACTCGCTGACGAGCGAGAACAGCCCTGGGCAGGCCCCCGGCTTCGTACCCGACCTCGTCCACGCAGCGGCCGCGCGCGTCGCGCTGTCGATGAACTCCTTCCAGCCGGGAACGCGCCGCGAGGGACTCTTGCGCAGCGAGGCGGCCGGAATCGCGGCGGCGACGATCTGCGGATCCGCGGCCTCTTTGATGCGGGGCTCCACGGCGGGCGGCGCCGGAGAGAACCACGCGGGCGTGTCGGACACCGAGTGGAACGTCACGAGCGCGCCCTCTCGGAACACGGCGAAGGTGGCCATGTCGATGACGCCATCCATCTCGACCACCGCCACGGGCCGCGCCCCGCGGCGCGCGAGATCGCCTCGAACAGCGGGAAAACCCGGTGTGTATCCAGCCGCCCCTCGAGGGACGCCCAGTGCAGCGGCCACCCCGCGTACCGCGTCCAGTCGCGCTCCGGCTTCAGCGACGCGAGCAGGCAAGGCTCACCACTGCCGGCATCGACGAGCTCGGAGTGGTACACCTCGAACGCCGCCCCCGCCTCCCGGAGTGCTGCCTCGCCGACGGAAGCCGGCGCGATGATGTGCAAGAATCCCATCGAGTCCTCGTGGCCGCAGGGTGCTGGCTCAGCGGCAATGTACACGAGGAGTCGGAGCCGTGCACCCGACGATGCCAGCCTCCGTCTCGCCGAAAGACGCTGCATGACAGGACAGAAGCAGAGCGACGAGCACGTCATCGCGCGGAACCGCGCGGCGGCGTTCCACTACGAGCTGTCGGACCGGTACGAGGCGGGCATCGTGCTGCGCGGGAGCGAGGTGAAATCGCTGCGTGAGGGGCGCGTGCACCTGATCGACGCGTTCGCGGTCGTCGAGCGTGGCGAGGTATGGCTGAAGAACATGCACATCGCATCTTTCTTCCACGCGCGCGCGTTTCCGCACGACGAGCGCAGCGCGCGCAAGCTGCTCCTCCACGCGCGCGAGATTCGGGAGATCGAGCGCGCCATCGTGCGCGAGGGCTACACGCTCGTGCCGCTCGACCTGCATTTTCGCAATGGCCATGTGAAGGTGACCCTCGGCGTCGGTCGCGGGAAGAAGGTCCACGACAAGCGCGCCACCATCGCCGAGCGCACGGAGGAGCGCGAAGCGCTCCAAGAACTGCGTGCCCGCCAGCGCCGCGGAGGGTAACGCGGGGCTCGGGCATTGCGGATCTGATCTTTCGGTACGGTCGATCTCCAGGTTTTCCTTGATATCTGGACGCTGCCGTGCACGATGCCATTCTTCGATGGTGGCCTCGGGACCCAATGCCACACCCCCGAGGCTCCACCGCCAGAGGTACACGAGAATGGACGCATCCAGCTTCCGCGACGCAGTCTTTCAGGTTCACCATCACGGCAGGCAACGCGGGCACTACTTCCTGGCGTCCGAGGACGAACGGCTCTCGGACCGTCACATCCAGGTCAACGGCCAAAGAATGCTGTCTTTCGGCAGCTGCTCTTACCTGGGCCTCGAGTTCGATCCGAGGCTCATCGAGGGCGGGGCCGAGGCCTACCGCCGCTTCGGCTCACAGACGTCGTACAGCCGAGGGTACTTGTCGTGCCCGCTCTACCACGAGCTCGAAGAAGAGCTCTTTCCGCAGATCTTCGGCGTCCCCCGGGTGCTCGTTTTGCCGAGCACGAGCATCGCCCACCACGTGGTGTTGCCTGCGCTGCTGACCGAGAAGGACGCGATCGTGTGCGACCACCAGGTGCACAGGTCCGTGGACGACGCGATCACGCTGCAATGCGCGCGGAGCAACGCGACGAAGGTCATCGTCAAACACGGCGAGCTCGACAGGGCCCTCGACGTGCTTCGCCAGCTCTCCGTGAAGCACCAGAACGTTTGGTTCGCCTGTGACGGCGTCTACTCCATGTACGGCGACTACCTGCCCGAGAGCTTTTTGCAGGCGGTTCTGGACGTGGCGCCGAACGTCCGCCTTTACGTCGACGACGCCCACGGCATGAGCTGGGCGGGGGAGAACGGTCGTGGACACCTCCTGTCCCGCTTCCCGCTCGACGAGCGAATGGTGGTGGTGACGTCGCTGGCCAAGGCGTTTGCCACCGGGGGCGGGGTCGTCGTCGTCAAGGACCCACAGCTCCTCGAGATGGCGAGGCTGGTGGGCGGGCCATTCTCGTTCTCGGGGCCGCTTCGCCCTGGCGATCTGGGGGCGAGCGTGGCCTCGGCGCGGATCCACCTGAGCCCCGAGCTGGGCCAACGCCAGGCGGTCTTGCAGAGCCGGATCGAACAGGCGAACGATCTTTGCGATCGGCTGGGCATCCCGCTCGTCATTCGCAACGAAGCGCCCATTTTTTTCGTCGCGCTCGGCCGCGTCGAGGCCGTCTACCAGATGGCGGAGAGGCTGCGCGACGACGGCTTCCACGTCAACGTCTCGGGCTTCCCCGCCGTGCCGTCGAGCCGCGGCGGCTTGCGCGTCACGATCAACGCAAACCACGCCGAGCACGAGGTCGACGCGCTCTTCTCTGCCATCGCTTCCCACCTGGAGCCGGTCCTCGAGAGCGTGGGCGTCACGCGTGCCGAGGTCGACGAGCAATTCGAGGGGGTGCTACCGCCTTTCTTGCGGTCGGCGACGAACAGGATATCGGGCATTTTTCGCGTCCCCGAGCGAAAGACCGCCGAGCACGACACGGGCTCGGTCGAGATGTTCGACTCCATCGATCAGATCGCCCCCGAGCTCTGGGACTCGCTCGTCGGAGGCCTCTCGTACATCGACGCCCGCACCATGCGCGCGGTCGAGCGCGTGTTCCACCAAGGCAATGATCGACCGGAGCATTGCTGGTCCTTCCGCTACGTTCTGGTGCGCGACGAGTCCGGCGCGCCGCTCGCCGCGGCGCCATTCACGACGTGCCTGATGAAGGACGACACGTTCATGAGCGCTGAGGTCAGCGCCGCGCTCGAAGCCGAACGGGCGGAGACCCCCTACCTTTTCACCTCTCGCGCCGTCGTCATGGGCTCCCTCGCGTCCGAGGGCGAGCACATGTTCCTCCGCCCAGGGGAGGACAGAATGAAGGGGCTCGTCAAGCTCGTCGAGGCAGGCGTCGCCGAAATGAAAGCCCAGGGTTCGAGCACGCTGGTCATTCGCGACGTCGGCGACGACCCCGAAATCGCGCAGGTGCTCACCGGGCAAGGATTCGTCCCCGTGCCGCTCGTGGAGTCCTACATGCTGCAGCTCGATTGGCGCGGCGAAGACGCCTTCATTGCATCGCTCCCGACAGCCGGCCGGCGCAAGCACGTCCGAGCCACCACCGAACGGTCATCGCTTTTCGACGTCGAGATCTGGGACAGCCAGACCGACGTCTCGGACGACGAGCTGCGGCGAATGCACGCGCTCTACCTGAACATCGCCAGGAAGAACTTGCGCATCAACATTTTCCCCCTGCCGGTCGAGCTCTTGCGGGCGCAGCTCGAGAGCGGCTCATGGGAGGTGATGGTCTTGCGGCGCAAAGGTGGGGGCGCGCCCGTGGCCTGGGGAGCCTGCCGTCACGCGGGCGAAGCGTACAGGTGGCTTTACTGCGGGGTCGACTACGAGGGATTCAACACCGAGGAGGTGAGCCCCTACCGCCAGTTGCTCTGGCAGATCGTGCGTCGCGCGGGCAAACTCGGCTGCAAGCGCCTGCACCTGGGGATGGGCACGGGTCAGGAGAAGGTTCGCTACGGCGCGACGGCCAGCCCCACGTTCGCGTTTGTCCGGGCTGACGATGCGTACGAGGCGACGCAGCTGCAAGAGTACGTCACCCGCCTCGCCATTCGCAGAAGCCGCGCTGGCTCGTAGCAGAGTTTCTCTCGGCCTGGCGACCCTGACGCGAAAAAGGGATTTCCAGGCATGTTGCTTGTCGTGGTCGTACCCCTGGGCCCAGCACGAACGTCCGCGCCGCAATGGTAAGCGCCGAGGCGGCAGCGCGCGCGGACTCGACCCCTCGACATGGGAGCGAGCGGGCCGAAGAAGATCCGCGGTCGTCGGGATGAGCCTGGGACCCTGCAATCAGTTGCGACGCAGCCAGGCGAAGGAAGGAAAGGGATATCAAGATGACGGAGATGTCGAAGGTCTTCGCGCTGCTCGGTCTTTCCGCCTCGGTCGCGGTCGTCGGCATGGGGTGCATCACGGAGGCCGAAGAACCCGCCGAGATGGAGTCCGCCGCGCTCAGCGCCGACGGCGAGAGCGACGAGGACTCGGCGGGGGGTGAGGCGACGGTCGCCGTGAACGGCACGTTCGACACCCTCCGGAATGGTCGGCCTCGAGGGCACACCGCCACCCGCCCCCGCAGGCGGATCCAGGCACCGAGAGAAATCTTGGTGGTCGGAGCCCGCGTGAACTGACTCGATGGTTCCATGTTTGCCCCGTCGAGGCCGCCTCGATACTCTCCGCACGACCATGGAAGCGCCGGATGCGCCGATATTGCAGAAGGTTTTTGTGTTGGCCCAACGGCTTTCGGCGCGTGCCACATGCACGGACACTGAACTTCGGGAGCTGTGCGATGCGGTCGAGGCGCTCTTGGCTCGAGCGCTCATGCGAGATCCGATGTGGCCCCGTCACGACTGGCTCGACGGCTTCATTGCCAGCATCATCGAGCGGAGTCCGGATCATCTCCTTCTTCGCGGCGAAGTGTGGGTGAATGCGGTGCGCACCGAGCCATGCGAGGTCGAGATCAAGCTTGGAGAGCAGCGCCAACCATGCTTGACAATCCGCTTCATGGCCGCAGGGGGACCGCGGCGTCGAGGGCCGCCGGTGGACTGGCTCTACGTGTTCGAGGAACGCGGTGCGTGAAAGACCCCGTGGACAAGCAAATGATGACGATGTCGTGGAGACGTGTTCGCCGCGTAGTCAAGCTATCATTTCAGAAGCGATACGAAGGGATCGAATCCAGGGCCGAGTTGTGATGCCTCGGGGAGTCTTGCGACGAGGGCATCCGGGAGCGACCGTCCCGAAATGGCAGCAACCTGAGCCGCGATGGCAGCGATCGTGTCGGTGTCGCCGCCCAGAGATACCGCTGTGGAGATGACCGACTCCATGGGCTCGTCCGCAGTCGCCGCCGCGACGAACAGGGCCATCGGCACGGCCTCGACCACATGCCCGGAGCTCCCAAACCGCCGGGCGGCGTCGTTCGGCGAATCCTGACAGGCGGACAACTCGAGCAACCGGTCGCGGACCGCCGTGTCGGGAAGCTCGTCCGCAACCAGCGAGAGAAGGTTTCGTGGCACGGCCGCGAGCTGCGCGCAGCGTCGAAGCGCGACGACCACGGCGAGTGCACCGGCGTAGGCTTCGTCGCTGTGATGCGTGATCCGTGACACGTCACGAATCGTTCGACGGTCCGCCTCGACACGGGGGTCCAGGAAAAACGACAATGGAGCAGCCCGCATGGCAGCGCCCGAGCCCGAGGCGAACTCGCCGCGGGCCCCCGCAAGGGCCCAGTGGGCGCCTGCCGCAAGGTCACGGAGCGCCTTGACGGTCGCCGACCCGGCGCCGGTGATGCGGCCGGACTCGAACCAGCTCCGAAATCGCTCGGCGATTCGTTCGGGCTGAACACGCCCTCGGCTCAGCACGATCGCTTCGCATGTGGCGAGGGTCAACCAGGTGTCATCCGAAAGTCGCGGTGCTTCCGGAAAGACCGGCTGAAGTGGCCCGGCGCGACCCTCATAGGGACCGCCCCAGGCATCGCCGAGAGCCCCCGCGAGGAGGCAGTTCCGTGCGAGCTTTCGCGCTCCGACGTCGGTCATGGCCGAGAGTCTACGCTTTCACGACCGGTGGCGCTCGTCTCGAGGAGCGAGCATCAATTGCTGTCCGGGCACGTGCCGATGAGCTTCGGGGAGTCACCGCACTCGACTCTGTAATCACACGTGCCGTCCTTGATCTCGCAGCCGCCATAGCGCCAGTAATCCAGCGAGCAATAGTCCAGGTCGCATAGACGGCCATTCTCATTCTCCGAAGGGGGTGGGTTGCCCGTGCATTCGATCTCGCAGCCGGCGCAGGTGCAGGTCCGCGTGCACCAACCGTTGCCCAGCGAGCACGTCCCGTCGTTCGCGCCTCCGGCGCCTCCGCCGCCGCCGGCGCCGCCGGCGCCGCCGCTTCCTCCGGCGCCTTCATTGCAGGCACTCTCCATATCGCACGGGCTGTAAGGCGGCGCGCCCCCGCTGGCCCAGGGGTCACAAAGGAAATGCCCCGAGGGATCACACGTGCATTTGAGACCGCTCTCGATTCCCGAATACGCACAGGTCGCTCCCGCCGAGCAAGGGGCGCCCACGCCGCAGCGTCGCCCAGCGAAGGACTCGCCCCCTGAACCCGCGGTGCCAGCGCCGCCGCTATCGCCCCCCGAACCCGCGGTGCCAGCGCCGTTGCTCGTCCCGACAGGGCCTTGACATGCACTCAGCGCCAGCGCGATGGTAAAGGTCGCCCACGCCGCGCGTGCTCTCGATGCTGTCTTGGTCAATTGCATGGGCCATCCACCGAGCAACGCTTGGGCCAGGCAGAATCCGCGGGAATTCCCGCTCCCACGCTGCGGTCGGCGACATGCGAACCTTCGAGGATGGCGCACAGTGGCTCATTGTTGGACGTTTCGGCACACGTGTCCTCGCACGCTCACACGCGTGAGACTGCATGCGGGCGACAAGCGCGCGGGAGTGCAGCGGATGGCGGGGCATGAGAATTGGGCAGTCTCGGGTAAAAGCTCGGGCTCGACATACTCCTCGACGTAATCCCGCTCCGAGCGATCCGTGCGAGCGAGGTCAGATCGGTCCCCAAAGAGCCGCAAGGCCGCCCTTGCGAGGGTCACGCGAGGGGCTGACGCGTCAGCGGCCCCGTTGACGTCACCCGCGTGGGATTGACGCGCCAGCCGCATTCCACGCTCCCGCCGTTCGAGCTCCTACCCGTGGAATTCCCGACGCCCGAGCGTTGGTCCGAGTCCTGCTAATGCGTCCCACGGTAAGAAGTGTCGACGGATGTGATATGAAAAACGATACAGACGAATCGGCCTCGGGGACGAATCGATGGGCTCTCGGGGCAGCGATGGGCATCGTTCTCTTCACGGGCGCGGGGTGTACGGTGGGGATCCCGCTCGACGCGAACATGCGTATCGACGTCGACTCCCCTTCCGGAGGGAAATACTCGCAACACGGGAAGCCGCTCGATCAAGGCGACATGACCGACAAACTCCAGCAAGAGCCAGCGAATGGCGACAGGATCAGCAGAGCGAAGGAGAGGGCGATCTTCGGTGGTTTGCTGATGGGTATTGGCTCCGGGTGTGCCAGTTGGCTTGCCGGGCAGTACATCGTCACAAACCGTTTCGAGCCCTATCATACTGGTTTTGCAATCGGCGCCGCCGTGTCCTTCGGCATTGCAATTCCTCTCCTCATCTCGAGCAGCGGGAACATCGCCGAGGCGGTGGACGTGCACAACAAGCTCGTCGATGAGCGCGAGATGCTCCTGCAGGAACGCGAGCAGGAGATCGAAAAAGCGAAGTGGGCGCCACTGCCCGAGGGCTTCGGATTCGACTTCAAGGAAGGGCCGGAGAAAGCCGCGTCGTCGTGCCAGAACGCCGGGCATCAATGGACCGAGAAAGATGGGACGTTCCTCTGTAGCGGCGTGCCGTCCTTCGAGCTCAAGAGGGCCTCGGCGGAGCTCTCCTTCGCGGACGGGAAAATCTCGCGATTGCGCATTCTCGTGCATCCGCAAGACGACAGCAGGAGCTGGGCCGGCGCGATGGACACGACCGAGACCGTGCTCAAAAGAATGTACGGCGAACCGAAGTCGAGGAGCTTCACGTTTCCCGCCGAGTGCGCGGGGAAGGATTTCATGGCTTGCGTGACGGACGGGAGGGTCAAGGGCCAGGCGTCGTGGACGAAGAAAAAAGCGAAGCGTTCGGTCACCATGGCGATCGTCAATGACGCGCCACCGATGCTCGTCGTCGATATCACCCGCGTGCCCCCGGCCGCAGCTTCCCCCGCTCCCTGAAAGAATCGATGGGCTCGGCGGATCGCCGTGGAGCGGCATCGGGTCGAAATCGCGCGCCCGATGCGCCGAACACGGCGATCACCCGAGGTTCACGCGGAAATCTGCTCGATGAGGTCGGCGGCGACGGCCGTGCCATTCATCGCCACGGTGCCGGCAATCGCGGCCGCGCGAGCAGCGACTCCGGGATCGAGGGCGCCCTGCAACGCGGGCAGGAGGGACTCCGCGCGGAGGGCTCCACGAGCCACGGACGTCCCGATCCCGAGCGCCCGGACGCGCGAGGCCCAGTAGGGCTGATCGGAAAACATCGGGACGATCAACTGCGGGACGCCCGCGCGCGCCGCGATCGTGGTCGTACCCGCACCGCCGTGGTGCACCACCGCGGCGACCTTCGGGAACAGCGCCTGGTGATTGACGTCGCCGATCGCGATGCAATCGGAGGCGCCGTCGACCAGACCGAGCTCAGCCCACCCTTGCGATAGGACGACGCGACGCCCCGCAGCCCGCACGGCCTCGATGACGATGCGGCCGGTCTGCTGGTCCGCGGGCATGCTGCCGAAGCCAATGTAGACGGGCGGCTCGCCGGCGGCGAGGAAGGCTTCCAGCGCGGATTCGAGCAGCGTCTGGTCGGGAAGGATCCAGGCTCCCGTCTGCGTGACCAAAAGGCCGGGCGTCGCCGGCCGCGGCCCGAGCACCAGGTCCGTGGCGAGCCACGGATCCTTGCCGAGGATATGGCCGAGGACATCGCTCAGCGGACCCAGGCCGAGGCGCGCCCGATGGGCGTTGAGCCGCTCGAGAAGGCGCTCGTTCCAGCTCCGCGATTCGTCCTGCCAGCGCCTGCGATTTTCTTCCGGGTCGCCCCCGGGCTCCCCGGCGGGCGCATGATCCGGCGACGGCAGGGCCACCGGCGCGTACACGGCGATCATGGACGGGATGCCCATTCGCTCCGCGATGGACCGTGCGGCGTACTGATGCGCGCCGCCGGCCACGATCACGTCGCATCCCTCGGCGGCCGACGCGGTCGCGTCGAACTGGTCTTTCACGAGGTGCTCGAGCAGCGCGCGGAGCTGCTCCGGCGTCGGTGCTTGCGCGGCGGCGGCTCCGCTCGGCGCACGCATTGCGATGCCGATCGGGGTCGCCGTGAAGCCCAAGTTGCCCACCCAGTCGAGAAAGTTCGGCGGCACGCACAGCTTCACGTCGTGTCCCCGACGCCGCACCTCGGCGGCCAAGGCCACGACTGGTTGCACGTCACCGCGCGTCCCCACTCCCGTCAGCAATACCCGCATCGTCCCTCTCCCTTCCACCACGCGCGCCGCGTGGATCGGGTCAGCGCCCCGTTCCGCTTCATAACCTGGAACGGGATGCGGGGCGAGGACGCCGTGCGACGCCTCATCCGTTCAGGCCGAGACGGCCGGACCCGCCGGGGAGGCGAGCTTGCGCATCACGAGTGTGAGAATTTCCCGGACCCGCGCGTCGGACAGGGTCGACAACCCTTCCCCGACATACCATTCGATCGAACTCTGATCCGGCAAGGCGGCGTGCTTCGCGCCGCCGAACAGCCAGATGCCGTGTTCCTCTGCCAGCTCGTTGCGTATGGCCGTCAGGCGCTCGCGGCCGACCGGGAAATACACGTGAAGCATGTTGACGTGCGGCCGCGCCGGATTGACTTGCAGTTGCGGAAAGTCGCGCAGCACGTCGTACAACCTTTCGGTGCGTTCGAGGTAGGCAGGCATCTTCGCCAGCCGCTCTTCGAAGCGCATCGCCGCCGACACGACATAGGGCGAGCGGCGATAGACGTTTCCGCCCATGCGTTTCATCCACGTATCGGCCTTCGCGATGAAATCCGCGCTGCCGAGCAGCATCGCGCCCGCATGCGCGCCGATGCCCTTGTAGAATGAAACGTAGACCGAATCGAAGCCTTGCGCGATCTCCTTCAGCGAGCGCTTGTAGCCGGCCGAGGCTTCCCATAATCTCGCGCCGTCCATGTGCAGATGAATGTTCCGTTGCCGGCAATACGCTTTGAGCGCTTCGAGCTCCGCCCAGTCCGGCAGCTGTCCGCCGATCTCGCGCATCGGCAGTTCATAGAGCGTCGCGCCGATCCGGTCGGGCCAGGCCTGGAGGTCGGCGACGGTCCACGTGCGGAAAGGATCGCCGACGTGCAGCGACTTGAAATGGTCGAGCAATTGATGGTTGCTGCGCTCGTGCAGTAGCACATGCGCGGTCGGATGCAGTGCGACCGTCTTGCTGCCGGCGGCTTCACAGGCGAGCCGCAAGGCAACGGATTGCACCATGGTGCCGGTGATGCAGAAGACGGCCTTTTCGAAGCCGAGCAGATCGGCTATTTTCCTTTCGAAGTCCTGCACCAACGCGCCCTCGCCGTAGGCGTCATGGGCGATGTCGTTCGCTTCGCAAAAGCGCGCCATGGCGGCGAAGTCCTCGGCGGCGGTGGTCGGCTTTTCTCCCGAGAAAAACGTGTGGCAACGCTGACGCAGTTCCGTTGGGTTCATGTTGAGCCCACATACCAGCACAAATCGTGGCGTGACATCTACCCCCAACGTCTTGGAGACGCGTGCGACCGGACGCAGCCAATGCAGCATGACCGGGAGCGACGGGACGGGATGAACAGCCACGTATGGCCCGATCGAGCTCGAGCTCGGCTGAATCAGCCCTTGCGGCGTCTGCGCAGGACGAGCGCGAGGGCGGCGATCGCAGGGAGCGCGAGGGTCGGGGAGGGGGTTCGCGTCGGGGCCGGTTGAAATGCGCAGAGACCCGTAGCGATGGCCTCGCCTCCGGGGGCGGCTGGCGCGACCCCCGAGCTGCCGCCAGTGCCGCCGGTGCCAATGCCGCCAGTGCCGCCGGTGCCAATGCCGCCGGTGCCGCCGGTGCCGCCGGTGCCGCCGCCGCCGGTGCCGCTACCGCCACCGCCGCCGGTGCCGGTGCCGCCGGTGCCGCCGCTGCCGCTACCACCACCGCCTCCGGTGCCTCCGGT
>NZ_JASBQE010000126.1 GCF_029960785.1 Polyangium sp. 15x6
ACGGTTATTGTGCGGCTGCGACGAACCCGCCGAGCGCACGCCGGCGCGGCGAGCATGCGCGTGCCGCGCACGTGGCGCCTGCCATGGGCGCGGATGGTCGTCCAGACGGTGGTGGGCGAGGACTTACGGTCAACCTGGTTGCGGTTCCTCACACGTCCCTCATATAGGTATATACCTAATGAAACGCTGTCCTCCTATCGCTATGCGAAATCGACGCAGCGTAATGATACGAGGTATTCACTCGTCCCACCCGGAGGCTTGCGCGGGTGATTGTCCCTCCAGGAGTCGCTCGAGTAGCCATATCAATGACAAGTACTCTTCCATGACGGTAGCGAAGAACTCCATGTCGAACGGCATGCAGGGCGGTGCTACAAGCTCAGTATCGATGGTGGTCTCGGCGGTGGTCTCGATTGCGACAAATTGCGTTCGCGCTTCGTTGAGGGCAGCGGTGACCAGATTGTGACAAATGGTATCGGATATCGCGCACCGCACTCGCTCTGCGCCATCGTCGTTTATCGCCATCGGCGTGCGCACGATGGGGGCCGGCGACACAGTTTCTCCTGCTAGAATGCGTCGAATGTAATCCGGCATTGAGAAGAATGGCAGCAATATCCGGACGTAGAATGCCATGTCGAACGACTCCGCTGGCAGGCGACGCGGGATCTTCTGGCCCGTCGGTGTGAGTGTATACACGAATCTATCGCGAGCCCTCCCGAACGCGACCCTGATCAGGTTCCGGGGGACAGGCTCGAGGATCGCGTCGATGATCGCATCTGCCACGTCCTCGTTTATGGGTTTTACGGAAATCGAACGGTGAGTCATTTTTTTTGTCCCCATGGTGTCAATTGGCTCATGTCTACTAACGTGTAAGCTCCGGTTTTTTCGTCGAAGGCAAACTGCTTCGGATCGTCCGCACTCCCGCGCAGCACCCTACCATCTTTCATGAAGACGAGCGCCTGTCCTATATCGCCTCGGAACATGGCGGCAGCGTCAGCGTTCGTTATCACCTTTGGTTCAAGGGAAAACCCAGTTTTTATAACCTGCTCTCTCAGTGCTCGGAATAGTGCAAGTCGTTGCCCCGCCGGTGCCGCTAAAACAATCGCTTTCGCCTCCGCGAACATTTTCCAGCCCATATCATTCTTCAATTCAGGAACGCCTCCTTTTGCCGGTGCTGCCGTCGTGCGGACAGTTTCCGGTGCCGAATCCTTCTTGCCGACAGGGGCCGCCGCTCCGCCATCCTTCCCAGTCTTGGGCTTGCCACCACCTGGCGGCCCACCCGCTCCCGCGGTCATTAACATCAAGCCCGGCTTTGTGACCGCATCCTTAACTTCAGGCACGGCACGCTTGGCCGCATCCATAAGTTTACGGCCGCCAACTCCGGCTAAAAATGGCCCAACGATGGCGAGCGCTTGACCAGCCTTTCCTCCTGCGCTATCCGGCGGGGGCGGCAGCGACTCGGCACGAGCAGTGAACCGCTCAGCGTGCTCCTCATAATACTCAACTACATCTTTCCTGACTCCAAAGGCACGAGAAAGATCTGCGCGCTCCTGATTGTCCGCAGCGCGGCTCTGCGCCATTCCCCTGCTAAACTCGTTGAGGGCCGTTACGACTGCGTCACCAACAAAGTTCTTCGTTGCTTCGGCTGCACGATCCGCTGCTTGCTCAAGCTGATCTACCTTCGCCGAGACAGCGGTCTTGATGTCCTGGAGCGTCTGCATGAATCCCTCGCCAGAGCGCCCAGTCGGGTCATGCAGCGTGATGGGATTCCCCCGCACGTATTGGTATAGGTTCAGCCCATCGGAGCCCATACCGCTCGGATCCGCACTCGTCCACCTCCCGAGCCACGGCGCATAATACCTCGCCCCATGGTAATACAGCCCCGTCTCCTCATCTCGCTCCTTGCCCGTATACTGATATCTCTTCGCGCTGACCTCCACCCCGCTCGCCATAGCGCGGTATGCACTCGTCCCATACGGATGATACTCCTCGTAGCTGATGACGAGCCCATCTTCATCCAACTCGAGCGCGGCTGAGCCGAGGTGATTCCCAAGCTGATACCGCACCCGCGACGTTACAACGAGGTTCGGATCCGACGCATCGACCGTCTTGGTCTCCACCATCGCGATCCGCCGCGCATCATCCATGACGTGGAGGGTCTCTCGCTCCAGCACGACATTCCCGAGCTCATGCCTCCGATAGACCTCGAACCCCCCGAGGTAGATCCTCTCCTCGACGATGCCGCTATGCTCCCAGACCTTCCGTACCCGCTGGCCGTTGGCATCATATGTGAAGTAAACCTCTCCGCCGCCATCCAGATCCACTTCTCGTTTCTGGTCCTTGAAGTCCCACCCAATGTGCTGCAGGTGGGGCATCGCGGTCATGTTGCCGTGGTTGTCGTAGGGGTATTGCGCCGTGAAGTCCCCCTCTGCGTCGCCGGGCAGGCTCGTGCCACGCAGCCGGTTATTCTCCGGCGCGACATCGTAGCGGCGCGTCCAGCTCCCCGATGAACCCACCACTTCGTGGATCATCTTCTCGATGTTGCCCAACTTGTCGTATTGGTAGGTCTCGGTGTAGTTCCGGAGCGCCTGGGGAGCATTCGGGTGCGGCGCATTGACCAGCGGAAAGCCGTTTTGGTCTTGCTGGATGTCCGCGTTCTGGCCCGCGTGCTCCCGGCCCGTGGCCTCGATGAGGCGGTAGATGGCGTCGTACTCGTACTCCCAGCGCGGCTTGACGAGCGCGTTGTTGTAGTAGATGTTGCTCTGCGCCAGGTCGGCAATCTCGACGATGTTGCCTACCGGATCGTACGTGTATCGCAGGTCCTGCAGCAGCTCACTGTCCGAGGTCCGCGTCGTCTTGAGCCGAGTCAGCCGGTAGGTCAACGGATCGTAGCTGTACTCCGTAACAACACCATTCCCGTGGACGATCTTCTCCCGCTGCCCCTTCGCATCGTAATCGATATCATCGACGAACGTCGTCCAACCACTCGCACCCCGAATCCGCGCCTCCACCCTCTCCAGCAGACTCGCCTCGTTGTACGTCGGCTTGATCTCGCTCTGGTCCGGCGTGGTCATGCTCGTCGGCCGATTCAGCGCATCATACACCGTCGTCTGCGTGAACACCTCCGTCTCGAGCGCCACGGAGCCCGACCAATCGATCTGCGTCGAGTAGTTCTGCGCGAGCTGCCGCTGGCTCTCCAGCAAATTCCCCTTGAAGTCGTACTCGACCGAGGTGACGACCCCGGCCCCATCCTTCACCTGATACACCTTCCCGCGCAGATTCGCGTCCTCCGGATCCGTCTGCCCCTCGCCATACACCGTCACCTCGGCGAGCACCTCCGGATCCGACCCCTTCTGCACCCACAGCCCCGTCCGCCGATTCAGCGCATCGTACACCGAGCGCACCACATGCCCCCGGCCGTCCCACCCTCGAATCGGGTTCCCGAGCACATTCGCCAGCGTCCACCGCTCTCCAGAATCGCAGCTCTTCTGGTACAGCGTCCGCCCGAGCATGTCGAAGACATACTCCATCGCCGTATTCTCACGGGCGTCCACGGTCTTCCGCGGATTCCCCTCGATATCGAGTACCGCCCTCGTCGTGTACGGCTCCGGGCCCCCGTTATCCTCGGCCCCGCGCACCGGCCTGCCCAGCACGTCGAAATGCACCAGCGCCGGCGTATCCGCATGCTCCTCGGTCAACTCCGCCGCCCGCTGCTCCTGCGCGGAAGGCGTGGGCGTCGCGCTCGGCTGCCTCGCGGCATACCAGGGGTTGCCCGCCTCGAGCACCGTATCGTTCCCGTCCCAGCTCGCCTGCTCCCACGGCGTGAACGTGACCCGCGAATGCGTCCCGTTCGGCAGGTCCGTTCGGATGAGCCGGCCGAGCGGGTCGTAACGCAGGATGGGCGTCACGCCCCACTCGACGAGCTCTTGTTCGTCTTCGTATTCGTGGGTGGCCGTGAAGAACGGCTCGTACTGCTTGACGGGATTGCCCTTGTTGTCAATGACCACACGCCCCGTGCCCACCCATCGCGGCGAGGCGGTGGCCAACACTACCGCGCCGTTCTCGTCCTTGACAAGCCCCCCGTTCTCGTCGCGCACCGGCGCAAGACCGGGCTCGGCCTGCACCTTCTTCAGGATCTCACGCCCGAGCCCGTCGAGGTACGTGTAGCTGTGTTGCCAGGGCGTCAGCGCATCCCCGTGCCGCTCGCGCGCGGCAGCATGCACGACGTTGGGTTTGCCCGTCGTGCGCCATACGTCGAGGTCGTACGCGAACGTCGTGGTTGGATCCGTGAGCGTGTCCCCGTCGTTCGAGCCGACCTTGCCCATCACGGCCGTCGCCACGACCATTCCGAGCTCGTCGAGCTTCACGGCGCTTCGATTGCCGTTCGGGTCGGTGACCAGCGTGGGCCCGAGGACGCGGTAATCGTTTGTTGCAGTGACCGTATTCCCGAGCGAGTCCTCGGCGGACGTCACGAGCAAGTCGTGGCTGTCGTACGTGATGGTCGTGGAATTGCTCAGCGGATCCAGGATCTCGACCGGCAAGTAGAACTTGTCCGGACCGAACACCTGGCGACCGGTTCGCACCCAGTAATCGCCGTTCTCCTCGATGTACCCGCCCTCGGCGAGCATAGTCGAGGTCACGCGCGTGCCATAAGCTGCAGTCAAGAGCCCGGGGGTGAAGGCAAGCGCATACGTCTCGTAAGGCAGCGCGAGCGCGTCGATGGTGCCGAAGGGCAGCGCCGCGGGGGAAGACCCGGACAGCGTCGTGCTGTCGTAATAAACCTGCCGCACCCGCTCGACCAGGCGCTTTTGCATCGTGGTGCCGTTGGGGGTCGCCTCATAGGAGATCGCAACCGCGGCGTTCGCGGCGCTGAGGACGTCGCCGAACGAAAACAACGTGCTCCGTGTCGTGGAGAGCCCCGTGAGCTCGTACGTTCGCGTCTCCTTGGGCACTCCGAGGCGGTACCAGCTCGCCTCCCCATCCTCGTTGACCACGTCGCTCTCGGTCAGGGTGGCCAAAAGCCCCTGTTCGGGCATATCCTCCGGAATGTTCCGCCGTGCGTACGCGATGCTTACCGAGCGCTCCACGTGGCCAAACGAATCGACATCGAGCGCCAGCGTATGCACCACGCGCGGCTCGTCCGGGTCACGCTCGTAATGAATCTCGACGGACTCACGCGCATACGCGAAGAACGACGCATACGCCTTCGCCGTCGAAGGCTGCACCCGCACGATGGCAGGGCAAACCTCCGTCACGACATACGGGTGCGATTCCGCCTCCGAACCATCGAACGCATAGACCTCCGTGCGGAGGATTTGCCCCTTGAGCGCCCGGCACGCCTCGCGGAAATCCCTCGGCGACAACCCCGCCTCCAGCACGGCGTCGGGCAGTTCCGGTCTCTGCTCGTCACCCGTGTAATATTCCTTCTCGAACTGCTTCGCGATCCGGCTCCTGTCGATGAACGCGCCCGTATGGAACCACGTCTTCGTGAGCACCGGCGGCAGGTGGAATTCCTCCTCCGTCGGCGGAGCCTCCGCGAAGAGCCCCTTTCCGCGCTCGGCCGAGAACGACTCCGCGTCGTATTGCTCGACGAGGCCAAACCCCCGGAACTCTCGCTCCGCGCCGTCGTAATACCCGTGGTGATATTTGTACGTACTGACGAACCGCGCCTTGCTGATTGCGTCGAACGTCTCCATACGCGTGAGCACGTGCACGGGGAACGACAGCCGCGTCACCCACGGCTTTCCAGCCTTCAGGTCCTCCAGGTAAAACTTCGTCGAGGGCGCATACTCGAGCTTCGTCTCGGCTCCGAGGTTGTTCTTGACCGACGTGAGCAGATACGGCTTCTTGCTGCCCAAAAGATCGATGTACCGCATCGGCGGCTTCGCCACGCCCCGCCACGGCGACGACCACACGATGCACGCCGTCCCGGACCCGAGCAGATCGACCACGCCCACGGTGGACGTGGAATCGGCCGTCGGGAACCCAGGCATTCGCACCGGCTCACTCCAGCCATTGCCCGCCTGGTTGAACACGATGATCGCCCCTTCGCCCGCCACGTACACGATGTCCGTGGTCCCCGTCCCATCGATATCGCCGAGGCGAATGCGGCGCGGATCGAACGTGTGCGAATCATCGAACAGCGGCGCCTTGCTCATCTGCACCTTGGCCCCGAACCGCCCATGCCCGAGGTTCGGCCAGTAGCAGATGCTCCCATTACGGACGCGCACGATGTCGGGCAAACCGTCCCCGCTCATGTCCGCCACGAAGATCGCCTGCGTCATGTCCGCGAAGACGAGCGTCGGGCTCTTGTCCTCGTCGTAGATCTTCGGCAGAACCCGCGGCGGGCCCCACCCGCCCTTGCCGAGCGACGGATACCAGAGCTGCACGTGATCGTTCGTGACCAGAATGTCGTCGAGTCCATCGCCGGAAAGGTCGATGAAACGAACCCGCGGGTCATTCCAGTTGACGTTCGGCTGCGAAGGGAACGGTACGAAGGGGCCCCAGCCGCCCTCCGGCGTGCGCTCGTGATAACCCGAGGTCCCCTCCGGCGTGAGCTCCACAAGGCATTGTCGTCCCTCGCTCCCGACGTCGAGGAGCTGCGCTCCGCCGCCCGACGCCATGGCCGGCCGGCTCGCGAGCAGGCGCGCGGGCGCGAGGTGCCCATCACCGAGGTTTTGCTTGTAGTAAAATGCCCCGTGCTGCTCGCAGAGCACGCCGGGAATGCCCTCGCCGTCGAGGTCGACCCATCGTGCGGTTTGTCCGTCCACGCCGCCGGGTAGGTCTTCGAGGCTTCGCGAATCGAGCAGTTTGACGGCGGTGTGGAGCTCGGGCAGCGAATATCCGAGCTCGAGCGGCGGCACGGACTTCTTCGAGTATCCGCTCACCGTTTTGATGTACCCCGACTGCGTGACCGAAACGAGCCGAGTGAGCGCCGGCCCTTCGGCATACGTGAAGTCGGTGGAACGCACGAGCACGGGATCCTCACCGAGCTCGGGGAAATGGTGAAACATGAGCGCCCGCCGGCAGAGGCGGTACGTGCGGATCTCGAACGTCGAACGGTAGCTCGAGAACGGATCCTGCCGGCAAGGCCAGGTGTTCTCCTCCGCGGGCGTTGGTGCGGCTGCACCGTGCTCGCCGTAATCGAAGACGACCTCGAACAGGAAGTCCTGTGCCTGAAAGGGCACCGCATTCCCATACCGGATCCTCTTCAGGTAGCGGTTTACGACCGGCGCGTCCCCCGAATGCCGCTGCCTTTCGTAGACGGCATTCGGCACATTCGCGAAGTCCTCGGCCTTGTAGTCGTAGACGATGACGTTCCCGAGCGCGTCCTCGGTGCGCTCGAGCAACCAGGAAAAGACCTTGGTCGAGGCCGCAGGGCTCGCGATCCGAGCCCCCGCGGACTGACCATAGATGCTCGTGACGTTGTCTTTGGTCGTGGCACGCCAGTAAACGTTCCCGTCACCCTTCTCTGTGACGCGCTCGATGCGCGCGAAGAGGCCTTCCACCCGGGGACGATACCGCTCGATGCGCTCGACGGCGTCGTCCTTCGGGACGTCGCGCACCCAGTTACCTTGTTCGTCCTCGTCGAGCTTCGGCACGAGGTCTTCCGCGCCCGACATGATGAACACATCGGATTCGCGGAAGTCCTCGTACTCGGGCAAACCACGCTCGGTCTTGCGGGAGATCGAGGGCACGGAGAGCCGAAAGCCCACACCGAAGAGCCCATTGCCACCGCCGGAATCGTATGCGACGGCGAGCTCGGGCCCGAACCCGCCGCGGCCCGGCGACGCCGCAATCGGGACCGTGAGGGATCCCGTGCCGCTCACCAGGCTCGCGGCGAACTTCTCGCCGAGCCCACGAACCGCGCCGCCTCCCTTCGGAAGCGACGGGCTCGGGGCCTTGACCGCCTCGGGCGCGGTCGTCTTGGGCTTCGGTGCAAAACCTTTCTGCTCCATGGCGTGCCCTCTCTCCTGTTTCAGCGTCGCTTCGAGCCTATTGCTTCTGGTACTCGCAGACGATCCAGAGATCCTCGAGCTTCGTGTTATCCGACGTTGCGACCCTCAGCTTCCAGGGAGCGACCGGAGCGTCGTTTTCCGCGTGGATCAGCGCATTTGACGGTATATTGCGGTAGAACAGGAGGTCGCCGTATTCGCTCACGGAAATCGCCAGCGAATGGGTCGTCGCGAATTCGCTCTCGAACTCGACCCCCGGCGCTCGTAGCTCGACCGGGAGCTGGTCGGTGCTGCCACCCACTCGCTTGGCAAAGAGGTGCACCTTGGTGATCTTGAGCTTGTGCACCCCGAGCAGGGGCTGGAAGAGGCGCGTGGTGAGCGGCAACGAGAGGACGTGCTCTCCACTCGTCGTGAAAACGTGCCACGCGTCGGGGAAATCCGTCTTCGCGCTGAAGAGGCGGAAGCCGCTTGTGACCGCCCCCGGTAGCGGATCGGGCGGAGCGCCCAGCGCGCTGAGCGCGCTATTCTTGAGCGCATCCCCGCCGTCTCGCGCCGTGTAACGTACGTGCAGGACCACATCGTGCACGGCCGTCGGGTCGAACCGGTTGGTTTTCCCGTCGAGCTCGATTTTCCACGTGCTGTATGCGCCCACGCCTTCGAAGGGAAGATACCGTTCGTCACGGAAGACGAGTTCGAAGAGCCCTGCATCGCTCTGGCCGCTGCTCGTCACGATCGACTGGACGGCCCCATAATGATCGAGGAATCGAGCGTCCGGCTGTCCGGGCTGGTCGTTACGCGCGTAGGCTCCGGTGGTCTTCATCCGCACGCTGCTCTTCAGCAACGTGAGCTTGCAGTTGACGCCGGCGTACGGCCCATTCACGACCGGGACCGTGACGCTCACCGACTTGATCCGGCGTATATAATGACCCGGCCAGTCCTGATCGAAGAGCGCCTCGGGAAGCTCGACCTCGCAAGACGCTTTCTCCCGCAGCTTCATGAGCGCGAGAGGAGCGATCTCGGCGAGCGAGACATGCTTCGTGATCTCGTACTCCCGCTTGTTCTGCTCCAGGTACGCGGCGTCCATGCGCCGGAGCGCGAGTTGGAGCCTCTCGCCCGCGAGCAGTCCATTCTTTACGCTGTCCCAGTAGCCGAACGTGATATAGCTCGCGCTCGGCTGGGCGAGTTCGAACTGGAACGCCCTCTCGGCCCGCTTCGCGAGCTCGTACGCGAGTTTGTAGGCCTGGAAGTACACGCCCTCGACCTGCAAGGCCATCCAGTTGTAGAGCTCCTTGTTCGTGTACTTGGTCTTCAGGTAATTCTCGACCTCCTTGGCGTTCTTCACGGACAGCTCGTGATTGGCGAACTCCTTTTTGGCGATGTCCAGCCGAACCTCCGCGGCGAGGATCTGCCGGTCGATCTGCTCGAGCTCCCTCTCGGCCAACCGCTCTTGCAGCTTCCAGTCTTCCCAACGGCGCTCCTCGCCAGCCCCGATGGCTGCCAACGACGCATCCGTGCTCCGCTCGGAAGCGGTCATGGCGTAGTTCTGTCCGATCGCTTCGGCGACCCCGGCTGCTTGCACGCCACCAATTTCGACCTGCCACCCCGAGCCCACCGCAAACTGGGGAATCGGCCTAAGGATGGAGGCAATGAGGTGCCACCACTGAGAGTGGCCGGTTGCGATTGCGGCGTCGATCGTCAGGGCTCGTTGCTCTCTTTCCTTCGCGATGGTGTAGTCGATCCTCTCATAGAACTGTCGCCGCTCCTCGATGACCGCCCGGGAGCGACGCAGCGCCTCGAGCGACTCCTGGGCCTCGTCGACCTGACGCTTGCGCACCTCGCGCACACTCTCGAGCATCTCGATCTCTTGCGTCTGTCGCAGCAGCGAGAGCGCCTCCCCGTCACGCTTCTCGATCGCCGCGAGGAGCGACGCGCCCAGGGAGATCACGCTGCCCGCGAACTCGACGGCCTTGGGCTGGAGCACCGAGAAACGATAGACGGGGATCGGGGCATTGACCTCGGAGAGCAGCTCGCCGAAATCCAGCCCGTCCGCAGCGGCCCTCACGAGGAGCCCCGGATCGATCGGGGGCTCGAAGAGCGCGAGCTGCCGCACCGTGCCCTCGATGTTCATGCAATGTCGAATCTTGAACAGGCGATCCTCGACGGTATCCCAGAGCGCCAGCATTTCATCGTTCGGCGGCACGCAGAAGTAGAGCGTCCGAAGCACCGGCGTCGGCTCGCGGCGCGTGCGGCGCGTGTTCGGCTCCGGCGGCGCTTGGATGATGGGTTCGATTTCGACCAGCGCATTCGAGAACGCATCGACGTTGGGTTCGAGCTCGGCGTAGGACTTGGGC
The DNA here is from genome assembly GCF_029960785.1 of Polyangium sp. 15x6. Taxonomy (GTDB): domain Bacteria; phylum Myxococcota_A; class Polyangia; order Polyangiales; family Polyangiaceae; genus Polyangium. The sequence goes on from NZ_JASBQE010000126.1 coordinate 10,304, forward strand.
GGTACGCCCTCGGTCTTCACGAGGCGCGGCCGGTCGCCGAGGATCCGCGACGCGAGGATGTAGAGCTGCGTGGCCTCGTTGATCGACTCCATCGTGTCGCGTCGGAAGAGGCTGTCGCCCCACGAAAGGAGGTTCTCGACGTACTTCATCACGACCGATTTCTGGTAGGCGAGCGGCCGCATGCGCGCGATGAGGTGCGGATTGAAGGGATTCTCCCTCCAGCGGTCGATCTGCGCGGTCATGTCCTGCGTGGCGCTCGAATCGGGAGACACGCCGAAAAGCTCCGCGAGGAGCTTGGCGTTCGGGTTCTCCTCTGCGAGCTGCTCGAGCTGCGCCTGAATCGAGGCGAGATCGATGTTCTCGCGGAAGGGGCGAACGTTCCAGAATCGCTCCGGCCCATTCCCCGGCGCCCCGCCCGTCGGATCGAAGATGTAGCGGAACCAGCGATCCGCGTCCTCGAACCGGCCGTTCGTGGAGAGGCGCGTGGCGACGAGGAACGGCGCGTGGAAGAAGAGCTCCCAGTTGTATTGCGAATAGGCGCCGCCGAAGGAGAAGTCGACGTCTTCGATGGGGAACGGTTTGCCAACGAGAAGCGTCGGCCCGTAGGCATCGTCGAAATACTCGTTCCACGTGTGCTGGAGGGGCGTCGAGCTCGACGTGTCCGAGCGGAGCAGCCCATCGATCCCGCCGCGCTCCAGGCGCCGAACGAACTCGCACACGTAGGGGTGATAGAACGTGTGGAAGCGGTAGTAGCCCTGGACGGTGGCATTGACCCCCATGTCGAGCTTGGGCTCATTGGCCCATTCGAGGACGATCGGGTCGAGCACGCCGCCAGCCGGCTGCCCCACGGGCGCCGGAACGTTCGGGAAGGCCTGGGCGATGTCCTTCCACGTGATCGTCGCACGGTAGCGCGCGTCCATGAAGAGCGTGTGCGCGCTGTCGGAGTACACGAGCGCGTCGCGCGCATCGTCGTCGACGACCACGCTGTCGTAGGCCCGATCCATGAGCACGGAGAAGCGTCCCGGCGTCTTCTGGAGCAACTTCATGGTGGACAAGCCCCAGGGCGAAGACAGGAACGACTTCGGCGCCGGGATGACAAAGGAATCGTCGTTCCCCGGTCTCTCACCCACTTCCATCAACCGCATGTATGCCGGTAAGGAGTACTTCGGAGCCCAACCGTCGAGGTAAGGCGACTCGTTCACCTGGACGGCGGTCATATCGCCGACGCACGGGTCGAGCAGGAAGTGACCGAATTTTTGGTACGTCACGAACGGCGGAAGCGGCGGAGGCACCGGCATCCCCGGCAACGGGGGTAGCTGAGGGATCATTGCGAACACGTTGACCAGGCAATCGATACGCAGCGTGCCGTTTTCATGCGCCGCGACGAACGACATCCAGCCGAGGTCGGAGCTCTCGCCGATCTCGATGGGGCTGCCCTTCGTCATCGCGACCGGGCCAAACCCCGTGCTCTGGTACTGGGACCATGCGAGATTGACGCGCTGCCGCTTCTTGTTGTTTTCCGTCGTGTGCGGCTCGAACATGGGCCAGAAGAGGTGGAGGCGCCGATTCCAGACGGTGGCCAGGAGGTGGTCTCCCTGGATGTCGAGCTCGACCTTCTCCCAGGGCGTCCAGTAGCTCGAATCGATCCGCCTCCGGTAGTAGTACTTTCGCGGCATCGCGTGCGTCCGGGCAATGACGTGAACGATGTCGACGGAGTCGTCGCCGTCCTCGCGCTCATGGCATATCGCCGCCACCTCGAGCCGGCTGACCTCGTGCAGGCTCCCGAGATACTCCCGGTACGCCGCCTCGGCCGACTCCGCAGTGACCTCGCCTTGCAGCAGCCGACTCTCCAGCGCCTCGAAGAATGGCGTCTTGTCGTCCCGCAGCTCGGGCTCGATCCAGTTCTCCGGGTAGAGGAATACCTTCCGGTTCGCCTCCCAGATCCTGTAGCTCTTCATCCAATCCCATTCACGCGCGGCCTCTTCGCCTAGCTCCGGCACGCTTTCCTCGAGTCCGAGGAGCGCCCGCTGCACGAACGTCTGGACGGAGCTGATGGCCTGCTTGATGCGCGAGGTGAGCTGGCACGGGCTCATTTCGACGTCGATGAGCAGCTTGTCGAAGAGCTCGTTCGGCCCCGAAAGGTTCCGCTTCGCGACGAGATATCCGACCAGCGCATTGCGCTGCTTCTCGCGCAGCGTGTCCCGCAGCGGGCGTGCGACCTCACTCCAGCCAGCGTCGTCGTACTTGGCCCGCGCCACGCGCTTGATGTCGACTACGATGGATGCAGCGTCCTGGGCAGCAGGTGGGAGCGGAGCGTCCACGCTGGCCCAGAAAGCCACCTCTTCAGACGAGGCTCCCAGCCGACTGAGGACCTGGAAAGCGCGCTGGAGGCTAAGGAACGCCCTTTCGTCGCGGAAGTCGGATTCCGCCAGGGGATGGACCGTGAACCCGAAGACAGCGGTGATGAGGTGCTCCACGTCGTCGCGCGCCCAGCCGGTCCGCTCGGCGAGCTCGCTGTAGAATGGCGCTACCTGCTCGTCCTGGATGGGCTCCGCTTCGATACTCCCGATCTCGACCGCTTTCTGGAAGAGGGCCAGCATGTCTTCGCTGCCCTTGGGCAGGGAATCGCGGAAGGATGCAACATCGACGAGGCGCATCAGGGCTGCAAAACGCTCCCGCCGGTCCGTGTCCTCGTCGTCCCCCTCGAGATGGAGGTCGTTCAGGTCGAGCCACGTCGATGCGACCCCATCCGGATAAAGCCATGAAAGGTCCGACGTGCCGAGCCCGAGCCGTGTCGCGACCAGCGCGGCCTTGTGCAGCCGGCGGATCGCCTTCTTCCGATCATCCGCCGTCGCGGGCGTGGGCGGCGTATACTCGACCGACGCGTGCATTCCGGGCATGAAATCGAAGATCGCCCGTGCTCCGCTCTGCGCCAATGACGCCAGCGTCTGCGTCAGCAGGTGGTCGATCGTCTCGGGCTCGAGATTCATTTCGACAGCGAGCGCGTGCTTGACCTGGGTCTCGGTCCGCGTCCGGCGCAGATGGTTCAACACGCTCGCGAGCACGTGCGCGAACCGCTGCGCCTTGACCGCAATCCCGGGCGCATCCTGCGTGTTTGCCGGACCGACCAGGTTGTCCAGCGTGGACGCCGTCTCGTCCCCGAAGACGTGCTCGAGATGGAGCTGCAGGAACGCACGCTCGGCATTGCGAGCCGCCGTCGACGCGGTTGATGGTGCGTCGACCACCTGGATGATCTGCTCCGCAACGGCGGGCGCCTCGGCGGGCGAGACGCCATCGAGCACCTCCACGAGGCGCGCGCGAAGATGCACATTTTCGGAATCGCTTTCGAGCGCCGTCTCGTCCGCGACCTGGGTGGCGATGGCTCCGAGCTCGCCCGCGAACCCATCGAGCGCCTCATCCGAGAGCCCCCCCTGGATGCTCGGCAGTGTGGCGTGCCGGACCAGGTAATGAAGCTCCGCGCTCGTGAGCTTCGAGCGCTGCACCTTCCGCACGAGCTCGACGAACGCCCGGGTCGTGGCAGGCACGGCCGGCGGCTGCAGCGGGTCGACGACCGTGAGCGCTTCGAGCCCCGAGAGCTCGAGAAGGACCAGGAGGTCCTGAATGCTGATCTGCAACCCTCTGGCCAGCGCGACGATACGGTGGAGCCGGGAGAGGTTGGCAAGCGAAAGAGACGCGCTCACGTCGAGCGGGCTCTCGATGCCCATCTGCTGGGCGACCTCGGGAATTGCGAGCAGCCCGAATTCGAGCACGTTGATGCGCAGGGCGACGCAGATCCCAGCCGCATGTTCGATCACCGTGTCCACCACGGGCCCGCTCGGCACGTTCGCGAACGCAGCGGAGTGGTCCAGCGCCGACTTGGTGAGGAACGTCGTCTCATAGAGTGACGTGCCCCACTCGGTGGAATACGTCCCGATGTCGCCCCAGAACGAAAGCAACACGGGCAGCGGCAGATCGAGCTCCTTCCGCAACGCGACGAGATCGGCCACGCGGCGCACGAGATCCGCATCGATATCCGTCGCTCCGAACGCGGAGACCGTCCAGTCGAGCTCGGTGATGCTGAAGCCGAGCCGCTTGCGCAACCGCAGGAAGCGATGAATCCTGCCGAGCACCTCTTCATCGAGACCGGTCAGCAATTTCGCGTCGATGTCGCAACCCGCCTCGGGGTTCAACTGCACCGCCGGCGGGGCGATCGGATTCACGTACTTCGTGGCGAGCAGCTCTCGCAGCTCCTCGAACGAGATGCCGGCCTTTCGCAAGAATACGCGGACGTATTTGAGGCCATCATCTTGGTGGTCGATCCAGTCCGACCCCGTCATGCCCCAGCAGGCCGCCGTGGTCGGCGCCGGCGACGACTGCTCGGTCACGAGCTCCCATTCCCGCTTCGACATGCGCAGCCGCTCGCGCGCGATCTGGTCGGCGATATCGGTGGGTAGATTGTTCGACGGTGCGACGAACGTTTCGAGCAGTTCGTGCCGCTGCGCGCCGAGATGTTCGAGGTAGACGCGCGCCTCTTCGCCCCACAGGTGGAATGGCAGCTCGAAGGGATGAATCGCGTCCGCGAGCTCGGTATATGCCGCGAGGTGGGCATTCGGGTGGATGAGCTCGGGCTCGGCCAGGAGCTCCTGCGATGTCCCTTCGCTCGTGATGTTCGCGGGCCAGAGGAAATCGGGCTCCTCCACCTCGTTGGCGACCACGACCTCCAGGATCTCATTGACGAGATCGATGTACGGCAGGGTCGTGTTCGTGTTCTTGCAGGAGAGCAGGAGCCGCGCGATGTCCGGCCTTCGCCCCTTGGGACCCCCGGACTGACCGCTCAGATCGCCGATGAGAACGTCTCTTGCCGAGAACTTCGGCCCCTCGGGAGGGAGATTGGAGTCTTGCCGATCCAGATACTCGAGCAGATCGACGAGATAGGCGGCAGGGCCGTACACGGAGCGGCAATGCTCGCACGCGCAACCGTCCGGGGAGCCGAAGAGCGATGCCCAATCAGCGATAGCGGCGTGCGGGGTCTTCGCGGGCGAGACCAGGTTCGGAAGGGGGAAGAGCTGCAGGCCATTGAAGCTGCTCCCGAGCTTGGCGAAGAGCGCTGTGGCGGCGGACGCGATCCACTGAGCTTTGCTGAAGATCGCCTCGGCTCGCTCCGTTCTCATCGTCGACCCGAACTTGGCGACGAACCGGCGCTTGCCCATGCGGGAGATGCTCTGCGCCGAGTGGAGACCGGCATCGAGGAGCAGCTTGATCTCACGGTAGCTGGGCGTGATGCGGAAGAGCCGCTCGATCTTCTTCAGTTGCTCGGTCACCGCGGCGGGATTGCTCACGCCCGTCATCCGGTCGCTTTGCGCGAGATACCTCGACACACGCACCGCGCCGAACTCGAAGTTCGGGTTGTTTTCGAAGAATACGCGGATACCGGCCCCCGGCACCTCGTCGGTCACCCGATCCGCGATGACCGCGGTCGGGAAGGCGGTCTCCACCGTGTGCTCGAGGATCTTGGCGTAATTGTCCCGACGTTCGGTCTCATTCGCTCCGGGCGTATCCGGGGGGCAGCCGATGTACCCGGTGCTCGTCGTCTCGTTGAGCATGTTCCGCCACTCGACCCCGTCCAGTACCGCCAACTCCCGGACATCGACGGCGTCCGCGGAGAGTTTCTCGACGAGCGGCGCGTGGTACCTCGTGAGCGCACCCACTTGCAGTACGTTTTTGAGCTTGGCGATGGTTGTCGGGGAGAAGCTCCGGCTGGGAAGCTCGTCCTCCCAGAAGCTGGTGACATCCCCCTCGTGCTCGATGACTGCGCGGGTGAATGCCTGTTGCAAATCCTCGTCAGGCTCTCCCGTCTCGGTCACGGGGAGACCGAGACGCACGATATCGGCGAACGAGTTGGCGCCAGGCACACGCGGCTCGAGCGCAGATGCCACCATCTTGTCTACGAAAACATCAATGATGCCATCGAGCGTTTGCTCTATGTCGGAGTCGTCCGGCGAGCTGGCGATGTTTCGGGCGATCGCCTCCTCGAGGGCTCGCCTCAACGTGGATGGGTGCTGCGACAGGATTCCTCGAATCGTCTGCGGCATGCCTTGCCGCAGAAGGATGTAGATGAGCCCCCTGGTGTCGACGCCTTCGATCACGATGTCGATGTCGTCCGCAAGCTGCGCAGCCTTCAACAACAGAGCGATGAGCTCTTTGTCTTCCCCCGTCGTGCACGCGATTTGCGCGAGCTTCCGATCGAGGTCTACATCGTTGGCGAGCTCCAGAATGTCGACTGGGCCCAGCGCAGCGATGACCTTGCTGGCCAATCGCTCGGCCTCCGGAGGGCCACGGAGGACGGCATTCCTCTTCACCAGGTTCACGGTCGCGGTCGCTGGGGCTCGGCAGATCAATTCTGATTTTGCGTGCCAAGTGCCCTCCGTGTTGGTCGCCTCGACGACGAGGCTTGGATACATATCGGGGAGGAGATCTGCGGGGTCGTACGCGATACGGTAGTACCCTTTTCCGTCCGTTTTCTCCGCGTACTCGTCGTCCCCATCGAGGTCTCCAAGAGGTACCTGGGATTGCTCGGGGTCCCTGGATCGCAGGTGCTTGTGAAATGCTGTTACGGAAGCACCGGCAACAGGTGCTCCGGTCGCATCCGTCACGTGCCCTCTCACGACGAGGTAGGAAGGCTGCACCCCGGTATCACGCGACCCGCCGACCCCGATGCGCATACGCTGGATCCCCGGTGAAAGCTGCCAGGTAACCGTGTGAGGAGGCGTGATGAGGCCCTCCTTGAAAAGGCGGAACTTGAGCGGAGGCCTGCGATCCGCGAACAGCGTGTCGAGATAGGCGTCATCCAGCGTCAAGGTAAAGTCCCCGAGCGCGTCGGTCATCGCAATGCCCACGACGTCTGGACAGAGACCTTCCTGATCCCACGCTTCGACGTACACGCCGTCGACCCCTCTGCCAGTCGCGAGATCGAAAATCCGGCCGTGGAGCCGGTAGACCGTGGCGTTCTCGAGTTCGAGCTCCATGTTCATGATACTCCGCGCTCCTTATGATCGAGTGACGCCGCCTCTCACGGAGGCGGGCAAAACCATGCCAACCCGAGGCTGAGGCCATCGGGCGAGGCGCCCTACGAGCACACCACGGCCCTTGCGTCGCATCGATGGCGACGAATACGGACCTGGGGCGCACGCAGTATCTCTGCGCGCGTGCATACGCACCTGCATACAGCCGTATGCACGCGACGGGACGCGTGCGCCCCTCTTCTGGATTTACCAATATATTGCGGGGTAAAAAGATTTCCGCCTTGTCCCTCACGAAATGCACAGAACCCATCCAGACGCGCGCTGAGAAAATCTCGGCGCGCCACACGACAGGCACCGACGTGCAGCGACAGGATGCACAAGGCAACGCGAGAAGCTACACGTCGGCCACGCTCCCGAGGCAACGGGCGCCATCAGTCGTCTGACAGAGTTTAAATTGCAGAGGAACCGCATTCCGTCCACGGAAATAATTGAGGACGGAGTGGTTCGGGAGGATATGTGGGTACGGTGTACGACTCTCGGCACCCTCCCGGAATGGTAGATCGATGTGGATACGGCTCGATCAGGGGGCTCTGTGCGCACTCGCTCGCGCGAATGCCGCTACGCAGAGGCTTGGCCTGCCCCGTCTGGTGGCAGTAATAAGGAAGTGGGGGACTGGTACGAGATGGATATCGGACATGGAATGTCCTATCTGTCCGGCTGGCGACAGATGATATCAAATGTCAAGAGGGGCGCACGATAGAGGTGGGGTGAGGACAGTGAACCGCCACGCTGGTCGCTCGACGTCCCCTGACGGGACGCCGGGCGCGTCGGGGACCTGGTGTGCGATCTCTCCACCCAGGACCTCGCCACCTGGCTCGCCGCGACGAGCGGGCACTGAGGTTCGTTCCAAGGCTCCCTCTCCTGGATCTCCGTCCAGCGCGCGCGCCGCATACCTGAACGCCCGTCCTCCCAATGACGATTTTTTCGTCCCGGCACGCAACTGCCGTCCCCTTCCTGTCGACATGAGTGCGTGGGGGTCATGCTCGGACGAACCCCCGGGAGGACGAACTCATGCTCATCGACGTCGCAGCGCTTCCGACCGATCCGCTCGTGGGGACCCGTTATCGTGTCGTTCGTTTGATCGGCGGCGGTTCGTCCGCCGACGTGTTCGAGGCCGCGGGCCCTTCCGGCGAGCTCTTCGCCATCAAGGTGCTCCGCCACGAATTGCGTGATTCCCAGGAGGCCGCCGGGCGCCTCCTCCAGGAAGGGCGCTTGCTCGCCTCGCTCCGCCACCCGAACCTCGTCCCTCTGCGCGAGATGGGAATGACCCGGGACGGTCGTCCTTTCCTCGCCATGCCCCGCCTCGCCGGCGAGACCCTCCGCGAGACCCGCCTCCGCAAAGGCTCCCTCGCGCCCGCGTTCGCCGCGTCCCTCGTCGCCGGCGCGCTCGATGGATTGCATGCCGCCCATCGGCAGGGCGTCGTGCATCGCGACGTCAAACCCAGCAACATCTTCCTCGTTTCCCCGAATGCCGGCCCCCCGCGCCCCGCGATGCTCGATTTCGGCATTGCCAAGGTCTCCGGCGCCGCGGCCCTCGGCGCCACGCAGCAGGAGGTCATCCTCGGCACGCCTCGCTACCTCGCCCCCGAGCAGATCCTCGGCGGGCGCGTCGATGCTCGTACCGACGTGTATGCCATGGGCATCGTCCTCTTCGAATGCATTGCCGCCCGCGGCCCCTTCGATCTCCTCGCCGGATCCGATATCCTCACCCTCCTGCGCGCCCACCTCGGCCTCGCCCCGCGCCGCCTCGACGACGTCGCCGACGCGCCGCCTGCGCTCGCCCGCGTCGTCGCGCGGGCCCTCGAAAAGAAGCCCGCGCGCCGTTATCCCACGGCCGCCGCCTTCGCCGCCGCGATCCGCGGCGCCGTCGCGCCCGAGGCTTTCTCCGGTGCCGAGCGGAGGGCGTCGTGACAAACACGGAGCTTCGCACGGACCGCTCGGACCGATCCACGGCCCCCGACGAGAGCCTTCGTCCTCTTTCCACCCGCGCCCCCGTGCGCGCCACGCCCCTTCGCCGCGGCGAGCGCGCGCCGGGCACGCCTTGGATCATCGTTCGCCTCCTCGGCAAGGGCGGCGTCGGCGAGGTCTTCGAGGTCGAGCACGCCCTGCTCGGGCGCCGCGCCGCGCTGAAGGTGCTCCTGCCCGCGAATGCCGAGCGCCACGCGCTCGCCGCGCGTATCGCCGACGAGGGACGAATCCTCGCCCGGGTGCGCCATGACAACCTCGTCGACGTCCTCGACCTCGGATTGCTCACGGACGATGGCCGCCCCTACCTCGTCCTCGAGCTCCTCGAAGGGCGTGACCTCCGGGCCGAGCTCGCTCGCATCGGCGTCCTCTCCGTGCCGACGACCCTCACCCTTGCGTCGCAGATCCTCCGCGGCCTCGGCGCGCTGCACCGCGCGGGCTTCGTGCATCGCGACATCAAGCTCGAAAACCTTTTCCTTTGCGACGACGGTCGCGCCAAGATCCTCGACCTCGGCGCCGCCGAGCCAGCCTCGGGCTGTGAAGGCCCGGGCGCGCGGGGCGCCTCGCTCGGGACGCCGCGCACCATGGCGCCGGAGCAATTCGAGGGAAAACCCGTCGACGGGCGCACCGATTTGTATGCTCTCGGCCTCGTCCTGTACGAGCTCGTCGCCGGTCGTGGCCCCTTCGACGACATCCAAGACCTCGACGCCCTGCGCTTCGCCCACCTCGATCGAATCCCCGCGCCCCCGTCGTGCTTCGCGCCGCAGCCCATCCCCGCGGCCCTCGATGCGTGGATTCTCCGCGCCCTCGAAAAAGATCCGGACGACCGCTTCGCCTCCGCCGAGGCCATGGCCGCCGAGATCCCCGCGCTCGTCGCCCCCCTTTATGCCCCCACCGCGCGCGCCGACGAGATCACCACGCCGTCCGCTTTCTACTCGGACGTTTCTCGCCCGCCGCCGGAGCCCACGCGCCGCATGGTGGTCTCTGCCCTTGCCATCGCCGCGCTCGCCGCGGGGCTCGCTGGTGGCCGGCTCCTCGGGCCCCGCTCTTTCTTCGGCGGCGTCGTGAACGATCCGATCGACGCGCGATCGGTGTAAGGTCTTCGTGCACGCCTCCGTTTCCACCGGCGAACGGCGCGGGCCGTGGGGAGAACGACGATGGACCTCATTCGACGTGGGTTTTGGGCTGTTTCGTTGGCGACGCTGTGTTCCTCCGCCATCGGCTGCGGAGGGGGCTCCTACAAGGGGGGCGGCTCGGCGACGCCGAGTGAGGCGAGGAGCTTCGACGTCGAGACAACGGGCGCGGCCCAGGCCCCCGGCCAGTTCGGCGGCGAGTCGGGCGCTTTCCCCGCGCCTGCCGCCGACGAGGCATCGCCCGCGCCTCCGCCCGCCTCGCCGCAAGCGACCGCCACCCAGCGCCCCGGCGCGTTCGAGGCCGAGACCAAGCGCGCCGAGGTCATGCAGCCCGAGCCGCAGAACCGCCCCGGCCTCGGCACCGAGTGGGGCGAGACGCGCTCGTCGTCGATCACGACCGTGGCGTTCCAGCGCGCCGAACCCACGAGCCCCTTCTCGATGGGGAGCCTTTTCTACAACGACGAGGAGGGCGCGCGCGCCATGGCGAACGCCGCCGGCTTCCGTCGCACCTCGGGCGGCGTCACCCCCGTCGCGGGCGGCGCGCTGCTCGTCGGCCTGCGTGACGAGAACGGCGCGTTCCTGAACGGGTTCGTCGCGAGCGACAAGAACTACATCGTCGGCGAGGCCGGCCGCCGCTACACGATCGTCATCCGCAACCGCACGCCGAACCGCATCGAGTGCGTCGTCTCCGTCGACGGCCTCGACGTCATCGACGGCCGCGCCGCGGGCTTCTCGAAGCGCGGCTACCTCGTGCAGCCGCACGGCGAGCTCGAGATCGACGGCTTCCGCCAGAGCGTCGACGCCGTCGCCGCCTTCCGCTTCGGCTCCGTGCGTGGCTCGTACGCGGCCAAGAAGTCCGGCGGCGATTCGCGCAACGTCGGCGTCATCGGCTTCGCCTTCTTCCACGAGCGCGGGACGAACCCGTTCCCGTGGACGAACGACGAAGTGAACAAGCGCCATGACGCCAATCCCTTCCCCGGCCAGTTCGCGACGCCTCCCTGATCCTCCCCCCTGATCTGGAATCCGCCCTGATCCTGGGCCCCGACGCACCGCGAAATTTTCCGACTACCCAACCCGCCGCGGCCGCGCTACCCCCCCGGCCGTGGCGATCGATCTCAACCCCTCTCAGAAGCAGGCGGTCGAGCACGATCTCGGGCCGATGCTCGTGCTCGCCGGGGCAGGCTCGGGCAAGACGCGCGTCGTCACCGAGCGAATCGGGCGGCTGCTCGGCAAGGGCGTCCCCGCGACCAGCATCCTCGCGATGACCTTCACGAACAAGGCCGCCGCCGAGATGCACGAGCGCGTCGCGAAGCTCGTCGGCCCGAAGGTCGCGAAGGACCTCAAGGTCTGCACCTTCCACCGCTTCGGCCTCGACACGCTCGGCCAGGAGACCCGCGCGCTCGGCTTCCGCGGCTCGAAGTTCGCCATCCTCGATCAGGCGGACCAGACGAGCGCGATCCGCGAGATCCTGCGCGAGCTCCGCACCACGAAGAACTACGACATCGGCGCGATCCTGGCGCGGATCTCCGCCGCGAAGAACGACTTCATCACGCCCGAGGAGTGGCTCGAGAAGCAACGCAAGAGCCGCGGCGTGGACGAGTACGACGAGATCAGCATGCTCGTCTACCCGAAGTACCTCGCGGCGCTGCGCACGTTCCAGGCGTTCGACTTCGACGACCTCATCTGCGAGCTCGTCCGCCTCTGGAGAAAACGCACCGACGTGCTCCAGAAGTACCAGATGCGCTACCGGTACCTCATCGTCGACGAGTACCAGGACACGAACCACGCGCAGCTCGAGCTCGTGCTGCAGCTCGCGGGCGCGCACAGGAACGTGGTCGTCGTCGGCGACGACGACCAGTCGATCTACGCGTGGCGCGGCGCCGACGTGAAGAACATCCTCTCGTTCGAGGATCATTTCCCGGGCGCGAAGGTCGTCAAGCTCGAGCACAACTATCGATCGAAGAAGCCGATCCTCGACGTGGCGAACGCGATCCTCGCGAAGCAGTCGGGCAAACGGCATCGCAAGATCCTCGTCCCCACGCAGGGCGACGGTCCGATCGTGCAGGTCGTCGTCTGCGCCGATCCCGAGGTCGAGGCGAGCTTCGTCGCCTCCCAGTCGCAAGAGCTCATCGAGAAACACGGCGTGCGCCCCAAGGACATCGCCGTGCTCTACCGCTCGAACCTCCAGGCCCAGCCGATCGAGCAGGCGTTGAAGGAGCGGAGCATTCCGCTCCGCATGATCGGCGGCCAGCAGTTCTTCGAGCGCAAGGAGGTCAAGGACCTCATCGCGTACCTCAAGGTCGTGCTCTCGCCGGACGACGAGATGTCTTTGCGGCGCGTCGTGAATTATCCGGCGCGGGGCATCGGCGAGGTCGCGTTCAACAAGATCACGGCGCACGCGACCGCGCAGGACATGAGCCTCTGGGCCGTCGTGCAGCGCGCGCACGCGGTGCGGGAGCTGCCGCCGGGGGCGCTCGAGGGGTGCCGGCAGTTCGTCCGGATCATCGAGGGCGGGCGGCTCGCGTTCGAGCAAAAGCTGCCGAGCGCGGAGATCGCGGCGAAGCTCTGCGAGGCGATCGGCCTCAAAGCCGACATCATGGCGGCCTCGGCGAACCCGCAGGTCGCGGCCCGTCGCTGGGGCAACGTCGAGGGCCTGCTCAAGGTCTTCGCGCGCCGCGACGAGGCGGGCAAAGGGGATCGGGACCACTTCGCCGAGTTTTTGCGCCTGCTCGCGCTTCGCATGGACGAGCAGGACGAAGAGGCGACGGACCGCGTCACGCTCACGACGATGCACGGCTCGAAGGGTCTGGAGTTCCCGTACGTCTTCGTGATCGGTGTCGAGGAGGGCTTTTGCCCGCATTCGCGCACGACGGTCGAGCGCGCGACCGATTTCGTGCCCGGTGATCAGGACGGCGCGGTGAGCCTGGAAGAAGAGCGTCGCCTTTTCTACGTGGCCGTCACGCGCGCCCGGGAAAAACTCTTCATGTCGCGCTGCATGGCGCGCGGGCAACGCGGCAAGCTCGTGCCGCGCACCCCGAGCCGGTTCTTGCTGGAGCTGCCGCGTGAGCTCTACGAGGAGCGCGAGGAGACGGCGCCGATCGCGCCGGGCATCGAGAAGACGAAAGCCGGCGCCGCGAACCTCCTGGCGGCGCTGCAGGCGCTGCCGCCGGGCGAGCTGCCGATGATCCCGCGGGCGCGCCCGCGGTTTTGAAAGACAAACCTCCCCCAATTCCCTTTCCGCCGCGCCGCCCCGGGTGTAAGACCATTCCGGGAGGTCTTCGTTATGAAGTACGGCGCGATTTTTTTTGCACTCGTCGGGATCGTCGCAATGGCCGAGGGCTGCGGTGACGACGGCGGGTCGGCCAATACGGGCGGCATCGCGGGATCGGGTGCCGGCGAGGCGGGAGGCGCGGGCGGCACCGGCGGCGTCGGGGGGGTGGGAGGCGCGGGCGGCGCAGGAGGCGACGGCGGCGCGGGTGGCGGGGGCGGCGCGAGTGTCTTCTTGAAGTGCGGCGACACGCCTCCGCCCGGCGCGACCCTCGCGCCCGAGCCGCCCAAGTATTCGGGCGGCGAGTGTCCCACGCTCGTCTCCGGCCACAACCTCATCAAGAGCGGCGGCGCCGACCGTGATTTCCGCCTCGTCGTCCCCACAGAGATCCTGCCCGACGAGCGCCTCCCCGCGATCTTCCTCTGGCACTGGCTCGGCGGCAGCGCCGACGATTTTTACGAAAAAGGCCAGATCCAGGCGGCCGTCGACAGCCAGCGCTTCATCGCCGTCATCCCCGAATCGAAGGACGATGTCACGTTCAAGTGGCCCTTCGACACCACGCAGACCCCGGCGCGCATGGAGGAAGAATTCGTCTTCTTCGACGACATGCTCGCCTGCGTCTCGGCGCAGTTCAGCGTGAACAAGGAGTGCGTCGCCAGCGCCGGCGTCAGCGCGGGCGCGCTCTGGACGAGCCAGCTCGCGGGCGGCCGTGGGCAATACCTCTCCTCGATCATCTCGCTCTCCGGCGGCACGGGCGGCCTCATCAAGCCTTTCCCGAACCCCGAGCACCGCATGCCGGCGATCGTCCTCTGGGGCGGCCCCACCGACAATTGCTTCGGCGTCATGAACTTCGAGACCGCGTCGAAGGACCTCGAGAAGAACCTCGCCGAGCGGGGGCATTTCTTCCTCGAATGCATCCACAACTGCGGCCACGCCGAGCCGCCCATCGACGCCATGAACGGGCTCACGAGCTATGCGTCGATGTGGCAGTTCGTCTTCGACCACCCCTACTGGATCGGCGCCGGCGAATCGCCTTATGCCAAGGGTTTGCCCGACATCTTCCCCACCTGGTGCGACGTCGGCGCCGCGAGCGCCACGCCGCGCGAAGGCAGCTGCCCGAACGGCCCCGGCTGCTGAGCCCGAACGCTCTTCGAAGCGAGCCCATCTTCGCGGGAAAACGGTTTTTCCGGACAGCATCGAGAAAATACATTCGGCGTGACGTGCGGCCTGTCTAGATCGTAGTAGGGCTCTGTACGTAACGATTCGTGACGTCACGGGGCCGAATGCAGACGCATAAAAGACAACGGTCCACGTCGCTCGGGCTCTTCCTGGCCGTCCTGTCGCCGATCGCGGCGCTCGCCGTGCATGCGTCTCTCGAACGGTGGCTCGGCGAGCGTCCACCCTTGTCCCTCTTTTCCATTGCGGTCGCTTTTCCGGCCGTGGTCGGCGGCCTCGGGCCCGGCCTGCTTGCCACGGCACTTTGTGGCCTCGCCGTGCTCGCTCGCGGGGCGATGGCCGGCGGGAGCGCGCTCTTGCTCGCCGTGCCGTTCGTCGCGCTCGGCCTCGCCATTACCTGGATCGGCGAGCGCATGCGCCGCTCCGATCGCAAGTTCGGCGATTGCACGACCCTGCTCGAGCGGCTGCGCGCCCGCGAGGTGAGCAGGAGGGGCGAGGTCGAGGGATTGCGCGAGAGCGAGGAGCGATTTCGCGCCCTGGCGCAGGCCTCCTTCGATCCGCTGGTCCTCCACAGCGAGGGCGTGATCCTCGACGTCAACCAGGCCTTCACCGAGGTCTTCGGTTATGGCCGCGAGGAGGTCCTCGGGACCCGCAAGGAAATGCTCGCGCCCGAGGAGTTTCGGCCTCTGCTCGTGGAGCACGGCAAGAGCGGCGGCGAGGTTGCGTACGAGGCCGTGCTCCAGCGCAAGGACGGCAGCCGATTCGTGGCCGAGCTTCGTGGCGGCAACGTCCATGTCAAGGGCCGCCCAGCGCACGCGACGGTCATCCGCGACCTCACGCCGCGCCACGCCGCCGAGAGCGCGGCGCGCTGGACCGACGAGCTGTTCCGGCAGCTCTATGAGTGGATCCCCCTCGGTATGGCGCAGGCGGACGTCAAGGACGGGCGCTTGCTCCGGGTCAACGCGTGTTACTGCGAGATCACCGGGTATTCGGCGGCCGAGCTCCTCGGCAAAACCTTCAGCGAGCTCACGCACCCCGAGGATCGTAACAAGGACGTGGCCGGTTACCGGGAGGCCGCGCGGGACGGGCGGGTGTATCGCACCGAAAAGCGATATCTTCGCAAGGACGGCAGCATCGCCTGGGTGCGCGTGCACGCCTTTTTCTTGCGGGACCTCCATGGGGTGATCACCACGTCGACCGCGGTGATCGAGGACATCACGCAAAGGAAGCGCAACGAGGAGGCGCTCCGCGAACTGCAGCGCTCGACCGAGGAGGCGCTCGGCCTGCTCGACAGCCTTTTCGCGTATGCGCCCGTCGGCATCGCGCTGCTCGATCGGGAATGCCGGTATGTCCGGGTCAATGAGTACCTGGCCGCCATGAACGGCTCCTCGGTGGCCGAGCACGTCGGGCGCCGGGTCGCCGAGGTCGTCCCCGACCTCTGGCCGAAGGTCGAGGGCGTGTACGCCCGTGTCCTCGCGGGCGAGCGGCACCTCAACGTGACCATCTCCGGCGAGACGCGCGCGCGCCCGGGCGAGGTCCGGCAATGGTCGTGCAATTATTATCCGATCCGGGCTCGCCAGGCGGACGACATCGTGGGCATCGGTATCCTGATCCAGGACGTCACCGATCAGAAGCACGCCGAGGAAGCCCTGCGCGAGGCCGATCGCCGCAAGGACGAATTCCTCGCCATGCTTGCGCACGAGCTCCGCAATCCGCTCGCGCCCATCAAGACGGCCGTGGAGATCCAGAGGCGGGTCGAGCTCGCCGAGCCGCGGCTCTTGCGGTCCCGCGCCGTGATCGAGCGGCAGGTCGAGCACCTCGTGCGCCTGCTCGACGACCTGCTCGACGTCTCGCGGATCTCGCGCGGCCGGATCACCTTGCAAAGGGAGACGCACGAGCTCTGCGACATCGTGGCGCAGGCGGTCGAATCGACGAGGCCGCTGATCGACGCCCGCCGCCACGAGCTCGTCCTTGCGCCTTGTGCTGGGCCGCTCCACGTGAACGTGGACGCGGCGCGGCTCACGCAGATCGTGGCCAATCTGCTGAACAACGCGGCCAAGTACACCGATGACGGCGGCTGCATCGACCTTTGCATCGAAAGGGGGCCAAGAAACGAAGCATTCATCCGGATCAAGGACAACGGCCGTGGGATCGACCCGAAGGACTTACCGCATGTATTCGACACATTCTATCAATCGACGCGCACCCTCGACCGCTCGGAAGGGGGGCTCGGAATCGGACTCTCTCTCGTTCGCCGCCTCGTCGAGCTGCATGGCGGAAGGGTCGAAGCCCATAGCGATGGGCTCGGAAAAGGCAGCGAGTTCGTCGTCTGGCTCGCCCTCGAGGAGGTCCCGATGACGCTCACGCACGAAGCCGAGCACCCCTTGTCCGGCCATAGCCGCCGCGTCCTCGTCGTCGACGACAACGTCGACGCGGCCGAGACCATGGCCGCGCTGCTCGAGACCCTCGGCCACGAGGTCGCCGTCGCGCACGACGGCGAGGCGGCCCTCGAGGCCGTCTCGAACGGCCATCCCGAGATCGTCCTGCTCGACATCGGCCTGCCGCGCATGGACGGCTACGAGGTTTGCCGCCGCCTGCGCGGCGATGACGCCACGCGCCCCTTCATCGTCGCCGTCACCGGCTACGGCCAGGCCGAGGACCGCGATCGCGCCTTGAAAGCCGGCTTCGACGCCCACCTCGTCAAGCCCGCGAGCTTCGACGCCATCCAGGAGGTCCTCCGCGCCGCCTGAGCCCTCTCCAGAACCAGCCTGGATCCAGCCTCGGACAATATTCGTCCGAGCCTCTCCAAGTTCTCCACACCTGAACGCTTTCCGCGTGGTAGACGGACGAGCAGGCTCCTTTTGGGGCCACCCCGTCGAATGTCCAGCGGCAAGCGTCACACGAAACCGTCGGATCCAGCCTTTGGCCCCGCCAAGCGCGTGTCCGAGCTCGTCTCGGGCACCGATCCGGAGGCGCAGAAGGCGCTCGCCGACCGGCACCACGCGCGGGCGCGGCGGCCTCGTTCGGCCAAGGCCATGCCCGCCGTGCGTCCGGACGAGCGCGGCTCCGGGACGTATCTGCGCGTCGCCCCGACGCGCTCGCGGGTCCTCAACGCCTTCCTGCACGAGGCCGGCGTGGCCGGGCTGCTCTCGCCGGACGTCACGGTCCTCGACGAGCAGGCGCTCGCCCCGCGCCTCGTCGAGCTCGCCCGGAAATACTTCGCGCCCATGCTCGCCGCGGCCGGGAATGTCGAGGGCGCGCTCCGCATCGCCGCGGAGCTGCCAACGGTCACGAGCGAGCGGGGCGCGCGCCTGGTCGTGCGACGCGCCCTCACCGCGCCGGGCCCGCTCGGCGCGTGCGCCCGGGATTACGAGGAGCATCGGCGCAAGACGGGCGCCCCCGAGCAGGACGACCTCGAAGGCCAGGCCATCCTCGCCGCGTTCGCCGGCCGCATCGTGGCTCAGGCCGAGCGCCTCCTCGGCTCGTACGTGCGTGACGAGGTGCAGGCCACGTTGCGCCTCCTCGCGCCTCCCCGCGCGGAGGGACGGCCCGCGCGCAAGCCTTCGGTGCGCATGCCGGCGTCCACGGCGGGGCAGGGCGCGCCGGCTGGCAAGAAGCGCTCTCTCGGCTGAGGATGCGGCCTGCCCCGTGGTAGAAGGGGGCCTCATGGATCAGCGCGAGATCAGGTTTCCTTGCGACGACGGCTTTTCGATGCGGGGCATCCTCACGCTGCCGGACCGGCCGGAGCCGGGCCCCGCGCTTTTGCTCATCTACGAGGTGTTCGGCCTCAATGAGGAGATGAAGCGCGTCGCGCGGGAGTTCGCCGAGGCGGGATACGTCGTGCTGATCCCGGACCTCTTTCACCGCGGCCCCAAGCTCCTCTGCGTTGCGCGCGCGATTCGCTCGATCGTCAAGCAACGCGGCCGTCCGCTCGATGATCTCGACGCGGCGAGGCGGTATCTCGCGTCGCGCTCCGAGGTGGATGCCGAGCGGCTCGGCGTGGTCGGCTTTTGCATGGGCGGCGGCTTCGCGATCGTGCTCGCGATGCGGGGCCATTACAAGGTCGCTGCACCTTTCTATGGCGAGGTCCCCGAGGATCTGCCGAGCGCCTGCCCGACGGTGGCGAGCTTCGGCGGGCTCGACGCGCCTCTGCGCGACGCGCCCGTGCGCTTGCGGAGGAGCCTCGACAAGCTCGACGTCCCCGCGGACATCAAGGTCTACGAGGACGCGGGGCATTCGTTTTACACGCGCATCGAGGGCGCGATTCTCCAGAAGATCGGCCCGCTCCTGCCGATGCACGCCGGCTACCACGAGCCCTCCGCGCTCGACGCGAAGGAGCGCGTCCTCGCGTTCTTCCAGAAGCATCTCGATCCTGTGGTGTAATGTAGCACATTGTAGACCACGGTTTTCCCGTTTCTCTGGTGCGATCTTTCCGTCCTCGGTCTATGGTCGGCGCCATGAATTCGAAGCTTCGAGTTGGCGGGATCGACATCGAGTGGCGGGAGGACGAGGGGCTTTGCTTGTGGGCCGGTGCGCCGGTGATGACGGCGTGGATCGAGAGCACCATGGCGGGGCTGCTCACGACGGTGCAGAGAATGGTCGGGGCCGAGCGGTTCGAGCTCGCGATGCAGCAGGGGGGGCGCGACAGCATCGATGGTGATTGGCGCATGATTGCCTCGGCGCCGACGTTCGAGGAGGGGTTCGGAAAGCTCATCCGGGTCGCGGCGACGGCGGGCTGGGGGCGCTGGGAGCTCGTTTCGGTGGACCTCGCCGCGCGCGAGGCCCGGGTGCGGGTCCACAACAACTGGGAATCGCTCGCGCAGCGCGCGCGCGGGGTCTCCTGGGGGGCGTCCTTCGTCGCGGGCAAGCTCTCCGGGATCTTTCAGCGCCATTTCGGGGTCCCGACCTGCTGGGCCGAGCAGACGCAGTTCGCGGCGGCCGGCGACGCCTATGACGAATTCGTCGTCCGGCCCTCGGACAGGAGCCTCGAAGAGCGGCTCGACGCGCTCTTTCGATCGGATCAGGCCACGAAGGCGGACCTCGCGGTGGCGCTCGAGCGCGTGCGCAAGGAGGTCGAGGAGCGCTCGCTGGCCGAGCGCGAGCTGCGGGAGAAGCTCGAGCTCATCGCGCGGCAGGAGGAGGCGATCCGGGAGCTCTCGACCCCGATCATCGAGGTCTGGGACGGCGTTCTCACGGTCCCGCTCTTCGGCGCGGTCGATGCGAGGCGCGCGGCCGAGATGATGGAGCGGCTGCTCGACGCGATCACGCACAAAGGCGCGCGGATCGCGATCATCGATTTGACGGGCGTCGACACGGTCGACGCGGAGACGGCCGATCACATCGGAAAACTCGTGCGCGCGGCGGAGCTCGTCGGCGCGAAATGCATCATCACGGGCATTCGCCCTGCGGTCGCGCAGACGATGGTCGATATCGGGATCGACCTCACGAAGATCGCCACGCTGTCGACGCTGCGCGAGGCATTGCGTCGCTCCATGCGCCCGGCGGATCCGCAAAAGGCAAAAAAATCCCGACCCGCAGGAGCCGTGTGAGCGCTCGCGCCTCGCTCTGGCGAAGGCGCGCCTGCGCCGTTTTCCAGGTACACGGTCACGATTGCAAAACAGCGTCAGCCCGTCGTCGCTCGGATGGCAGCGTACTACGCTATGGCTGCAACTTTTGATTTTGCTGGCTTGATTTCGGCGCCCGCGATACGCTCTTCTTTCATTGCAAAGTGAGTCCGAAAGATGGGCGACAAGCTTCGTGTCGGGGGAATCGAAGTCGAGTGGGACGCCGAGAAGGGCATGTGCACCTGGGCCGGCGCTCCCGCCGTGACGATGTGGACGAAATCGTCCGTCGCAGGGCTCTTGTCCGGTTTTCACCGGATGGTGGGCACCGAGCGGTTCCGGCTCGCGCTCCATGGCGGCGGCCGCGACAGTACGGAGGAAGATTTCGCCGTCATTGCCGCGGGGACCACGTTCGAAAAGGGCTTCGAGGCGCTCGGGGCGATCGCCTCCTCGGCGGGCTGGGGGCGCTGGGAGCTCGTCTCGGCCGACCCGAAAACCCGCGAGGCGCGCGTCCGGGTCCACAATGGCTGGGAGTCGATGGCGCAGCGCGCGATCGATGCCGATTGGGGCTCTGCATACGTGGGCGGCAAGTTCGCCGGGATCTTCCAGCGTTATTTCGGAGTTCCGTCCTGCTGGGCCGAGCAGACGGCATTCGCTTCCAAGGGCGACGCATATGACGAGTTCGTCATCCGGCCCTCGGAGAGGAGCCTCGAAGACCGGCTCGACGCGCTCTTTCATTCGGACCAGGCCACGAAGGCGGATCTCGCGGTGGCGCTCGAGCGCGTGCGCAAGGAGGTCGAGGAGCGCTCGCTGGCCGAGCGTGAGCTGCGGGAAAAACTCGAGCTCATCGCGCGGCAGGAGGAGGCGATCCGGGAGCTCTCGACCCCGATCATCGAGGTCTGGGACGGCGTGCTCACGCTGCCGCTCTTCGGCGTGGTCGATAGCCAGCGCGCGGCCGAGATGATGGAGCGGCTGCTCGACGCGATCACGCAAAAGGTCGCGACGTACGCGATCATCGATCTCACGGGCGTCGACATCGTGGATACCTCGACGGCCGATCACATCGGGCGGCTCGTGCGCGCGGCCGAGCTGCTCGGCGCGCGCTGCATCATCACGGGCATCCGGCCGGCGGTCGCGCAGACGATGGTGCAGATCGGGATCGATCTCACGAAGATCATCACGCTCGCGACGCTGCGCGAGGCGCTCCGGCGCTGCATGCGTTCGAGCGAGATGGGCCGCAAGTAACGGCCGGGCCGAGCGTTTTTCCAAACCATTCGACGATGGGGCTACGCTCGGGCAAGCCGAGCTACGCCCCAAACATCATTCGACGATGGGGCTACGCTCGGACAAGCCGAGCTACGCCCCAAACATCATTCGACGATGGGGCTACGCTCGGACAAGCCGAGCTACGCCCCAAACATCAT
>NZ_JASBQE010000127.1 GCF_029960785.1 Polyangium sp. 15x6
GCGCCCGCTCCCGCCGAGAGCGCCTCCGCAGCCGCGCCCGTCGAGCCGCCGGCGTCCTCCGCGTCCGCCGTCGCGGCCGCCACGCCGCCGCCCTCGGGCGGGGACGAAGCCGCGCCGAAAGCAGGCGCAGGCGCGTCCGAGCCGAGCAAGTCGCCCGCGACGCCCGCGCCCGCTCCCGCCGCGGCGAACGGGACGCTCGTCGCCGTGGCCGTCGGGGGGCCGTGCTCGTTCACCGTGAACGGGTCCTCGAAGGGCAAGTCGTCGTCGATCCGTTTGTCGCTCAAGGCCGGCACCTACTCGGTGACGTGCAAACCCTCGAGCGGCGCTGCGAAGTCGAAGAGCGTGACCGTTCGTCCCGGCGAAACGGCCATGGCCATGTTCAAGCTCTGAAGCGGTTCGGGCAAACGCTCATTTCCGTTCTTACGGGATGGCCCGGCTGCGGGATGGGCGCGTAGCTTGCTTTCGTGGGTGGCGGACGGTGCGGCATCAGGCCCGCACCTCCGGGGCAAGACGGTGAACCATCAAGAAGCGTTGCGGATCGAACCCGACCGTAGCAGCAGCCCACACCTTCCCGATCTGCGCGGGCCGCGGCGCGTGGACGGAGCCGAGAGCCGCGTCGGCCAGCTCCTCGAAGCGCTGCGAAAGCACGAAGGAAGGCACGTCGTGGTCATCCGGGGATATCCGGACCCCGACAGCCTGGCGAGCGCATGGGCCCATCAAAGGCTCGCCGCGAGCGTGGGAATCGAGTGCGACATCGCCCATCTGCCGCTCGTGAGCCGAGCGGAAAATCGGGCGATGGTGAACTTGCTCGATCTGCCACTCGTTCGCGTGACCGCGCCAGAAGACCTCGACCGGTACAGCGCGCTGAGCCTGGTCGACGCGAACTCGATCGAGCTGCCGAGGAGCGCAGGTCTGCCCTGCGTGTCCATCGTGGATCACCACGCCATTCAGGGAAAACCCATCGCGGATTTCGTGGACATCCGGCTCGGCGTGGGCGCGGCGAGCACGATCTACACAGAGTACGTGATCGAGGCGCCGACGCGGGTCCTGGAAAGCGGGGCGATCGCGACGAGGCTCGCGACCGCCCTGGCGTACGGGATCCGGAGCGACACGGACGATCTGCTCCACGCGAGCGCCGACGACCTGCGGGCGCTCGCGAGCATCATCGAGCTCGTGGACACGGACGTGCTGAGCGCGCTGTCGCGGTACGCGATCCCGTCGAGCTCGATGCGGATCATGCGGCGGGCGCTGGAGGCGATGCAGGTGGAGGGGACGTGGGTGTTCGCGGGCGTGGGGCAGGTGCGCTCGCAAGACCGAGACGCGATCGGGCAAGCAGCCGACTTCCTCCTCCGGCGCGAGGGGATCAAGACGGCGATCACGTTCGGCCTGGTCGAAGGGTGGATCGACGGGTCGCTCCGGACGACGGACGCGTCGCTGGATCCGGCGACGTGGCTGCGTGACGCGTTCGGCATCGGCCCGCTCGGGATGCCCTACGGCGGCGGGCGGCGCGGCAAAGGCGGATTCCAGATCCCGCTCGGGCCGCTCGCGGCCTGCCCGAACCAGGACGCGCTCTGGCAGGTTGTCCGGGAAATGATCGAGGACACGATTCGAAAGCGAATCGGCGCGGCGGACGAGGTCGGCTGAGCGAATCGGAGTGTCGGGGAAATCGAGGGCGTCCGGGTCAAACCGGGCGCCCTTCGTGTCCGCGAGGGACGGCGACGAGGGTCGGCTCGCGGGGGTTGTCCTTGGCCGGCTCGACGTCGCGGGGGCTGAATGCCGTCGAGAGCTCGTTCACCAGGGCGAGCGCGTCGAAGGGCTTGGGGAAGACGCGGCGGACGTCGAGGCCCATGATGCGCCGGCGGAGCTCGACGTGCGCCGAGACGACGATGATCACGCTCGGCCGCTCCTCGGGGGGTTTTCCGAGCAAGGCTCGAATGACGCCCACGCCGTCGAGGCGCGGCATCATCAAATCGATGACGAGCGCGTCCACGTGATGCCGCTCGAGCAGCTTGAGGGCCTCGACGCCGTCGGCGGCGATCAAGACGTCGTAGTCCGATACGACCAGGAGGTTGCGCATCGAATAACGAATCTCGTCGTCGTCATCGACGATCAGAACGGTCGGTCGCGAGCGCTTTCCCAATTTCGTGCCCCCCACTGGCAGTGAACCCCTCCGTCCCTAATGAAGCCCACGTCGACGAACGCAAGGTGGTAACCGTGCAGGAGACGACGATCGATTGGGCGGAAGTGATCGCGCGGGCCCCCGATGGGGTGGTCTGCGCGGACGAACGTGGGCGGATCGTGTACGCCAATCCCGCGGCGGAGCGTCTCCTCGGGCGCTCGCCCGGAGAGCTCGTCGGTGAATCGTTCCCCGAGCTCGTGGCGCTGGGCGGAGGGGATGGGCATCGATGGGACGAGGCGACGGCCTGGCCGGAGCGCGCCATCGGGCGTCGAAAGGACGGGACGAACGTGCCGCTCGAGGTGTCGCTCGTTCCGCCCGGGAGCCGCACGTTCGCGACCGCGTTCGTGCGCGACCTGTCGGCGAGTGATCGTTCGGTCACGACGAAGCTGCTCACCGCCGAGCGCGAGTCGTTCTTGTCGATGGCCGCGCATCAGCTCCGCGCGCCGATCCAGCCCGTGCTGAACTCGCTCCGGACGATCGAGCGCGCGCTCGCGCTCGGCAAGGCGCCGCCCGATGGGACGATGGCGCGCGCGCTCCGGCAAACGCTCCGGCTCGGGCGGCTCGTGGACGCGATCCTGAGCGACGCCGCGGCGATCGAGCGAGGGACGCTGGAGGTGCACGTGTCGGCCTTCGATCTCGCGGTCTTCACGCGCGACGTCGTGGAGGACTTCCGCCTGGCCGCGCCGACGCAGCGGATCGAGTACCACGGACCCGGCGACGGAGTGCCCGTGGTGTCCGATCCGGATCGGGTGCATCAGATCCTGATCAGCCTCATCGACAACGCGATGAAGTACTCGGGGCGGCAGCGCGTGGTGACGGTGGAGGTCGAAGGGACGGAGTCGCGCGTCAGGGTGCGCGTGATCGATCAGGGGATCGGGATCCCCGCGGCGGAGCAGGCCAGCGTGTTCGGCAAGTTCTACCGCGGCTCGAACGTGCCGAGCTCGGCGAGCGGGCTCGGTGTGGGTCTTTTTCTCGCGCAAGGGCTCGCGAAGCGGCTGCACGGGAGCTTGACGGTCGCGAGCGAGGTGGGGCGAGGGAGCGCCTTCTCGCTGGTGCTGCCGAGGCACTGGCCGGAGGGCCCAAGCGTGGCGGCGACCCATCGGGGGAACCACGATGAAAGCCGCCCGCCGCATTGAGCCGAGCTACGAGGCGCTCGCCGCGAGGCTCGCCGGGGCCCAGGAGGAGAACGAGCGCCTCCGCCGGGAAAACGAGCGGCTCGCGCAGGAGCGCGCGGCGCGCGAGGCCGCCGCGGAGGAGGCGCGGCTCGAGCTCGGGACGTTCTTCGCGCTCGTCGCGCACCAGCTCAAGAACCCGCTTTTGCCGCTGGAACTCTCGCTCACGACGATCGCGCGGGCGCTCGAGCGAGGCACGAGCGTGCCGCCCGACACGTTCCCGCGGACGATGCGGCAAGCGCGCAGGCTGGGTCGCTTGATCGACGCGCTGCTCGTGGATCTGCCCCGCATCGAGGACGGATCGCTGCGCGTGGCGGCGCTCTCGTTCGACCTCCGAGAGCCGGTGCGGCGGGCGGTGGGCGAGGCGAAGCTGATGCTGGAGTCCCGGACGTTTTCGCTGCACGAGCCCGCTTCGCCGGTGCGCGTGCGGTGTGATCCGGAGCGGGTGGAGCAGATCGTGGTGTCGCTCGTGGAGAACGCGGTGAAGTACTCGCCGCCCGAGGCGCCGATCTCGGTGCGGGTGATCTCCGAGGACCAGGCGACCGCGATGGTGGTCGTGGAGGACCGGGGGATCGGCATCCCGGCGCGCGAGCTCGGCCAGGTGTTCACGAAGTTCTATCGGGGTTCCAACGCGCCGAGCTACCTGTACCGCGGGCTGGGTGTAGGTCTGTACCTGGCACACCACCTCGCGACGCTCTGCCGAGGCCGTTTGTCGGTCGAGAGCGTGGAGGGGCAGGGGACGATCTGTCGGCTGTGCATCCCGCTCGAATCGTGATCACGCGCCTCGACCGTGCGTGCCGTGCTCAGGCCGCGTGGCGCGGCCGTTGCTGAGAGCGCGTGGCGATGCACGAAGATCCTCACAAGTCGGAAATGGGCGGCGCGCACCTCAACGGTCACGGGACCGGGGCCGCGCGGATGGTTCGTCAGGTGAAACGTGCCGACGACAAGCTGGTCGCCTTCGTCGAGGAGCGGCCGCTCGTCGCGCTCGGAGTGGCGCTCGCGTTCGGGTACGTGCTCGGCCGCGTGATGACGCGTCAGGGATGAGAACGGAGGGGTTCATGGTTGGCGAGAGACAGCAGAGCGGCACGACGGAACAAGGGGCGGACAAGGGTCCGCTCGCGGCGCTCGGGGGCGTCGATCCGAACGAGGTGCTCACGATGGTGAGCAACGTGGCCCGGGCGAACCCGCACGCGGCGCTCGCAGGCGCGGTCGCGGTGGGCTTTCTGCTCGGCGGCGGCCTGACCCCGCGGCTGGTCGGCGCGGCGGCGCTGTTCGCGGCGCGGCGTTATTTCCGCGCGACCGTGGAGGAGACGCTCTCCGGGCTCGAGCACGGGCTCGCGGAGCGGATCGGAAGCGCTGGGGCGCGCTGAGCGCCCGAACGGCGAGCAAGAGTGGGGGACGCGAGGCGTTCCCCCCTCGGGCCGAGCTCAGGGCTCGGTCTCCTGCCGCCGCACGAAGCTCGCGCCGCGCGCCTCGAGGAGGCGCTCGACGGCGCCGGCCGCCGCAGGCGAGGCGCGGACCGCGACGAGCGAGCCGCCCATGCCGACGGCATCATCGAGCAGGCGCGCCTCGAACTCCGGGTGACGCGCTCCCAGGATCCCACCCACAGCCACGCCGAGCGCGCCGATGACACCGGCGCCCGCCGCCGCCGCGACGACGGGGCCCGCGAGGACGGAGCCGGTCGCGGGCACGACGAGCGAGCCCGCGGCGCCGAGCGCGCCCACGATCGCGCCGAGCAGCCCGCCCATCGCAGCGCCGATCGCGGCGCCCTCCGAGGCCTTGCTGCCGAGGTGGAGGCCGAGGTCGCCTCGATGGCCGACGTGCTTGGGGATGACGCTGACGTCGCCGGGCAGGACGCCGAGCGAGGCGAGCTCGGCGAGCGCGCCTTCCGCGTGCGCGCGTTCGAAGAAGAAAGCGATGAGGATCTCGTGTTTCATGATGGATCTTCGGCCGCGTGAGGGACGCGGCGCGCGGTCGTCGTTGCCAGGCCTCCTGCGCGGACGAACCGCGCGGGAGCCGCAAAGCCTCGAAGCGTGCAAACCGTGCACGCAGCGCGTACACGGTTCGCACGTCGAGGTGTGTGGAGCGCGCCACGAACGCGGGCGCGCGCCTCGGCGCTAGCGGTTCTGGCCCACCTCGTTCGAGGTGGCGAACGAGCGCTCGCGGACCTGGCTGGCGGCCGACTCGAGCTCGCCCCGGACGCGTCCGGCGGCGAAGCGCGCGCGATCCTTGACCCGGTCGGCGCCCTGGCGGAGCCGCTCCCGGGTCTCTTCGCCCGAGCGCGGCGCGTAGAGTAGGCCGATGCCCACGCCGAGGGCCACGCCGATGCCGACCCCGAGCGAAGCAGGCAGGAGCCAGCTCCCCGAGGTCTTGCGCTCGTAAGGGAACGAATCCGACAAACGCTGGATGAAACCGTAGTTCTTCATCGTGCAGGCTCTCCGTCGGGGATGGATCGAAGCCTCACGTGGGAGCGCGGAGCGCGAGGCCGCTGTGGCGACCCGGAGCTCCGCGCGGACAACGAACCACGTGAAGGCCCGATCGAATCCGCGTGGGAGGCGCCAGGCAGCGCGCATGCCACGACGGGAGCGGGCAGGGGGAGCGCACACGGCGCCGCGAGGATGTCCGCGGCGCCGCGCGAGGGGACGAAGCGAGAACGCGGGAGCTACTTGCAGAAGCCGTCGATGCAGATCTTGCCCGACGCGCAGGCGAGCCCGGCCGTGGGATCGCACTCGTTTCCGAGGTTACTGTTCGAGCCGCAGACCTGGTGCTCGCCGGACATCGTCGAGACGGGCTTGCAGACGTCGAACGACGGCAGGTTGTTGCAGGCGTTGTCGTTCGGCGGGGCGCACGAGATGTAGCAGGCGTGGTGCAGGCAGATGGAGCCTGCGGCGCAGGCGTCCTGCACGCCATCCTGGTTGCAGTAGAAGGCGGCCGTCTGGTTCGGGATGCAGCCGTTCTCGACCCACACGTGGCCGGGCGGGCAGGTGCCCATGTCGCTGCGCGGGACGCACGCGCCGTCGACGCAGACCTGATCGGCCGAGCCGCAGTCGTTCGTGATGGTGCAGGGCTCGGCGGGCACGGTGCAGACGCCGAGGACCGGGTCGCAGGTGTAGCCGCCGTCGCAGTCGGCGTCGTCGCTGCACGCCGGGGTGCATTTGCCGTCGACGCACTTGTTGTTCGCCGGGCACTGGGTCTGGTCCGTGCACTGATCCGCGGGCGCGGTGCAGACACCGCTCACGCACGCGTAGCCCGCGCCGAGCGCGCTGCAGTCGGCGTCCGTGCCGCACGCCGCGGGGTTCTGCGGGACGCACTGCGAGGCCTCGCAGGCGTAGCCGTAGATGCAGCCGACGGTGTCGCAGGTGCCCGGCTGGCAGGTGCCGTCGGGCGCGCAGGTCTCACCCATGGGGCAGTCGTCGGGGTTGCCGCACCAGGTGACCGAGCCGCCGCCGGTGCCTCCGGTGCCGCCGGTCCCGCCCGTGCCGCCGGTCCCGCCTGTGCCACCCGTGCCACCCGTGCCACCCGTGCCGGGCTGGCAGCTCGCGTCCGTGCCCGTGACCACGCACGTAAAACCTTCGGAGCAGCCCCAGACCGTGCAGTCGCCCGGGTGGCACTGGTTGTCGTTGCCGCACGTCTCGTTCAGGCCGCAGTCACGCGAGTCCCTGCAGCCTCCATTCGAGCAATCCCCGGAGGTGCAGGGGCCTTCGTTCCACTCGCCGTCGTCGTCGTAGATGGGACAGCCTGCGAGGAACGTCGCCATCATGCCGATGAAGCCCAGCAGAGAAAGTCGCTTCATACCGTCTCCCGAAAAGCACCAACCACGGAGCGAAGAGCGCGCCCGAGCCGTGACGAAGGCCAGGGCAACAGGGGGAGCCTAGCAACCCGCATGCCCTGCACAAGGCCGCGCGATCGCGGCGGTTTTTAGCTTCGGGAAGGGAGAACGGGCGCGCCGCGTGGGGCGGATCGTGAAAGGGCGTTCACGATCGGCTGTGGCATCCAGGATCCGCCGGGCCGGGCGCGTAGGATCCACGGGCCGCGCACGTCGAAGAGTGGAGCAGGACGGGTCAAGCGCGGTAGAAGTAGGGAGCCTGATGCGCCGCGGCGCCGGTCCGTGCGGCCGTTGCGTCCCGGTGCACAAAGAGGAAAGCTGCCAAGTTCCCCATGGAAGTCACCTGCGAGCGCTGCGGCACGGTGTACGACTTCGACGACGCCCTCGTCTCCGAGCGCGGCACCTCCGTCAAGTGCACGACATGCGGGCACCAGTTCAAGGTGCGTCGCGCATCCGTGGGGACCGTCCCCGACACGTGGGTCGTTCGCACCGTCGACGGGCGCGAGATCGAGTTCTCCGCCCTGCGCGAGCTCCAAGGCGCGATCCACGACGGGAAGGTGACCCGCGAAGACGTGCTCTCCCGCGGGAGCAGCCGGCCGCGCAGGCTCGGTTCGATCGCCGAGCTCGATCCGTTCTTCAACCGCATCGGCATGACCGTGCCCGGCACCGGGACGACGCCGCCGCCGCCGGCCGCCCGGACACGGACGAGGACGCCCGCAGGCCTCGGCGGCGGGACGGCGCAGCCGCCGCGGCAAGAAGGATCGGTCGTGTTCGCGTTGCCCGGGCGCCAGCAGCAGGCCCAGGCGGCCGCGCCCGCGCCTCAGCCCGCGGCGGCGTCGCGGCGTGGGTCGGTGCGCCCGCCCGCGGCGGCCGGGGCGGACAAGGGCTCGGAGATGCCGGCGCTCACACCGCCGCGCGTGCCGGGCGGGCTCGAAGAGCTGAACACGATGGATGTGGTCGAGGCGCCGGTCTCGACGCGGAGCAACGGTGGCTTCGGTTCGCCGCCGCCGATGCGCGCGCCTTCGGGTTCGGGGTCGGACGAGCGCGGAGGGACCGTGGAGCGGATCAGCGCGCTGCCGCCGCCTCCGCCGCCGCCACGCAAGCAAGCGGGTTCGTCGCCGATGTTCCCGTCGCCGCCCGCGGAAGGGCCGCCGTTGCCGCGAAAAACCGCGGCGTCCGCGCCGATGTTTCCGCCGCCGGAGGCGCCGCCGCCGCCGCGAAAAACCGCGGCGTCCGCGCCGATGTTCCCGCCGCCGGAGGCGCCGCCGCCGCCGAAAAAGGCGACGCCGGAGCCGCCGGCCGTGCAGGACGCGGGGCCTTCGAGCGGCGAGGATCCGACGCTCATGATGGAGCGGCCGCCGACGAGCGATGGGCCGACGCTGATGATGGATCGTCCGCCGCAGATCACGGCGGCGAAGTCCGGGTCGGCCACGCCCGCGCCGCCGAAGGTCGGTCCCGCGAAGCCGATCTCCTCGAAGACGCCGTCGGCGAAGACGCCGTCGAGCGGGCCCACGTCGCTGCCGCCGTCGTCGGCGCTCCTCCACAACGACGACGTGCTCTCGGTGTCGGGCGTGCCGCCGCGCCGCCCGCATGCGGGGCGCTGGATCGTGGGTGTCTTGCTGCTCGGCGCGGGCGCGCTCGGCGCGGTGATGGTCGGGCGCGAGTACCTGCCGAAGGGGAGCGGAGCAGCGGCGCCGACGCAAGGCGACGCGCGGCTCGGGACGTTGCTCGAGCAAGGAGATCGTGACCTGCGGGATGGCGATCTCGACGCGGCGAACGAGTCGTACGTGAAGGCGAGCGCGATCGCGGACGCGGATCTGCGCGTGACGGTGCGGCTCGCGCGCCTCGCGGCCGTGCGCGCGGACGTGGCGTGGCTCAAGGTGCGGCTCTTGCCCGCGTCGGATCCGGATCTGGCGAACGCGCGGCGTGAGCTCGATCTCGTGGTGGGGCGCGCGAAGCAAGCGGCGGAGCGGGCGCAGTCGATCGCGGCGGCCGACGCGGACGTGACGCGCTGTCGGATCGACGCGCTTCGCATCGCGGGAGATGTCGACGGAGCGCGGAAGCTCGTCGCGACGCTGCCGAAGTCGACCCCGCAGGCGAGCGACGAGCTGCTGTTCGCGACGCTCGATCTGGCCGAGGCCGCGCCGGTGTGGGCGACGGTGATCGAGCGGCTGAAGGCCGCGGCGCGGGACGAGCAGAACCTCGGGCGCGCGCGGTCGATGTTGATCTATGCGCTCGCGCGGTCGGGCGATGTGGCCGGCGCGAAGGCCGAGCTCGAGCGGCTCGCGGCGATGCCGAGGCCGCATCCGCTCGTGGCGTCGCTCCGCTCGTTCGTGGCGAGCGCCGAGGGCGCGAAGAAGCCGGAGAACGAGGCCGCGAGCCTCAAGGTGGGGGCGGGGGACGACGCGCTGAAGACCGTGACCGAGGCGATCGAGAAGGGCGAGCTCGACAAGGCCGAGCCGCTCTTGAAGGAGCTCGCGGAGAAGACGCCGAAGGACGCGAAGGTGCTGAAGGCGCAGGGGGATCTCGCGCAGAAGAAGCGCGACCGGGCCGCGGCGATCCGGTTCTACGAGCAGGCGGTGGCCGCGGACGGCACGCTGCTCGACGCGGTCGCGGCGCTCGCGGATCTCCGGTGGGAGAACGGCGAGCGCATGACGGCGAGCACGCTCTATCGGAAGATCATCGAGAAGGGCGGCGACGCGAACCCGCACACGAAGCGCGCGAAGGAGCGGCTCGCCAAGTTCGCGGATTCCTGGGAGCCCTGATGAAAAAGCGGCGGGACCGAAGGGTGCGTCTGGGGGCGATCGGCGTGACGCTCGGAGCGGCGCTCGCGATCGCGGGCGCTGGCTGCGAGGGGAGGCCGCGGAGCACGACGAACGCGCGTGTTTCGCCGGCGCTCACGGGGCCGGCGGTGGTCGAGATCGATCTGTCGCGCGGGGCGCCCGAGTCGTCGCAGGGCGGGCTCTTCGGCTCGCCGCGCGGGCGCACGCACGCAGAGCTCGTGCAGGTGATCGGCGCGGCGAACGAGCGCGAGACGACGAAGGGGTTTTTCGTGAAGCTCGGGACCGCAGGGCTCGGGCTCGCGCGCGCGAACGAGGTCGGGCGCCTGCTCGCGTCGATCCGCAAGGCGAAGAGGCCCGTGGTTTGTCACGCCGACGATCTCGGCAACGCGACGCTCTTGCTCGCGTCCATGGGCTGCGATCGGGTCTGGGTGAGCCCGGCCGGGGGCGTGGAGTCGGTGGGCATCGCGGCGGAGCTCGTGTTCGGCCATCGCCTGCTGGAGAAGCTCCACGTCGAGGTGAACTTCCTCCAGGTCGGGAAATACAAGGGGGCGCAGGAGCCGTTCACGCGCGACAGCGCGAGCCCCGAGGCGAGGCAGTCGGTCGAGGGCGCGCTGCGCGGGCTGCGAGCGTCATGGCTGTCGGCGATCGCGGAGGGGCGGGGCAAACCCGAGCTCGCGGACGTCGTGGAGGATGGGCCGTTCCCGCCGGACGAGGCGAAGGCGAAGGGGCTCGTCGACGAGGTCGGCTACGCGGACGAGGCGCGCGAGGAGGCGAAGAAGCTCGCGGGCGCGGAGCGCGTGAGCGTACGGTTCGGCGGAGGCGCGTCGCCGGAGCCGGTGTCGGGCGGGATCATCGACGTGATCCGCGTGCTCGCAGGGCCGGGCTCGGGCGGAGAGCCGCACGTGGCGATCGTGCCCGCGACCGGGGCGATCTCGATGGGTGGCGCGCCGTCGTCGCCGCTCGGCGGGAGCGATGGGATCAACGAGCGTGATCTCGGCAAGACGATCGCGCGGCTGGAGAAGGACGAGTCGACGAAGGCGGTGGTGCTGCGGATCGACTCGCCCGGCGGATCGGCGCTCGCGTCGGATCTCCTGTGGAAGCGGCTGATGAAGCTGCGCGGGGACAAACCGCTCGTCGTGTCGGTCGGAGGCATGGCCGCGAGCGGCGGGTACTACCTGGCCTGCGCAGGGACGAAGATCGTCGCGGAGCCAACGAGCATCCTCGGGTCGATCGGCGTCGTGTCGGGCAAGCTCGCCGTGGGCAAGACGCTCGAAGAGATCGGCGTGACGACCGAGACGATCGCGGCCGCGCCCGATCCGGTGAAGGCGAAGCGCGCGACGTACATGTCGCTGTTCCAGGGGTGGGACGATCCGACGCGGCAGAAGGTGCTCGGGTCGATGCAGTCGATCTACGATCTGTTCGTCCGGCGCATCTCGGAAGGGCGCGGGATGGCGGTCGAGAAGGTGGCCGAGAGCGCCGAGGGCCGGATTTTCGGCGGCGTCGAGGCCAAGGAGAGGGGCCTCGTCGACGAGCTCGGCGGGCTCGTGGACGCGGTGACGCTCGCGCGAAAGCTCGCGCATCTGCCGGACGATGCGCCGGCCGAGGTGGTGGGCGAGGGTGGGGGGCTCCTGGATCTCCTGGAAGCGTCGGAGAACGGTGAGGCGGGCGCGGCGCAGGAGAGCGCGGCGGCGAAGGCGGCGCGGCAGGCCGCCGTGGACGCTCTCTTGCCCGAGGTGGGCGCGCTTCTGCCCGAGGTCGCCCGGTATCTGGGGTCGATGGCGCCCCTTCTCTCGGGCGAGCGAACGCTTGCGGCCATGCCGTTCGGCCTGATCGTGCGTTGAGCTCACCGCTCGTCCGCGGCCTCTGATAGCCTGGCCGCGCCCTTCCATGAGCTCATCGGCCCATTTCTCCGCGACGGATGAAGACGCCGCGCCGGTCGCGCGGCGAGCCACCATGCCGCCGCCCGAGCTCGCCGATCGGCCGGCGCCCACCTCGGCAGGTTCGCTCGTGCTGGAGGCAAACCGCACGGAAGAGCCGATCCTGCGGCATCACGGGCCGCGCGCCGAGTTTGCCTTCCTGCGCGGCGCGGTCGCGCGTTGTCGCGACGCCGGCGACGCGGCGGGCGAGCGCGAGGCCGCGAAGGCGCTGGCGCAGCTGCTCGCGTCGCGCGAGACGGAGCTCGATACGGCCGTGAACACGGCGCGGCGCGCGCTCGAGCTCGGCGAGGACGATGCGCTGCGTTCGGAGCTCGCCGAGTGGCTCGCGGGTCTCGGCGAGCCGGTCGCGGCAGCGGAGGTGCTGCGCGCGTCGGTGCATCCGGCGCGGCCCGCTTCGTCGGCGCAGACGCTCTTGAAGATCGCGGTGCTGCTCGCGCGAGGCGCCGATCCGAAGGGCGCGGCGGCGGCGCTGAAGGAGGCGGCGGCGCTCGATTCGAGCCAGCCCATGCCGCTCGAGCTCATCGGCACGATCGCGGCCTGGGCGCACGAAGCGATCCCGAAGGCGGACGCGGCGGCGGGGTATTTGACGGCGGCGGCGCGGCACGAGGCGCTCGAGGACGCGGACAGCGCGCTCGAAGATCGGCTGCGCGCGTTCGAGATCGCGCCCGAAGACGAGATGGCGGCGAACACGATGGTCGACGCGCTCGCCGCGCGAGGCGCGGCGGGAGCGGCCGACGAGGCGCTGCGTGATCACGCGCTCGCCGCCTTCCAGACGAACCGGTACCGCGCGCGCCAGGTGCACCTGCGCCGCGTGTCGCGGGCCCTCGACGAGGGGAACGCGGCGCGCGCGATCGCTGCCGTGCTCGACGCGGGGATCGTGGCCGAGGTCGAGAGTGATCTCGGGCTCCTCGCGGATCGCGCCGTCGCGCTCGCGTCGCTCGACGGGATCGCCTCGGTGCGGCGCGAGCTCCGGCAGAAGGGCGGCAGCATCGCGTCGATCGCCGCGCGCGCGAAGGGCACGGAGGTCGCGGCGGCGGCGCTGCTCCAGGCGACGCTCGGCGCGTCGAAGGAGCGCGAGCGCGCCGACGCGCTCGTGCAGATCGCGGCCGAGACGAGCGGAGAGATCAGCGCGAGTCTGCTCGCGGTGGCCGCAGAGGGCTACCTCGGGCTCGGGCACGCGTCGCTCGCGCGGAGGACGGCCGAGGACGCGTGCCTCACGGACCCCACGTCGGCGCGGGCCCTCTCGGCGCTGGCGAGGGCGACGATCGCGCTTCCCGATCTCGACGCGGCGATGGCGGTCGAGGGCGGCGCGTCGACGATGCTGATCCGCTCGTCGCTCTGCGAGGGGCTCGCGAAGTCGTTCGAGACGGTCGGGGAGATGGCGCTCGCCGTGACGTGGACGCAGCGATGGCTCGCGCTCCGCCCGGGTTGCCCGGAGGCGATGCGCGAGCTCGTGCGGCTCGCGTCGCAGGCGTACGATCCGGATCGGCTGGAGGACGCGCTCGGGTGGGTGCTCGCGCAGCCGCGGCCCCTCGACGACATGGCGAGCCTCTTCGGCGACGCGCTGTCGCTGCTCTTCGAGCTCGACGCGCCGCGGGCGATCGACGTCGGGAGACGCGCGCTCGACATGTACGGGCCGCGCGTGCCGGGGCTCCGAGGTCGGCTGCTCGCGATGAGTGATCGCGCGGGGGACGCGGCGCTCGGCGTGGTGCTGCTCGAACGGCTCGTGTCGGCCGACACGAAGAACGAGCGCACCATCGAGCGGCTCTTCGATCTGGCGCAGCGGCGCGCGGCGGCGGAGGACTGGGACGGGGCGGCGGCGGAGCTCGCGCGCGCCGCGGAGAAGGGCGCGGAGTCGCGGCACCTGCACGAGCACCTCGACGCGCTCGACGACAAGATGCAGCAGAGCGGCGCGTCGCTCGGCTCGGATGGGCTCGTCTCGTTCGTCGAGGCGCGGGTGCGCGCGCTCGGGGATCTCGTGGATGGGCCGGAGCAGTCGGCCCTCGAGAACCTGTCGAGCGGGCTGCGGGATCTCGGGGCCGTGCGCTGGGATCTCGCGCAGGATCCGGCAGGCGCGGAGGACGCGTTCTGGCGAGCCGCGGTGGCTGCGCCGCGCGGCGGGATGGAGCGGTACGCGCGGGACCTCGTGAGCTTCGCGGGCCCCGCGGCCGCGCTCGACGCGATCGTGCGGCGCTCGGAGACGCTCGCGAACGAGCCGCGCAGGCGCGCGAGCCTGCTCATCGAGGCGGCCAACCTGGCCGTCGCGAACGGGCTGCCGAAGCGCGCGCTCGAGATCGGCGCGAGCGCGATCCAGATCGATCCGTCGCGCGCCGAGGCGGTGGCGGTCGTCGAGCGCTCGTCCGCCGTGGAAGGCGGGATCGACGTTCTCGATCGCACGTACGACGTGCTCGCCGCGGCCGCGCTCGGTTGTTACGGAAGGCGCGCGGCGCACTATCGCGGCGCGCGTCAGCTCGAACGGCGAGGCGCCATCGAAGCGGCGCTGCGCCACGCCGTCGCGTGCTTCGAGGCCGTCCCCTCCGAGGGCACGTCGTACGTCTTGATGGCGCGCCTCGCGGAGCGCGGCGGCAACCCCACCGAGGCGATCCGCGCGATCGAGCGCGTCGCCGAGGCGGCCGAGGGAGGCGCGCGGGCCGCGTGGCTCAAGCGCGCCGCCTTGCTCGCGAAGGCCGCGGGCGAGGGCAGCCGCATGCGCTTCGACCTGCTCCTGCGCGCCCTCTCGGCGCGGCCGGACCTCGGGACCGTCGAGGAGATCGGCGAGACGCTGCGCAAGCTCGTCACCTCCGTGAGCCACGTCGGGCCGCTCGTCGCCCGCTTCGAGAGCACGGCCCTCGCCGCGCTGAAGCGCACCGACGGGCCCGACGGCGCGCGCGTGGCCGTGGCCCTCGCCAAGGTCGCGTTCAGCGCGCTCGACGCGCACGCGCTCGGGCTCTCGCTTCTCGAGCGCGCTGTGGCCGCGGACGGCGACATCGACGAGTACGACACGCTCGTCGAGCTCGCGCCCGTGGCCGCGGCGGGCGACGCAGCGGCGACACGTGCCTTCCTCGAATCGCTGCTGCAAGCCGTCGCCAAGCCTTACGCGAGCGTGGGCGTCGCGCTCCTCCGCCTCGGCGGGAAGCTCGCGCATGCGGTCGGCGATCCGCTCGTCACGGGCACGCTCCTCGTGCAGGCGGCGCGCCGCGCCCCGGAGGACGAGCTGCTCGTGAGCGACGCCGACGCGGCCGTGTTCGCCTCGGGCGATGCGGTGCTCGCGCGTGACCTCGACGCCGCGGTCCCTCCCGACGTTCGCCTCGCGGCCCTCTTGCACGTCGCCGAGCGCAGGGAGCGCGAGGGCAACTTCGCCGAGTCCATCGAGACCCTCGAGCGCGCCCTGCGCACGCCGAGCATCACGCCCGAGCAACGCGAGGCCGCGCTCTCGAGCATGCGCCGGCTCTTCGTCCTGTCCGAGCGCGCCAGCGAGGCCGAGGCCGTGCTCGCCTCCGAGCTCGCGCGGCAGGACCTCGGGCCGATGTCCCGCGTGCGCATCGCGGTCGACCTCTCGACCATGCTCGCGGGCCGCGGCGAGGACGCGGCCGCGCTCGACGTCCTGAAGCGCATCCTGCAGGACAGCGAGCCGACCGACGAGCTGCTCGCGACCACGCTGCGCCTCGCGCGCCGCACCGGCGATCGCCCCGCGCAGGTCGCGCTCCTGAACCTCCAGCTCCAGCGCACCGAGGACGCCGTCACGCGCGCCTCCATCCTGCGTGAGCTCGCGGCGCTCCTCGAAGCGCTCGGTGATCACAAGGCCGGCGTCGCCCACCTCAAGGCCGCGAGCGAGCTCGCACCCGACAACGAGGAGGCCCTCGAAGGCCTCGAAGCGCACGCGGCCTCGCAGGGCGATCACGCCGCCGTCGCCGAGATCCTCGGCAAGCGCATCGCCGCCGCGCAGGCGCCCGATCTCCGCCGCACGCTCCGCTTGCGCCGCGCCGCCGTCCTCGAGCAGCGCCTCGGCCGCCTCGAGGACGCCTGCGCCGAGCTCGACGCGCTCCTCGCGGAGACGCCGGACGATCCGAGCGCGCTCCGCTTCCTCGCCGACATCCGCGAGCGCCTCGGATCGCCGCTCCGGGCCGCGCCCCTCTGGCAGCGCCTCGGCGAGCTCTCCGCGAAGACCGACGAGCGCGCCGAGTACGGCATCCGCGCCGCGAACGACTGGCTCGCCGGCGGCAACGCCCAGGCCGCGCGCAACATCCTGGAGAGCATCGCGCCCATCGCCGCGCGTGACGCCGTCATCGAGCTGCGCGTCGCCATCGCTCGTCACCAGGGCGACGCCCGCACCCTCTCCGAGGCCCTCGATCAGCTCGCCACCGCCTCTCGCGAGCCCGCGGACAAACGCGCGAGTTACCTCGTCGAGGCGGCCCGCGCCTCCTCCTCGACCGGCGACGAGGCTACTGCTCTCGACCGCGTCCGCCGCGCCGTCCGCCTCGCTCCGCACTCGGCCGATGCCGTCCTCGAAGCCCGCCGCCTCGAGTACCGCGCGCGCGGCGGCGGCACGCCTCGCGAAGCGCAGCACGCCATCGACGAGCTCATGCGCATCGGCGAGCACCTCACGCCGGAGCAGATGGAGCTCCAGGCGTTCCTCCTCGCCGAGGAGCTCGACGTCATCCAGGGCGGCGGCGCCGGCATGCGCGAGCTCTCGCGCCGGCACGCCGCGTTCGGCCCCGCGCCGCTCATCGCCCTCGGCATGGCCGAGCGCCTCGTGCGCAACAAGAACTTCGACGCCGCCTTGCCCCTCTTCGAGCGCGCCTTGAGCGGCGACCTCCGCGGCCTCCGCAGCCGCGGCCGTGTCGCCCTCGCCGCGGCCGACGCCGCCCTCGCCGCGGGCCAGCTCGAGACCGCCTCGCGCCTGCTCGATACGGCCGCCGTCGAGCCTGACACCCGCCCGATCGCGATGCGCAAGAAGCTCGAGTTCGTCGCGGGGTACGGCGAACCCGAAGCTGCGCGCGCGGCCCTCTTCGACCTCATTCGCCAGAGCGCCGGCCTCGATCGCGCCCGCTTCCTCTACCAGCTCGGCCGCCTCGTCGTCGCCACCGATCCCGACGAGGCCATTCGCCTCTACGCCGACGCCTTCCCCCTCGCGGCCCCCGATCGCAACCTCGCCGCGCAGATCGCCGAGGAGCTCGCGCATGCGCGCAGGCCCCGCCTCATCGTCGAGCCCTCCGAGCCTCCGCCTCCGCCTCCGCCTCCGGCCGCCGCGCCCCTCGGCGACGACGGCCAGAGCCTCGTGTTCGACCTCGACCAGGCGTTCGAGAACGCCTTCGACGACGCCGCGGACGACGACGACGACATCCCCATCCCCCTCGCAGCGAGCGCCATCCGCTCCATGCCGACGGGCCTCCGTCCTCCGCCGCCTCCGGCCGAGAAGCCGCTCCCTGCGCCGATCGTCGAGGAGCCCCCGCCGCCTGCGCAGCCGCGCGCCCGCACCGCGCCGCCGACGCCCGCGCCGGGCGGCGGACCTGCACGCGAGACCGCGCTCTTCGAGCAGCTCATGGCCGGCTCGTACGACGCGGGCGAGCGCCTCGTCGAGCTCTATGGCCCGAGCGCCGAGGCCCGCTCGCGCGACCTCCTCGTCGTGCGCAAGCACCAGGCCTCTTTGCGCCCCGGCGATCGCGCCACGCTCCAGAAGCTCCACGAGGCCGCCCTGCTCGACCGCAACGGCGCCTATGCCCGCGCCGTCGACCACGTCCTCGCCGGCTTCGATCCGGCTGGCCGTGCCGTCGCGCCGCCACCGCTTTCGGCCCTCGCCTCGGCCCCCGAGCTCGTCCTCGCGCTCCTCTTCCGCAACGTCGAAAGCCCCATCAACGAGGCCCTCGCCATCACCTGGGAGACCGGCCGTTACCGCCGCGAGCCGAGCCATTACGGCCTCACCGGCGCCCTCCGCGTCCAGCCCGGCGCCCCCACCGTCCTCGGCGACGTCTGGGGCTCGGTCACGCGTGTCTTCGGCGCCGCGCGCACCCCCCTCTTCCACCGCCGCGCCCCCGCCGGCGCTCCGAACCAGGCCGCCCTCAACGTCCAGGTCGCCCTCCTCGCGCCGCCTGCCGTCGTCCTCGCCGGCGAGATTCGCGAGGAGACCCCCGAGCTTCGTTACCTCCTCGGCGCCTCCATCGCCGGCGCCATGCCCGAGCACGTCCTCGTCCGCCTCCCCGAGGAGCACCTGCGCACCCTCATCGAGGCCCTCCGCGCCGCCTTCGGCCCCGTCGGCCCCACTGGCGGCACCGACCCCGGCGTCGCGCGCCTCGGCCAGGATCTCTGGCAAATCGTCCCGCCCCGTGGGGACCGTCGCCTCCGCGAGATCTTCGCCCAGCCCGACGGCATCACCTACGAGGCCGCCATCGAGAGCGCCCGCCGCGCCGCCCGCCGCGCCGGCCTCTTCGCGAGCGGCGACCTCCCCACGGCGCTGCGCCTCGTCGTCGCCGAGCTCAGGCTCGAGCTCGACATGCCCCTCACGGCCGAGGGCGGCCTCGCGCGGGCTTGCGCGGCGCACCCCGCCCTCGCCGATCTCGTTCGACTCGCCACGCGTAGCGAGTATGCCGAGGCCCGCTTCCGCGCGGCGCCTTCCACCGAAGGGAACAAGAACGGACCGCCGAGCCGCTTCCGTGGCACTTGATGTAGGGGGCTCGTGCGGCGGCTGCTGCGCCGTGCCACGCCCCAGAAGGAGGTGCCCTTGCTCGTCGCTCGTCCGCTCTCGCCCGCCCTCTCGCCTGCGCGTCGGCTCGACCCTCGCAGCGCGCCTCGAAGGCCCGTGCCGGAGGCATTCCAGGACCTGACAGCGCTGTCAGGGGGGCCGCGCCGTCCGTCTTCGTTTGAAGGCCATTTCCTGGGCCTCGGCGCGCTGGCCCGAAGATCGCTTCA
This sequence comes from Polyangium sp. 15x6, assembly GCF_029960785.1. Lineage (GTDB taxonomy): Bacteria > Myxococcota_A > Polyangia > Polyangiales > Polyangiaceae > Polyangium. Next base: position 18,804 of record NZ_JASBQE010000127.1, read on the forward strand.
GGCTGTTGGGCTCGCCGTGCTCGCTCCGGGTTGCCTGGTCACTGCGGAGCCCGTCACGTACGAGCCGCAGCAGACACCGCCGATCCTCGTCGCCTCGGGCCTCGACCCCGATCCGCGCTCCATCCTGCTCGTGGGCGGCGACCTCGGCTTGCCCGAATTTCCGATTGCCGCGTCGGTGGCCTCCGAGGACGCCGGGGAATCCGTCAAGGCCGCTCTTTACATTGATTACGGATTCGAGAACCCCTTGGAACAGCCCTTCCGGAATATCTTGCCGAATTTCCCGGAGCTACCGGCGGCGACGCTGGCGGACGGGCCACGCCCGCTCGTGGGGGTTCTTTACAAGGTGGGCGTGGTTGCGCTTCAGCCCGGCTGCCATCGCCTGACGCTCGTCGTCACGCATGAATTCGATACCAGGACCGGTTGTCCCAAAGACCTCCGGGATTCGAGCCAGATCACCTGGCATTTCCGGCAATGCGACGTCGGCGACTGTCCGCCGGTCCTGGAGAATTGTCCAACCGCCGAAGTTAGCTGCCCGCTCGATCCCACGGTGGTGACGAGCGACCTGAACGACGCCGGGACCACGGGAGGTTGACCTTGAAACGCGCGTTCTCCTTGACTTCTGCTCTCTTCATGCTAGCGGCCGTGCCCACCCTCTCCGGATGCTTCGCGCTCGGAGGATTCGCCGACGAGGCCGTGAACGCTTGCTCCTCCGACGAGGACTGCGAAGGCGGCGGCGTCTGCGCCAGCGTCGACGGCTTCCAGACCTGCGTCGGCACCAAGGCCGATCTCCCCGGCCTCATCCTCGAAGTGCGCCCCACGGCCGAGGCGAACTCCGGCGCGAACACGCCGTACCTCGTCCCGTTCGGCGGCGAGGGCTTCGTCGACCAGTCGAGCGCGGGCCTCGTCGTCGAGCACGACATCCAGCTCTCGCACGTCGTCGTCTCGCCGATCGAGCTCTACGTCGACTACGACTACAAGGGCTGCCCCCTCTCGCCCGAGGGCAAACTCGAAGCGGACTTCACCTTCTTCCGCGACGCCCAGCACGCGGGCCTGCCCGATCACGAGGCCAAGGCCGTCATCCAGGAGGGCAGCACGGACGCCTACTCCGTCGAGATCCCGCCTGGCATCTACGACGTGCACGTCGTCCCGCGCGCGCCCGCGAACTGCCCCGCGCCTCCGCCGCCGCCCATGTACTACCGCGGCATCGACCTCAACCAGGGCGGCCAGATCGACCTCCACCTCTCCGAGGCGCCGCGCGTCATCTCCGGCAGCATCGCCTTCCCCGAAGGCAAGGACTTGAACGGCTGGTCCATCGAGGTCGTCGAGCCCAAGCACGGCATCCCCGTCTCGCGCACGCAGGTCCTCACCGTCGACCCGCCCCTCGCGCTCTTCACGAAATACAACCTCGAGTACTACTGGGACTTCGGCCAGGAGAGCTCGCCCATCCTCCGCCTCCGGCCGCCGCCCGACGATCCCGACGCGCCGAAGTTCTTCTGGCAGGTCGCCTCGCTCAGCCCGCTCAACCCCGACAACAAGAACATCCAGGCCGACCTCACCCTCATCGACCTCGACGCCGTCGGCCGCAAGGTCACCTCGTACGTCGTCGACGCCCACGACGCCCCCGTCGTCGCGACCGTCTCCTTCCGCAGCCTCGAGCTCTCCGGCAACGCTTCGAACAGCGCCATCTACAGCGCCGTCGTCGACACCGACAACGAGGGCATTTTCACCGCGCTCCTCCCACCCGGGAAGTACCGCGTCACCACGCACCCCACCTTCGACCTCACGAAGGCCGTCACCACCGAGGACGGCTTCGAGGTCCCCGCCGACGGCGACTGCGTCTGTGGCAAGGGTTTTACGGTCCAGGACAAATCCGTCGTCTCCGGCGAGGTCGTCCTGCCGAACGGCACCCCCCTCTCCATGGGCTCGGCCTCCGTTTTTCCTTCGCGAACGCCCGCGCGCCCGTACCTCTCGCGCAGCCTCCTCGCCGACGCGCCGGCCTCGCAGCCGATGTCAACGCCGCTCGGCTTCGCGGGCGAGTTCTCCTTGCTCGCCGATCCTGGCCTCGCCGATCTGCTCGTCGTCCCGCCGCCCGGCTCGCTCTATCCGTGGATCGCGAGCCCGCAGGCGAGGGTCTTGGTCGGCCAGGCCGTCGCGTTCGACACGCTCGTCCTCCCGTATCCCGTCGTGCTTCGCGGCGAGGTCCGTGATCCCCTCGGACAGATCGTGCCGAACGCGACCCTTCGCGCGTGGATGCCCGTCAAGGCATCGGGCACCGAGGAGACCGTGGTGATTCAGATTGCGGAGGGCGCCACGGATTTCAGCGGTCGCTACCAGTTGCCCCTCGCTCCGTCCCTCTCGCTATCGAGGTAGGCCCGCGTGCTTCCACGCGTCTGCGTCCCGGGGGTACACGCTCGCCTCGGTCCGGGATAGGCTGGAGGCGTGGCGGAGTCCGACACCGGTGGTAGGGACGAGGCGGCGCGCGGACGAGGGTCTTCCGAGGACGTGAGCCGCGGGCCCTTGGCCGACAAAGAGAGCGCGCGGATCGACGTCGAGCCAACGTTGCGCCGCCCGACCGATCGGGACCTCGCGGGCGTCCTCCACGAGGTCTCGAACGCGCTCACCGTCGTGCTCGGATGGATCGACCGCGCGCGCGGCGAGATCGACTCTCTCCCCACCGTCGAGGACGCGCTCGCCATCGCGGCGTCACGCGCGCGCCACGCGAGGCAGATCGTCAGGCGCGCGATCGGCGCCGACGTCCCCGACGACGTCCCTGCCTCCGTCGCGTCGATCCTCGCCGAGGCTGCGAAGGGCTGCGAGCCCGAGGCCAAGCGTGGCGGCGTCGAGCTCCGCACCTCGCTCGACCCTGCGCTCGAAGCGGCGCATCTGCCGGGCACCTCCGTCATCTTGCAGATCCTCACGAACCTCCTGCTCAACGCCGTCGCCGTCTCGCCTGCGCGTGGCGCCGTGCTCCTCGACGCGAAGCTCGACGGGCTCGACGACGTCGTCTTCGGCGTGACCGACGAAGGCCCCGGCGTGCCCGTCGAGCGCCGCGCGAACTTGCTCGACGCGGGCGTCACCACGCGCGCGGGCGGCGCGGGCATCGGCCTTCGTTATGCGGCGGCGCTCGCGCGCGAGTCGGGCGGATCGCTCTTGCTCGTGCGGGCCGAGCCTTCTGCGCGCTTCGAGCTTCGCTGGCCTCGGCGCCCCTCCTCGCCGCCGGCGCCGCCGCACTCGGCTCGCAAGCCTGCGATGGTCCTCGCGGGCAAACGCATCCTCATCGTCGAGGACGACGACGCCGTCTTCGACCTGCTCGAGGCGGCGCTCTCGGCGCGCGGCGCGACCATCGTGCATGCGCGCACGCGCGCCGAGCTTGGAGGAGCGCTCCAGACGGGCCCCCTCGACGCGGCGCTCTGCGACCTCTCGCCGTTCGGCGCGGACGTGCACGGCGCGCTCGTGGAGATTCGCGAGACGAACCCATCCGTGCGGATCGTCCTCATCTCGGGCAACGTGCGAGACCTCTCGGGTTTGCCTGCCTCGTTCGAGGTCAAGGCCGTGCGCAAGCCCTTCGAGATCGGCGAGATCGTCGTGGCGCTTACGACCTGATGGGTGTGCTCGACGGCCTCGTGAAAAAAATGGTTGACATTGGGGGCGAAACGGGTAGGTTCCGTCGCCTCGAAGCAAGCGGTTCCGAGCGAAGGTGGCGGAATTGGCAGACGCACTAGCTTGAGGTGCTAGCGGGTAACACCGTGGGGGTTCAAGTCCCCCCCTTCGCACCCCGAAGCGGCCCACACGGGCCGCGAGTCAGAGAAAGTGAAAAGGGCCGGTCACCGTAAGGTGCCGGCCTTTTTCGCGTTTGGGGGTTTCGACATGTCCTTGCGTCTCCTGCGTCCGGCGTCCTGGTTCCTTCCGTTCGCGCTCCTCGCGCTCACCGCCTGCGCGGCGGCCCCGGCGCCCTCGGAGGCCCCGGCCACGGCGGCCGCGTTCGCGGCCGAGCCCGCGCCGCCGCCGCCGCCTCCTGCGGCCACGTCCATGACCCCGTCGCCGGTCACCTCCGACGACCTCCGGACCCCGGACGACGCCCAGATGGAACTGGCGCGCTGGGAGAGCACCTTCCTCAACGTGATGGGCGTGCCGGACGAGGAGAGAAAGTCCTCGGCGGCCGCGGATGCGCGTCCGCAGCCGGAGCCCAAGCGAGCGCCTGCGGGCGTCGCCAAGCCGACCACGCCTGCGCCCGAGGGGATGTCGGCGGCGGGCGGCGACGAGAGCCCCTGCCATGGCGCGTGTCGCGCGTACGCCTCGATGAAGCGCGCCGCCACGCGCCTCTGCGACCTCGCTGGAAAAGAGGACGATCGTTGTGCTGCCGCGCAGGCGCGCATCGATCGCGCGAGCGAGCGGCTCAAGGCGGCTTGCCCGCGGTGTGAAAGCATCCGCGACTAGTCAATTTTCCGACGCTACATTCTCGTCGGACGATTCCAATCGTTGCCCTCGCTTTCGGGGCTTCCTAGGATCGCATTCGGACGCGCCCTTTCCTGTGTGTGTCCCACGTCCTCGGACTTCCCAAAGCAAGGGTCAACGATGCGCTTTTTTTCATCCTTCTCGGCAAGCTTGATGGTCCTCGCGCTCGGCGGGACGGCGTTCGCCGCCTCCGGGCCGCGCACACTCCTCGAGGTGGGCTCCTTCTCGCCCGCGCAGAAGTCGCTCGCCTCGGTCAAGGGCGCAGAGCCCCAGGCGCTCGAGGCCTCGGCGCGCGCCATCCTCGCGGAGCGCGCGCCCTGGTCGCAGAGCCTCTCGCTCGGCCCCTCGCGTGCGGCCACGCTGCGTGACGGCCGGCGCATCGTCAAGATGCCGCAGATGCACCAGGGCGTGCCCGTGCTGCATCGTGGCGCCACGGTCTCGTACGGCGACGACGGCGTCGCGCATATCGTCACGGCGCGCCTCGCCGAGGACCTGCCTGCCGACGTCGTGCCCGCGCTTTCGGCCGAGGACGTCGCCGAAAAAGCCTCCAAGTCCGCCGGCGTCGAAATGGACCCCAAGACGGCCCGGCTCGTGGTCTGGCCCTCGGGCGGCGGCAATGTCCTCGCCTGGCATTTTTATGCGCCCGGTCTCGGCATCCCGTATGCGCCCGTCGTCGTCGTCGACGCGAAGACTGGCGACGTCGTCGCGCGTTACAACGCGGCCGTCTCGGTGCACCAGGCCGACGTCTTCCCGTCGAACCCGGTCAAATCGCCGCAGACGCACGCGGTCACGCTGAACTTGCCGGACGGGGCCGACAAACTCTCGAGCCCCCTCGTCGTCGCGCGCAATTGCATCGACATGAAGACGACGAAGAACATCATGGGCTTCCCCATCCATGTCTGTGAGCTCGTGCAGACGGTGACGGCGGACCCCGGCACGCTCGATTTCTCGACCATGCCGGCCGAAGACACGGCGCCCGAGGATCCGTTCTCGGAGCTCCACATCTATGCGCACACCGAGATCGCGTATCGGTTTTTCCGGACCTTCAATCCTGAATTCAAGGTCCAGGACGGCCCGATCGACGCGGTCGCGAACCTCCGCCTGCCCGACGGCCTCTTCGGCGGCAATCCTGGCAACATCTCGAACCCGAACGTCCCGCTCGTCCCGTTCCAGAATGCCTTCTTCTCGCCGGCGGATCCCTCGAATCCCTTCGGCGTGCTCTTCGACATCTCGGGCGGCGCCATGATGTTCGGCCAGGGCCCGGTCAAGGATTACGCCTACGACGGCGACGTCATTTACCACGAGTTCACGCACGCCGTCGTCAATGCAACGATCCAGCTCGTCGGCACCCCGCACCTCGACGCGTATGGCCTCGTCTTCTCGCCGGGCGGCATGAACGAAGGCCTCGCCGATTACTTCTCGTCGGCCATCACGGGCGACCCCGACGTCGGCGAATACGCCGTCCTCGACGCCGATCCGAGCGGCAAGGCCATTCGCAGCCTCGCGGCCGCCGACGCGTGCCCCACGGCCATCGCGGGCGAGGTCCACCAGGACGCGACCCTCTTCTCCGGCGCGCTCTGGGACGTCCGCAAGGGTTTGTCCGAGGTCCAGAAAGGCGAGCTCGACCTCGCCGTCTTCGCCGCGATGGAGGCCGCGCCCTCGGGCGACCTCCATTATCACGACATGGCCCAGCTCATCCTGGCCGAGGTCAAGACCTCCGCGCTCGGCGACGCCGTCGCCGCCCAGCTCGAGGCGGCGTTCACCACGCGCGGCGTCCTGCCCGAGTGCAAGCGCATCCTCGAATTCACCGGCTCCACGATGCAAGGCCCGCTCGTCGTCGGCAGCAGCGGCGGCGGTCCCCTCGGCGTCTGGTTCGCGCCGAGCGTGGCTGCGGCGAACGTCGGCTCGAACCAGCAGGGCTACGTGCCCGGCGTCGTCCAGGTCCGCGTGAACCTGCCCGAGAACACCGAATCGTTCACCATCGATTTCGACGGCGCGACCACGGGCGGCGGCTCTCCGCTCGGCGGCGGCGGCAGCTTCGAGCCCAGGATCCTCGTCCGCTTCGGCGAGGAGCCCCTCCAGTTCACGTACGGGCCCTTCAAGCCGACGGAGGGCACCGTCGTCCTCACGCCGGACGGCGGCGGAGCCTCGGGCCTGAATGCGTACAACACCACCGCGCAGGTCCCGGCCGGCATGAAGACGGCGTACGTGATGATCGCCAATGCCGGCGACGGCGACGGCCTCTTCACGAACCTGACCTTCACCCCGGAGCAATCGTCGGGCGTGGGCGGCGGCGGTGGCGCGGGCGGCGCGGGTGGCGCGGGTGGCGCCGGTGGCGCCGGTGGCAGCGGCGCGGGCGGCAACCCGACCACCCCGCCCGTCAATGACGATGGGAGCTGCGGCTGCTCGGTCCCTGGCTCCTCCAGCGTCCCGGCGGGCGCCTCGCTCGCCGCCTTCGCGGCCGTCGCGGCGCTCCTCGCGCGTCGCCGCCGCCAGAGCTGACCTGAAACGATGAGGCGCGGGCGCTACGGCAACAGCACGAGCGCCCGCGCTTCTTCCAGGCTCCTCACCACAACATCCGCGATCTCCACGAACGCGCCCCCGTCCCCCTCGGGCACCGCGATCACCGCCATCCCCGCGCCCTTCGCGGCTCGCACCCCGTTCTTCGAATCCTCCAGCGCGAGGCACCCCTCGGCCCCGACCGAAAGCCGCTCCGCCGCGCGCAGATACACATCCGGCCACGGCTTCGCCCGCGGCACCTCCTGCCCGGACACCGTCACGTCGAAATGGTCCGTCAGGCCAAACCTTTTCAGACTCGCGTCGATCAGCCGCCGCGGCGACGACGACGCGAGCCCGATCGGCAGCCGCCCCCGCGCCTCGTCGAGGAACGCCCGGGCAAACGGCTTCAGCGAAAGACTCTCCACGTGCGCGAGGAAGCGATCCTCGAGCTCCGCCACGTCGCGCGCCTCGTCCACCTCGAAACCGATCTGCTCCCCCATGATGTGCACGATCCGCCCGATCCCTTGCCCCGTGCAGGCGAGGGCCATCTCGTCGGTCCACTCGCCCCCGCGCGCGCGGGCGAACGCGCGCTCCACGTGGTGCCAGAGCGGCTCCGAGTCGACGAGCAGCCCATCCATGTCGAAGATCAGCGCGCGCGGGGAAAATCGGCTCATGTCGAGCCGCCGACTAGCACGACGCGCCGCCCCGGCAAGCGCTTCACTTCCTCGGCGTCGTCGTCGTCGCGGCCGGCGTGACCGGCCCGGAGCTCGGCTGCTTCGCATCGTGTGGCGACGTCCCCACGGCCGCGGGCGGCGCCGGCGGTGCGTGGGTTTGTCGCATCCTGAGGACCACGAACGCGCCCACCGCCGCGGCGAACACCACCACGAGCGCCACGAGCCAGCGAACACGCTCCGACCCGCGCGACGACTCGGGCCCCGCCTCGACCAGCTCCGCCGGCTGCTCGACGACGACGGGCGTGAGCTGCTTCGTCCGCACCGCGGGTGGTTCTGTCTTTGGCCCTGCGTTTCGGTCGAGCGTCGGCGTGACCGGCGGCGGCTCCAGCGACGCTGGGGCGGGCAGGCTCGGGGGCGGCGGGATTTCCGGCGCGATCGTGTCGGGCGCCTCCATCGACGGCGGCATGCTGCGCAGGTTCGGCAGGTTCGCCCCCACGCCGGGCTCGCTCCCGCCGTGGGCCGTGTCCGCGCGCATCACGCGCATCGACGACGCGGGCATGTCCTCCGCGGACGGCGACGACGCCTCGCTCTGCCGCAGCTTCGCGATCTGCCGCTCGATGATCTTCCGGATCTCGGCGCGTTTGTCCGCGTAGACCGACGTGACGTATTTGCCGATGTCCTCCGGCGTCACGCGGATCTTCGCGCTGTCGAGGTAGTCGAGGATCGCGGCGCGCATCTCGGCGGCGGTCGTATATCGATCTGCCGGATCGTATGACAGCGCCTTGCCGCAGATCTTCGCGAGCGCGGGAGGTACGTCCGGACGAACCGACTCGATCGACGGCAGATCCCCCGTCGCGAGCTTGTGGAGCACCTCCATGTCGGCGGCTTTGTCCCACATCTTGCGGCCGGCGAGGATTTCCCACAGCACGATGCCTGCGACGAACACGTCGGCGCGCCGATCGAGCGGCTTGCAGCGCACCTGCTCGGGGGCCATGTACCCGAGCTTTCCCTTCATGATTCCCGTGCGCGTCTCCATCATGCGCACGTCGGATTTCGCGATCCCGAAATCGAGCAGCTTCGCCTGACCGTCGTACGAGACGATCACGTTGTGCGGGCTCACGTCGCGATGCACGATGTTGAGGGGCTTGCCGTCGTAATCGGCGAGCTCGTGCGCGTAGTGCAGCCCTGCGAGCACGTCGGCCAGGATCCGGAGCAGCACCCCGGGCGGCGCCGGCGTCTTCGTGCGCGACGACCGGTTGATGAGCCGGTTCATCGGCGCGCCTTCGAGGTACTCCATCGTGATGAAGTACACGCCCTTTTCCGCGTGCACCTCGAACGTCTGCACCACGTTCGGGTGATTCAGGCGCGTCGCGATCCGCGCCTCGTCGAGGAACATCTCCCGGCGCTCGGGATCCTCGGCGAACTCGGCGCGCAGCCGCTTCACGACCTGCAGCTTGTTCACGCCCAGGGGCCCCGCGACCACGGCGAGGAACACGTCGGCCATTCCCCCGCGGCCGAGGTTCGCGATCAGCTTGTACTTGCCGACGCTCACCGGCTCGTTGTCGGATAGGCTTTGCGCGGCAGACACAGGGTTCATGTTCGGTCAGGATCGTGCATCGGTGCAAGCGGGATCCGCCGCGCCGTAGCGGCAGGTTTTCGACGTGGTCCGTCCAGATTCGTGACTACCCTGCGAACATGCGATCCAGCATGGCCTGCGGGCGCCCGCCGGCGAGGATGTCCGAGAGCGCCCGGAACGTCCCCGCGGTGACCCGGTGCTCCTCGGCGAACCGCGCGATCCGCGGGATCAGCGGGATCGCCTCCACCCGGAGCTTCGCCATCGTGATCGCCTGATCGAGCGGCACCTTCCGCGCGAGCGCCTTGCCGAGCACCACCTCCGGCCGATCTTCGAGCGCGATCGACGCGAGCAGATCGCCGTACCCGCCGAGCCCGAACATCGTCCGCTCCTCGCAGCCCGCGGCCGCCATGAGCCGCGCCGCCTCGTCGACCCCGCGCGAGATCAGCGCCGCCAAGAGCCCCGGCCCTGCGCCCGCCTCCTCTGCGTAGCCGACCCCGATCGAGAGGCACCCGACGAGCGCCGACGCCCACTCGAGCCCGCGCAGATCGTTCGTCCCGTACACCCGGAGGCTCGGGCTCTGGAACGCCCGTGTCACGGCCGTGATCACCTCGGGGAACCGCGACCCGATCACCATCGCCGACGGCCGCCCCTCGATGAGCTCGCCGGCCTGCACCGGCCCGCCGAGCGCGCCGAGGCGCCGCGCGGGCGTCTCTTCACGCACGAGATCACTCACCGTCTCGAGCTCCTCGGCCCCGAGCCCGCGCACTCCGTGCACCACGAGGTGCTGCCCGCCGAGATGATCGCCGAGCGCCCGGAGCACGTTCCGCGCGACCGACGACGGCACCGCGATCACCACGAGCCGCGCCTTCGCGACCTCCGCGTAATCGACCGTCACGTGCAGGCCCGGATCGCTCTCCGGCTGATCTCGCCGCGAGTGCAGCACGACGGCCGCGCCCGTCCGGCGCGCCGCCGTCGCGAGCGCCCGCCCCCAGGGCCCGCCGCCCACGATCCCCACGCTCGGCGTCTGGCTCTGTTCCGTCACGACAAACCTCCCTGCGCCGCCTCCTGCGCCCCGGGTTTGGTGAAGACCGGCGGCCGCGCGGGCGGCACGCCCGGGGGCGCGATGACGTCCCAGGCCATCCCGTGGGCGGCGAGCCGGTTCTGGTAATAAAACAATAGATTCGTGTCCACGATCGCGATCCCGTCCGGCCGCGACGCGAGCACGGGCGAGGCGTGGTAGCCGGCGAAGGCTCGGAGCGCGCGCTCCACGATGTCGCCGCCCGACGCGGTCCGGAGAAACCCGCCCACCACGATCTCGCCACGATCCGCGAGCTCGACCAGCCGATCGCGGAGCTTCACCACGTCCTTGGCGAGCTCGTCGCGCGGCACCACGACGACGTCGCGCTGCCGGAGCACCGTGAAGAGATCCCCGGCGGGCGAGGCGCGCCTGAGCCGCTCGAAGCTCGCGGCGGCGACCACGTGCGTCTCGAGCACCACCGTGTCGCGCAGGTAGGCCTTGCAGATCTCGTCGCCGAGCTCGCGCGTGTACTGCGCGTCGCGCACCGGATCGAGCGTCACGCGCCCGCTTTCGTCCTTCACGTAGCTCGCGGGATCGACCTCGCGCCCGCGGCGATCGAACGATCGGCAGCGCTCGTCGACCACGTTGCCGAAGGGATCGATGGGTTTGCCGAAGCGGATCACCACGGCGCCTTGCATGTCGAACATCTTGCGCATGAACGCGGTCACGCGCCCGAGCCGCGACGACTCGTCGTCCTCGATGATGAAGCGCCCCTTGCCGGCCTCGGCGAGGAAGTCCGCGATCAGCGTCTCGGCCTCCAGCGTGATGAGGTAGTTGATCGTGGCGGGCACGAAGTACACGCGCCGCTCCCGGTTCGCGAGCAGCGTCCGCGCGTACGCCTCGATCGCCGTGCCCATCAGCCCGAGCTTCAGCCGCCGCTCCACGCCGCCCGAGCGCGAGCGTGTCCCGCCCGGGAAGAACAGCGAGTGGTAGCCGCGCTCGAGCAGCACGCACGAGTACGTCTTCAGCACGTCCTTGTAGAGGTTGTGCCGGACCCTCCGGTCGACGCGGTAGGCGCCGAGGTTGTGCATGAAGAACGAGAGCACGGGGTTCGTGAACAGGTTCTTGCCGGCGCCGTAGGTCGCGGGCGGCAGGCCGGCGCGCTCGAGCGCGTAGCCGAACACGATCGAATCCATGTTCGAGAGGTGCGTCGGGACGTACACCGCCGTCCCCTGCCGCGAGAGCTCGCGCAGCTCCTCGACCGGCCCCTCCACGCGCACCTTGTCATCGAGCGCCGACAGGCTCACGAGGTGCCTCGGATCGCGGGCCAGGCGCACGAGCGTCCGCGGCGCGAGCAGGTACGTCACGATCGGCGGCAGGAGCTTCGACGACACCTTGAACACGCGCGGATCGAAGTTCCCGGCCACGTCCCAGCCGATGTGATCGACGACCTCCACGAGCTTCTGGCGCCGCTCGCCGTCGTCCATGCGGCCGAGGGCGCGGGCGAGCCGTTGCCACTCGGCGAGCTCCTTCTGCTCCTCGGGCCCGCGCTTCGTGGCCTCGAGGCGCTTCGTCTCGTGGTAAGCCGCGTCGTTCAGCGCGAGCAGGGGATCTTTCGTGGAGAGCACGACGCGCGAGATCACAGTCCGCACGATGTCTTCCCGCGCCGCGTTGAACCCGAAGATGGGGGCGTCGTCCTGCATGGCCTTCTTGATCTAGAAAATTTCGCGGCCTAGGGCGAGCACGATGTGCCGTCGCCGCGAAGGCGCCGCGTGTGAGCTCGAGCCGCGCAGGCTTCCGGCGGCGGGGGCGCGCGCCTCGTCAGGTCAAGGCACGCAGGGATCCGGCGGCGGCGGCGCGGCCGGCACCACGCTCCCGAGCTGCGCCGATTTCATCGTGAAGCCGAGCCCGATCGAGATCGCGTCACACTCCTTCGTCGGATCCTGCGTCCCGTCGCTCAGGATGTCCGAGGCCTGGCGGAGCTGATTCTGGATGCTCTGCAGCGTCGGGCTGCTCGGATCGCAGAAAGATTCGTCGAGCTGGCCGGCCTGTTTTGCCATCTCGTCCGTGAGGTCCTTCGTGTAGATGACGCCCGAGATCTGGCCGCCCGTGGCGCCCTGCTGGTTCGCGTCGAGCTGCATCGAAATGCGGGCCTGGTGAATGGGCAGGTGCATGTCGAGGCCTGGGAACCTGAGCCGCAGCGTGAACTGGCTCGGCGAAATCGTGTCGACCGCGCCCTGCGTGATGGCCGTGGACGAGAACGACCAGACCGCCGACGTCGGATCGGCCGGGTCCGTGAGCGACGACGCGTCGATCGGCCAGACGTCGCTCCCGTCGAAGGTCGGTGGCTGGCCCAGATTCCCGCCCAGGAAGAGCTTGCTCGACGTCGTGCACGCCTCCTGACCGACGTTCGATATCGAGAGCAGATGCGTGAATTCACCGTTCGCGATGGCCTCGTTCGTCTGCGTGCTCAGGTCCGCGACGAGCCCCAGGAACATGGGCAATACGTTCCTCCCGAACGAATTGTCGATTCCATTGTTCCCGTCGGGATACACGACGGCCGGCGGCGCGCCTCCCACGGGCTTGCAGAGGCCGGTCGACTCTTTGGTGGACACGTCCCCGTCGATGTTCCTTCCGTATTGCTTCCAGGCGGTCGCCGGGTTCGGAGTCCCGTCCGGATCCGTATCGCCGATCAGCAAGTGATTCATGGCGAGCACGATCTCCGGGCCGCCCATGCAATCGGGCAAGCTCCCGCCGCCGCCGCCCGCGCCGCCTTGCCCGCCGCCGCCGGTGCCACCGGTGCCGCCCTCGCCTCCGCCGACGCCGCCCGTCCCGCCGATGCCGCCCGTCCCGCCGACGCCGCCGGACCCGCCGAC
>NZ_JASBQE010000128.1 GCF_029960785.1 Polyangium sp. 15x6
GCAGCGAAGGAGCCGCCACCCAGAGCGACGCCTGCTTCTCACGTGTTCGCCCCATCGACATGACGCGGACAAACTACCATCGTCGCCAGTTCTTGTCGATCCTCCTTCGGGATAAGTCCACGGGCTGGTAGGGCCCACAGGCGCGCGGGACGACGCCCCAGTCGCGGCAGAAGGCCACGTACGCCGGGTGAAACGTCACCGTGCTCGTCTCGCGGTCTCGGCCGGCGACCAGGGCGCGTGCATTGTCACCGAGCAGCGTCCGCGGCACCCCGCCGAAGTGGCGGAAGGCGGCGGCGATTCCCTCGCGCCAATCATCCTGGCGCTCGCTGAGAAACGCCTTGACAAACAAGCGACGAGAATGGCATAGGACCGCCACGAGCAGGTGTACTCGCGTCGGTTGGCCGCCGATGCGGACCACCTTTTGACCAAAGTCGATCTGCATCTGCTGGCCGGGCTCCGTCTCGAAGCGTACGCTCGCCGCATCCGCGGCAAACCGCTCGCGTCGCTGGTCGGCCACGGCGCGCTGGACCGTGCGCACGCTGGCATCGACGCCGCGCTGCCGTAGCTCCCGCGCGACAACGACGGCATTGCCGCCCGCGAGGCTCGCGTAGAGCTGACGGGCCTCGGCTCGCTCGTCGTCGTCGAGGCAGCGTCTACCCGGACGAACCGGAACCTCGGCCTCGGGGCCACCCCGCAGGTACCGCCGCACCGTGTTGCGAGCAACCTCGAGCTCTCGCGCGATCCGTTTGGCGCCCCAGCCGCGCGCCGCCAGATCGCGGATCTGCCGGATGATCTCCGGCTCCACCATGTCCTGCACCTCCGGTACAGCACATGTCTTCACGTCGTGGTTTTGTAGCATCCCTGTGTCCTCCTTCACCGAATCAAGGAGGGGGTCAGTTTTACTGTCGCCGGGGGGTCAGTTTTACTGACGCTCTACAGCACCTGGAGGACGGATGGCACGGAGGACGGCGAAGCAGTGGGCTCGGCTGGTCGCGCGCTGGAAGCGCAGCGGCCTGAGCGCGGGGGGGGCCCGCTCAGTCCGCCATCCGCCACCTTCGAGTCGATGCCGCGGAGCTCGGTCTCTCAGCGCCGCAAGCGGTCCCGGCTCCTTCCGCAGCCGCGGCAGCACGCGCTTCCGTAGGCGTGGTTAGCCCGCGCCTCCTCGGGCAAACCACGAGCTGACGTTTTTTTTTCATATTCCCGCGAGTCTTACAGAGCGCGCATGACCATTCCCGTCAATGGTCTCCCTCGTCAGGGGCGGAGCTTCCGTGCGGTCGGGGGGAACTGGTTCGATCACACCGTGGTTCAATTGAGCCGCCTCTCCAGGGCGGAAATTTGAACAAGACGAAGTTCTACATCCACAAGGTCGCGCTTCAATGGAGCCGCCACTCAGGTGGCGGGAAAGACAGGTTTACGGTTTACAAGGATCCGTGCTTCCCGCGGCTTCAATGGTGTCGCGCCCGTCCAGGAGCGAAGAGTGTGATGCCGGGGCGGGTAGGCATCAAGGAAGCCGTGCTCGGTGAACCTTCCGCGCAACCACGAGGAGCTGGCTCGAAATGAACGAACCAATCGTGCAGCAATGGGGCCGCCCAGCCATGGACAGAAACCGATCGGCGCGTTGTCGAGGGCTTCAGGCCGACACGAAGAATGCGGGCTCGTACCCGGTTTGGGCGTCCACGTGTTCGTAGAGCTGCGTGGCACCGATCCGGTTCCAGAAGTGACCGAGAAACAACGCCGCGGCGGCAGGAGTCGCAAGAAACAGGTGAATCTTCCGCGCCCGCATGTCGCGCACCTCGTCCGCGATCCGATTCCGTATAGCGAGCGCCCAGCCAAGCGCCTCGCTGGCACCGGACAACGCCTGCGCGTGCGCCTCCTCTGGACGAAGGTGAACGAAACGCTTGACGGGCAACTTCGCCTCGCGAGCGTAGGCGATGACGTCACGCCCGAGGTTGCGCGCCACGCTCACGCCCACGGCAAGCTCGTCGCCGAGCCCGAGCTCTTCACGCTCCGCGAACACCTGAACGTCCGCCCGTTTCACCTCGGTCGTCCACCGCTCCTGCCGCTGCATGCACGCGAGGTGGAAACCGCGGACCTCGGGCAAGCTGCGGCCCACCATGAACGCCGTCGGCAGCCGCATGTGGCCCCGAATCATGATGCGATCGCACCGTGCCGCTTCGAGCTTCATCACCGCCTCGCGCAGCTCCGGCAAGAGCCGGCTGTTCCAGAGCGCGGGATCCTTGAGCCTCACGCGCTCCTCCGGACGCTCTCCCTCGTACAGGTCCACCCAGTCGACGGTAGCCTGCGCGTCCACCGCCCAGGGATGACGATCGATCGCCTGCACCACGAACGTCACCCACGGCGCTTCACCGAGAAGAGACCGGTTCCGGATTTCCGCCTCCAGAATAGATCGGTCAATGCGGGTTGTCCCGATCTTGACCCAGTTGCGGCAGGCCTGCATGCCTTGCTCGATCGAGTGCTCGTCAAACTTGAGGCCGCATGCGGCCATGCGGTCAGCAGTCGACGTCACGAGGCTCGACCACGAGCCCTGGTCCGTGTAGAGCGCGAGGTGGTCGAGCATCTCGAGGAGAGCATCCTCGGAAATCGCCACGTGGTCGGCCCATTGCTTTCGGCGCTTGCCAGCCTCGGAGCGCGGCCCTTCTTCCCGCAACTTCGTGCCCAGACAACCATGCAGGCCGTCTCGAAGCTTCAAGAGCGGATCTCGGGGATCGATGGGACGGTTCGTATAGAGCGCGAGACGCGGCACGTAGTCGGGTTTCCGCAGCCGCTGAAAGCTGTCCCGGAACCGCTTCAGGACGCTCGGACCTTCAGTGCCGGAGGGGTCGATCCACCAGGCGTTGTCAATGGGGTTGCTGGCGTCGACCGAGAACTTGAGCTGGTAATACTCGTCGTTCCCGTTGCGACGGTGCACGTTCAAGTCATCGACGATCCCGGAGCCACGTACCTCCATCGAGATGGCGGTCACGTCGCTCCCCGGAAGGAGCATGCGGAGGGCGTGGTACCAGCTCACGAGGTGCTGGTAGTCGTCACCCTGGAGGCGGGCGCCGCTCGGGCTGAGTGTCACGGAGTCCCCTCGATCATGCCGAAGCGCACGGCGAACGCACGCTCTTCGGGTTTCGCCTTGTCCTTCACCCAGTTCTTCCAGAACTTGCGATCCTTGGCCAGCAGCTTGGCGAGCGCCTGCCGGACGTCGTCCTGCAGGGCCGTGTCGGCCGCGATGGCCATGATGCTCTCGAAGATCTGCCGTGCGTTCTGGGGACCCTTGTAATTTGCGACGAGCTCATCAAGGCGGCGCTGCGCGGCGCTCGGTTGATTCGTTGCGGGCGTGCCGGATGTTGCGGGCATGGGTGCGATCCCGGCAGGACGGGCAGCCAGTACTTCCGCACGCCGTCGCGAAATGACTTCGATCTGGGCTCCGAAGAGGACCTCTTTGCGGCTCCTATCGGGCGGCCCTCCATGCTTGCGGTCTCCGTGCCCGTCACGTTCCGCACCCTTCCGTTCCGCGCTTGCTTGGGCCTCCGCGATGCGCGCGATACGCCTCGCCCACGCGAGTTCCAGCGCGATCCGCTGAGCATCGACGCCCGGGGTCTCCCGAAGGCGCCGCTCGAGCCAGAGACCTACATCGTTGAGCGAGTTCTTCTCGTCCGGGGTCTTGGCGTAGGCGGTACCCCACATGGCTTTCAGCAAGGCGAGCGCTTCCACTGGGTCATTTGAAGCACGCGTGGTCTGAAGGGCCTCCGAGAGATAGCGGAAGTGGTTCGATGAGGAGAACCCGCTCACCTGCGAGCGCAAGCGCGCGAGGTCTGGACCTTTCAGGCGCTCCATGCTCAGCAGTCTCCCTGGTGAATCTCCACGAGCTTCTGCAGGCCCGCGGGGAAGCAGTCGTCGGTGCGTTCGAACGCATCGCACCAGGCCACTTCATCGTGCAGAACGTCCTTGCCCGCGTGATCGTGCAGTCGATAGGTGATGCTCGAGACGCGTAGCCTCCCGAACCCGAGTGCCTTGCCACCGCCGAGCTTCAATGCGCTCCGGTCCCGGGGTCGACCCCAACCGAGCGCAATGAGCAAGCCGCCGATCTCGGCCGGGAGTACGTTCTTCATCCGCATCTCACCCCGAAGCTGGGAGCGTCGCGGGATGGCTTCTACGAGCTCCATGGCATCCTGCGTGGTCGCTGGCCCCGGGCAGAGGGCGAACTTCCGGCCGTGAAGGTCGTGCACCTCGATGGCGGGCTCGTTATCTCCTCGACCGCCCCCGGTGTTTCGCTTGAAGGGCCCCACGTGGTGCAGGTTGGGCCCGAACTGCTTCGGCATCTTGCTGATTTCGAAGGGCTCGGCGCCCAGAGAAACGAAGTCGGTCACGCTCACACGGCTTCGGAAAGACATGCGGCCCCACAATGCACACGCAGGGCAAAGCATCAGATCCCGTGGGTATTCCTGGGCGCAGAAAACCTCCTTGTCGCGAACCGACCTCGTCAGACGAGCTGGCGCATTGTCGAGTCCGAAAGTGCGTGACCGGACCTTCCAGTTTGCCTTCGCCCCTCCTGGAATGCAGCTGCGCGTGATGGCTTCGTACCGGGAGCGTACGACGCCCTTCAACGAAGACCCGGGCACGCCGGGTACACCTCGCACGAGTGCCCCGCGTCGCACGGCTTTGCCATCGACGAGCCCCTTGTACCCCGAGCCCACATGCACCGGCTGCTCGGCCACGAGCGTGATCTCCAGGCGTCCCGAAAGCGTGCCCTGCACGCGCCGATCGTGCACAATCTCGGTTCTTTCCCGAACGAGTACGCGGTCGGGAAGGGGAACGAAAGCGTAGCCTGCACTCATGACAGGCTCCCGAGGGCGCGCCGCCCGGCATCGAGCCATGCCTGCACCATGGCGGGCTCGCGCACGTTGAAGCGGATGCTCAGGCCCCGAGGCTCGCCGATGACTGCCGGCAGCTCCCCCTCCCGACACAGAGCGTATGCGTTCTTTTCCTCGGCCGGTGCGAGGGCGCCTACGCCGACGGGCCGGCTTCCAGCGCGTCCCGGCTGCTCGTGGAGGATTGATTGGACCTCGACCCGCGCGACGCCGAGCCCACGGCTCTTGCTCGATCCGAGCTGCGCGAAGCCGTCCGTGATCTCGTCGAGCCCCTGCGTAAGCAGTCCGAGCTGCCAGACCTGATAATTCTCGAGGGCGATCTCGCCCCAGAAGGAAATCCCCGCCGGCACGAGCTCCTGCTCGAACGGCCCGTGCCGAACGGAACCTACCACGCGATCGATGGCCACCCCGTGACGCATCTCGACCTGGTTGGCGGCCCGATGATTCGTCCCGGAGGGGCCCGTCGTCCCATCCCCGTTCTCGACCCACGGGAACAGATCGCGCACCGAGGCGCGCCCCTTCAGCGCCAGCGAGCCGAACAGCCGGCACGCGAGGCATTGCTTCTGGTGGATCTCCGTTGCCGTCATCGAAGACCTGCGACCAGCGAACTGCCCGCAGCTCGTCTGATGCTCGAGGGGATTGCACGCTCCGGCAACGCTGGCCCCCGCGGCTGCGAACGTCTGCCCCCGAACGCTGGCCTCTGCGGCGGAACGGATCACGCCCTTCAAACTCGAGCCCGGGATGTAGACCGTGGCTCCCTGGGTCGCGTGGCGCGTACGAACGCACGTGAGATCGGCTGCGGTCGGATCGAGGCCTGCGTCGCCCGCCTTGATGAGCAGCGGCGTGACGGTCTCCACTCGGATGCGCAGGACTGCGCGATTGTAGCTTTTCTTGAACATCACGCCCTCCGCTGCGTCCTGGCCGCCAGCGCCTCGCGAAAAGTGCTGAACCTGGGCTCGAGATCCCCGCTCGGGAGCCGCTTCTCGGGTTTCCCTTCCAGCAGATCCCGCGCCGAGACTTCAATGGCCCCGGACCATACGATGTCGACTCGACCCAGCCCCCGCGATGTGAAGCCGCCGAGCGCCGTGAAACCGTCCCGAATCTGGTCGAAGCCCATGATCAAGAGCCCCATGAGCCAATCCTTGGGGTTCTCGATGAAGACCTCGAGATCGAAGCAGGTTCCGGGAGAAACGACCTCGAAGTCGTACTTCTGACCGCCGTACACGGTTCGCAGGTCCCGGTCGATCGCCACGCCGTCCCGCACCTCCACGGGCACCCGGCCGATCACGTCGGACTCCGGAAGGCGCATGAGCGCGTCGCTGAAGCGAACGTGGCTCGCGACGATCCGCGATCCGAACAGGCGGCAAACGGCGCAGTGCTGCTCCGGATCGACTTCGCCGCGTTTTCCAGGTGCGTGGTGTCCGCACGCCCCGCCTTCGTAGCTTTCGAGGAGCGGATCGCATGCCCACAGTCCCGTGTCTCGGGGAAGCTCGGCGCCGCGCACGAGCGCTTCGATGGTCGAACGGAGCGAGCCCTTCAAGCTCGCGCCAGGAATGAACGGGTAGCCCTGGGCATCCCTGAGCACGGGCAAGTCGGCACCGTCGAGCTCACCGCTGCCCCCGCTGCCGATACGGAGACCCGTGCGCGTGACGATCTGCCCCGAGAGGCGCAGGCGCTGCTTGAGCTTGTGGAAGTCGGCCACGGAGCTCGTCATCGTCGTCCGCCTTTCTCGCGGTAATGGCCACCGGTGCCCGTATGGCCCTTGTTTCGCGAGCCATCGCCTTGCGGAGCACGGCTCTCGTCACCGTCCTTGCGCTGCTCGTCGGGGTGGGTGGCCTTCTGGTACGTGAATTCACGCGTCAGGTAAACCGCATAAAGGCGCCACGCTGCAACCTTGAGCTCGTCGCTCGACAGCGTGCTTAGCACCTTGTTGGCCGCGTCGATCACGTTCTGCGCCAGCCAGCCGTCCCAGACGCCCCCCTTGCTCTTCTTTCGACCTTCCCCCTCGCTCTTCTCGCGGCTCGCCTGGTACCGGATGTAGAGCTCGATCTCCTCGGCGCATGCGGCCTCGTTGCACACCCCGATGAGGTGACTGAGCTGCGCCTTGTTCAGAAGGGGCTTCGACTCCCTCTTGAATGCGTCTTCCATGACCGTCTTCGCCGCGAGGACGAGCGGTTTTCGTTGGAGCCGCAGTTTCTCAGCAATGTCCATCTCGAATCACCTCGCGAACGTCCGCTTGCAGATGAGCTCGTCGAAACACAGAACGTGACCGAAACCCTGGTGCCGTCGTTGCCCGACGCCCCTTCGCTCGAGCTCCTCGAGCATTGGAAGTATCTGTCTCCAGGTTCGTCCCTCCCCGAGATCGAGGACGAACACGCCTCCGGCTGCCGTGGCGAGCACGGGCTCCATCTTTCCCTTTCGTTGATCCCAGCCGCCCTCCCGGCAGAAACGGCGCGCTTTCAAGTAGCAGGCCGCTTCGAGCGCGCGCATCAGCTCCGCGCTCCCGTCTTCGTCGTCCTTCAGCGGGGCGAGGGGCGAGAGCAGCGTGATCGGGACCAGTCGGCCGACCTTGTGCACCAACAGATGAGCGTCCGCGAGTCGGCGTCTCAGGGCGTCGTCGAACGCTCGCCCTCGTTCTTCCAGCGTCTTCGCTTTGGGGGGCGCGGTCGCTTGAACGGTGACCCGTCCCCAGCCGCTGCCGCGACCACGTCCTAGCGAGAGCGGCTGCGCGAGAGCGAGGGCAAGACGCTCGCGTGATCCCGCGGGGATGTTCCGGATCGTTCCCTCGAAGACGGTCCCTTCCTCCAGCAGTACCTGCGTGAAGAGCTGCCCCTCGCGTGCCGAGGAGCGGGCGCGGTCCATCGACAAGCGGGTCACAGTCCGCGTGGGCACCGAAGAGCGCATTCGCCGTCCTCCCTCGATTCCCCGCAAAGGACCGCCGCAATTCGGAGCGCCACAGCGAGTCACGGACGTTTTCTCGACTGCCGAGACCTGCGTGGCCGTCTCGATATGCTCCGCGGCGAGCCTGTCGAGGAGCGTGTCCACGATGCCATGCTCGCGCCGGTGGTACTTGCATGCGACTGCGGTGATGGGCAACGGCGCGCTGGGGCTCTGGGAGGCGTCGTCCACGGGATACAGGAAGCCGAACTGCGCGCCCTCCTCCGCCACGAGGGCCTGGAACGCCTCGTCGTTCGGGTCCGGAAGCGCCTCGGCGAGCGCGAAACCGACCGTTCCGCGCAGAGCTGCCCCCGGGATCTCGAGGCGCGTGTCCCGCAGCCCGTCGACCGCGAGCGGGACGCCGATGGAGGCCGGCGCGTCGAGCGTCACGCGAAGGTGGACATTCCCTTCCGGCGGCAACGATACCGGGGACGGGGCGGCTTCTTCTCGCCATCGCAGGGCTATCTCGACCCGCGCCATTCCCCGGCTTCGACCGCTGCCGAGGTGGGTCGTACCCCTCACGGCCGCCTCGAAGTAGCGCTCGAGTTCGGGATCGAGGAGACGTCCCTCCGCTCGGAACCGAAGCGAGCGCGACGGAGCCGGGACGCTGCGCATGAAGAGGCGGTTCTCGGCGGCACTACGCGCCTGACGAGACAGCGCGACGCCGGGCTGGATCGCCCAGGCATCCGTTTCCGATTGGGGACGTGCGTCGTGCAGGACCAGGCTGGAGAAGCGGCGCTCGTTGTCCTCGATAGCAGCGCGTTGTGTTCCGAAGAGCCGGCACGCAATACATCGGCCTCCATCATCGAGCATGCACGGCACGGAGCGGGCATTCCCGCTCTGCGCCGCCTCGGGCGAAAGCCCCGTACCCGCTGCGCAGGCCGGCATGTCGGCCCCGCGCAGGAGAGCTTCGAGGCTCTCGCGCAGGGCTCCGCGGATCGCCGTCGCGGGGAGGATCGCGCGGCCCTTTCGATCCCGCGCGTGGGCCCCGTGCAGGCCATCGGGGACGCTCGCATAGCCGCCGATCAGCACGCTTCCGGCGGGGAAACTCAGGGTTATCTCGAAGGCTCTCATGCTGATTCCCGCGGAAGGAGACGGACGAGATCGAGGTGCACGGGACGCGGCCGATGTCGCCAGACGGCATCAGGATCACGCCAATCGACGCCGCAAGCGGCGTACCATGCTCGCCACTTCTCATCCTTCTTCGACCGTGCGACCTGATAGCGGAGGAGGTTCGAGCCTTCCTCTTCGCCGAGCGTAGCGATCTCGGCGAGAATTGCGCGCTGGGCCGTCGGGATCCGTGCGAGGGCCTCGACGGCGTGGAGCAGCCGGGACCAGGATTCCGCAGCCATGTCGATGGGTCGAAGGTCGTCGTTTGGCTTCCCGTCCGCTTTTTCCTCCGTTGCTCGGTAGGACGCGTCGCCTGCCGTCAGCACGGCGAAGTCGAACGCGGAGCGCACCCGGGGGCCCTGCGATTTTCCTGGGCTCGATGGCCGGCATAATCGCTTGGCCTTGCGTTCGAGTTCATGCGCGACGGTCATGAGGCGGGACGCGGGGAGCCGTGCATCGGCGACGACGGCGCCGATCCCGATGCCGAGGCCCGCGAGGCGATCGAAGGGTGGTCCTTGACGGGCGAGCGCGTCGGCCTCCCGTTCGATGGCCGGCACGAGCGCGCTCACGTAGCGGAGCAGATCGTCCCAGGCGAGGAAGAGGCGAATGTCATCGCCTCCGGTCGCGAGGGACACCTTTGGGTGCTGCAATTTAAGGCGCGCTGCCTCATTGCCACGCTCGAAGACGAGCGAGATGGCCTCGCTCGCGATGGCCATCTGCTCGAGCGACTCGAGCTTGTCGAAGAAGTCGCCGAGATCGTTCCCGTCCACCGAGACGGCAGCGATGGGCCCGGTGGTCGGGGAGAGGTCGACAAGGGATTGGATCCGCTCGTCGATGTGGCGGCTTCGATCGCGGCCCGCGTTTGCCATGGCGTCGCACCGATCGCAGACCATTTCGCCCTGCCAGTCGGGGCGCGTGGACTTGTGGCGCGCGAGATAGGTGCCGCAATCGGCGCAGATGTCGTTTTTCGTGGTTGGAATCGCGCCTCCGGGCGGCAGGGCCGCATCCTTCTGGATCTCGAGCTTTCGTCGAAGCCAGCGGAGACTCTGGGCGGGGGCAGCGGGGTCGTAGGGAACGCAGGCCGTGGCCATGACGCCGCCCCACGTTTCCTTTCGGAAAGCGAAGGCGAGCTCTCCGGCGCGGGCGCGGGCCGCTTCCTCCGAGGCGACGAGCTCCACGCCGCGACCGCCGCCGGCAAAGATGGTGCTGTCCCGCTGGGAGGATTCGTCAAAGAGGGCGATGGTGGCGCTGGCGCCGAACATCGCGATGGGGCGGCTGCTCGCGGTGACGAGCTCCTGGATGCCGTTGGCGTCGTAGCCGAGGAGCCATGGCCGAGGCCCCGCCAGCGCGACCGCACGCGCTATCCTGGTCCTTGTCTTGTCGGCGTCGATCATCGGTGCTGGACCCAACCTCGTTCGGGAGACTACCCGTCATGGTGCACGGGTTGGCCTGTGTGCGTCAGCCAGACTTTGTCATTTCGGCCGTTCTTCCTGAATGGATGCCGTCCCGAGGAGGATCGAGCGAAAAAAAACGCGGCGGGAGGAAGGCGAGACAGGTGGGTGTGGAGGAGACCTACACGACCTTAGCTGTGTGCTCAGCCGGCTGCCTCGTCGGCGAGGCCCGCGAAGAGGTCGGACCTGGTCGGGAGCGTGGTCGGCGAGGGAGCGACGGAGTCGGAGCACGGCGGTTGCCTCGGCCGCGACGCGCCGGGCGGAGTCGGACCTGGTCGGGGGCATGGGCGGCGAGGCGTATCGCGAGAGAGATGAGGACGCCGGGCAGCTGCGGTACGAGTCGAAGTGAGGCGGGACACGATCAGGGGCGGAAAGGAGCACAACGGTTTTTGGGGCTTCGACGACGAGCTCTAGCTTCAATGGTGCCGCCCCCGTTCGGGGGCGGAAAGGGAGGCCACCAACGTCGCCATCTGCTTCGACGAGTGCGCGCTTCAAGGGGACTGTTCGGCGCTTCAATGGGGTCGTCCCGTTCTGGGGCGGAAAGTGATCTGCACGAGCACCGACTTCGAGGGCTCGCCCGGCGAGCTTCAATGGGGCCGCCCCGCTCAGGGGCGGAAAGTCCGCCGCCGCCTCGCCGCGCTACGCGAAGCTCAAGCGGGGGCTTCAATGGGGCCGCCCCCGTTCGGGGGCGGAAAGCGTGGCTCGGGCTCGGCTGGCCGTGGGACCTCGACAGGCTTCCATGGGGCCGCCCCCGTTCTGGGGCGGAAAGACGGAGCGATCGGGCGCGTGCTGCGGCAGGCGTGGTCGCTTCCATGGGGCCGCCCCCGTTCACGAGCGGAAAGGGCCACGCTGGAGGAACGATCCCCCGGAATTCCCGATGATGCTTCAATGGGGCCGCCCCGTTCAGGGGCGGAAAGAAGATCTAGCTCGGCGACATGGCGGGCTCGATGCAGCTTCAATGGGCCGCCCCGTTCAGGGGCGGAAAGTGCGCCGACACGCAGGTGGCAACGGAGTTCCACACGCTTCAATGGGGCCGCCCCCTTCAGGGGCGGAAAGCTCCGCGGTCGTCAACGCCTTCACGCGCTACGCGCAGCTTCAATGGGGCCGCCCCCGTTCGGGGCGGAAAGGGCGTGCCACAGCAGTGCTACTGCAGGTGCGACGGGAAGCTTCAATGGGGCCGCCCCCGTTCGGGGGCAGAAAGACGACGACCCGGCGATGTTCGGCGCCGATTTCGTCTACGGGCTTCAATGGGGCCGCCTCGTTCGGGGGCGAAAAGAATCGTGTCATCCGAGAATCAGCGTCGAAGCAAGGGAGGATGGCCCTGGAAGCGCTTCAATGGGGCCGCTCCTGTTCAGAGGCGGAAAGTTCCGACGATGCCAAGCTTCTCGCTGCCACGCCAGAGTGGGCTTCAATGGAGCCGCCCCCCGTTTAGGGGCGGAAAGCATGATGACGGACGCCTCCCAAGCCGTTTTCACGCTGCTTCAATGGAGCCGCCCCCGTTCAGGAGCGAAACGGCGACGAAGTGGTAAACGGTGGAGACCTGCCTGGAGGCGCTTCAATGAGGCCGCCCCCGTCCAAGGGCGAAAAGGAACCCCCGACGCGCTTCGGCGGCATCTCACGTTGGTGCTTCAATGGGGCCGCCCCGTTCAGGGGCGGAAAGGGTGGAGAGCTCCTCGACGGCCGGCCCGGGGTTTTCGTGGCTTGTGGGGCTGCCCCGTTCAGGAGCAGAAAGCGGCGTACGCGTCGCGGTCCGGAACGAAATGGTTCTGTGCTTCAATGGGGCCGCCCTCGTTCAGGGGCGGAAAGGCGACGGAGCCTGACCCGGCCCGCGTGCCGCGCACGGTGCTTCAATCGGGCCGCCCCCGTTCAGGGGCGGAAAGTGCCTATATGTTGCGCACGGGCCAGCTCGTGCAGATGACGCTTCAATGGGGCCGCTCCCGTTCAGGGGCGGAAAGCATGTCGTACGGCTCGAAGGAGTGGGCTATGGGGGACATGCTTCAATGGGGCATGGGGCCGCCCACGTTCTGGGGCGGAAAGTTGTTCTAGGCTTGCGCGGGCATGCGATCGGCTGGCTTCAATGGGGCCGCCCACGTTCGGGGGCGGAAAGCGACCAGGCCGCCCGAGTTTCCTTACCAGCTCGTCCGGGCTTCAATGGGGCCGCCCACGTTCGGGGGCGGAAAGCCCCGCGTCGAAATTCAACGCCCGCCTCGATACCGCGCTTCAATGGGGCCGCCCACGTTCGGGGGCGGAAACCGCGGCAACCTCACGGCAACCTCACGGGCTTCAATGGGGCCGCCCACGTTCGGGGGCGGAAAGACCGCGGCGCATGGCTCACGTTCTGCGCCCGCTGGTCGTGCTTCAATGGGGCCGCCCACGTTCGGGGGCGGAAAGCGATCTCGATACGTTCACGAACGGCGGCGTGCTTCTCCCGCTTCAATGGGGCCGCCCAATTCTGGTGCGGAAAGTGATACAGGCGACGTTCCAGATGGTCTTGGACCGTGAGCTGCTTCAATGGGGCCGCCCAATTGTGGTGCGGGAAGGCCTCGGGAACATCGCCTTCACGATGTTCATGGGTACGCTTCAATGGGCTGCCCCGACTCTGGGGCGGAAAGCGTGGCCCGCGTCGGGTTGAAGCCCACCGTCGGAATTATTTCTTTAATGGTGCCGCTCACGTTCTGGGGCGGAAAGGCCGTGGAGGTGTGGTGTCGGACGGTGCCCGTCACGCTTCAATGGGGCCGCCCACGTTCGGGAGCGGAAAGAGCCGCGCGAATATGCGGCAATGGTCGAAGTGCTCGATGCTTCAATGGGGCGCCCACGTTTCGGGGGCGGAAAGGGGAGCGTAGGCTACTCACTCGCGTTCACGCAGGGCACGCTTCAATGGGACCGCCCACGTTCGGAGGCGGAAAGAAGGTCAGCAAAACGAATCGGACGAGCACGCTCCCGCTTCAATAGGGCTGCCCCGTTCTGAGGCAGAAAGAGCGGGCGCGACCGTTGGGGTGCTCGTCCTGCTCGGCGCGCATCAATGGGGCCGCCCACGTTCTGGGGCGAAAAGGGCTACGGGTCGGGTTTCAAAAACCCCGAGTTGCAAATGCTTCAATGGGGTAGCCCACGTTCGGGGGCGGAAAGAGCCCACGCGTTACTGCATGCCGAACGCGATCTACGCGCATCAATGGGGCCGCCCACGTTCTGGGGCGGAAAGGGCTTGACCGGGCCACCGGCCAGCAATGAGGCGGCAGGCTTCAATGAGGCCGTCCACGTTCTAGGGCGGAAAGCCGTCAAGTTCACCCTCACCTAGCTTCAATGGGGCCGCCCACGTTCGGGGGCGGAAAGGAGGTGAACCTCTGCTTCCGGACCTGTCGCAAGGTGCGTCAATGGGGCCGCCCCCGTTCAGGGGAAAGTTGGCGCAGATCACCTACGCCAGTATCCCGCTCATCGAGCTTCAACGATGCCGCCCAGTTCAAGGGGCGGAAAGACCGTGAGGAGACTGCGGCGCTCCGCTCGGACAACATGCTTCAATGGGGCCGCCCACGTTCTGGGGCGGAAAGCCGACCGGATGGTCCTTCGCGAACAGCGGCTTTCCGTCGCTTCAATGGGGCCGCCCACGTTCTGAGGCGGAAAGACCTCAACACGACCATCGCGGACGCGAAAACGGGCTGGCTTCAATGGTGCCGCCCCCCCGTTCAGGGGCGGAAAGTCCCGACGGCGCTGGTGAGCGCAACGGAGTCGGCTTCCTTCAATGGGGCCGCCCCGTTCAGGGGCGGAAAGACGTGCGGCGCGCGCCACGCGTCCGGGCTCGTCTGGCTTCAATGGGGCCGCCCACGTTCTGGGGCGGAAAGTCTGCTGCTCGTCGGCGTGTATGGCCCAAGTGGGACGAGGCTTCAATGGGGCCACCCAGGGGCGGAAAGGCCGTGATCAGGTACTGCCGGCCGGTGCCGGCGGTGACGCTTCAATGGGGCCGCCCCGTTCTGGGGCGGAAAGCCCGCATGGGCAAGGTGCAGCGCGTCAAGGTCGACCTCTTGCTTCAATGGGGCCGCCCCTGTTCAGAGGCGGAAAGACGTGGTGGCCGCTGTCGTCGCGCCGATCACGAAGCTGCTTCAATGGGGCCGCCCACGTTCTGGGGCGAAAAGGACCATGTACCACCTTCGCCACGCGTTCGGGACTACCCTGCTTCAATGGGGCCGCCCACGTTCTGGGGCGGAATGAAGTACGAAGCGTGCGTGGAGGAATGTGGAAATCACAAGGCTTCCATGGTGCCGCCAGGCGGAAAAACCTTCAACAACATCACACCACCGAACTGGGTGTGGCTTCAATGGTGCCGCCCACGTTCAGGGGCGGAAAGTCGACCTGTGAGGGAAGCCCGAGTGTTTGTACCGTCTTGCTTCAATGGTGCCGCCCACGTTCAGGGGCGGAGATACAACATCCCAACTAATCAATCGAAATGCCAAAGATCCGTGGGCCCCGAGCACACCCGCCCAAGACCCCAGCAAACCGCCCCCCACCCTACCACACCACCCCGCCCCCCGGAACCCCCCGTCCTCACTCCCCCGTCCTCACTCCCCCACCCGAAACCCCCCCAGCCCAAAGTGCGCCGCATACCCCAGCGCCACCGGTCCCTCTACCGCCGGCTCGAACCGCAGCCGCAACCCAAATCCCGCCACGATGGGCGGCCGCTTCCCAGAATCCATCCGCTCCATCCGCCACCGCCGCCATCGCCGCGCGAAGCCCGCATCTTCCGCCGCGCTCCACCGCCCCCAGAATTCCTCGGCAGCCACGTACTGCCCTCCCTCGAGCTCCACCTCCACGCTCGCCGCCGCGGGCAACCCCCGCGACGAGAGTTCCGCCTGCACCTGCCCCTCGAGCGAGTTCACGCCACGCGGCTTCATGAACCGCGATGGCACAAACGGCGTCACGCTCGTCCAGACCGTCGACACCCCAAGCTGCGCCACCGTCTCCCGAAAATCCTCACGCCTCCCAAGCCCCACGAGCGCCACATCCAGGTCCGGCAACTCCTTCGCCCACAGCCGCCGCACCCGCATGAGCGCCCCCACCGCGGGCCCGTCGAATCCCATCGGTGCATGCACGAGCATGTGGTCGACTCGATCGCGCTTCTCGTCGATCACGAGGGGTATGAGCGTCGCATGCCGGTGCCCTGGAATCAGCTCGTCATCCGCGGTCCTGGCCGTAAGACACGACGAGGGCCCGGCCCCGGCTGAAGCCTCGTCCGAGCCCCGCACAAGCGCGTCGTGTAGTGCCTCCATCCACGGGAGCGCCTCCGCCAGGCGAGGCGATCGGTCGTCCCCCGATGCCTCGCCCCCCAGCGCGAGGAGCGCAGTATCCGCCCCGAGCCGACGTGCAAAATCGGCCAGGTGCCTCGCCGCAATCGTTCCCCCTCGCGCCGGCCGTTTGCTCATGGTGCCCTCACGTGTTCCACCGCGCGAGCTTGCTCCTGTGCTCATCGACTACCGCGACCATGACCTTCTGGATCGCCTCGTGCCCGTACGTCCTGACTGCCTCGACGAGCGTACCCGGTTCGAAGCCCGGGCGCTTGGGCGCGCGCACGAGATGGCCACCGGTAGCGATGAAGAGCTCGGTCTCCGGCACGGCCCGCGTGACGACCTTGTCGTAACGCTCCGTGTCGATGCGCCCCGCAAGCGGCGCCAGCTCGACGGTGAGCGCGGGCCGCAGCATCTCCTCGACATGGGCCGCTTGCTTTACGGTCGCAGCGCGCGAGAGCTGGAGATGCCACAGGAGATAACGACGCAGCCGCCGTTCGGGGAGCCGTTCCATCTTCACCCCCTGCTCCATGAGGTCGAACGACTGAATGCCGTGCAGGATCATGTCGATCCAGCCCCGAAGCCGCTTCGAGACCTCCCCATGCGCCCTCCTCCCATCGATATCGAGCTCCATGTTCATGAGCGCCTGGAGCGCGAAGACGTCGGCCGCATAATCGACCTGCTCCAGCACGAAGCTGGCCCGGCCGATCGAGGTATAGTTCGTGCTGCGAAGAGTTTGCCAGTCGTGCAGCAGCTCGTGGAGCAGGACCAGCTTCGCGAAGCTCCGCTGCTGGTCCACGGTGCTGTTGACGAGCGCTTGGAGGATCCCCGCCCCCATCGTGTACCGGCCTTCGATGACGCGGAGTTCGAACGGCTCGTCCTCCGTGGTGTCATTGGGCAGCTCGAGCTCGGCGAGCCGGCTGATGTATTTCTCTCGATCGCCCTCTGGCAGGATTCCCGTCGGGAGGTGCTCGGGTTTCAAGTACGTCCTGAGCTCCGCGATGCCGTCCTTCATCGCGTCGAGGACCCTCCGACGGGCAAGGATGGACGCGGCGTCCTTGGGGAGGGGTGCCTCCGTACTCGCTTGGAAGGGAAGCGAGTACGCGAGTTCGTAGTTCGGCTGGCGATACTCCGTGAGCCACACGCTATTGCCAACAACGTTGGGGCTCATGGCTTTGCCGATGGCAAATGCGACTTGCGCCGGGACGCCAGCGAAGATAGCAAGGCCGCGTCGATCCGGGTACCGTGCCGGCGCCATCGACATGAACTGAGCGAGCTGCCGAACGAGCGGGCCCATGTTGTTCTGGGTCACGAGGAGCCTCTGTGAAGAGCGAAGCTGCACGACGCCCGCAAGGGGGTCCCCCTCGTTTTTGATGAACGAAGCGAAGACGCTTTTATCTGTACCTCGTCCGGCTGTATCGAAGGCGATCCCGACGCGGCCATCGCTCGGCTGCGGCTCTGACGGTACCCCCAGCGCTTCGTCCAGCGGCTCCGATTCATCGGCGGTCGTCGACTCGATCGTGAACGGCTCCCACCGTCCCCCGCCATGCGGCTGGTTGAGGACGATGGTTCGGTGGACGGACTTCGTGAACTTGTACCCGAGATGGATGAATGCTGCTAGCGGTCCTTTGCCTGCGATGAATACAACCGTCGTGCTGGACGTGCTGGCCTGCAATTCATGCACCCTGGCAGCTGCCCCCTCGACCGCTTTCCCGATCGCGGGCCAGTCGACGGGAGACGTGTCCGGGGGAGGGGCAAGCTGTGGTGCGCCGAGCTTCGTCAACTGAAGCACGATGCGTTCGTCCCGTTCTGCAGGGAGCTCCGCCTTGAGCTCCTCGACCGAAACGCCGGGGTAGATGTCGACGACGATGAGGATTTGCAAGTCTTGCGACGCCATGCCTGCTCCTGTTGAATGTGCTACCTTCTGCTTACGTTTACGGGCCGTAATTCATGGGGGTGATTGCCATGCTGGTGCGAGTACCCTCCCACGCACGAACGGCGTGAGTTCCTACAATGAGAAAGTAAAGCTCATCCCCGGCAAACACGTCCGCCCGTAGGCGTCGCCGCCAATCCTGGAGGTCCGTCGAGGAGGGCGTCGGATCCGGCTCGGGATGCGTGTGCCACTCGCCGAGATATACGCATGTGCTGCCGCTCGCGAGCCAAGCGTCATCGATCCGTCGCTGATGATTCCTTTGCCCGCGCCGAAACTGGAATCGAGAGCGCGTATCGCCAGGCATCGGCTCCGTGATTTCATCTACCACGATATCAGACGTGTCGAGCAGGTGCCGACCCAAGAGTACGCCCCCGGCCTCATGGTGATGCGGAGCAAACTGCTTGTACACAGCGAAGCGCGCGAGGGCAGCGCTGTCGATCTTCAGCCGCTTCCCGCCACGAGTTCTGAACACGAGGGCAGGCGTCAAGGCTTTCTCCCGCAGACAGCGCAGTTCTCCCGCGCGTAGCTGAACCGCAGCTCGTGCAGGGACTTCTCGTCGAGCTCGTAACGAGCCGAAGTCTGAAAGCCGGCCGCCCGGAAGGCTTCACCGTCCCCCTTCCAGGAGAGCAACGGATGTCCCCTCGATCGATCGCGCAGAAGGTCGAGCGCCAGCCGCGTCGCTAGCTCCGCCGTACGAACCGCATCCAGGTCAGCGTAGGGCGTGTACATCGTGGCACACCCGGAGACGTCCTTCGCGAAGAACTGTTCGGGGGCCGCGAAGTCTGCACGGTTCCGCCTGGGCTCTCCGGGGATGGGCGAGTCGAAGAGACAACCAAAGCAGCCCCAAGCGTCCGCGCCTTGGGTCTTCGTGAGCAGAGCATGCCCGCCGAGACCGTACGGCTCGAGCCAGGTGAAGATAAGCGCGGGAGCATCCTGCACGCGCTGCAACTGCTCGTTCAGGTACCTGCCGACGGTAGGATCTCCGGCCGCGTAGATGAGCAGACCCAGATTCTTCAGTGCGGAGTCGCGTCGAACGAGCAAATTTTCGATGCGCTCGCGCTGCAGACCAACGTCGATGTACGGCACCTTGGTCGTCAGCTCTCGCTTCATTGCGTCGACCTTGGGTGTACCGATGCCACTGCTCCCAAGGACGTGGCGGAACGCATTTTGGGCGGTGAGCTTATCAGGATCGACGAGGGTCAAGTGGCCCACTCCCGCCCGCGCAAGCAGGAGCGCGAGGTAGCCCCCTACGGATCCGCAGCCTACCAGGCCGACACGTGCCTTCGCCAGGTCGGGCGCGTTCTCTGCGCGAGCAGTCACGACTGCACGGTCTCGACGCTCAAGCGCAATGTAGCGCCCTGGGCGTCCCGGCGTGCCATGGCGGAGTGGGTTTCCGCCGCTCACCCCCGCGTAGTCGATTCCGACAAGTGCCTTGCCGCCCTTTCGTCGTGGAATACCCAGGACGACGAAAGCCCGCGCATAGTTCTTCGCACCAAGCCGGTCCAACCGCTTGCGGTTCTCGACCGAGAGGTGCTTCGAGACGAAATGCCTTGTCCACTCCAGCGACCGGAAGTCCTGGGGAGTGAACCTGTCCTGCAGGGCGCTCGGCTCGAGCGGAACGTAGTGTGCTGCATGCAGGGGAGGCGACCTCGTGTCGCGGTTGCCCGCAAATTCCTGGACCGCATCGTACGAGTCAGCGACGACCGTGATCTGATTCGTGCGGTTTCTGTCAATGGCGACACGGCGGAGCGTGTCGTTAGGGTCGAGGTAGCAGGGGACGGAGTCGTGGTCCGTGATTTGCAACCAGTAGGCTTCGAGCTCGTCCAGGAAGTCGGCAGCGTTTGCTCCGGAAACGCCAGCCCCGATGACATCGACTGCAATGTCGAGCGATTCCTGCAGAACCTCGAGCGGCGAATGATGGTCGATGAGGAGCCCGTCGTCGGCGCGGAGGCAGATCTTGCCGTCGTGCTCGACGTGGGGGAACCTGCCGAGGGGATCGGGCAGGACCCAGAAGATCTGTGGCAGGGTCAAGGGGAAGCGGTGACAAACGCCCACGCGCAGCGCGACGCGGCGGCCATCGATGTCGATGTTGCCCTCGACGGCCGCCACGATCTGGCGCGACTTGCCCCACGCGAGTTCATCGGAGTTCAGGAGACGTGCAGACGAGAGCCGTCCGCTCGCGAGGAACTCCTTCAGCAGGCTTTGCCGCTCCTCCGCGCTGATCACCGGACCGTCACGCCGAGTTGCCAGAGGAGGTGATCGCCTTGTCCCGCTTCTGGGCGGTGTCGCTCTTCTCGGGCACGGGGAAGTCGTCGCCGAAGTGCTCGCGGAGCTCCTTGCACGCGGTGTGCGGGTCCACGTCCTCCTGCGCCTTCTTCAGCGCATCGAGGAGTTTCTCGAGGCGCTCCTGGAAGCTGCGCATGCTCGCGTCCGACATGTTGTCGCACAGGTCGGAGTGGGGCCAGATCGGAAGCTCGACGCAGATGCGGGGGCGGTGCTCCTTCGCTTCCTCGCTCCAGACGGGCAGGAAGCTATTGAGCATCGTACTGACAAGGTTCCGCAGAGCGGCGAGGTCGTCGTACACGACCTTGTTCGCGAACGGATCCTGCGTCTTGAACACCGTGAACCAGCGGTACACTGCGACCGTCAGCGCGATCCCCTTGGGTGCTTTCCTGCCGAATGCGGAGAACCGCAGGTCCTTCCAGCGCTTGAGCGCTCGGATCACCCGACGGAATTGCTGCGCGTCCTCGCCGGTGTACTTGCCTGTGATGAGATTCTGCAGCTCCTGCGGATCGGACGGCTCCCACTTGCGGTCTTCGGGCTTGGAGTCGGTCTTGCCCTTGGCGATGTAGTCTTTCTTGTCGGCGTTCTTCTCGTTGCTGGAGTAGCAGACGAGATCGACGTGATAGATGTCTTCCCCGTCCTCCTGGTAGAACACCGTGACACACCCGCGTCGCATCTCGACGTGCTTGGTGTGCTTCTCGACCGCGTCGTGAACCCACTTCTTGACGACGACGGGATCGGGGTAATCCTCCTTCGCCAGGTCGAAGCGAAGACCGACGTCGATGTCGAAGTCGCCGTTGATGGGCTTCACGCCGATGTTCATCGCGTAGCTGCCCTGGTTGAAAGGCTCGTACGACGGGATCGTTGCGCCGTCCTTGCGTTGACGCTTGATGCCCTCGCTCAAGCGGCGAAGGACTCGCTCCCGCTTCTCGACGAGGATGGCTTTCTCGTCATCTCGCTCGAACCGGATGGCCGCGTCGAACTCGACGAAGTATTTCTGCACGTCTGCCACGATCTTACCTCCAGAAAGAACCAGGACTACGGGCACTCCGGCAGCGAGAGCAGGTTGTTCGGCTGCTCGCCGTCGTTCTCCGTCTTCAGGTACTCGTTGCCCGCCGCGGACTTGCCGATGATGACCTTCACGCGGTGCCCCGTGGGCTGTTCGACGTGATAACTACAGATCCCGCCCCTGATGTTCCTGATGGCTTGCTCCTGCGTGTGCGTCCAGCGGGTGCGGTCGGGGGCGACTCCTCCCACTGCGCGAATGCGCTCGTGGGCATTCTTCCGGTCCGTCTTCTTCACACAACCAACGCGCAATTCTTGAGCCACGGCCGAACCCTCCCTGGGTATGGGAATCCCGCTCCGGCGAAGGCACGGTCCGCGAAGATCTCCCTCGGTAAAGGAGAAGATGCCGTCCCAAGGAAAACCAAGCGCAGAATGTTACGCACCTGCACTCCGCCCCCGGCCACCCCTTTACCGCACCTCTGCAAGCTCCCCGAGCACTTCCTCCAACCCTGGTCGTGTCGAAGGAGTCTTCTGCAGCATACGCCCGACAAGCTCACGCAAGCGCGCCGGAGCCCGCTCCTGTAAGCGGTCCATGGGCGGGTCCTTGAAGAGGTGCAGGGCCATGAGGTCCTTCGCTTGCTCGGCGACGAACGGCAACCTGCCCGCGAGCATCTGGAACAGCAGCACGCCCAGCGAATACACGTCTGCCTTCGGCTCGACGGTCTTCGACTTGATCCACTGCTCGGGCGCCATGTAGTCCCACGTCCCGAGCAGGGCGCTACCGCCCGTGGAGATGTGCCCGATTGCGATCGGCTCTCCGCGTTGCTCAGGTCGCACCTTGGCGAGGCCGAGGTCGGCGAGACGAACCTGCGCGTCGTCGATGCTCTCCCGGTCCAGCAGTACGTTAGCGGGCTTCAGGTCCCGATGAACGATCCCCCGTTCGTGTAGCGCTGCGAGCGCGCTCGCGATTTGTGAAGCGATATGCGCCGCCGTATTCGGGGCGAGCGGGCCTCTCGCAGCCGCGAGTGCGTGCGCGAGGTTATTCGGAAGCCATTCGAGCACCATGTAGGGAGACCCATCCGGCAGGGTTCCTGACATGAGCAGCGTGACGATGTGCGAGTGGCGGATGGTCTGGAGGATGCTCGCCTCGTTGACGAAACGCGCCACGATGTTCTTGTCCGAACACCACATCCCGTGCAGGACCTTCAACGCGACGGGGTGCCCGAGAGGCATCGTGTTCGCTTCGTAGACATGGCACATGGCGCCGACCGCTACCAGACGAACCACCTCGTAATCTTCGATGCGCGATCCGGGCGCAAGCATCGATCGCTCCTGCTCCCTCTCTCTACTCGTCCAGATCCGTCGGCCGGAGGGCCTGGATACGTTCGATCCACTCGAGCATGGTGCGTAGCTCCGCGGCGCTGGAAGGATGCTCTGCGACGAACGCAGCCGCGTCCACGCGCTCTCCAGCGTCACGTCGTCGCAGGTACGAAAGCAAAGCAGCGGCGGCCTCTTCCTGCTCGGTCGGACCGGCAGAGGGAACCGCCGACTTCCCATCCATCTCATTCGACATTCTCTCTCGGAGCGTCCGAATGCCTCGTTGCAGAAGCCCGGCAACGGCTTGCTCGCTCTTACCCATCTGTTCCGCAGCCGCTGCGACGCGCATCTCCTTCAGATGGCATAACCAGATCGCGAGCTTCTGCTCCTCGGGAAGCTGAAAAATCCACCCGAACACGAGCTGCCACTGCTCTGCGGCGGCGGTGGCCTGGCTCGGGCTCGTTTGCGGTGCCGGAATCTCGAGCGCGTCGGGATCGTCGAGGGGCGTCTCCTCCTTCTTGTCCCGCTTCATCTGCCCAGCGTGCCGGAACGCCTGCGTGGTGCTCGTCTCAACGACCTTTTGCAGCCAAGCGAGGAACTGCTTCTCGGTCGTGCCCTGGAACGCGGCAAACGATCGGAACGCCTGCATCCCGGCCTCCTGAGCGATATCCGAGGCGCGGGCGATGCCGGCCTGCTTCTTGGCGAGCCGGCGCGAGACCCAGTCGTCGAGTACGGGCTGGCACCACTGAAACAGTGCTTCGAGCGCGCTTCTGTCCCCAGCTTTCGCGCGCGCGATCAGCTCGTCGAGCGGTGCACCCTGGTGAAACTCTCGACTCATGGCAGAAGGGGCGGCAACGTAACACCGGCTGGTAGGACCGCAATATCCACCCGTGGCTCGAGACCCCAAGCCAGGGTACCGACGCCGCGCCCCTGGACGAGACGCACCGTCCGGGAGGCCATCTTGGGTGCCTGGCACAGCGCGGCCGGCGGACTTCGTACCCGCAGCGAGGAAGGTGGAGGGGGGGCGATGGGGGACGGGCATCGGTGATGGAGAGGGCCTCGATCGGATGGATGCCGTCCCGAAGAAGATCGAGCGCCGGTCAGAAATTTTTCGAGAGCTTGTTGCCCGGCTTACGGTAGAGCGAGCCGCTGGAAACGCATGTCCACGGGATCTCGCTCGATGAAGGCACGCGTCAGGTCGCGCCGCCGAGCCTTGAGCCGTTCGACACGTGGACCGTCCCCCTGGGCGCTGGCGACGGCCTCCGCCCCTTGAAGGCTCTGGCAGAGGAGCAGACCATACTCCTTCTGGGTTCCATCGCCCCGATGCAGTGTTTCGCCGATACGGACTGCGTCCTCGTAGAGACGAGCCGCTTCCTCGGTTTGCCCCTCCTCGGACCGGAGAGCGGCGAGCGACACGTAAATCCGGCCGAGGAAGAGCTGATAGAGCATGTTCTCCGGGTGAGCCTGGGTCAGCGACTCTTGAATGCGCTTGGCCTTGTCGAGGTGTTCGGCAGCGCCGCGCCGGTCTCCGTTCTTCCGCTCGGTGTCCGCCAGCTGGGCTAGCGTGGAGGCCAGCAGCGCACGGTCGTAGCCGCTCTCGGTTTCGCCGTTCTGTTCGTAGAGTCGGGCGGCCTTGTCGTAGAGGACAACTGCAATGCTGGTGTGGCCGAGCTCGAACTCGGCGTCCGCCTGTTCGGCGTAGCTGGTCGCCAGCGTACGCCGGTGCTCGGCGCTGCCATCGTTGCCCATGGCCTCGAGCACTGCGACGGACTTGCTGAAGTCCATGAGGGCATCCGCGTGGCGTCCCCGAGCCAGCGCGAGCTTTCCGCGTTTCGAGACATTCAGGGCGAGCAATTCTTGCAGCTCCGGATTCGACGGATCGTCCTCGAGGCGAGCATCAATCATTGCGCGCGCCTCGGTGATGAACGCGCCGGCGATGTCCAGAGTATCGTTCAGTCTGGCGAGATCACTGCGCCGATGCTTGGTTTCGATGATAGCGCCTCGCACCTTGGGCTGATCGAGATACTGCAGCGTTTGCAAGTTCTTATCGATGCTCCCTAGCATCTCGCGTCGAACATTGACCGTATGGGGCAACCTGCCGAGGTCCCAGTCCGCGCCCGATACAATCGTGTCCGTTGTCGAAATGAAGGAAGCCAGGCTCTCCTCCGCGCGCTCGCGCTCGCGCCGCGCAACCAGAGCGCTGATCGAGATGGCCACGACCGCAACGGCGAGGGCCGCAACGAAGCCTCTCTGCCGCCGAAGTCGGCGTTGCTCTAGCCGTAGGGCCGAGTCGATGAACTTGCGCGCTCGGTCGCTGGCCATCCGTACGAGGCGTTCGCGCTGGCGCACGTCTCCCGCATAGCCCCGGTAGTGGTCGAGCAGCGACCCAGCAGGCAATCCATCGGTAGGGCATCCAGCCTGCTCCCACGCATGCGCCGCGACTTCTAGATCGGCGTGCCGTTCGAGGAGCGCGCGCTCGGCATCGATCCACGAGACGATCGTCGGTACCCGCTGGAGCAAGGTCTCGTGCACCAGATCGACGCGCTGCCAAGCAGGATCCTCAGCATCCTCCGAGATCACGACGAGCCGTAGGGGCTCCGTGGTCACAACCGTCGATGAGCCGAGCGGCATCCCCGAAAGCCTGGCGAGCACCTCCTCGGCCTTGGTGTCACCGCCTGCGGCTGCAAGCACTTCCTCACGCGTTCGCGGCCGTCGTGTATCGGGAGCACCGCGTCCAACCTGTACGAGGTCCAGAATGAGCCACTTCGCGCGCTCCCTGCCCTCTTCGCCAAGCCCGTCGATCAGAAGCGCAGCTTGGCGGGCGAGAGCTCCGCTGACTCCACCCATCTGATCGTAATGCTCGTGCGTGAACGCGGCCCCGGAGCGAGTCGACCACAGGCTACGAAGCGCGTGCCCGAGAAGCGGCAGCCGCCCGTCCGTGCCGGCGGCGTCGCGGACCATTCGATCCGCAAGATCCTTGGAAAGCTGCAGCCCAGCACGCGACGCCATGCCGAGGATCACCTGCGCAAGCGCATCCTCTCGCATGGGATGCAAGTGATAGCGGGCGGCCTTGCTGTTGAGGATACGTGCTAGCTCGGGCGTCTGCGCAATCCGGTGTATGTAATCGCTGCGCATCGTGGTCAGCAGTCGAAGCGGTGATGCTTTCGTCAGCGGGCGGGATAGGAGCGCATCGAACTGCTCCAAGTGCGCTCCACCGAGGGCGAACAGCTCCTCGAATTGCTCGATCACGAGTAGCAGCGTGGTGGACGGCGGCTGGTGCCGCTCGATCATTGCGAGGAGCGTCCCTGCCTCCGCTCGCATCGCGTTTACGACGTCCGGCCCGGACTTCGAGAGTCCATATTGCCCGTATACGGTGACGATGGCGTCGGCTAGGCTCCGGATCGGATCTTCCGAGGGGCACAGGACCGCGACGATCCACGGCTGTCCGGCGAGTCGCGGTAAGACGCCAGCCTGCACGAGCGACGACTTGCCCGTTCCGCTGGGGCCTTCGATCTGGAGCCATGTCCGGCTGCCGTCGTTGCGCATCTCGTCGAGCATCGCGACGAGTTCACGCGTCTCTCGCTCGCGTCCGAAAAACAGCTCCGCCTGTGCCTCTGAGAATGGTTGCAGGCCTGGAAACGGGCACCCTGCCGTTTCGCTCTTCCACGGACGTGCCAGCATGTCCCTGCAGCGACTCATCGAGGGCCGCTCCTCGGGAGCCTTGGCTAGCATCGAGGCAACGAAGGTGCTGAGCAGAGGTGGCACCGTGGGCACGAGGTCCCGCAGCTGCGGCGGCGGGGTGTTCAAATGGTGGAAGAGGAGCTCGATGTCCTCGGTGGATTGGAAAGGAGGGCGGCCTGCGATGAGCTCGAAAAGGACTCCACCGAGAGCGTACACGTCCGCGCGCTCCGTCACGTCCGTAGGACTCTTGCACTGCTCTGGCGCCATGTAGGCCGTGGTTCCAAGCACGTTGTGCGCCGCTGTCTTCACGTGCGTATCGGCCTGTTCGTCGTTCCTGCGGGCCGGCACCTTCGCAATACCAAAATCGACGACCTTCGGCCGCAGTCCGAGAGGAGCCCCGTCGTCAGGCGTTAGGATGATGTTCGCAGGTTTGAGATCACGGTGGACGATTTCCTTGTCATGCACCTCGACCATGGCATCTGCGATCTGCGAGGCGATGGCCAGCGCGGCCTCGAGTGATACCGAGGCTCCCTGCTTGCGCATCCACGTATCCAGGGGGTCGCCTTGCAGATGCTCCATTGCGAGGAAGACCGTGCCGTCCTCGAGTTTGCCGCAGTCGTGTACGCGCACGATGCCGGGGTGCTCGAGCTGCTCGAGGGCACGTCCCTCCTGAAGGAAGCGGGCGACGAGCTGCGGGTCGTCAGCCGAGTCCGGCGAGAGGACCTTGAGCGCGACACGCCGGCCCAGGTGTTCGTGCACCGCAGCGAAGACATGCCCGATCCCGCCCTTGCCGATGCGTTGGAGCAACCGATAGGAGCCAATCTTCTCGGCGGGAAGCTCGGGGATCAGTTGCACGGACGTACGCCCCCATGGTGCGAGTCGCGTGGTCAAGATTGCAGAGCCGGGCCCCGGCTGTCTACGGGCATGTTCGGTTCGGGCGATGGGGGCGAGCGTCGAGGCTGATCGCTCGGTAGGCCAGTAGCGCTCCACGAGGTGACTTCGGTCGTACGGGGGCTCCCCCGGATGGGCGAACGTCTCCGTGGCCTCGACAACCTGGCCACCGCGCACGCGGTAGAAGCCGCGGGCGTAGAACACCTCGTCCCCGTTGACGATGGTCACCCTCGCAGCCACGCGTTCTCCCTCGGCAAGCACCTCCTCCACGGTGATGGACCAGCCTGGGACATGGTCGACCCAGCTCCGCTCCGCTATCCTCCTCGCGGATCATGACACCTGCGCCCGAAGCCTTCCGATGGCTGGGCATCGCCGCCATTGCCTTCGGCACCCTACACTTCGTGGTCAAGCTCCACGTCTCGAAGACCACGAAGGGCGGCACGGAGGGCATGGTGCCGATCATGGACGGGTGCGTATTCCCGTCCATTTTCTGGACACTCGGGCTCGCAGCATTGCAGATGGGTCTCCCATGGTGGACCTATCCGCTCCTCTGGATCGCCCTCACCGTGATCAGCGGCTGGGCGTTGATCAGGATCGGCCGAGCATGAACCCGCGGCGCCCTACCGCTGTCTCACCATAGCCTCCACGAGCCGAGTGTTCGCCCAGGTGTCCAGCATCGTCGCGAGCCCGTGCAAGGCGAGGCTCAGGCTGCGGACCTCGCCATACGCGTACGCGATTGCCGTCCGATCTTGCGCTCTTTGGAGCGAGGTCATGTTGGATTCGAGCGCATCCGCCATGCTCACGAGGAGCTTCTTCGCAAAGACGGGCAGCCATCGTTCGACGCTGGCAGCCCGTTTCTCCGCGGTGCAAATCTGCCCGAACGCCGCGTTGATGGCTTGCATGCGCGCCGTTGCGTGAGGATCCCCGGGGTTCCGGTCGGGGTGGTGCTCGAACACGAGGCGCCTGTACTGCGCTTGAACCTGCTCATCGGTGACCTTGATATCGACGTTGAAGACCTCGAATGGATTACTCCCGTCCATGTAGCCCAACCTTGTCGCGCCATGCGCGACCGCTGACTCACAGTTCGTCCTTCACGAAGAAAACGAGCCGGAGAGCGCGGTGGTGGAGCGCGGGCCTGGCCGAGCTCAGAGGTCGCGGCGGGCCTCGCGCGAGAGGTGCGAGGCGACGGGTGGGGTGGATGATCTGCTCGGGTGCATGATGGGGGTGCAGGTGCGTGGAGAAGCTGGCGCGCCTGGGCCGTGCGTCTCCTCGCGAAAGCATGCGCTCGGGGCGGCTCGATACGAGGTCGCGGGTTGCGCTCGGGAGCCCGGGATTGCTCGAGAACGGGCACGTCCACGAGAAGGGGCATGTTTCCGGACTCGGGCTCCGGCGACCTCGGCTCGGCAGCGGTCGCCATGGGTTCAAGCCGTGGCGACGGCTCGACTGGCTCGTCGTGATTCTGCGCGGGCGGCGCAGGCGCGACCGGGGCCGGCGTCGCGGCGACCACCACGGGGGCCGCAATCGACTCCGTGCGAGGCTGGGTCGCGGGGGCCGGCGGTGGGGCCGGCGCTACGGGTTGAACCGGCTGCTGGAATGCAAAGACGGTTTGTAGAGCCCAGCCATGCGGCGTGAGCAGCCAGACGTACCCCTGCGGTGCGGGGAACGGCGGGGAAGCTGCAGGCTGTTGCGGCGGTGCTGGAGCTGGCGCAGGCATCGGAGCCGTGTTCGCCTCGGGAGCACGCGCCGCAGCACTCGCCCTCGATGCCTTCCGCGCGCGCCGGGCCTCCTCCTCCTGCTCCGCGATCGCTTGCGCCTCCCGATAAAAGTCGACGCCCATGCGCAGGCCTCGCTGCTCCCGCTCCTCCGCGAGCTGGGCGCGCCTTTCGTCGAGCTCGAACTTGAGGAGCATCAACTCCTTGACCTTGTCGAGCTCGTCCAAGCGGCTCTTCAGGACCAGGCGCAGCATCTCGAGCGACGTGTTCGCTGGCGTCTCCACCGGAGACGGCGTCGCGGAGAACGGCTTTGTCGCGGGTGACCCGAAGTAGAATCGCTCGGATTGCGCCTGGATCTGGCCAGCGCTGCAGATGGCGATGAGCTGATAGGTGCACCCGCCGCCGTACGCGGCGACGACTTGCTCCCAGCTTTGGAGCTCGGAGCCTGTCCACAATCGCGGGCACTGCTCGAACGTGCCGTCGGGCAGCCAGCGGTGGATGATGATGTAATCGAATCGCCGGCGGTCTGGTCCGGGATCGGTCGCCGCTCTTGGGAAAAGCGGATGCCCTCCGCGAACCGGCGCCGCCGACGGGCCGGTCTCGGGGTAACTCATGGCGTTCTATCGCAATGTGAATCGCGCCCGACAAGCGCGCCAGGAAAAATGTGGACACGAGTTCGGCCGAAAGGGGAGCGACAATCGGCTGACGGGCGTCTCGACGCCGCGTCGGGCAGGAAGGGCTGGGTTCGAGTGTGGGCGGAACGTCGAGGCTCGCACCCCGTTTTCGAAAAACCCGCTTCAAAGCCGCTCATGAGCCGCTCGGAGCCGGTGGAAAAGCCGCTCATTTTTGCGGGTGGGTCCACCTGGGATCGACTCCGGTTGTCGCGCGGTGACTCGTTGGAGGGCTCGATTGTGAAGTTTCCTCCAAAATAAGGCGGGTGGGCGATGTCCGCCGAGCCGAAAAATTGAAAAAGTGGTTACATCGAGCGGCTCTTCTCGGAGGCGACCCTGCTAAACAAGGGGGTGAGGGTCGGACTTTTCATCTTTCAAGTGGCTTTTTGTTGTTTGTCTGGACCGCATTCGCCTCGGCATGGGAGTTGCGCTGCGCCTGCGGGGGCTGTGCGAGCCTGGCATCGCGTCTGCGCCGGGGCTGTCGCAGCTGGATCGGCGCCTATCCGAGCGGCGCAACGACGCTCGAGGGGGGCACTGCTGGGGGTCAAATCAACGAAAAGTGGTTCCATGAGCGGCTCATCTCGAAACTGAACCTGCGAAACGAGGGGGCGGAGTTCGGATTTCTCACTTTTTAAGTGGCTCTTGGTTGTTTGTCCTGGCCGATTCTGTGGTGGCATGGCGCTTGCGCTACCCCTGTAGCGCGCCTGATCCGTGAAGTGGATCGCGGAATTCGACCTGCAGAGCGCGCGGCCATCGCGAGGCGTGGGGTGGCCCAGAGCTTCGGCTGCAGGTCACGACGAAATCGATGCAAAAAGCGGTTGCGTCAGTGGCCGTGAGCGGATCGAGGTAGCAGTCAACCAAGGGGGTAGGTGCGGATTCCCGCATCAAACGCCGCATTTCGCATTGCGTGTTCGCACCAGTCAGTTTTGGTTTCCAAAAGTCCTGGCGTGGCTACGTCTCATTGCTAGGTTCCGAGATTGCGGCGCGGAGGAGGGATCGCTCGTGCTGGATGCTCGAGCGCCCTCGAAGGTCGGCGCCGTGCCCACAGGGAGGGGAAGGAGCGTGGTACATGCGAGGCAAGGAAGGAGCGGTCGATCGATGTAAGTGGGTGTCGCTGGAGAAGGCGGCGTCGCATCTCGGGTTGAATGCGGCGGCGCTGAGGAAGACGCTCGAACGGCGGGCGCTGCGCAGCGCCGACGGGGTGACGGAGGCGGCGCTCGATGGAGTGTCGGCGCGGAAGTTCGGGCGGCTATGGCGGGTCCGGTTCTCGGAGGCCTGGGGGGTGCCGGTGAGCAGTCGTCGGGCGGACGCGGGCGCGGTGGCCCGGGAAGGGAGTCGATCATGAGCGTGCGAAAGGAGGAGAGGCGAAGCGGGGCGCGGCTGGTGATCGATTTCCAGTACGTGGCGCGTGACGGGCGGAAGGTGCGGTATCGCAGGGACGCGCAGGTCCAGACGATGACGGCGGCGCGGGCGGAGGAGCGGCGGCTCATGACGCAGGTCGCCGAGTTCGGGGAGCCGTTCGAGCCGGCCGGGGAGGTCGAGGGGGCGGCGGAGGAGGCGAGCGGGGCAGCCGGGATGACGTTCGCCGAGGTCGTGGCGGAGTATCGGGCGACGTACATGGTGACGGATCTGAAGGTGACGACGCGGCGTGGATACGTGTCGGTTCTCGAAGGGACGTTGCTCCCGCGGTTCGGCGAGCTACGCGTGAACGAGGTGGATGGCGCGGCGGCCGCGGAACTCGACCTGGAGCAGTCGAAGCGAGGGCTGTCGCGAGGGACGCGAAACAATACGCAAGCCGTGCTCCGGTCGGTGCTGCGGTTCGCGGTGAGCCGCGGTTTTCTGGAGGAGAGGCCCGCGAACCTGCCACAGCTAAAGCCGGTGGAGCCTAGCATTCTCGAGATTCCGTCGGATGCGGAGGTGTCGACGATCCTGGCCACGGCGACGGACGCGCATCGGCGGAGCTTCGTAAGTCCTCGCCCACCACCGTCTGGACGACCATCCGCGCCCATGGCAGGCGCCACGTGCGCGGCACGCGCATGCTCGCCGCGCCGGCGTGCGCTCGGCGGGTTCGTCGCAGCC
This sequence comes from Polyangium sp. 15x6, assembly GCF_029960785.1. GTDB lineage: Bacteria > Myxococcota_A > Polyangia > Polyangiales > Polyangiaceae > Polyangium. The sequence continues at coordinate 31,221 of NZ_JASBQE010000128.1, forward strand.
GCACAATAAC
>NZ_JASBQE010000129.1 GCF_029960785.1 Polyangium sp. 15x6
AGCGGCGGCGCAGGCGGCAGCGGTGGCGCAGGCGGCAGCGGTGGCGCAGGCGGCAGCGGCGGCGCAGGCGGCAGCGGTGGCGCAGGCGGCAGCGGTGGCGCAGGCGGCAGCGGCGGTGCAGGCGGCAGCGGTGGTTCGCCTTCGACGCCGGGCCCCACCGAAGAGGGCGGCTGCACGTGCTCGGCTGCAGGTGATTCCACCTCCACGGGCATGGAAGCATTCGCCCTTCCCATGGCCGGAATCCTCCTCGCCCTCGCGCGAGGCCGTCGCCGCATGCGACGCTGACGAACGGGCCCCGCGACCGGGCGGCACTCTCACTTCGGAACCGGCGGCACCACCACCTCATTGATCTGCTGCACGCTCGCGCCGGCCGGATACGCATAACTCACATACGTCGACACGAACGCTTGCGTCGCGCTCGTCCCCCAGCCCCAGACCGTCAGCCCGAACGGCGCCTCGCTGTGGATCTCCCGCCGCCCGTTGTCGCAGTTCCCCTGCTTCTCGAAATTGTGCCGCACCAGATCGAAGCGCGTATACTCGTAGTCACCGGAGAGCCCGAGCGGCTGGAATCCCCCGATCGCTCCCGCGCAATCGAGGATCACATCCTTGAACTTCCCGTCGCTCGCCTTCGTGCGCACGAGGACCAGGTTCGTCTCGGGGTACGTCGGATCCGCGAAGAACACGTACCTCGAGAGATATTGCTGCGCAGGAATCACGTTCACGAACTCCGGATCGCCGATGCTCTCGAAATCACCCCCGCCCGTCATGTACCCGGCGAGGTAAAACGGGTGGTCGGCATCCTGGCTCCGCACCACGAACGGCCCCGGTGATCGGAACGAGGCGATCTCCCCCGAGTTCAGCATGAGAGGAGCGCCCACCGGCGGGGCCGGCTCGTACGTCAGCGTCGTCCCGTCGACGGCGCCGACGAGCCTCCAGGGCGGGCTCTCCTCCTTCCCTTCGACCCTGTTCCGGTAGCGCACGGCGACGTATTCGCTCCCGAGCGCGCGCACGGGCGGGATCTGCTGGTGCGCGCCGTCGCAGCAGCAGGCGTCGATGTTGATGCATCCCGAGCTCCCGATGACCCCCACCGGCTTCGTCGAGAGAATGGCGCTCCCCGTGAGCTCCGCCTGTTGCTCGAACGTCAGGGCCTGCCCCTTCATCATCGAATACGTCATCGGTACGCCCATCGGCGTCCCCGGCACCGGTTGACCGTCGAGCCTGCCTTCGGCCATGGCCACCGTGGGGCTGATCGTCACGTCGGTCCCGTCCTCGGCCGCGATGATCGTGAGCCGCGGGGGCTGCGAATTGTTGCCGAACGGCCAGGGCGCCACGGCCACGTAGTTCTTGTCCCACGCCGACGTCGGGACGAGCAGCGTCGCGCTCGTGATCGCGCTCGAGCCGCCGCCGTACGGATCGATATCGTACGCCACGACGGGCGCGGAGGTCGTGATGTGGACCGCGCCGGTGGGCGCGCTCGTGGGCGCCGGGAGACCGGCCGGGCAGCCAAAGCCGCCGAGGAAGATGATCGCCACCTCGTTCGGCGGCAGCTCGCCGTTCGGGAGCGGCGCATAGGTGATCGCCTGGCCGTTGCCGGTCGGAATGCGTGCGTAGGTCGAGAGATCGATCGAGGAGCCGTCGGCCTCGACGGCGAGGGTCACGGGCGAGCTCCACGTATTCACGACGTACAGGGCGAAGCACCAGTTCACGGTCGTCTGCGCGTAATACTCGCAGCCCACGGTGCTCTTCGCGAGCGTCGCGGCCTCGCACGCGGGGACGCACGAGAGATCGGGGGCGCAGGCTTGATCGTCGGGGCACGTCTTCTGGACGACGCCGTTGCAATCGACGACCGAGTGGAGATCGGCCGAGCATTGGCTCCCGCACGTGCCGCCGCCGCCGCTGCCGACCGTGAATTCGACGCCGCCCGCTCCCCCCTGGCCCCCCGCGGCGTTGCTGCTGCTCGCCGAGGCGCCGCCCTCGGCGCCTCCCGGCTCGGGACGATCGGCGACGGCGGAGCAGGCGGCGACCGCCGCGCAAGAGAGCGAGAGTGTGCTGAGGATAGCGATGACGCGTGTATTCACGGGGGCACCTCGTGCAGGTATTCGCCCGCCTGAGCGGGAAATCTATCCTACACCAGTTCTGAAACGCCACGCGAGATGTGTACATCGGCGCCACGCGAGGCTAAGCTCTCCCGCCCTCGGGACCGCCGGGGCGCGACGCCATGCATCTCCTTGGACCTCTCCTCTTCACGCTTTTCGCCATCGTGGCCGTCGTCCTGGCCGTCATCTTCCGGAGCAGGCACCACGCCGCACGCGAGGCGGTGGTCGGCGAGCTCGCGCGGCGCGGCATTCGCCATTACGCGCTCGGCGGCGACGGGAGGCTCGTTCCCGGTGCCCCGAATGCGCTCGACGCTCCGACGTTCGGCATCCTGCTCGAGCGCAGCGACGGCATGCGCGTCTCGCTCTCGCCGAGCGCCAACCAGGGCGCGGCCACGTTGCCCGGCTTCGGACCGCTCCATCCGCAGTTGACGCTCGTCGAGTTCGACCTCCCCCTGCCCGATCAGATGATCTGCGCGCACGATCGCGCGCAGGCGGTGTTCGGCCCGTTTCCTCCGCCCGCGCAGCGAACCGGTCACCCTCACTTCGATCAGCGCTTCGGCATTTTCGTTCGACCCGCCGAGGGGCATGGCTATCGCCCGACGCCCTCCGATCCCGCGCCCTGGGCGCGCTCGCCCTCGGCAGGCGCGCTGTTCGCCGATTTCTATACGCTCGGCTTCGTCGCGCTGCACGTGCACGGCGGGCGTGGCCGCATGCTCTTCGCGCCCCAGCCAGTCGACGGGCTGGTCGCGGCGCTCGACACGGGGGCCGCGCTCGCGCGACCGCACGAGCCGCGCGCGCCGATGCGACCGCCCACGCGCCTCGCGACGACCAACGCGCTCGTCGTCTTCATCTGTGTGTCCGGCTTCGTCCCGATGACGTTCGGGATACCGCTCCTCCCGCACATCACCGAGACAGGCCTCGCGGTGGCCGGATACGAGGTGGCGTGCCCGCGCGGCGGCACGTTCGACAAGGGGTATCGCAATCACTCCGACACGTGCAAGCTGCCGAATAACACCACGTATCGCGCCGAGAGCGGCGCCTACATCGGATGGCAATACGCGCTGTGGTCACCGTTCGTGATCGGCATCGTCGCCGCCGCCACGGCCGCGTTTTACAAGACGCGTCGTGACGCCGCGCGCGATGTACAGAGAAGCCTGATGCAGAGGTGAGCAGCTCGCTGTCCTGGCGCCGCCGCGCCGGGGCTCTGCCCCGGACCCCGCGGGGGCTGTCCGCCCCTCGACCCGGACCAGCGCAAGCGCTGGACTCGGGGTGGAAGAACTGCGCGATGCGCAGTTCTTCCAACGGACCGGTTGGACCGCGTTGCCCGTCGAAAGGGCAGCGTGGCTGTCTTGATGGGCAGGGTCGTAGCTGGTCTTGCCTCGGCCTGTTCGATGAACTGCGCGGAGCGCAGTTCATCGACCAAAGGTCCAGCGCTTGCGCTGGTCCGGGTCCAGGGGCGGATAGCCCCGGTGGGGCCTGGGGCAACGCCCCAGCGCGGCGGCCCCAACGAGGAGCGGGATCCCAAGCGGACCACGTGAAGTGCTAGTAGCAGGAGGGAGGGTTGCGGGCGTGCGCACGTGCGCGGAGCCGCGCTTCAAGGAGGGCTTCATGTCGCATCGAGGAAGATTCTGTGCAGTGGCGGTGATCGCGGTCGCGGTCGCGGGGTTCCTGGCAGCCGGATGCGAGGCGGAAACACGCACGTACGACAACGCCGGCGGGGCGGGAGGAGCCGGCGGCGCCGGAGGCGAGCCGGCGGGGACCGGCGGCGCGCCTGCCGGTCCCGGTGGCATGGGTGGCACGGGCGGCACGGGCGGCACGGGTGGCGGGGGAGGCAATTGCGCGGAGCCGCTCGAAGCGACGATCTATACGATCGCCAACCCCGAGTGCGGCGCGCTGCCCCTGGGAACCGAGGCCGACGCGGTCCCCTTCGTCCTGTTCGGCGGCAAAGCCACGTACACGGGCGGCGTGATCCTGCCGGGCCAGTACGAGCTGGTGAAAGTGGAGGTTTCGTACGCCGAGGCCCCGTCGAAGACGCTGCGCGTTCTCGTGTTCGACGACGCAGGCCACGCGACGACGAACCTGAAGGACTTCGACATCCCCGCCCTCGACGGCGCGGACCTGCAAATCTGGGGGCAGGGGACGTACGTGACGAACGGCTCCACGCTCACCAGCACGTTCTCTGCCTGCGCGAGCTCGCATCAGCCGACGATGTCGACGACCTCGTTCACCGCATATACCGAAGGTTGTGACGACTTCCTCGCCCTGGGCAACGCCGACCACCGCCAGACGTTGAAACGACGTCGCGCCCCCTGACGGCGCGGCCGACGTCCTCAGGGCGCCACGCCGATCGCATATCCGAGGTTCACCGTCCAGAACCCCTCGTGCGGCTGCGACGTGAAGCGCAGATCGTATTCGATCCGTGTCCCTATCGTGAGCATGTCCGGCGGCTCCACGGGGACGCCATTCACCTTTTTCTTGTCCGTGAACCCGATGACCAGCCCGGCCTCCGCGGCAGGCGAGAACATGCCGAACGAGACATCCCCATCCGCGCTGCCGAGTTGCAAGAAGTTCACCCCGCCGAGAACATAAAAACCGACGGGCTCGGGGCGATGGATGTGGAGGGCGCCGAGGAAGAGCGACGCGTCTCCCGCGCCCTCCGTCACCTTGCCGCGGAGCGCGACGTCCATGATCACGGGATCGTGGCGGCCGCCGACGGCGGCTTCGAGGCCAACGGAGCCACCTTGCCGGCCCTTCGCGAGTGTCGTCGAGGTGGTGAACCCGCCTTCGGCCCGCAGCCATCCGCTACAAGCAGGCGTGAACAGGAGGAGCGCCATGAGGGCCGAGAAACGAGAAAAACACTGGTTCATTGAGGCAGCGTACACCCATTTCGGGGTCCTCCTGGGGGCGTCGCATCGGGGCGCTGCCCCGGGCCCCGCGGGGGGCGCGTCACGTTGCTGACGTCGTCCGGGATCGACGCGGTGGCGTAGGCGGCGCTCGTGCACCTCGCGTCAGAGCGGAAAAACGGCGTGACGCTGATCGGGGACGGGACGAACCTGGCGGAGCCCCCCTCGCGGAGCAGCTTCACGTCTTGAGTCAATGGGACCGGCCGTGTAGCCTCGGCTCGTCGGAGCGCGGATGGGCCCATGGCGAACCACGTCGAGCTCCCTCGTTTCCCCTCACCTCGTCGACATGGAGACTGAATTGGAGATGGCATGTCCTGGTTCGCGGATCTGAGCCCGTACGAGAATCCAGAAGGGGACGCGGAGGACGACAAGGGCGGGCCAGCGTCGCCCCTCCTCAACATCGGCTGGCTCGAGCCGGGGCATCCGTTTCCCGTAGGGTCCGTGCCCACCGCATTCTTCGTGCGGCTCGCGGTCCTCGTGACGCGTGCCCGAACGGTGCTCTCGCGCCGCAATCATACCTGCGCGTTCGCTCATAAAAAGCCGATCATCGGAAACGGCGAGATCCGCGTGGTCGGAGAGGACGGAGCGAGGTTCGCGGCGCCGGTGATGATTCATCACTACGTCGCAGAGCACGGCTACCGGCCGCCGGACGTCTTCATCGCCGCGGTCCTGCGGACGTCGGGCCTCTCCTGGGAACGGGCGTACGAGGAGGACCTCTGCGCGAGCTGCGGCTTCGCCTTGCAAATCAAGAAGAAACACAAGGTCTATCGCGAGGACGAGACGGGCATCGAATCCTTCGTCCAGGGCTTCTGCAGCGGCTGCGGCGTTTCCTATCAACGCCGCGCGCCGCTGCCGGGCGGCGAGCGCGTGGCGGTCCAGCGCGCGCTGGAGCAGCTCCGGGCCCCCGACCCCGACATGCGCATCGAGGCCGCGACCGATCTGTCCTATCTCCGGGGCCAGGATTCCATTCCGCAGCTCGTCGCGCTGCTGCGTGACGTGCACCCCGGGGTGCGGCGCGCAGCCACGATGGCGCTCGTGAAGCTGAAAGCGGAGGAGGCGATTCCGCCGCTCATCGAGAACCTCGAGCGTCCGAATGAAATCCCGGTCGACGCGGCGACGAGGTTGCTCGCCGGTCTGGGCGCAGGCGCCGTCCTCCGCGCCCTCGCAGCTCCCCTCCGAAATACGGATACGGCCGTGCGCAGCGCCGCCGTCGAGGTGCTGGAGCGAATCGGAGGCGAGGGGATCGAGGCATTGCTGATGGAGCGTCTCGACGACCCGGAGTCCTCGATCCGCCGGCAAGCCCTCCGGGCCCTGTCAGCTCGCGTCGAGCGAGGGGAGCGCCGGCTCCTCAGCGAGCACCACGACGGCGCAGAGTCATTCATCGACCCCCGCGCGCCGCTCGACGACGCGTGGCTAGGCCAGACCGCGTCACGAATGCAAGTCCCCATCGAGGAGGTGCGCGGCCGCGTCGAGGCGCTCGCCTCGCGATTCGGGATTCCGCTCCGGTGGCGGGATCGCGGCTGAGCCGGGAGCCGAAGCAGAGGCGGCGGGGGGCCGCGCATCGCGCGCTCGATTGTCACGAGGCCGCGACAGTGACATGGCGACGTGACAGCGAGTGACACGGCCGCGTGACAATGCGGGCCGCGATCTCGCGTACGGCAGGCGCATCACGATTGGCAAGCCCGTTGCTCTGCGTGTTTGAAGGAGGCCAACATGCACTGGCACTTTCTTCGTTCATCACGTGGGCAATCCCGTTCGACCCCGACCTTTTGCAGCATCCTCGCGCTCGGCGTCCTGACGCTCGGCGCAGCCGGATGCGAGCAGAGCGACACCGAAGAGGCGTTGCTCGAGTCCGCCGCGGCGGAGGCGCAGGCTCCGGTGGTCGCGAAGGCCGCGGAGGGGGCGCCGCAAGAGCGGATGGAGCTCGTCTTCCAGTCGCGCGTCGAGGAGACGGCCGACAAGAAGGTCGTGAGGACCGACGTGGTCGGCGAGCTCGACGAGGACCAGCGGGATCGCGTCGCGCGGCCCTATCGGTTCGTCGACGAGCCCTCCCTGTATGCCGAGGAGGCGTGGTCGAGGGGCGGCAAGGACGGCGTGACCGAGCGCGGCTATCGGGTCTGGCGGCACGCCAATACGACGCCTTTGAAAGCCCAGGAGGTGAAGTCGAGCCCCCCGAAGATCAACGACAACGTCGCGCAGTTCGTCGCCAGCCCGGAGGCGAAGGCCGGGGGGACGCTCCGGCTCGCTCTCAAGCTCCAGAACTTTCCGGAATGGAACGTCCCCTTGGCGCCGCGCGCCGAGGACATGGCCCCCGCCGACGTCGAGGCGCAGGCGAGCCGGCGCTCCCGCGCGATCGCGGAGCGCGAGGCGCTGTTCGACAGGATGGCCGCGGGCATCGTCGCGGACGTGGCGGCGCGCGGCGGGCGCGTCGTCGCGCGTCACAAAAAATCCGGGTGGTTGAGCGTCGAGGTTCCCTTCGCGATGTTCGAGTCCCTTTCGAGGAACACCGCCCTCGCGCGCATCGACGGACCGTACGGCAAGACCGGCGGGCCGGAGTGGAGCCTCGGCGGGAGCCGGGACGCGCAGTATCTGGACGTCGACAGGTTCCATGCGGCCGGATATGACGGCGACGAGCCGAACGCGGCGAGGCACTCGTACGGGAACATCGTCATCGGAATGAACGAGAATGGGGGCTACGAGAGCGGCGCGTGCGCCTTCAAGGAGGGCGCAGGCTGCACGGGCACGAGCCGGATCGCCGCGACCTACCGATGCGACGACGCGGACGCGGACGGGAACGTCTGCGAGCCGGGGACGGTGGAGACGAACTACTGCGATTCCGAGGGCTGCACGGATAGCCACGGCACCATGACGACCTCGATCGCCATCGCCGATTACATGGACGGGCAGGGCAATGGAAAGGCCCTCGGCGACACCTGGGTATCGAACACCTGCACGTCGAGCGCGAATTGCGGCGGCCAGCCGTGCGAGTCCGGCCTCTGCGCCCACAGCGCCGCCTGGGAGACCGCGCGCACGGGCATGGCCCCCGAGGCCAAGGCGGTCCTGTTCGGCATCGCCCAGGCCGGGTCGGCGAAAGACGACAGCTTCACCGACATGTTCGACGACTCCATCGACCTCAACCTCGACATCTCGAGCAACTCCTGGAGCTGGGGCACCGCGAACTGCGACATCGAGTCGAGCTCGCCCACGGAGGACGAGATCGAGAACGCCTACGACGACGGGGTCCTGGTCGTGTTCTCGGCGGGCAACCAGAACGGCGACGACGCGACCTCCTGCACGATGAACGACCCCGGGGACACCCCGAAGGCGCTCGCCGTCAATGCATTCTATGGAAACACCACCGATTGCCTGAGTCAGCCGTCCACGCGTTGCCTCCTGGACAGGGACCACTGCGGCGAGGACGACTTGGGCAACCCCATTGGCTGCGCCGCGCGCGGCGGCGGGGACGTCGTCGTGGCGGGGCGCGGCCTGCAAACCGACGCCGTGTCCATCGTGGACCTCGTCGCGCCCAACGGCGTCGCCCATGTCACGTCGCAAGTCACCACCAGCAGCGATGGGACCGTGGGCTCCGGACGGGCCTACGGCACGAGCGCCGCGGCGCCGCACGTGTCGGGTATGGCGGCGGTCGTGAAGGACTGGTACCTGAACAATGGCCAGAGCTGGGTGAACTCGCCGGGTCGCCTGCACACGATCATGCTCGCCATGGGCGATCGGCATTTCAGCGCCGATCCCTCGAGCGCCACGACATGGACCGACCAGATCGCGGCCACGCCCGACAAGTGGTACGGGGTCGGTCGTGCGCGCCTGCGCCTGCTCGAAGGCACGGACCTCGGCCCGTGGGCCAACCATTTCGCCACGTACACGTTCACGTCGCAGCAGACCGTGACGTATTACCCCTTCGGTACGTCCCCGATGCCGGCCGGAATCGAGCTCGTGAAGTGCGTCGCGATGCAGGCGGAGGACATGTCGGGCAAGAGCGACATCAGCGAGATCAAGCTGTCCGTGCGCGTCCGGCCGAACGCAGGGTCGACCTGCACGGGCACCGCGACGGCGACGCGGATCAGCGACAACTTCGACACGAAGAAGGTCGCCGCGCTCGAGGGCTTCACCTACACCAATCGCTGCGTCGAGGTGGAGATCGAGGCCGAAAACGTGACGACCCAGGGCGTGACCGTGCATGCGATGTGTTACTACGCGGGGGTGAACGACGATGCGTCGCCGTGATTCGACGTGGGTCTCCGGGGCGCGCGTGTTCTCCGCAGGGCTCCTCGCGCTCGTCTCCGGGTGCGCAGAGGCGCGCAGCGCGCCCCATGACGAGCCGGGCTGCACGGTCGCCCGCGTGGGCGAAGACGTGGTGACCGTCCAGGATGCCGACGTCCTCCGCGCCGTCATTCAGCCGCCCCTCACGCGCGGCGAGGCCAAGCGCCTGGCCGTCTCCGCGACGGCGGCCTATCGTCAGGAGCACCCGTCGGGAGCCCTGGCGGCGATGGACGAGCGATTGATCGCATATCGCCAGGCCATCCGCGCGAAGACGAACGTCGGCGCGCTGCCCGTCCAGCCCGGTGCGTGCTGGGACAGCCCCTCCACCCGCGACTGAGCATCGGTCTTTCCTTGGGGTCGCCGCGCTGGGGCAGCGCCCTGGCGCGGCGGCCCCGAGAAGAGACCACTGCTCAGGTCAGTACGTCGTCCAGGGCACTCTCGAATCGAAGTTGGGATCCGTCGTATCGTAGTGCTCCGCGTGGCTGCCCAGCGATGCGTTCGGAGATAGGTATCGGGCCGTCGTCGCTCCGCCGCTGGCGTTGGAGCGCCCGCGATCCTCGAGGCCGTGATAAAAGCTCGCCTGGCTGTTCTCGGCTCGATTTTGCGCCCGCGTCTGCTTATGGCCGTAGCTGTTCCAGCGGTCGACGGCATCCGGGTTGTGGCCCATCACGGTGTTCGAGTGCCCGGTGACGATGAGGGGCGCCTGGGTGTGCGTCGGCGTGTAGGTATAGAAGCGCCGGCTGGGGGAAAACAGCCAGTCTGCCTGCTGCCGGGTCGTATCGACCGGGCTCACCGCCGCGCCGAGGAACAGCGGTCGCACGCTCATGGCCGTGTGGGCCGGGTTGATGAACCCCGAGGCCTCCCGCCTCGACCAGGTCCCCCCGGTCCGTGACGGAGCAGCGGAGATCTGGGGGTTGTTCCGATCGAAGCTCAGCATCATGGTGTCGGAGTAATTCCTCCCCGGCCCCGGAAACAGCTCGCCAGCGGCGCGAAGTGTTGCGATGATCTTCAGGGCGTATGAGCGGCCGGCCGTACCGTAGCCGAGGACGAAATTAACGAAATCGAGGCCGGTGAACGCGGCGGTGGTGCCGAAATGCGTCTGGGCCCGCGCGTTCCACGTCACCATGTTCGTGCTGAGGGTGGAGGTCGACGCGCGCTGCACGACCGTGGCCGGGTGCGGTAGCTTCGCCGCGTGCGGGCCGATGGCCACCTTGGGCTGCACGATGGTGGCCGGGTGCGGCGGCTTCGCCGCGTGCGGGCCGATGGCCATTTGGGGCTGCGCGACGGTGGCCGGGTGCGGCGGTTTCGCCGCGTGCGGGCCGATGGCCAATTTGGGCTGCGCGACGGTGGCCGGGTGCGGCGGCTTCGCCGCGTGCGGGCCGATGGCCATTTGGGGCTGCGTGACCGTGGCCGGGTGCGGCGGCTTCGCCGCGTGCGGGCCGATGGCCATTTTGGGCTGCGCGACCGTGGCCGGGTGCGGCGGCCTCGCGGGAGGCTGGTTGCGGTCGAATGGCATGAAGGGATGCGTCCTCGCTTCCGAGTCGCCACGCTATCACCCGGGGCAGTCGTCGAACCAATTCCATGCGACCGCCGGGCAGGGATTCCGAAGCCGGAACCTGCAGCATGGTCGAGCCCGATCCCCACGCGCCACGGCCGGGCCTGCTTCCGTCCCTGCTTCCGGGCGAGCACGACGATGCTCGCCTCCGCGCTTGCCCCGTGCGTGCGCTCCCGATCGCGGTACATAGAAGAACGAAGTGGAGGCTCTCACCGAATATACGATCCTCGACACCGTTCGCGTGAGTGACCGGTTCATCCTCCAGCGCGCTGCGAACGGGGATGGGAATCGGACGGTCCTCCTCAAGTACCCCGCGGGAAAGCATCCTTCTCCCGAGACCATCCGCCAGCTCGAGCATGAGCGGACCGTCGCCCGCGACCTCGATTCGGGCCTCGTCCTCCACCCGATCACGCTCGCGCGGTGGGCCGATCGCACGGTCCTGGTCTTCGAGGACTTCCGCGGCGTCCCCCTGAGCCACCTCCTCGGCGCGCCCATGGAGGTCGGCCGCTTCCTCCGGATCGCCGAAAAGACCGCGCAGGCGCTCGCCGGGCTGCACGATCACCACGTCATCCACAAGGACATCCGGCCGGACAACATCATCGTCGACGTCGAGACGGCCGAGGTCAGGCTCACCGAGCTCGGCATCGCCTCGCTCCTGCCGCGCGAGTACCAGGGGGCCGATCAGGTCAGCTCCATCGAGGGATCCCTCCCGTACATGTCGCCCGAGCAGACCGGGCGGATGAACCGCGCCATCGACCACCGGACCGATCTCTACTCCCTCGGAATCACCTTCCACGAAATGCTGACGGGCGACCTGCCTTTTCGCGCCTCCGATCCGCTCGAGTGGGTCCATTGCCACATCGCCGGATCGCCGCCGCCCCCGCACGAGCTCGTGCCTCGGATACCCCGGCCGGTCTCGGCCATCGTGCAAAAGCTCCTCTCCAAGGTCGCGGAGGACCGTTATCAGACCGCCCGCGGGCTCGCCCACGACCTCGCGGTCTGCCTCGCGCGATGGAACGAGACCGGCGCCGTCCCGCCCTTCTCGCTCGGCCGCGAGGACGTCTCGGAGCAATTTCACCTCCCGCAGAAGCTTTATGGCCGTGACCGCGAGATCCGGACGCTCCTCGCTCGCTTCGAGCGGGTCGTCGCGTCCGGCGAGCCCGAGCTCGTGCTCGTCTCCGGATATTCGGGCATCGGCAAGAGCTCGCTGGTCCACGAGCTCGACATGCCCGTCGCCACGTCACGCGGGAGCTTCCTCGCTGGCAAGTTCGAGGAGACCCAGCGCGACGTCCCTTATGCCACCGTCGTCCGGGCCTTCGTCCAGCTCATCCGACGGGTCCTCACGGAGAGCGAGGAAAAGATCGCCTCCTGGCGCGAGCGGCTCCGCGAAGCCCTCGGGTCGAGCGCCCAGATCATCGTCGACCTGATCCCGGAGCTCGCGCTCATCATCGGCGAGCAGCCGGCCGTCGCGGCCCTGTCCCTCACCGAGGAGAGGAGCCGCTTCTACATGGTCTTTCGCCGCTTCCTCTCGACCTTCACGGCCGAGGGGCGGCCCCTGCTCCTCTTCCTCGACGACCTGCAATGGGCCGACGCCGGCAGCCTCGCGTTGATCCAGGAGATCATCACCCACCCCGACACGAAGCACCTGCTCCTGATCGGCGCTTATCGCGAAAACGAGGTCACGCCGGCGCACCCGCTGTCCCTCGTGATCTCGGCGATCCGCGCGGCCCGCGCGCGGGTTTCCGACATCGTCCTCGGCCCGCTCACCTCCGAGGACGTGCACCGGATCGTCGCCGACGCGCTCCGGTGCGACGTCGCGCGGGCGCGCCCGCTCGGGGCCCTCGTGGAGGCGAAGACCGGCAACAACCCCTTCTTCGTCCTGCAGTTCCTCGCCGCGCTCCACGAGCGCGGGCTCCTCTCCTTCGATCGGGAGGCGCGCGCGTGGACCTGGGATCTCGGCTCCATCCGGGCCGCGCCGTTCACCGACAACGTGGTCGACCTCATGGCCGCCAAGGTCGATCGGCTCAGCCCCGAGACCCGCGCCACCATGGTCCAGGCCGCTTGCCTGGGCTGCGAGGTGGATATGGGCACGCTCGCCGCCGCGACCCGAAGGGCCGTGAGCGACCTCGACAGCGTCCTCTGGGGCGCGCTCCATGCCGGCCTCATGAGCCGCGTGGGCGACACGTATCGCTTCCTCCACGATCGGGTGCGGGAGGCTGCTTATCGCCTGATCCCGGAGGACCAGCGCATCGCGACGCACCTCGCGATCGGCCGCACCCTGCTCGACGCGACGCGGCCCGAGGACGTCGAGGCGCGGGTATTCGAGATCGTCAATCAATACAACCTCGGCAGCGCCTTCCTCTCCGATCCGAAGGAGCGCGAGCGCCTCGCCCGCCTCGACCTCCTCGCGGGCCGGCGGGCCCGGACCTCGACCGCGTACGCGTCCGCCACGGGCTACCTCACCACCGGTGTGCGGATGCTCGGCCCCGATCCCTTTGGGACGCAGCGCGCGCTGGCCTACGATCTCCATTTCGAGCTCGCCACCTGCGCGTACCTCCGCGGCGACCTCACCGGCGCGGCCGAAGCGCTCTCGGCGCTCGCGCCCCGCGCCGCGAGCAGGCTCGAAGAGGCGGCGATCCGGCGCCTCGAGGTCGACCTCTACACGAGCATGGACGCCCTCGACGAGGCCGTCGCCCGCGGCCTACGCGGCCTCGCGCTCTTCGGGATCGTCATCCCGGCGCACCCCACGCGCGCGGAGGTGGAGCGCGAGCGTGAGCGCGTCTTCTACCTGCTCGGCGACCGGCCCATCGAGGACCTCATCGATCTCCCGGAGATGACCGATCCCGAGATCGCCGCGGCGCAGGACATCCTCGCCGTCCTCTTCGCGCCGGCCCTGAACACCGACCCCAACCTGTCGCTCCTGGTCTATTGCTCGATGGTCAACCAGAGCTTGCTCCACGGCAACTCCGACGCCTCGGCGCTAGCGTATGCCTACTTCGGCATGAGCCTCGGCCCGGAGTTCGGGCGATATCGGGAGGGGTATCGGTTCGGCAAGCTCGGCTACGACCTCATGGAGAGGCGGCGGAGCACGGCGTACAAGGCCAAGATCAGCTCGATCTTCGGCGACAACACGCTCTTCTGGACGCACCCCCTGAAGGACAGCCTCCCTTACCTGGACACCGCTTTCCGCGCCGCGCTCGAGACCGGCGACGTGACGTTCGCCTGTTATTGCTGCAACCGCATCGTCATCGACCGGCTCCTCCTCGGCCACCCGCTCGATCAGGTCTTCGAGGAGGCGGAGCGCCGCCTTTCGTTCACCCGGCAGGCGCGGTTCGACGCCTCGACGCAGGTCATCCTCGACGTGCAGCACCTCGTCGACACCCTGCGCGGGCGCGCGACGCCGGACGAGGCCGCCCGCGACGCCGTCATGGATCAGTATCCCTGGGCGGTCGTCACGTGCTGGCACTACATCATGCAGCTCATCACGCGCGTCTTCGGCGGCGATTTCCGCGGCGCCGTCGCCGCCGCCGCGCGCGCCCGGGCGCTGCTCTGGTCGACGGTGGCCCACGTCCAGGAGCCCGAGTTCTGGTTCTACGGCGCGCTCGCGCTCGCCGGCCACCACGACGAAGCGGATGCCGCCGAGCGCCCGGTGATCCTCACCGACCTCCGCGAGCACGAGCGCAAGCTCCGCGCGTGGGCCGAGACCTGCCCCGAGAACTTCGGCCACAAGCACGCGCTCTGCGTGGCCGAGCTGGCCCGCGTCGAGGGTCGCCCGCTCGACGCCATGCGCGCGTACGACGACGCGGCGCGCGCCGCCCGACGCCACGGCTACATCCAGAACGAGGCCCTCGCCAACGAGCTCGCGGGTCGCTTCCACCTGAGCCGCGGCTCCGAGACGAGCGGGGGCGCGTACCTGCGCGAGGCCAGGAACGGGTATGCCGAGTGGGGCGCCCACGCCAAGGTCGCGGAGCTCGAGCGCCGTCATCCGGGCGTGTTCGACGGCGGCCCGGCGCCGCTCGCCGCCGCCATCGTGGCCCGGCCCGAGCAGCTCGATCTCATGGCCGTCCTCCGGACCTCGCAGGCCATTTCCACGGAGATCGACCTCACGCGCCTCCTCGAGACCTTGATGCGCGCGCTGGTGCAGCGGGCGGGCGCGCAGCGCGGGCTGCTCCTCCTCGTCCGCGACGACGAGCTCCGCATCGAGGCCGAGGCGTCCTCCGGCCCGGCGGGGGTCGTCGTGAGCGTCGCCGCCCGGAGCCCGACGGCGTCGGCCGTCCCCGCGTCGATCGTCAACTACGTGCGCCGGAGCCGCGAGGCGGTGATCCTCCACGACGCCGCGCAGCCGGGCCTCTTCTCGCGTGATCCCTACCTCGAATCCCACCGCCCGAGGGCGCTGCTCTGCCTGCCCATCGTGCAGCAGGCCCACGTCATCGGCGTGCTCTACCTGGAGAACGACCTCGTCCCCGGCGCCTTCACGCGGGAGCGGCTCATGGTCGTCGAGCTCCTGGCCTCGCAGGCCGCGATCTCCCTGCAGAACGCCATCCTGTACGCCGCGCTCCATCGAAGCGAGGCGCAGCTCCGCGCCATCGTCGACAACACCACGGCGCTCATCTACGTGAAGGACCTCGAGGGCCGGCACCTGCTCGTCAACCGGCAGCTCGCGGAGGTGCTCGGTCGCGACGACGCCGTCGGCCGGACCAACGCGGAGCTCTTCCCCGCGGACGTCGCCGAGACCCTGAACGACAACGATCGGAAGGTCCTCGCATCGATGGCGCCGCTGGAGGTGGAGGAGAGAATGCCCCTCGCGGACGGCCTGCACACCCATCTCTCCGTGAAGGTGCCTCTGCGCGACGCCACGGGGGCCGCGTACGGCGTGTGCGGGATCTCCACGGACATCACCCAGCGGGCCGAGGCGGAGAAGGAGCGCGAGCGCCTGCTCCACGAGGCCCAGGAGGCGCTCCGCATCCGCGACGAGTTCCTCAACATCGCCTCGCACGAGCTGAACACGCCGCTCACCCCGCTCCGCCTGCAGGTGCAGCTCCTGCGCCGGCGCCTCGGGGATCCCACGCTCGCCGCGAACCCGAGGCTCCAGGGCTTGCCCCGGCTGCTGGACATCGCGGACCACAGCGTCGAGCGGCTCGAGAAGCTCGTCGGCGAGCTGCTCGACGTCGTCCGCATCGGCGCCGGCAAGCTGTCGCTGGCGCTCGAGGACGTGGATCTCACCACGCTGGCGCGCGAGGCCGCCGACGGCCTCCAGCACGAGGTCACGGCCGCGGGCTCGACGGTCGACCTCGTCATCGGCGAGCCCGTCGTCGGCCGGTGGGATCGGTTCCGCATCGAGCAGGTGTTCGTCAACCTGCTGACGAACGCGCTCAAGTACGGGATGGGCAAGCCCATCACGGTCGGTGTGCGCCGCGTGGGGCCGCGGGCCGAGCTCTGGGTCGAGGACCAGGGCATCGGCATCGCGAAGGACGATCAGGCCCGGATCTTCGAGCGCTTCGAGCGCGCCGTGTCGAGCCGGAGCTTCGGCGGCCTGGGGCTCGGTCTGCACATCGCCCGCCAGATCGTGGAGGCCCACGGCGGCACGATCCGCGTGCACAGCGAGCCCGGCCATGGGGCGACGTTCACGGTCGAGTTGCCGTGCGCGTAGATGGGCCGGGTCGTGGGGCGAGGGGCCTCCCGTTTCCGCCGCTTGCTGGACGGATCGGACGAGGGGGCAGCGATGTGCTGGCGCTTTGGGGTCGCTCCGGATCGTGGTACGGTCCCGGCGAGATGCCGGCCCGCGACCAACTGCACGCGCACGTCCGTACAGCGCTCGTGCGCGACGGCTGGACGATTACGCATGATCCGGCGCCTGCGCTGGCGAAAGAGGGACGTCTACGTCGATCTCGGGGCCGAGCGCTTCATCGCTGCGGAGAAGGGGTCGGTTCGTATCGCCGTCGAGATCAAGAGCTTCACCGGCCCATCGCCCATCGACGCGCTGGAGAAGGCGCTCGGGCAATTCACCCTGTACCACGACATCCTCGAACGCGTGGAGCCCGATCGCGAGCTGTACCTCGCGGTGAGCGACGCGACGTATGGCGACATCTTCGAGGATGCCATGGGCGAGCTCCTGCTCGACAACCGAAGGCTTAGGCTGCTCGTATGCAACACCGAGACGGAGGTCATCGAACGATGGACACCCGAGCCGCCGACCGCGAAGTGATCGAGAAGGTGCTCTCCGAATACGCAGCCATCCCGTATGCCCACGGCAACGTGGACACGGTGACGGTGTTCGATCGGGAGTCCGACCATTACCTGCTCATGATCGTCGGGAGCGAGAATCGGCGCCGCGTGCATGGCTGTCTCGTGCACATCGATCGGATTGGCGACCAGATCTGGATTCAGGCGGACGGGACCGAGCGCGGGATGGCGCCGGCGCTGGTGCGTGCGGGCATCCCGGCCGAGCGAATCATGCTCGCATTCTCGTCGGAGGGCGCGTATCCGTACTCCGACGTCCTTGCTGCGTGAGCGGTGAGGGCGGGGCCAAGACGCCCGCGCCGGACCCGCCGAAACGATCCGCGTGCGCAGCGAGCCCGGCTACGGCGGTATAGGGTTCCCATGAAGCCTCACTCCGCAATCGCCTCGATTCTCCTCGTGCTGGGCGCTTCCGCCTGCGGCGCGCGCGCGGCATCGCCGGGCCCGGCGCCCTCGACGGACGGCGTCGTTGCCCCGGAGGAGCCGGGGGCCGCCGCTCCCCAGACGCCGCCCGCGGAGGAGCCGCCGGCACCTCCGACCGAGGAGGAGAAAGCGGCCGCGAACGCCCCGCCTTGTACACACCGCTCCGTCGTGCTGGTCGAGTCGCTGGTCGTCGAGGTGCAGGACGCGTCGACGGAGAAGCCGCTCTGCGACGCGACGGTGACGTTGACGAGCCCGCAGGGGAAAGAGATCCTCCGGCAACCTCGACGGCCTGGGGACTGCAAGTCCTCCTGGGTCGTCGATTCTGCGGGCAACTACACGTTACGCGCGTCGCACCCTGGCTATACGCCGCGAAGCAAGACGGTGCTCATCGAGCGGAACGACTGCATCTTCCAGGCGCCGGGCTTCAGGCTCTCGCTTTCGCCATTGTAACGGACATCGCCGGCAGGCTCCCCAAACACCCTGCGGCCGCCCCCCGTTCCCTTTGGGGCCTCCCCAAAGACCCCGCCGGCCGCCGGGTACTGGGCAGTTCTGCCCAACCGGCCCGCCCGCCTCCCGGGCATAGCTCTCCCGGCACACCTCCGATCGACGCCCCGCGCCACGGATCGGACACGAATTGACCGACTGAACGCATGCACGGGTTGACCTCGGATCCGGCTGTGAACCCCACGAAGTTGCACCCCGACGAACCGTCCGACCTAGGACATTAGGTGTCCGACCGATAAGACGAAGACGCGCAAAACCACGGCGAATCGTGATACATTCAATCCGTCGAGTGAGCCGGTCGGACGGGTGAGGATGACGCGCGCGGGGCGCGTCGGGATCCCCGGGGGACGGCGCTCGTCGGGGCTTCGCCGTGGGGAACCATCTCTCGCTTGCCGAGCGTGTCGCCGTCGTTTCTCACCTCGTAGAGGGCACGAGCGTGCGCGCCACGTCCAGGCTCACGGGGACGTGCAAGGAAGCGATCCTCTCGCTCCTCGTGCGGATCGGCGAGGGCTGCGACCGGTTGCACAATCAACTCGTCCGCGATCTCGACATTCGTGAGATCCAGTGCGACGAGATTTGGAGCTTCGTTCAGAAGAAGCAAGCCAGGGTGAAGCCGGAGGACCCGGCCGAGTTCGGCGATGCCTACGCCTACCTCGCGCTCGCCCGGACCAAGAAGCTAATCGTGTCCTACCGCGTTGGGAAGCGTGACGAAGCCACGACGAAGGCATTCGTGGCCGATCTCCGCGCGCGCCTCGTGACCATCCCCGAGGTCTCCACGGACGGGTGGCAGTCGTATCCGGTGGCGATCGGGCAGAGCTTCGGCGGCGCGGTCGACCACGCGGTCATTCAGAAGAATTACACGAAGAAGCGTCGCGCGGACGGTCAACGGCATGACCATCGTTATGAGCCGCCGCGTGAGCCATTTATCACGAAGCGGGCCGAGCGCGGAGTGCCAGATCTCGACCGCGCGAGCACGTCCCACGTGGAGCGCGCGAACATGACCGTCCGGATGCACATCCGGCGCTTCACGCGGCTTTGCAACGGGTTCTCCCGCAAGATCGAGAATCACCGCGCGGCGATCTCGCTGCACGTGGCGTTCTACAACTTCGTCCGCGTCCACGAGAGCCTGCGCGTGACGCCGGCCATGGAGGCGGGCATCGCCTCGTCCGTGTGGACGATCGAAGAACTTGTCGAGCGTGCCCTTGCGGCGGCTCCCTGCGAGCCTCCCAAGCCTCGGGAGCTTACTCCGCCGACGCCCGCCCCAGGGGCGAAGCCGAGCGCGGCGAGGGCGCTGCCGAACGGGGGCTGGCTCCGCGTAATTGACGGCGGGAAGACGAAGCAGGGCGAGAAGCCCACGCCGATCATCCCACCGCCCGTACCGATTGCGGCGCCCGTCGTGGCGTCACCCGAGCCCGTCACCGACGAGCACGGACAACTTGACCTATTCGCTTGGAAACCTAGACCGCGTCAATTGACGCTGTGGGATGAGACATGACCGATCGTGGCGCGTTTCTGGACATGGTGCCGCAATCGCCGACGTTGCGTTCCTGTTTGTTGGCCATGTCCAACGGAATGAAGATCCGCGGTGATCACATCATCGATTGCTCGCCGAACGCGGTAGAGCAAGAACGCGGATTGCCGCCCGTCACCCCGTCGCGGCCGGAGCACTTGACGCATCTACTTCGCGCACAGCATTCTGATCCAGCGCGCAATGTTCGATTGGGACTGCGACCAACTCCGGATGGCTGACGGATATCACCAGGTCACCTTCTTCATCATAGAGGCGAACTTGCCAACCAAGGGTGCGGTATCGGCTAGCCACATATCGGACCAGTCTGTGTTGCGCTTTGCGCAGGCGCACCATGGTTTCACCGTGGTCCTTCGCAAGGTGCATTTCGATGTGCCGAATGATGGCGTTAATTGCGTCGTGGTCGTGGTTTGAGAACAGCTTAAACGTTTTGGAGTCGGAAACAACCATGGGGAGTCCGATGGCGGGCGCGCGTGACACGGCCCCTTGACGTGGGGTCGGTGCCCTGCCATGTTCGGCCGCATCCTTGCCGGGATGGCGGGCGAGCATGACGGGGCGCAAGCCGCGCGGCTCGCCCTTTTCTTTCGTGAACTCGACGTGACGAACGGTTGGTGCGTGCCGCCCGTTCGGCACGGTCATGGAATACAGGCTACAGGCTGGGGGTCAAGAGGCGGGTTCAGCGCTGACGCTTCCGTGTCTTCCACGTGGGGCGCGGAGCCTGCTTCGGGGCGGGAGCCGCGCCGAGCTTCCGAAGGGTGGCACGGAGCTTCTTCTCTTGGGCGTGGAAGGTCGCCCGAGGCTGCCCGAGGGCGCGAGCCGCGTCCGCGCCGATGAGCCCTCGGGCGGCCAGCTCCACGACGTGCGCCACGTTCGGGCTCGACGCCATGGCCCGCGCGAGCAGATCCCGCGCCTCGATGCCGGGCGTCGGGTCCGGCGTCACGAGGATCGGGACGTCCCGAAGTGCGGACGCCGGGGCCTCATACAGCGTCGAGGCGCGCCGCGAGAGGTTTTGCGCCCGATACCACGCCGTCTGCTTCATGAAGCCCAGCAGGGACGCCTCGGGCGGCGTGCGCTCCCCGCCGCGCACGCGCCCTTCGGCCAGGGACTCCCACGTCGTGATGATCGTCTCCTGCACGATGTCCGGAGCGTGAGCGCTCGCCACGCCGATCGCGCGGGCATGACGGAGGAGCATCGGGCGCATGGCCTCGATGTCCTCCGCGTCCGCTTCGACGATCGGCGCGCCCCCACCGGGGGAGGCGCGTTGCCGGATCACGGTCCGTCACCCCGGACGAGGACGTCGAGGTCCACGCGAAGCACGCGCGCCACGCGGGACGCGAAAAGCAGGGTGCAATGGATCTCGCCGTGCAGAACGGCGCGCACGTACATTCGCGCAAAGCCGAGCATCTTGGCCGATTCCCGCGCCGTCCGTGCGGCGACGTAGGGCGCGAGGGCCTTCCGAACGCGGGCCGCCTGCTCCGCGGAGAGGATCGCGGGCAGGCTCTCGGGGGCTTGGTCGTGGTCGTGCTCGCTCATGATGCGCCTCCCTTCCGCTTCGGGGGCGCGACCAGCACGAGGGCGGGCGCCTTGCGGGGCGGCGCCTTGCCGGCAAGGGCATCGTCCAGGGAGAGCCCCACGGCTCGCGCGATGCTCCGCGCGAGCGCCATGTTCCCCAGCTCGGTCCCGTCGCAGAACGCGAGGACGAAGGAGCGGCGGAAGCCGAGCTTGTGCGCCACGGCAATCCACGTCCCGTGCTCGCGGTGGAGGTGGCGCAGGAGAGCGCGAAGGTTCGACCTCTGGATCTCGATAAGGTCCGAGCGGCGGAAGTCGGCGGCCATCACGATGCGCCTCCCTTCCGCCCGCACGTCGGGCAGACGTCGGCCACGGGGACGAGCCCCGGGGACAGAAGGGTCTCGACCGTCGTTCCGGCGGCGAGCGCCAGACGGCGAACCATCGAGAGCGACGCCTGGCGAGGGTCAGAAGCGGCCGACGAAAGCGTCGACCACGAGAAGCCGGTCACCTCGGCGAGGCACGACCAGGAGCCGTACGCGGCGCGGAGATTCCGGAGGGTCGCCCGGATGCGGGCGCGCTGTGCTTGGGAGAACCGAGAAAGAACGTACCGACGACGGGGCGGACGTCCGCCGTCTTGCCCCTCGTGCGAGGGACGAACTAGGGTGAGCGTCACGATCGTGACCTCCGGATAAGAGGTTGCGGTCGAGTCGCCCCGGTGGCGTTTGCAGCACCATCGGGGCGGCGCCTTTCTCAAGGCACGCCGACCCTACGCCCCACGTTCGCCCGGCGCTACGCCATTAAACCGAAACTGCCCACCCGATAGCAAAACTGCCCATTACCCGACGGCCGGAGGGGTCTTTGGGGAGGCCCCAAAGCGAGCTCCCCGCGGTCGGGTAGTGTCCTAGCTAGGACAATCGGGCCCGATGTTAGGACACTCGAAGCGGCGATGCTTCATCTAGGGCACCTTGCCACGGTCCTCCTCCTCGTCCCAAACGTCCGGTTCGCGTGTCAGAGTGCCAAGGGGTTGCGGTCGAGGTTGTAGGACAGCGACAGTCGCCTGTGATGGCCCTGTCTTCTCGAAGATCGTCTCCTGTCCGACGTGAAGGATCACGTACCCATGCCCGATGTAGTGGTTGACGGCTTCTTCGAAGTACGGACCCGAACCCCCCAGCATGCGAACAGTTTCGCGGCATCTGACGCATGGGCGCTGAACGTGGGTTGACACGTGGACGATCATGGTTCGGCGCTGTTCTCGGTCGTCTGTCATGATCTCCGTCCGTAACTCTTCGGCGGTGTGTTGTACAGTCGTGAATCGTTGCGCTCATCTCCACACATGAACGCGCGGCGCGGACGGCGATTGTCCGATCGACGCTCGGCACGCTTGACCCCAACAACTCGGCCGAAGCCTCCGCGGGCAAACCTCTCATGGTGGGACATTACGTGTCCCATCCGAACGAATGAATCGTAGGAATCGCGGCGATTCTTGATAGAATGGTCCCATCACTTGACGCCCCGAGAGGTCGCCGCGACGCGACGCCGGGGCGGGATGAGGGGACTATGGGAGCGCCTCTTGCGCCCGAGAAGCGGCTTGCCGTTCTCGCGGCTCTCTGCGACGGGAACAGCATCCGAGCAACGGAGCGGATGACCGACGTCCACCGCGACACGATCATGCGGCTTGGGCTCGCCTGGGGAGAAGGCGCGCAGAACCTCCACAACCGCCTCGCCCGTGCCCTCTCGTGCTCCCTGATCCAGGTGGATGAGGTGTGGAGCTTCGTCCAGAAGAAGCAGGCCCGCGTGACGCCGGAGGATGGGCCCGATGTCGGCGAGGCGTACACGTTCA
The DNA here is from genome assembly GCF_029960785.1 of Polyangium sp. 15x6. Taxonomy (GTDB): domain Bacteria; phylum Myxococcota_A; class Polyangia; order Polyangiales; family Polyangiaceae; genus Polyangium. The sequence continues at coordinate 22,874 of NZ_JASBQE010000129.1, forward strand.
CGGCCTTGGACGCGTCGAGCCGCTTCGTGATCGGGTGGTACGTGGGGAAGCGCAACGAAGAGAGCGCGCGGGCCTTCATGAACGATGTCCGCGCGCGGCTGGTCGTCATGCCCGCGATGACCTCGGACGGGTTCGCGCCCTACGTCAGCGCGATCGGTTCCGCGTTTGGCCCTGGCATCGACTACGCCATGACGGTGAAGAACTACGGCAGCAAGCGGCGCCGCGACGACGACCATCGGTATGAGCCGTCCCGCGACCCGTTCATCACGAAGAAGGCGATCTTCGGCGCGCCAAACCTAGAGGCGGCCAGCACGGCCTACATCGAACGCCAGAACGGGACGATGAGACACCACGTCGGGCGCATGCGCCGTCTCTGCCAGGCGTTCAGCAAGCGCCTTCCGAGCCATCGCGCCGCCGTCGCCCTGGGGTACGTGCACTACAACTTCTGCCACGTCGTGAAGACACTCCGCGTGACGCCTGCGATGCAACTGGGGCTGGCGGACGGTGTGTGGAGCTTGGCGGAACTTGACGCCGCCCTGATGACCTCCGGGCCGTGCGAGGCTCCCGCGAGGCAGCCCCTCGCGCCGCGCGTGCCTGAGACCACGGCGCGCGAGCTTCCGAACGGGCGCGGGTTCTTGCGCGTCGTAAAGGGGGGCAAGGACAAGCCGAGCGAGGCCCCCGCACCGGCCACGACTCAGCCGGGTTGGGTTGCGTCGCCCGTCATGACGCCAGCAGCAGCGGAACCACTGTTCAACGAGAATGGGCAGGGCAATCTGTTCGCGTGGAACCCCCCATCCAGCACTCGACCGCCAGCACAGCTTTTGCTGTTTCCGCGCGAAGATGAGGATTGAACCTCACTTGGCGACCGCCACCCACTGGCTGGCGGTCGCCAGCCTACCGCGTCAGAATTTGCGGGCAAGTACGGTTGGCCTGGTTTGTGCAAAAGGCGCCTGCTGTAGGCAAGCTAGGTCCTTGGCTCCGGATTTTTTCAGCGATTAGCCGTCATGCTACTTGACGGCCTTCCACCATCGTGCCTGCTCGTGTAGTCTGTGCCGCGATCATCCACCGGCTCCAAGGCACCATGTCTCGATCAAACAAGCACTACCTCGAATTCGCGAACTTTATCTGCCGTTTCGGCGACGCGTACGAAATGCTCGACCTTGCCGCCGAGGTCGTTCTGCCAGCAATCTTTTCGGGTGACAAGCGACGACGAGGAAAGAATACGTATGTCTTGCTAAATCCGGAGATTGTGGACCTTGGCGAAGGCCACTTTGGAGTCGCATTCGAGTTCGTGAAGAGCACTTATCTGGAGAGCGAGCAGGTTTTTGATGCAAACAGCGACACGCTGCGCGAGCATCGAGACAGGATCGAGTCTGCGCCATCTGCGATTGTGCTGCTCGTGCTCACCACCCATCGCCTGGTCTATATGCCTAAGACCAAATATGCACCATCACTTGGCGAACTGGCTGCGACAGCCCAGATATTGATCAACCGTCAACGGGATGCGTATATCGAGGGGTTTGTAAAGCAGTACCCGCGTAGTGAACGCGTTGCCAAGAGGATCGAATTTGGTCGACAAGTGCCTCGCGCCACGGTCGAGGTGGTGCCTCTTGCCAGTGGATTGTCTATACAAGAGTCTCTACGCCGATTCTCCCTCATCAAAAAATTGACGGTAACGCTAGTCAAGCCGAACAGCGAGCTCGATTATGACAGCTTCTTCAGGCAACTACGAGCAAGGGGCGAGGAGGTGGGCGCTGCCACAACGCGAGTTGAGCATTCAAACCAGGAAGGTCTCGATAAAAAAGTCGCGTCCAAAGAGGTAGAGAGTGCGGCCAAAGAAGGCAATTCGCGGGTTTGGATTGAAGGGTTAGACAACGAAAACAAGAAATTGACCCAGAAAGACTCGGATCTCAAATTCCGTCAGCCGGTTGACTTTGAGCCAGGCGAAGTCGTCGAAACAGCAAAGGAGATGTTCCACACGTTCGCCGGGCTTGCGGCGAACGGGATAATCAGCGTGCCTACGTTCATGCAAACCGCTCGTGCAAAGGCAAGCAAAGCATTGAAGGAGTGGATAGCGTCCAAGGAGCAGAAGAAATGACAAAGGAGGACCTGGACGACATCACGCGCGAGAAAACGCTTGTCGACGTCTACAGGTATGTGACCAGCCGGATTTGGGTGCGACCGATCTACCTGGTGACTCGGGCGGTGGTGTTTGTGTTGCTCATCGTTAGCGGAATTGTATCCGGCGCCTCTGCGGTAGATCTTGGCGGTCGCGTGCGCGAGTGGTCGGCCTTCGGCTTCAATTTTGCGGCTACTGTACTTGGAATTCTGCTAGCCGGGTTCGCCATTTTCTCCACCATCGCCACGACTGCATTGGTTGAACCACTTGCGGCGTTTAAGGAAGAGAAATCGAATCTGTCATATCTCAAGTACACCGCCGGACATTTTATGTCCGTATTTATCCCATACGTGCTGTTTTTGCTGTTACATGGGATTGTGATGCTATTTGGATGGTATGGAGGGCCGTTTACCAAGGCCGTCACGTGGCTTGGAGTCATATCGCATGTTGATATTGGGCGATACTCATCAGTCCTGATGATGGCCATTGTAGGCACCTTCTTTGTGCATTTGCTGATTGTGCTACAGAGCTTCGTCTTCAACGTGTACGCGGCGTTCATGTTCATGGCGCGCACCAAACTCGAATTGGATTCGATAGAACAGCAGCGTGCCTCGGAGCAAGGGCGCACCGGGAGATCGCGCTTCGCGAGCGTGCAACCTGCGCAGACGTCAAATGACGACGACAAGAGCGCGATAGAAGCTCATCAGCACGCGGAACGACGCGGAAAACGCTGATAGGCAAACGGGCGGTGGATCTGAGCATCCGGACAGGGTGGGCCGGGCGGGGTGGGGCTACGGCGCAGGAGCGGCGGCGTTGATCCGGGCTTCAAGCTCGCGGATGCCGCGAAGCAGCTCCCGCCGAAGGAACGAACGGGCGTGGATGCGCTTGCTGGGCTCCGCGGTCGCATCCTCGACGAGCATCCGAAGGCTCGTGACGACGGGGCGGAGCGTGTTCACGTAGGCGACCAGCGCGGCCGGGTCGGTGGTGTGAATGGCGGCGCGGATGCGCTCGCGTTCCCTCACGCGCGACCGGCTCATGCCGCCCTCCCGATGACGACGGGCGCCACGACGAGCTTGCCGCCGAGAAGCACCTCCACGGGGACCTTCGCCACGGCGGCGAGACGGATCGCGAACGTGCCGGTGGGCGGCGTGCCTTTCGGGTTCGCGATGCGGCGAACGGTGTTCGCGGGCATGTCCAGCCTCGCGGCGAGCGCGTTGAAGCTGCCGAACGCGCGGCGGAGCTTGCGGACAGCGACGCGCACGGCCTTCGCTTCCTCCGCGGAGAGCATGAGCGCGTCCGACTTGCGACGACGCGACGTCTCGGGGGCGGGCGGGCAGGGCGGATCGTTCTCTTGGCCGTATGAGCCGGGCCAGTCTAGATCGTGCATGGGCGTGACCTCGTGACAGCGTGGTTGCGTCAAGTCGCCCCGGTGGTGTTTGCTGCGCCATCGGGGCGGCGCCTTTTCAGGCCCGGCAACCCTAGCCGCGAAATCAACCCGCGGATCGCCGTTAGGACACTTTCGCCCCCATTAGGACACTACCCGCGGTCGGAGCGCGTCATGGGGAGCCCCCAAAGCGAGGTCCGGCCGGTCGGTACTGGTCAACTTTCCCCTGAACTGGTCAAGTTAGGAAGATCGCCCTAGATTTCCGCTCCTACTACACTTCAAGCTGAGCGTGCCTGAAGGGGCGGGCCCATGAGGGCCTACCCCCAAAAGGCGAGGCCCCGGTAGGTCTGCCAACCCCCGGAGCCTCTCGACCGCAACCTCATCAACGGAGGTCACGATCGTGACGCTCACCCTAGTTCGTCCCTCTCACGAGGGGCAAGACGGCGGACGTGTGCGCCGTCGCCGATACGTTGTTCCCCGCTTCTCACAAGCACAGCGCGCCCGCATCCGGGCGACTCTCCGAAATCTCCGCGCCGCATACGGCTCTTGGTCGTGCCTCGCGGAGATGACCGGGTTCCGAGCGTCGACGCTCTCGTCGGCCGCTTCTGACCCTCGCCAGGCGTCGTTCTCGATGGTCCACCGTCTGGCGCGCGCAGCGGGCATGACGGTCGAGGCCCTTCTATCCCCGGGGCTGGTCCCCGTGGCTGACGTGTGCCCGACGTGCGGGCGGAAGGGAGGCGCGTCGTGATGACGAATTCGCCCTACCGCCAGCGCCCGTTGAAGGGGACCGATCTCATCGAGATCCAGCGCTCGAACCTGCGCGCGCTGCTTCGCCATCTCCATCGCGAGCTGGGCTCGTGGATCTTGGTCGCGCACAAGCTCGGTTTCCGCCGTTCGTTCATTCTCGCATTCCAGGACGGGACGGAGCCCGGCCATATGGCGCTCGCGCGGAGCATTGCGCGCGCCGTCGGTCTTTCGCTCGATGATGCCCTCATCGGGAAAGCTCCGCCGAGGAAGGCCCCGTCGCTCGTCCTCGTCGCGTCCCCGAAGGCTTCGAGGGCCCCGAAGGGCTCGCGCCGGAAAGGGGGTGCTTCATGAATGAGCACGACCAGGGCCAGGACGAAGCTCCCGAGAGCCTTCCCGCAGTTCTCAAGATCGAGCAAGCGGATCGTGTCCGGAAGGCGCTCGCGCCCTTCGTTGCTGGACGCTCGGCGAAAGAGGCTTCCGACGCGATCGGCTACGCCCCGAAGTACGTGCAGGCGTTCCTTCGTGGGGAAATCCACTGCACGCTGCATTTCGCAAACTGCGTGGCGAACGCGCTCTGCATTGAAGTGGAAAACCTCGTCCGAGGGGACACGACGTGATCCGGCAGCGCGCCTCCCCCGGTGGGGGCGCGCCGATCGTCGAAGCGGATGCGGACGACATCGAGCAGCTTCGCCCGATGCTCGTCCGCTATGTTCGCGCGATCGGCGTGGAACGGCGGCATGTAGACGATGTCGTGCAGGAGACGATGCTGACGACGTGGGAAGCCTTGAATGAGGGGCGCGTGCGTGGCGGGGAGAAAACCCTGCCCGAGGCGTCCCTGTTGGGCTTCATGAGGCAGACGGCGTGGTTCCACGCCAAGAACCTCATGCGGCGCGCCTCCACGCTGTACGAGGTTCCAGCGTCATCACTTCGGGACGTCCCGATCCTCGCGACGGCGGATCCGACGTCGGCCATTGAAGCTCGGGATCTGCTCGCGCGGGTCATGGCGTCGAGCCCGAACGTCGCGCACGTTGTGGAACTCGCCGCGCGCGGGCTCATCGGCGCCGATGCGGCGCGAGCCACGGGACAACCACGGGCGACCTTCTACGCCCACGAGAAGAGGCTCCGTGCCGCCCTCCGGAAGCTTGGCGCAGCTCCCGCACCGAAGCAGGCTCCACGCCCCACGTGGAAGAGCCGGAAGCGCCAGCGCTGAAAAGGTGACGGGTGCCTCTTTTCGGGGTACGCTAGATGCCCTTCCCGCCCGACTCCTCTCCGAGACATCCTACCGCGCCTCTACGCTGCGGTTGCGGCAAACACTGAACGCATGCTCCGGATGGATCCGTGCTGAGGTAGCACGGTAGGGTGCCACGCGGAGATACACATGCCGCTGAATAGCCTTACATTCGTCATAGAGAACGAAAGCGAACTTGACCCGCAATTTGCGCACGCGGCCAAGATCGCAATACATCTTCAGTATGAACTACTAAAGCAGCGAAGCTGCCTCGCTCAACTGTTCAAATTCGTTAAGAACGCGAATGAAAAGCTCGGGGTTAGGTTGGCCGGTCAGGATCCTGCACGCCCACCATACGATCTGCGTGAGGGCAAACCGCTGTCCGAAGAACTTCGCACGTTCGTAGCGAACGCCTTCCCGTCACTTAGGATACGGATAGGCGTTGGCTCGGGTCCGTCTGTGGACGGGGTATTCCTTCCGTCTTCACGCGCCGCGAGCAGTGCGACCGTCGATCCCGAAGTCGATCCCGAAACGGATAACGAGGACTGAAAAACAAGAGGCGTGTCCAGATCGGCCATCGCCTCTACCAGTTCCAGCCAAGCCGCTTGCAATTCGTGGTGCTCGCGCTCGGACATATCGAGGCAGCAACAATGCATGCGCGATAGCTTTGGGCTGCACGCTCCGCACTGCAACCACCGCTTCGACCTTCCTCGTTTCTCCGCGCTCCGGTCACTTCTCCGGCGGCTTGCACCCGAGCCATCTGCACTCAGCGGCGCCTCGGAGCCGGGACGGGATGCACGGCAGGTACATTCCGACAAATTGTCCACTCTGTCGTGATGGGCGTTGTTGTTGAGGGTGTTCATCGCCTTTACTACCCACAAGGCGATTATCACAACGGCGCCGCTGAAACGCACTCGGGCCGATCCCCCTCTCGGCCCGAGAGCCGGAATCGTCTGATCTACGGAGCCGCCCCGTGAAGGCTCTTCGTGGCGACGATCTTCGTCGAGACGGCCGTGTCGATGAGGGCGAGAAGAACCTGCCCGATCGCGGCCAAGAGGAAGCCAAAGCCGTAGAGGCCCCCTCCGGCCATCACGCCGAGCAGCCCAACCACGAGGCCCAGCTCGGATCCGAACCCGGGCGCTCGGTAGACGATGATTCCGCCGATCACGCCGCCGATCCCCAGGACGACCCCAAGCGCCTTGAAGAGGAAGCCAACCCCGTCGAGCCCTCGCGCGTGAGCGACCGCATCTCTGTATGAGGATCGACCTGCCTCAAAGGTTGCCTCGATCGCCTTCGTGGACTCTGCCGTCGTCGTGTCCGCCATCGTGAGACCTCCGGATGAGGCGGCTAACACGCTGGCGACCAACTGATCAACCTAAAAGTTGCTTTTTAGGAACCCGGAGTCCCGGCCATCGGTGTCGGGATGGAGGATCCCGACCACCTGATCCGCGAGGTTGGCCGACGAGTTTTGGAGCTGCGTCGCGCCGCCAGCATGACCCAGCAGGGGTTTGCGGAGGCGATGGGGGCGTCGGTTCAGTACGTGAGCCGCATCGAGCGCGGGCAGGAGAACCTCACGCTGCACACGTTGGCGAGGATCGCCAACGTTCTCGGGGTTCGCGTGCTCGATCTACTGCAACCACCAGCCGATACGGTCTCGGAGGTTCGTCGGGGTCGCCCTCGAAAAACCCCCTGATGATCAAGGAAGCCGTCAGGCTTCCTTCATGAAGAGGACGACGGGAGAACGAGACGGAGCCATCCTCGCCCGTTCGGCAGTTCGCGCGCGCCTTTCGGCTTGCCGTCCGGCCCATCGGGGCCTCCTGGCCGCTTGATCGGAGTGAGTTCTTTCACCCTGGGTCGCTCACCGGCAGGTTCGGAGAGGGCCAGCTCGACCAGCTCCTCGATCGACCAGATGTGATCGGCGATCCCCGCCTCCATGGCCGGCGTGACCCGCAAGGACTCGTGGACCCGGCAGAAGTTGTACCAGGCCACGTGAAGCGCGACGGCTGCCCGATGGTTTTCGAGCTTCTTCGAGAAGCCGTTGCACAACCTCGTGAAGCGCCGGATCTGCATCCGAACCGTGAGGTTTGCCCGCTCGATGTGCGAGGTTGAAGCCCGGTCGAGATCTGGAGAACCACGCCCCCTGCTCTTGGTGATGAACGGGTCGCGCGGAGGCTCGTATCGATGGTCGTGACGCTCGCCGTCCGGGCGGCCCTTCCGCGAGTAATTCTTCTGGATGATGGCGTAGTCGACGCTTCCGGGCGCGAAGCTCTGGCCGATCGCGTCGGCGTAGCTCTGCCAGCCATCGGTCGAGATCTCGGGGACTGTGACGAGCCGGATGCGTAGATCCCGAATGAACGCGCGCGTGTTCTCCTCATTGCGCTTCCCAACCCGGTACGCGATCATGAGCTTCTGCGCGCGGGCCATCGCCAGGAAGGCGTAGGCATCCCCGAACTCGGGCGGATCCTCGTCCTTCAGGCGAGCCTGCTTCTTCTGCACGTAGGACCAGATCTCGTCACACTGGATCTCTCGGATGTCGAGATCGCGCACGAGCCGATCATGAAGTCGGTCGCAACCGAGACCGACCTTCAAGAGGAGCGACAGGATCGTGGGTTTGCTCACGCCCGTCAGTCTTTCGGTCGCGCGGATGCTGGCACCTTCGACAAGGTGACGCACGACATCGGCGCGCTTCGCCATCGGCAGCACGTTGGCCACAAGAAGCCTTGCCGTAAGTCCTCGCCCACCACCGTCTGGACGACCATCCGCGCCCATGGCAGGCGCCACGTGCGCGGCACGCGCATGCTCGCCGCGCCGGCGTGCGCTCGGCGGGTTCGTCGCAGCCGCACAATAACC
>NZ_JASBQE010000012.1 GCF_029960785.1 Polyangium sp. 15x6
TCCAGAGCTTCCGCCGCATCGTGGTTCGGTACGAGCGTCACGCCGAAAACTTCCTCGGCTTCGTCCATCTCGGATGCATCGTCGTGTACCTCAGGGCGCTCCTGGACGGTTTATGAGATGAGTTCTACAGGCAGCGTTGCCAGTTGCGGCGGTCTTGATTGGCAGGGTCGTCGCCGGTCTTGCCTCGGCCTGTGCGATGAACTGCGCATCGCGCAGTTCATCGACAAAAGGTCCAGCGCTTGCGCTGGTCCGGGTCCAGGGGCGGATAGCCCCGGTGGGGCCTGGGGCAACGCCCCAGCGAAACGGCCCCAGGAAAAGACCCATGCTCCGTTCACGATCCTATTGCCCGCGCGAGCACTGCCGGCGCGGAGAGCCTTCCCGAGACGCGCTCGCGGCGGCGCAGCTCCGCCGCGTCCACGAGCATGCGTCCGGCCCAGCGGTAGACGTTGAATTCGGAGACCATGCGGCGCATGGACGACATCCGCTCGCGTTGCTCGTCCTCGGGCATGCGGAGCGCCGCGGCCATCGCGTCGCCGGCCCGGCCGAGGTCGTACGGATTGACGATGAGCGCCTCGGTCAGATCGCGCGCCGCCCCGGTGAACTGGCTGAGCACGAGCACGCCGAGCTCGTCGTCGCGCGCCGCGACGAACTCCTTGGCCACGAGGTTCATGCCGTCGTGGAGGCTCGACACGTAACAAAGCTCGGCTGCGCGGTAATAACGGAAGACCGTGGGAGGCTCGTGGTGCGAGCGCAGGAGAATGATGGGGCGGTAGTCGCCCTTCCCCCACCGCGCGTTGATCTCGTCGGCCAGGGCCTCGACGCGATCGTTCAGCTCCCGGTAGCGGGCGATCTTGGTGCGGCTCGGCGCGGCGAGCTGCACGAAGGTGAAACGGCCGCGGAACTCCGGGTAACGTGAGAGAAGCTCGTCGACCGCCTGGAGGCGCTCCTCGATGCCTTTCGTGTAATCGAGGCGGTCGATGCCCACCCCGAGGAGCGCGTCCGCGGGCAAACCGAGCTCCCTGCGCACGGAGGCGCGGCACTCGGCCACGGACGGCAGCTCTTCGAGCCAGTGCACGGGCCATTCGATGGAGATCGGGTATGGCCGGACCAGGCTCCGCCGCGCCCCCTGGACGATCGCGTTCGCCTCCCGGTCGATGCGGCTCTCCATGAACGTGTCGACCGCGTCGATGAAGTTGTTGCAATGCTCTCGGGTGTGAAACCCGACGATGCTCGATCCGAGCAGCCCCGAGATGATCTCCTCGCGCCAGGGGCAGATGCCGATGCGCTCGGCGCTCGGCCAGGGGATGTGCCAGAAGGTCAGGATCGTCGCGCGCGGGAGGCGCTCGCGGATCATGCGGGGCGCGAGCGCGAAATGGTAATCCTGCACCAGGATGATCGGGTCCTCGGTGTCGACCTCCTCGCAGACCGCGTCGGCGAATTTCCGGTTCACGCGGACGTAATGCTCCCAGTCCTCGGCGCGGAAGACGGGGCGCGCGTGCGCCACGTGGCAAAGCGGCCAGAGGCCCTCGTTCGAGAAACCGTAATAATACCCGTTCTCCTCGGCCTCGCTGAGCCAGACGCGTCGAATGCTGTAGGACTCCTCCCCGGGCGGGACTTTCACGTGGCCACGCGCGTCCGCGGTCTCCTTGTCGGCGGTACCGCTGCCGTGCGCGACCCATACCCCCGAACACGCGCGCATGACGGGCTCGAGCGCGGTCACGAGGCCACTCGCGGGGTGCAGGACCCGCACGCCGGTGGGCGTCTTGTCGTGAATGTAGGGCTCGCGGTTCGCGAGGATGATGACGCGCTCGCCGTCGAGGTGCGTCGTGAGCGTGGATCGCAATCGCGCCGGGTTCCACGGGCCGCCCCGCGCCTCGCGATCGCGCTCGCTGGCGAGGCGCTCGACGAGCGCGCGCACGTCCCCGACGAGCGGCTTGAAATCACGCGTCACCTCGCCCGACAACGCGCGCCTTAGCTCCGAGGTCCACACGCGAAAGGCGAGGCGCTCCGCGATCATCGTGATGGTGGCGGCGCCGAGGGAGAGCACGAAAAACGCCGCGAGGAGGAGGTTCCGCGTGGTCGCCTCGCGCCGCTCCAGATAGCTGAGATCGTGCACGAGCAGCACACGGCCGATGGGTTTGCCCTCGGCCGCGACCGTGATCGCGCTGAGGTGCACGCGGCCGCCGGGCAGCGCTTCGGTCGTCGTCCAGGGGTTCGTCTCGGCGCCCTCCTGCTCGATGCGCGCGAGGACCCAGCGACACCCGTAATCGAGCGGATACACGGATGTCGAAGCGAGGCGCTGGCCGTCGAGCGTGCACGCGGCGGCGCCCATGACGCGCTCGTCCCGCGTGATGTCTTCGAGCGTGTCGGCGAGGCCCTCGTGGCCGTGCTCCCAGTTCCGCGCGAGGATCTGCTTCGTGGCGGTCACGACGAACAGCGAACGAGCGCGCAGGTCGGTCTCGAACCAGCGATGCGTCGTGCGTGTCAATGCGACGTACCCGACCCCGGTCATCAGGGCGAGCCCGAAGAGGAGGAGCAGCAGAAAACGCAAAAGGCGAGGCATCGATTTCCCCCGGTTCATGCACGAATCAATCAGCGGGCAAGGCGTCCTCGGCCCTTCGTTTCGCCAGAAACACGAACATCGCGGGCACGAGGAAGAGCGACAGGAAGGTGGACGAAGCAAGGCCGCCGGTCACGGCGAGGGCCAGGGGGCGATTCGACTCCGTCCCGTGTTCGAGACCGAGCGCCGTCGGGAGCAAGCTGATGATGGTGGCGAGGCTCGTCATGGCGATCGGGCTGAATCGCGCGCGCCCGGCCTCCACGGCCGCGTCGAGGAGGTCTTTCCCTGCCTGGAATGCGCGGTTCGCGTGGTCGACGAGCAGAATGCCATTCGAGACCGCGATGCCGATGACCATCAGGATCCCCATGAGCGCGGGAATGGAAAACCCTTCACGCGCGCCGAGGAGCGCCGCGACGATGCCGACGAGGCACGCGGGAATCGTGAACAGCATGACGAGCGGGAGTCGCAGCGACTTGAATTGAATGGTCATGATCATGAAGACGACCATGACGGCGAGGCCGAGCGCGACGCCGAGGCCGCCGAAGGTCGTGCGCATGAGCTCGACCTGTCCGGCCATGGCGAATCGCACGTCGCGGGTGCGCGGGTCCTGCTTCAACCGCGCTTCGAGGTCGGCGGCGGCGCTGCCGAGATCACGCCCCTCGGTCTGCATGAGGACGTGCGCCACGCGCTGGAGGTGGTTGCGCTCGATGGAGATCGGGCCCGCGGAGCGCTCGATCGCGCCATAACTGCCGAGCGTGACGGCGCCCTTCGTCGTCGCGCGGATCGGGATCTCGCGGAGCCTGTCGGCCTCGTTCACGATCCCGCGGTCGTACGCGGTGACCACGTAATACGACTGGCCATTCGAACCGTCGACCCAGACCGAAGGAGCATTGATGTTGCCGAGCGTCGCTTCGAGCGTCGTCTGCGCGGCGGCGCGCGCGGTCACGCCCACGAGGCCGGCCTCTTGCCTGTCGGTGGCGAGGCGCAGCTCCGGGTAATCGAGCTGGAGGGTCGTGTAGATGTCACGGACGCCCGGCACGGTCCGCGCGACCTCGGCGACGGCGCGGGCCTGGGTGTCGAGCTCTTCGAGGTTGTCCCCGCGCACCTCGACCACGAGCGGTGCCATGTATCCATTCGAGAAGACGCTGGCCACGAGCCCGCCGGGCGCCTGCAAGAAATCCACGCCGGGGAATCGACGCGAAAGGATGGCGCGCATCATGTCGGCGATCTCGCGCTGCGAATGCTTTCGTTTCTCGGGCGGCACGAGCGCGACGCGGAGGAACCCCATGTGCGGGCCGGCGTTCGGGCTGTTCATCTTCGCGCGGGCCTTGCTGGGGGATCCGACGTTCATGAGCACGAGCTCGACCTCGTCCCTGGGCAATTCCTCCCGCAGCGCCTGCCCGATCTCCTGGAACACACGCGTCGACTCTTCGAGCGAGGTCCCGGGCGCGAGGCGGACGTAGACGCGCTCCATCGATTCGTCGATCTCGGGGAAAAACGCGCTCGGGAGCCGCGACGCGCCATAAACGCTGCCCCCGACGAGCACGACGGTCGCGAGGACGACGGCGCCCCGGTGGAACAGCGCCACGCGAAGGGCCGCCGCGTACGCCCCCGCGAGCCTCTCGACGCCGCGTTCGAACGCGCGCGCGAGTTTTCCCGGTTCGCCGTGGCCGAGCAGGTAACGGCAGGCGACGGGCGTCACCAGCATGCTCACGAAGTATCCGGCGACCATCGCGGATGCGACCGTGAGCGCGAGCGGCGAGAAGAGCTTTTTCGCGAGCCCCGTCAGGAGGACGACCGGCAGGAGCACCGCAATGGTGCACAGCGACGCGGCGAGCGCGGGCCCGGCGACGAGGTTCGCGCCCCGGAGCGCCGCCGTCGCGTCGTCGTCGCCGGCGATGCGCCTGCGATGGATCGATTCGAGCACGACGACCGAGATGTCGACGAGCGGCCCCATGGCCAGCGTCAGCCCGCCCAATGTGAAGGCGTTGAGCGATTGGCCCGTCGCGTAAAGAACGAGCAAGATGACGGCGAAGCTGAGCGGCACGGAGATGGCCGCGATGAGCACCGAGCGCCCGCTCTGCAGGAAGATCAGGATGACCCCCGCGATGAGGAAGAGCGCCTGCACGATCTCGCGCCCGAGCCCCTTCATCGCGCCCTCGACGAACGTCGATTGATCGAAGATGGGCTGCACGACCATTCCAGGCGGCAGCTCCGGCAGGTGCGCGAGCGCCTCGCGGATCGATTCGACGATCGCGACCGTGTTTCCGCCGGGAATCCGCAGCACGTTGAGGTAGACGGCCGGCTTTCCGTCGACGGAGACGAATTGCGTGGGGAGCGTGCCTCCGTCCTCGACCGTGGCCACGTCGCGCACCAGCACCGGGTGCCCATTCACGACCTTCACCACGGCCTCGCCGATGTCGGCGACGCGCGGCGCGACCGCGTTCGTGTAGACGTTCGCCTCGAAACCCGCGCCCATGAAGCGACCCGAGGGCAAGAGCGCGTTCGCCTTGTCCACGGCGGCGGCGATCTCGCCCGAGGTCACGCCGCGCGCCTCGGCGCGCACGGGGTCGACGACGACGTTGATCTGGCGCTCGCGGCCGCCGTTCGGCGACGCGCTCGCGACCCCCGGGATGCCCTCGATGATGGGCTCCACGGTGTTGACCGCGAAATCGTAGAGCTGCGGCCCGCTGAGCCCACCTCCGTGGACAGCGATCTGGATGAGCGGGGCGTTCGAAGGATCGTATTGCAGGACGAACGGCGGCAGGACGCCGAGCGTCTTCGGGACGGACGACATCGCGAACGCGACCTGCTGCTGCACGAGCGATTGCGCGGCGTTGAGGTCGGTCCCCCATTTCAGCCACACGTAGATGATGCTGAGGCTGTTTCGGGATTCGCTCTTGATGTGGTCGACGCCGGGCGTGGCGGCGATGAATTTTTCGAGCCGCCAGGTGATCGTCTTCTCGACGTCCTTGGGCCCGAGCCCCGAGGCGAGCGTGCCGACGATGAGCACGGGCGGCGTGAGCTCGGGGAAGGTGTCGACGGCCAGGCGCGGCGTGACGACCGCGGAGAAGACCATGAGCGCAATGCCGATGACGAGCACCGCAAGCGGGTTTCGCAGCGCGACGCGCGTCATCGGACCGCCCCTCCCGAGGGCGCGGGCGTGGAGACGGGCAGGAGCGACGGCACGGGCGCAGCAGCGCCTTCGACCTTCGCGCGCACGACGTCGCCATTGCGGATCTGCGCCCGGCCCTCGAGCACGAGCAGCGATCCAGGCAAGATCGAGGGCTCGACGAACAGGCTCTTTCCGGTCTCGCCGAGGACACGCACCGTGGCTTTTCGCGCGATGTCCCCCTCGACGACGATCACGGTCGCCTTCGAGCCCCGCACCGTCGCCGCGCGGAGGGGCATTTCGATGGCGGGCTCCGGCGCGCCGACCTCGGTGAAGACCTCGGCCGTCGTCCCCACGGGGAGCGTGCGCTCCGGGTCGGGCACGTCGATCTCGACGTGCAGCGTGCGGGTCACGGGATCCGCCGCCGGAGAGCGCCGCGCGATGCGCGCCGTCATTTCTTTCCCCGTCGCGAGCAGGCGGAGTTTCACGTCGGCGCCCGGCGTGACCGCCTTGAAATCGACCTCGGGGACGTCCGCCGTGACGCGGACGATCGCGCGATCGACCATCGACACGAGCGCCGTCCCGGGCCGCACGAACGTGCCCGGATCGAGGTTGCGGCGCGTGATTTCCCCGTCGAACGGCGCCGCGAGCACGCAATCGTTCACCTCGAGCGCCTTGCCCGCGAGCTCGGCGCGCAGCGCCTTCAGTTGTGCTTCGGCCGCGGCGCTCTGCGCGGCCTTTTGCTCGGCTTCGTTCTTCGAGACGAATCCATCGCCCACGAGGCCCTGCACGCGCGCCGCCTCGCTCGCGATGGCTCGCTGTCGCTGATCGAGGGCGCGGGCCTGCATGGCGACGCGCTGGCTGCCCGCGGACGCATTGCGGCAGTCGAGCGTCGCGAGGACCTGCCCGCGCTTCACGACATCCCCGGGCCGCACGAGCACCGTCTCGACGTAGGCCGAGACGAGCTGCGGGCCGACGTTCGCCTCTTGCCACGGCGCGAGCGTGCCCACGAAGCGCCGCGTGGGCCGATAGGTCGCCTCGCGCGCGGGCACGACGGTCGCGCCCTTCGCCTGCGCGGAGAGCGGCGTCACGTCCGACGAATTCGCCCGAAGAAGCAGCGCCGCGCCGCCGCCGAGGGCCACGAGCAGCGTCGCGCCGAGCGCGCCCATCACCCGCCGATCCATTCGTTTCATCAGCGCACCTCCGCCACGGCCCGCCGGAGCGCGGCCCGCGCCCTCGCCACCTCGAACCCGCCGACCGCCCGCTCGACCTCGGCCTCGACGCGAAGCGCCTCGGCGTCGACGAGGTCGAGCATCGTGCCGAGCCCGGCCTTGAAGCGCGCCTCGGCCTGCTCGTGGTTCACCTTCGCCGCAGCCGCGGCGCGCTCCAGCGCCCCGAGCGCCTGACGCGCGGCCACGAGGCCGAGGTAGGCCTGCCGGACGGCCGCCTCCTGCGTCGCGCGTGTCGCCTGGAGCTCGGCCTCGCGCACGTCCTCGACCTCGCGGAGCGCGTCACGCCGGGCCGCGAGCACCGGATCGTAGATCGGGACGCTCAACACCACGCCGACGTCCCAGTTCGGCACGAGCGGCGCGAAGCCGTGCCCGCCCACGGTCGATCCGTTCGAGGGCGGCGCGCCGCCCGCGCGCCCCGAGATCGCGGCGGTCAGGAAAACATCGGGCCGCATCTGCGCCGCGGCCGCGCGCGTCTCGGCCTTCGCGAGGTCGACGCGCGCCTTGGCCTCGTGGATCTCGGCGCCGCCTTCCCGCGCGCGCTCGAGCAGCTCGTCGAGTGACCCGAGCGCTTCCTCCTCGCCCGCCTCGCCGCCCGCGTCGAGCGCCGCGTCGGGCACGCCCACGACGGCCGCGAAGATGGCCTGCGTGGCCGCGAGCGAGTTTTGGGCCCGCACCTTCGCGACCTCGAACCGCGCGACCTCGGCCTCGGCGCGGGCGAGCTCGACGGGCGTTCGAAGGCCGGCGTCGACGCCCGCGCGCGCCGCATCCCGATGCGTCGAGGCCCTCGCCGCGGCTTCGTCGGCCGCTTGCGCCACCGACTTCGCCGCGCGCACCGCCCAGTACGCCTCGGTGACCTCGAGCGCGACGTCGAGCTTCGCGCCTTCGGCCCGCTGCCGTTCGAGCGCGGCCTGCGCGTCGAGGGCTGCCGTCTGCGCGGCGATCCGGCCGAAATCGAAGATCTCCTGCCGCAGGCCGACCGCGACGAGCGTCGAGGCGTACGGCGTGAAGTCCGGCTCGGCCGAGATGCGGGTCGCGCCGATGCGCGGCAGGTCGACGCGAGGGTTCGAGAGGATGGTCGCCGTGGAGTTGTTGACCGTCGAGCCGAGGATCTGGGCCGTCGCGCCGACGGAGGGGAGCCATTGCGCGCGGGGCACCCGCGCGGCGGCCTGCGCGGCCTGCACCCGCGCGCGGGCCGCGACGAGATCCGGGTTCCGCTTCTCGGCGAAGGAGATCGCCTCGCGGAGCGAAAAAGCCCGCAGGCCCGGCGCTTGCGCGGTGGCCGCGGCTTCCTGGGCCGACGAACCCCGCGGCACGAGCAAGAGGCCAAGCGAAAGCAGCGTCATCCACCGCCGCCGTACGGCGCGATCGCTCTGAAGCATGCCTGCCGTATGAGCACCAACGATGCCAAGGACATGGCGCGCCGGTTCCACCGGGATCCGGGCGTCGACCTCGGCGCGAGACGGGAAAAATTCCCTGGCGGGCCGGGAAAATTTCCCTGCATGCGGTCCCGGTCCCGCGCAGGATAGAGCCCCGCGCCGTGGTGGCATGCGCGCTGCAATCAGCGATCTGCCGCGGGAAAACGCCCTCGCCATGCGATCGCCTTCGCCTCCCCTCCCCTTCCGGACGCTCCCCTCGCGGATCGCGAGGGCGATGCGGCGCGGCTGGCTCGTCTGGACGGCGGCGCTCGGGGTGCTCGCCATCACGGCGCTCGCGTTGCTCGACGAGCAGCGCGAATTCGAAGGCGCGCTCGTGGCCCTCACGCGGCAACAGCAGATGCTCGCGCTCCTCCTGTCGGACGAGCTCTCCGCGCGGCTCTCCGCGGTGCGGCGGGATGCCCTGCTCGTCGCGGACGACGTGTCCGCGGGCCACGGGCCCTCGGCGGGGATGCGAAAGGCCTATCCGAGCATCGAGGTCCGTTCGTCGGAGAGCGCGCCGAGCGCACGCCCGCCGCGGACGATGTCGGTGCGCGTGCCCTCGACCGAAGGGAGGACGGTCGAACTGACGGTGCCCGTCGCGTGGCTCATGGGCCCTTCGGCGCGAATCGAGCGCCCGGAGGAGCTCGTGGTCCTGGTAAGGCCGCCCGACGAGGCGCTGTGGCAAGCGGCCGATGGTCGGCAGATCCAGAGCGATCCGCTCACGCGCGCGGTGAACGAGGGGCGCGACACGACGCGGCTCGAGCGGGAGGACGCGGTCGCGCTCGGGCTGCCGAACCGAAGGGCCGTGGCCGCGGTAGACGCGACCGACGCGGGACCGCTCGGCCGCTGGACGACCGCGGTGGTGGCGAGCGCGTCGCAGGAGCGGGATCGATGGGATCGAGCCCGCGGACGGTTGCTCATCGGCGTGCTCGTGCCGTGCGCGCTCATCGTGGCGTTCGGCGCGACGGCCTTGCGGCGGCAGCGTCGCGAGCTCGAGCTCGAAAAGCAGCTCGCCCTCGCCGCGCTGGTGCGCGAGAGCGACGAACGGCTCGCGCGGGCGAGCCGCGCGGCCACGACGGGCACGCTGGCCATGGGGATCGCGCACGAGATCTCGACGCCGCTCGGCGTCATCGTCGGCCGCGCCGAGCAGCTCGCGGCCCGCGTCGGCGAGGACCCGAAAGCGGCGCGCGCGGCGCGCACCATCAGCGAGCAGGCCGATCGCATCACCCAGGTCGTGCGCGGCTTCCTCGACCTCGCCCGCGGCGGATCCCCCTCGTTGCGCCCCGTCGATCCGGGCGACGTCGCGCGCGGGGCGCAAAGGCTCGTCGAGCACCGGTTCGTCGCCGCGCACGTCGCGCTCATGTCGGTCGTGGACGAGGATTTGCCCACGCTGGCGGGTGATCTTCATCTGCTCGAGCACGCGGTCGTGAACCTCTTGCTCAATGCCTGCGAGGCGAGCAGCCCCGGGACGCTCGTGGCGCTGTCGGTGCGCGCCGCGGACGCGGGCGTCGCTTTCATCGTCGAGGATCGCGGCGCGGGCATCCGGCCCGAGGACATCGCCCGCGCGACCGAGCCGTTTTTCACGACGAAGCCCGCGGGCTCGGGCCTCGGCCTCGCGATCGTCCACGAGATCGTGAACATCCACCGCGGCTCGCTCGTGCTCGAACCCCACGAGGGCGGCGGGACCCGCGCGCGCATCCACGTGCCTGCCCAAGGCGAGGAGTGCTCCGATGCCTGATCGATCCCACACGCCACACGTCGTCATCGTGGACGACAAGCTCGAAATGGCCGAGATGCTCGCCGACGGCCTCGCCGAGCACGGTTTTTCGGCGTCCGCCGTGGCCACGGGCAAGCAGGCGCTCGCGCGGATCGAGGCCGAGCCGGTCGACGCGCTCGTCACGGACCTGCGCATGCCAGGCATGGACGGTATCGAGCTCTTGACCGCCGCGCGCCGCGCGGTGCCGGATCTGCCGGTCCTCGTGATGACGGCTTACGGGGCGATGGAGACGGCGATCGAATCGATCCGGCGCGGGGCATACCATTACCTCACGAAACCCTTCAAGCTGGACGAGCTCGTCGTGTATCTGGGCCGCGCCCTCGACGAGTCGCGCGTTCGGCGCGAGGCCCGCACGCTCCGCAAGTCGCTGCGCGACGAGGCGACGAAGGCGGGGATCGTCGCCAAAAGCCCGGCCATGCGCGCGGCGCTCGACGTGCTCGCCCGCGTGGCGCCGAGCGACGCGCCCGTGCTGCTGATGGGGCCCACGGGCGCAGGGAAAGGTCTGCTCGCCCGGTATCTGCACGCCGAGAGCGGCCGCGCGCGGGGTCCGTTCGTCACGGTGAATTGCGCCGCGCTGCCCGAGCCGCTGCTCGAGAGCGAGCTTTTCGGTCACGCCAAAGGCGCCTTCACGGGCGCGACCACGCGCAGGAGCGGTCTCTTCGCCGAGGCCGAAGGGGGCACGATCTTCCTCGACGAGATCGGCGAAATGGCGCCGGCCCTGCAAGCCAAGCTGCTCGACGTGCTCGAACGGCGCGTCGTCCGTCCCGTCGGCTCGACGAAAGAGGCGCCAATCGACGTGCGAATCGTCACGGCCACGCACCGCGACCTGCGCCGCCGCGTGGCCGAGGGCCTCTTCCGCGAGGATCTGCTCTACCGGCTCGACGTCGTCCCGGTGAACGTGCCGCCCTTGCGCGAGCGTCGCGAGGATCTGCCCGAGCTCGCCGCCGATTTGCTCGCCAAGGCGCGCGCGCGCCACCCGACCTCCCGCGTCGAGCGTCTCTCGCGCGAATGCATGCTGGCCATGTTGGAGTATCCCTGGCCGGGCAACGTGCGGGAGCTCGCCCACGCAGTGGAGCGTCTCGTGCTCCTCGGTCGCGGGGCCGAAGCGCTCTTCGCCGACGCGGCGCTGCCACACGCGGCCGCGGAGGGCGCGCCGGCTCCGCATTTCGCCGGGCCCGTGCTGCCCCTGCGCGAGGTGCAGCAACGTTATGCCCGCTGGGCCCTCGCCGAGCTCGGCGGGAACAAGTCGCGCACGGCCGAGCGCCTGGGGATCGACGTCAAGACGCTCGCCAAATACCTCGCGGACGACGCCTCGGAATGAGCCGCACGGAAAAACCCGTCACCGCCGCTGCCAGGGAAATCGCCCGGACAGCTCGACTTCGAGGGTCCAGCTCAAGAACGTCCGCACGAGCACGATGACCACGAGGACGCCGACGCTGCTGAACGTCGGGCGGATGGCGACCGTGCGGATGATGTCCCCGGCGACGAGCAATTCGAGCCCGAGCAGGATGGACCGGCCCACGATCTCGCGGAACTCGTGATACGTGTCGCCGGGCAAGGATCGCACGGCGGCCCGGTGAAGGACCTTCACGGTCGCCGCCACGACGCCCAGCGCGATCACCGCCACGCCGGCCGCGTCGATGAGCGTCCCCGTCCAGCGAATCGTCGTATCGAGATCCATCGCCCGCGCCTGGGCTCGCTCGGCGCGAGCTCCTGCGCGCTGGGCAGGCAATGCGTGGGCCAGGCGCCTGCTCTGCCGGTCAGCTCGACGGGAGTCGCCGAATCGCGAACGAAAGGCCATCGCGCAACGTGGCCAGCGTCCGCACACGTGTAAGATCGAGGCCGAGCGAGACCATGGTCTGGGCGACGGTGGGCCGGATCCCGGTGATGATCCCTTCGGCCCCGAGGAGGCGCACGGCGCTGAGGATGTTCAGCATGTGCCCTGCCGTCGCCGTGTCGACCACTTCGACGCCCGTCAGGTCGAGGATTGCGAAGCGCGCCTGCGTGCGCGATACCGCGGCGAGGAGGTCGTCCGTCACGCGCGCGGCGCGACGGCTATCGACGACGCCCACCATGGGGAGCGTGAGGACGTGATCCCAGACCTGGATGACCGGCGTCTCCAGATTGAGGATCACCTCCTGCTGCCGCTCGATCAGGGCGAGCTTCGCCTCGATCTCCTTTTTGGCATGGTGCGCCTCGGTGATGTTCACGCTCATGCCGATGACCTCCGAGACGCGCTTGTCGTCCTCGGTCACCGGGACCATCCAGTGCTCCCAGATGACCTCCTCCCCATCGTCGATCACGTGAATGTGGTTGCCCGCGAGCGCGCGGGCCACGTGGTCGCTGGGATAGACGTCGAGGAAATTCTGCCCGACGAGCTGTCCTCGCGTGAGACCGGCCGATTCCACGCCGCGACCTTCGTGGAAGGTGCAGATGCCTTTCGGGTCGACCGCCCAGACGACCACGTCGAGATTGTCGAGCAGCCCCTGGAGGAGGCGCGCCATCCGGAGCCGCTCCTTTTCGGCGGCCGTGCGTCGCGCATCGGCGCGTTGCCGGCGCTCGCGCTCGGCCTCGTATCGCTTCCGCTCGCCGATATTGCAAAACACGACCACGGCGCCGAGCAGATCGCCGTCCTTGCCACGAACGGGCCGGCCGGAGACGGCCATGGACACACCCTCGGGATGCTGCTCGCTCCGCGTGAACATCTCCACGCGGTCCGTGACCTCTCCGCGCATGGCGCGGGAGAGGGGCAACTCGCTCGACGGGAACGGGGTCACGCCGTCCGGGAGGAAGAGGCCATATCGCTCCGACCAGTCCGGGGGCCTGGCGTCGGTCGTAGCTTGCCCGAGCATCGCCTCCGCCGCGGCATTGGAGTAAACGAGCCGGCCCTCTCGGTCGCAAACGATGACGCCATCGGCGAGGGTATGAAGCGCCGCCCGGAGGAGCGACAGCTCGCTCTCGGCGTCGGGGGCGCTCCCCGCACGATGCTGGTCCTTCCCGGCAGCCTCCGTCGCCGCGAGGCGCGCCTCCAGCTCGACGACCCGCGCGCGCAGCGCAGCGCACTCCTCTTCCAACCCAGGTTGCACCATGAATGTCCTTACCCTGTGCCCAGGTACGATGATTTCCTGATCTTCAATCCAGCGTGGATGCCACCTTGCCTCCGGAGAGCATGGATAGCGTGCAAGGTTCGGGTGCAACGGGGCGCCGCGCGAAACGCATGGGGAGCTTTTCTACCCCGCGTACCACGAAAGCGTCCCGCCACACGAGCTTCGATGTGGCCAGCTCGGGCGTGAGCAGGCGCTCGAGCAGCCTCGGGAAGGCGACACGCGCCTCGAGGCGGGCGAGCGGTGCTCCAATGCAGTAATGAATACCGTTGCCGAAGGCGATGTGCCGGTTGTCTTGCCGGTGGATGTCGAAACGATCCGGCTCCGGGAACACCCGCGGGTCACGGTTCGCCGCGGCGATCATGAGGAAGACGCGCGAGCCAGCGAGGATGCGCTTGCCTCCGAGCTCGACGTCCTCCAAGGCGACGCGAGCCATCATGAGCAGCGGCCCGTCCCAGCGCAGCATCTCCTCGACGGCGGAGCTCATCCGCGTGACGTCGGTGCGCCGCTCCCGGAGCTCGGCGAGCGCCTCGGGGTGGCGGAGGAGCGCGATCATGCCGTTGCCGATCAGGTGCGTCGTGGTCTCGTGCCCTGCGAAAAAGAGAAGCGCGCAGCACGCGAAAAGCTCCTCCGCGCTCAGGAAGTCGCCCTTCTCCTCGGCCGCGATGAGGCGCGAGAGCATGTCCTCCCGCGGGCGCCGGCGCCGCTCCGCGACGACGTCCTCGAAATAGGATGTCATGGCGCGGAGCCCGCCGGCGGCGATCGCGTACTTGTTGGCGAGCGTGCGCGACTGGACGATGAACGCGCCCAGCTCGTCCGACCACTTCTTCAGCAAGGGGACGTCGGCGCGCGGCACGCCGAAGAGCTCGGCGATCATCGTCGCGGAGAGGGGATAGGCGAAGTCGGCGATCATATCCATTTCGCCGCGCTCGAGCGCTGCATCGATCAGCTCGTCGGCGAGCGCGCGCACGCGCGGCTCGAGCCCGAGGACCGATTGCAACGTCATGGCTTTGTTCATGAGGCCGCGGAGCCTGGTGTGCACCGGAGGCTCGTTGAAGGACGCCCACATCGAGAGGCTCTCGACGAGGCTCTGCACCGTCCCGCGCTCCGGACCCTTGAAATGGGCGAGAAACGGGCGCACGCGATCGGCCGACAGCCGCGGATCACGCAGCGACGCGCGCACGTGGTCGTAACGCGTGAGCACCCATCCGTGGAGCTTCTCACTCCAGAAGACGGGCTCGTGCTCCATCAGGTGAAGGAGCGCCGGGAAAGGATCCTCGATGAAGTCCGGATGACGCGGGTCGAAGGATAGGTCCATGGTCCCTCCTCGCGCGTGCACGGTGAAGTGGTCCATGCGCGAATGCTTGGCGACGTATTCGAACTCTCGCGATGTCCTCCCCTTCGCCGCCCCCCGGCCGCGTCATGGCTCGCGCACACCCTCGACGACGACGTGCTCGAGGCCGACGTCGGTGGGGAGCAGGCGCGTCAGGCGGAAGCCCGCCGCGGCCAGGAGATCCCGGTGCTCTTGCTCGGTGCGCATGCGCCCTCCGACCACCGCGAGGAGGTGGACGTCGAGCAGCTCGGCGGGCGCGGAGAAGCCGATCACGGACTCGATCACCAGGACCCGCCCGCCCGGCGGGAGCGCGCGGTGGCAACGCTTCAGGATCCGGATCGCCGCGTCGTCGTCCCAGTTGCAGACGATGTGCTTGAGCATGTGGACGTCGGCGCTGGGGACAGCCTCGAAGAAGTCACCGGCGACCACCTCGCACCGCGCCGCGACCGCGCTCGCGCCCACCCGCGCCCGCGCCCCCTCGAGGATGTGCGGCTGATCGAAGAGGATACCCCGGAGCTCCGGGTTCCTCTCGAGGACGGCGACGAGAAGGCTGCCGTGACCGCCGCCGACGTCGACCACCGTGCGGAACGCGGAGAAATCGTAGCGCGCGGCGGCCGCGGCGGTATCGACGTGGGTGAAGCTGGTCATCGCCTTGTCGAAGAGCTCAGCGTCCTCGGGGTGGCCCGCGAGATAAGGATAGAGCGGCGCGCCGAAGACGTGCTCGACGGCCGTCTTGCCGGACTGCACGCTGGAGAGCAGATCGAGCCAGGCGCGCGCGTAGACGTCGCCGCCGAACAGCAGCACGAAGTCGCGCATGGATCCGGGGGCGCCGGTGCGCAGGGTCGCGCCGAGGGGGGCCAGGGCAAACCGCCGCTCGGGTAGCTCGGTGAAAACCCCGGCTCCGGAGAGGGCCCGAAGCATCCGATAAAGCGCGCCCGCGTGGACCCCCAGGGAGGCCGCGAGCTCATCGCTGCTCCGCGGGCCTTCCTGGATCGAGTCGGCGATTCCCAGCTTGGCCGCGGCGTAGATCATCCGCGAGATCCACATGTTGAAGACGCTCAAGGAGCGCATTTGCACCGAGAGGTCGTTCGTTCCGACAGAGTCGTTCATGGCTGACTCCTCATGGAGGCGCAGGAGAGGTGGCAGCTCCGCTGCCCTCGCCTCGAAGAAACCGCCTTCAGGGGTCGGGGGGAAGGAGTGGAAAGCTCGGCGGGAGCTGTCGATACCAGGACTGGTAAGGGGACAGGGCGATTGTCGTACGTGCGCTTTGCGCGCAACGTGCGCCTGTACACAGGCATAACAAAATTGTCAAGCCTGGAAACGCCACATGGGCCCGCGTGTCACTTCGGCGCGGCGGCGTTCACCGTCTCGGCTGCGGCGGGTTGTGCCTTCGCGGCCTCTTCGGCGACCTTTTTGAAGTTGCCGAGGCCATTCTCGAAGTCTTTCCCGATCATCGCATCCATGTCCATGAACAGACAGAACGCCTTCGACATGAAGTCGTTTTCGCCTTTCATGAACCAGGTGATCTTCGTCTCGTTGCCCGCCGCCTCGACCGAGAATCCATTGTCGGCCTTGGATTCGAAAGGCTTCAGGAACTCCAGCTTGATGTCCACGCGCTCGTTCGGCTTGATCGCGGTGATGGTCATCCGTCCCGCGCCGACTTCGTCGTTGCCCACCCATTCGTAGCCGGCGCCGACTTCGCCCTGCGTGCCGGTGAACGTCGTCTTCATGTTCGGATCGAGCTTGGACCAGGGAGACCACGCGTCCCAGGTCCGAAAATCCTTGACCTTGGTGAACACGAGGTCCAAAGGCGCCGCGATGGTGGCGTGACGCTCGACCCGATACGTGGACGGCTGCATCGCGATCACGATCAAGAGCACGACGATCACGACCGCGAGGCCAGCGCCCACGCGAATGGCGACTTTCTTCAAGGAGACCCTCCAGGTGTGAGGACAAACCTTGCTACGGCCGGCGCGCGAACGCGTCAAGAATGGAAATGTTCGTCGTAGCAAAACCCCGGCGTCAGCCGCCTGACGCGCGGCGAAGCGGGCGGCGTTTGCCTTCTGTCCACGCGCGAAGCGCGAAACGAAGCGGATGCCCGCCCGTGAGCGCCGAGGCCACGTCCCACAAGGAGACGATTTCATTCGTGCCGCGCGGGTGGACGAACCAGACCGGCTCCCACACCTCCGGCGCGAAGCGAGCCCGGAATGCGCGCAGCCCCTCGAAATCGTAGACGTTATGCCCGAGACGCCGCAGGATTTGCAGCCAGCGCGGCAATGGCCCCGCGAGCGGGACGAGGCCCATCGTCACCCGCCCGCACGACGCGCCCGCGAGCCGCCGCATCGCCGCGTCCACGAGGAGCTCGACCGTTCCGTTCGGCGCGTCGTCCGCGCGGAGAATGTCCTCGAAGAACCAGCCGCCTCGGCCGGGCACCGGCACGGCCACGAGCACGGCGACCAATCGATCGGCCCGCTCGGCGACGACGTAAAGCCGCTCGGAGGGACGATAAAAGAGGTCCACCGCGAGCAAGAAGCGCAAGGGCCCGCCGCGCCGCCCCGCGAGCCATTTCGACGCGAGCGCCTCGATCGAAGCGCCGAGCTCGCCCCCGAGCTCGTGCGCGGAGGCCACGCGCGCCCGTACGCCTTTGGCGCGCGCGCGGCGGATCTGCTCGCGGAGGCTCCTGCGCCCGGCGAGGATGCGCTCCCATTGCAGCGGATCCCAGACCGGCTGCCGGCCGAGGGGCACGCGCTCGAAAAAGGCGTCGCGCGGGAAATCCTCGACCGCGCAGAACCCGGCGCGTCGCCCCGCCGCGCGCGCCGCCTGCACGAACGCGCGCGCCACGCGCCCCGTCTCCTCGGGCGCGCAAAGCGGCGAGCCGACCGCGAGCCACGCCTGGCCCGTGTCCGCGAATGCGACCCACGCCCCGGCGCCGTCGCTCCACGCGCGCATGCCGGGCGCGAGCGCCTGGAACGCCACGGTGTCACGTCCGAAGCAATGCACGGCCTCGGCGAGCGTGAAGGGCGCGGCGACGCGCGGGGGGGGAGGCGGCGCCGGGAGATCCGGGGCGTGGATCATTCCTTTCGCGAGCGTCGGGAGGCTGGCTCGCCTTCGAAAAACATGGGCGGGGGACCGTCGGGCGCGCCCATGGCCGCGGCCACCCGTCCGAGGCCCCGCGTCAGGGCCGCGCGCTCGTCCTCGGGCATCTCGGTGATCGCCGCGATGAGCTTGCGCTGGATCGGCGCCGGGGCCTCGTTCAGGAGGGCGCTGCCGGCGGGGGTGATGGCGATCTCGGCGCGGCGCGCGTCGTTCGGGGAGGCGCGGCGGACGGCGAGGCCGCGCTCGACGAGGCGCCCGACCACGACGGAGACGGAGCTCGGGTCCGTGGCGGTGCGGGCCGCGAGCTCGGCGATGGAAAAATTCTTGCCCGTCGCGAGCTCGCCGAGGACGAAGAGCTGCGCGCCGCTCACCCCGTGCGCCTTCTCGACGGCCGTGGACGAGAGCCGGAGCGCCCGCACCACGTGCCGGAGGGCGTCGAGCGCCGCGGTCACCTCGGCGTCGCGGGTGGACTCCGGTTCCGATTCATGGGATCCCATGCTTTGCCAACAGGGTAGAGCCGGACGGGCGCGCGGGCAACGCCCCCCGCGAAGCGCGTTTCAGATGAGCTCCATGGCGCTCCCGTCGTCGTCCGGCGGCGCAAACCGGCCTCCGAGCGTCCGAAACGGTGCGTGCAAGCGTTGCAAACGCCTTTCCGAGCGTCCCCAACGGTGCATGCAAGCGTTGCAAACGCCTCTACGAGCGTTCCAAACGGTGCATGCAAGCGTTGCAAACGCCTCTACGAGCGTTCCAAACGCCGCTTGCAAGCGTTGCAAGCGCCTCTACGAGCGTCCCAAACGCCGCTTGCAAGCGTTGCAAGCGCCTCTCGGAGCATCCCAAACGCCGCTTGCAAGCGTTGCAAGCGCCTCTCGGAGCATCCCGAACGCTCTTTGCCCCCATCGCAGGCCTCTTCGCCGCCTCCCCTTCCCCACCCCATCGCCCGCTGCCATCCTCCCGCCGTGTCCCCGAGGCCGCAGCTCCTCTTCTTCGACGTCATGGACACCCTCGTCCGCGACCCCTTCCACGACGTCATGCCCTCCTTCCTCGGGATGACCCTGCCCGAGCTGCTCCAGCACAAGCACCCCACAGCCTGGATCGACTTCGAACTCGGCCGCATCGACGAGCGCACCTTCCTCGCGACGTTCCTGCCCGGTCGCCCGTTCGACGCCGAAGGCTTCTGCAACGTCGTCCGCGAGAGCTACACCCTGCTCCCCGGCATCCAAGAGCTCCTCGAAGACCTGCGCCAAACCGCACCCGACGTGCAGCTCTACGCCCTCTCGAACTACCCACCCTGGTACCGCTGGATCGCCGAGCGCTGCAACCTCGACAAGCTCCTCGACGGCGCCTTCGTCTCGTACGAGACCGGCGCACGCAAGCCCGATCCCAAAGCCTACCTCGTCCCCTGCCAGAGGCTCGGCAAGCACCCCGAGCAGGCGCTCTTCGTGGACGATCGCAACAAGAACTGCGAAGCCGCCCGCGCCATCGGCATGCAGGCGATCGTGTTCGACAGCGCCGCGAAGCTGCGCGAGGAACTCGCGCAGCGCGGGCTCGTGAGGGCGTAGCGCCGCGCCGGGGTTTCACCCCGGACCCCGACCAGGGGTTGTCCACCCCTGGACCCGGACCAGCGCAAGCGCTGGACTCGGGGTCGATGAACTGCGCGATGCGCAGTTCATCGAACGGGTCAGGTCAAGACCAGCGACGACCTTGCCAGTCCAAACCGCAGCCCTGACGTGTCCGCTCGCCGGTACGGCAGCGCTGCCGTCTCGATGGGCGAGGCCTTCGTGGTCTTGCCGCGGGCCGTCCGAGAAACCGCGCATCGCGCGGTTTCTCGGCCTTCGGTCCAGGCCGTGCCTGGTCCGGGGTGCAGGGGGCGGACAGCCCCCGCTGGGGTGCGGGGCAAAGCCCCGCTCTCCGCGCCGCCTCGTGGAATCTTGCCGGTGTTCTGCCCCTGCTTCTATGCTGGCGCTGTTCTGGTGGGTTTTGCGCGGAGAGCCATGTACGCGTCGTTGGTCGAGCATGTTGGGACGGGGAAGATGATTCGGCTCGAGCGACGGTTGTCGGGCGAGCCGTCGTTGCATGGGTACCTCCTCGGCCTTGGGCCTGAGCTTGGGCTCATCCACTGCTTCGATGACTTCGAGCCCGACGGGTACACCCTCTTCCGCTTGGAAGACGTGCTTGCCCATGAGCGGGGCGCCCATGAGGAGCACTGGGATCGCATGCTCGTCGGCGAGGGGCTGCTTGGTGGGCTGCGCTTGCCGTTCGAGGTCGACCTTCGAGGGTTTCCTGCTGCGCTGCGCTCCATCCAGTCGCAGCATGCCGACGTCATCATCGAGTGTGAGGACGAGGGCGATGACGACGGGGACTTTTACCTCGGCCGGCTGCTCGAGATCGGCGAGGAGACGATCATCCTCCACTACGTGGATGCGCTCGGGCGATGGGATGAGTCGCCGACGTTGATCCCCGTCGAGCGGATCACGAAGGTCCAGTTCGACACGCCTTACCTGCGGCGCTTCATGCGGTACACGGCCCCGTTCCCGACGCACTGAGTCGACCGTAGAGATGCGCGTACAGGCTCGCTGGGCGCTCCCAACCTGGTGAGACCTCGAGCACGCGCCTCCGCAACGACGCACCTTCGGGACTGCCGAGGTGCGCGAGGGCGCGGTGGACGGCGAGCACGAGCGCTTCGGGCGTCGGCGCGTCGAAGAGGACGGCTGTGCCGTGGCCGGGATGCTCGCCTTCGTCGACGAGGGTGTCTGCGAGGCCGCCGGTGCGCCGCGCGACGGGGATGGCGCCGTAGCGCTGGGCTTCGAGCTGCACGACGCCGCAGGGCTCGAAGCGGGAGGGCATGATCAGGACGTCCGCGGCCGCGAGGAGACGGCGCGCGATCGTGTCGGGGATCGGGCCGAGGAAACGCGCGTGCGTCGGGTGCGCGGCGGCCGCGGACGCAAGGGCGTGTTCGAGTCGTTCGTCGCCGGCGCCGGCTGCGACGACGGTCGCGCCGGCGCCGCAGAGCGCGGGGATTGCAGCGGCCACGAGGTCTGCGCCTTTCTGCGGCACGACGCGGCCGAGCGAGACGACGAGCGGGCGGGAGGCGTCCGGATCGAGGCCGACCTCCGCGAGAAACGCGCGCTTGCAGAGGGCCTTGCCGGCGAGATCGTCGGGGCCGAACGGCGCGGCGAGGGCCTTGTCCCGCGCGGGATCCCAGGCCTCGACGTCGATGCCGTTGACGATGCCGAGCACGCCGCCGCCCTGCGGGACGCGCGCGCGAAGCACACCGTCGAGCAGCTCGCCGTAGGCGGGATCGAGGATCTCGCGCGCGTACGTGGGCGACACCGTGGTGACGGCGTCGGCGGCGAGGATGCCGGCTTTGAGCAGGTTCACACGGCCGTGGAACTCGAGCGCGCCCGGGTGGAAGTGCGAGCGGCCGAGGCCGAGGAGCGCGAGCGTCTCCGGCGGGAAGATGCCCTGGAACGCGAGGTTGTGGATCGTGAGCACGGTGCGCGGCCGAGGGCCGGAGGCCGCGCGGAGGAGGTACGGGACGGCCGCGCCGGGCCAGTCGTGCGCGTGGACGACGTCGAAGCCTGCGGCCATGGCAGCGGCGGCGCGCGCGAAGAGGGCGAAGCGGCGCGCGTTCTCGTGCTCGCCGTCGGCTTCATGGCCATAGACGCCGAGGTGCGCGGGGACGTCGGGGATCGTGATGACGCGCGCGCGTACACCGGGCGCGATCGGGATCTCCGGATCGAGCGGCACGCCCGGAGGCGCGGGGATCACGACGGTGACGTCGTGCCCGAGGCACGCGAGGGCGCGGGCGAGCCCGGCGACGCCGTCCGCGATGCCGCCGAAGCGGACGACGGGCGCGAGCTCGGCCGCGACGTGGAGGAGCCTCACGGGCGTTTCACGGCGGGCACTTGCCGCCGCAGTCCGCGGGGCACGTGCACTGGTTCTCGCTGTTCTTCGTGCAGGTGCCGTCGCCGCACGTGCCGGCGCACGCGCCGCAGTCCGCGAGGCAGCTCAGGCAGGTCTCGAACGCCTGGCAGGTGCCGTCGCCGCAGGTGCCGGGGCAGTCGGCCAGACAGGTGACGGCCTCGCTGCAGTGACAGACGCCGTCGCCGCACTTGGGCCCGCAGTCCGAGACGCAGCTCGTGCACGTCTCGCCGCTCTCGCAGGTGCCGTTGCCGCAGCACGCGCCGGTGCAGTCTTCCGGGCAGGTCAGGCACGTCTCGCCGAAGTCGCACTTGTCGTTGCCGCAGCACGCGCCGCAGTCGGCCGCGCAGGTCGAGCAGTTCTCCGTGCCGCCGCAGGACTTGTTGCCGCAGACCTCGCCGCAGTCCTTGGGGCAGTTGGCCTTCGTCTCGCCGGCGCCGCAGGTGCCGTTGCCGCAACCGCCGGGGCAGTCGGTCGGGCACTTGTCGTGGTTCTCGTAGTTCTGGCAGACGCCGTCGCCGCAGTCGGGGCACGCGCCGCAGTCCTCGACGCACGCGCCGCAGAGGATCTCAGCCGCCTCGCAGACGTCGTTGCCGCAGCAGTCGCAGTCGTCGTAGCAGGTCGAGCACTTCTCGCCGAAGTTGCAGACGCCGTCGCCGCAGCACTCGCCGCAGTCCTGCGAGCAGTTCGAGCAGTTCTCGCCGAAGCTCGTGTCGCACGTGTCGTTCGGGCAGCAGTCGCCGCAGTCCGCCGCGCAGTTCGAGCAGTTCTCGCCGAAGCCCGTGTCGCACATGCCGTTGCCGCAGCACTCGCCGCAATCACCCGGGCAGTTCGCGCACGTCTCGGTGCCCTCGCAGATCATGTCGCCGCAGTTGCACGGGCAATCGACGAGGCACGAGCCGCACGACTCGCCGGGCACGCACGCGCCGTCCCCGCAGTTCGGCCGCGGGGCGCAGGAAGGCTTGCCGCTGCCCGGAGGATTCTCCTCGCAGACGTACCCCGTCGGGCAAGGATGCTCGAGGCAAACACACGGCAAGCTGAGCGGGATCACGCCCGTCGTGCCCGCGGGGAACTCGGTGAAGAGCGTCTCCGTGACGGTGAAACCGTCGTCCCGCGCGAGGTCGAACGCGGCCGAGGCGCGGTGCTTCGTGCCCTCGGGATCCGAGAGCGAGATGCGGCGCGCGAGGGGGAGCTCCGCCGCGCTCGCGACGAGGATGATCTCGCTGGCGTCGACGCGCTCGCCGGTCTCGACCTTCATCGTGATGGATCGAAGGCGCGCCGCGCATTCGGTGCCGACGCCCATGACGAGCGTGACGTCGGTGGTCGTCACGGGCTCGACGTCGCTGCCGCAATGCGAGCCGAACACGACGAGGAGGAGAGCGAAGGCCGCGGCGAGGACGCCGCGGAGCGCGAGAGGAGCGGGCGGCCGGGACATGCCTCATGGTCGCGCCGATCGCGGCGCGCGCGCAATCCGAACGGGCTCAGCTCCCGAGCGCGCAAGCCGAGGAGAGCTTCGCGCCGCAGCACGTCGAAGGCGCGCACGTCGCGCCCGTGGTCGTGAGGCCCACGCCGCACGAGAAGCCAGGCGCGCATCCACACGAGGACGGACCGGCGTCGACGTCACCGGCGTCGCTCTCGCCCGCGTCGTCGAGGCTCGCGTCCCCGGCGTCGTCGCCGGGTCCCGCGTCGGCGTCGTCGCATCCGCACACGGAGCCGACCTGGAAGACGAGCTTGCGCGTCGCTCCTTCGCAGAAGTCGACGTCGATGGTCTGCACGTCGCCGAGGGTGGGCGGGAGCGGCTCCGGGCAAGCGAACTCCTTGCCCGGCCCCGCGTTCTCCTGGCCCTTCAAGGTCGCGAACGAGAGGACCTCGATGTTGATGCGATCCGTCGCAGGTTTGCCCGCGTCGCGCTTGAGGACGAAGCTCGCCGGGCTGTCGCCCGCGAGGTTCACGCAGAGCGCGGCGATCTCGGTCGAGTCTTTCGTGACCACGACGCGCGCGGCGCCGGGCTTGGCAGGCGACTCGACGGGGACGAGCTCGACGAGCAGGTAGCTCGGATCTCCAGCGACGTCCGATCCACACGCCGAGACGAGCGCACCGGCTGTCAGGGCGAGGAGCGAGCCGACCACGAGCGCGAGGGCCGCGCGCCGGCGAGGACGGGGCGTTTCGCGAGCGGCGCGCTGCATCAGAACCTCACGACCGCGGGGAAGACGCGATCGACGGTGCTCGTCGGAGGACCGGCCACCGCCGTCGCGTCGGGGCGCGTGACGACGACGATCACGGTCACCGCGGCGGCGGCGCCCACGACGCCGCCCACCGTGCCCCAGAACCAGCCGCGCTTGTAGAAGGGCGGATCCGGGGGCTTGGGCGGCTCCACGGCCGCCGTGCGCGGCGCGGTGAGCAGGAGGGTCGTGTCGCCCTGCGAGAGCGTCTTCGTGACCGTGGTCGTGTCGTGGCCCTTGGAGCTGATCACGAACACGTGCTTGCCGGGATCGAGCTCGGCGCGGCCGTCGGAGGAGAGCTTCAAGGGCACGCCGTCGACGGTGACCTCCGCGTCAGTCGGGCTCTTCTGGAGCTCGATGCGGACGATCTTGCCGGTGACGTCCTCGCGGAGCTTGTCGATCTCGGTCTTCAGCGCGGGCTTGATGGGTGTCTTGCGCGCCTCGGCGTCGGCGACCGCGCCGTCGAGGGTGTCACGGGCCTCGACGTAGCGGCCGAGGGCGCGGAGCGAGGCGGCGATGTTGAAGCGGACGTTCGTCGAAGGGCTGATGTCGTCGGACTTGCGGAAGGCCTCGAGGGCCTCGGACCATTTGCCCTCGTCGCTGAGCGCGAGGCCCTGGTCGAAGAGGGCGCGCGCCTCGCGCTGCTCGGGCGTGGGTTTGGCGGGGCCCGCGCCGAGCGCGGCGGGCGCGACGAGCAAGCAAGCGACGACGGGGGCGATGGAGAGCCATCGCAGCGGCGAACGACGCATCAGTCGTAACTCCGAACGAGAGGTCCGCCCTTCTTCAGAGGCGGAGGCGCCGAGCCCGCCTTCGGGGTCGTCGCGGAGGGCTTCGCGGAGGGCTTGGCGGACGCGGCCAGCGGCTCTTGCGAGGCCGAGGACGAGGGCGCGGTGAGCGCCGCCGGGATCGCCGAGGGCTCGGGCACGGGCGTGACGGCCGACGGGGGCGCCGCGGCCGCGGTCGTGTCGTCGCTGCTTCGCACGCCGAGAACGAGAAACGCGCCGCAGCCGAGGACCAGCGCGACGAGCACGCCGAGGAAGACGGGCATCCTCGAGGCCGCGCTCCGCGCCGGAGCAAACTCCGGCCTGAGCCCTTGCGGGTCGCTCGGCGCGACGCCCGGGATCGAGGAGCTCGACGAGCCGTTCGGAATCGGGGTCCTCGGGAAGGGCACGTAGCTGCTCGGCGCCGGCGTCATGCCGGAGAGGGGCGCGGAGACGGGCGCGGGGGTGTGCGAGACCTGCCCGGGCGTCGGCGTCTGGAGCTGCCCGGGGGGACGCGAGGGAGGCGTGAACGCGCCCGGCGTCAGCGTATTGATGCGCGGCGACGAGCTCATCTGCGATCGCGGCGCGTTGCTCGCCACGCGCGCGA
This sequence comes from Polyangium sp. 15x6, assembly GCF_029960785.1. Classification (GTDB taxonomy): domain Bacteria; phylum Myxococcota_A; class Polyangia; order Polyangiales; family Polyangiaceae; genus Polyangium. The sequence continues at coordinate 25,141 of NZ_JASBQE010000012.1, forward strand.
GCAACGCCTTCCGGAACGCGCACCGATCCGAGAACATCTCGGCGATCCACGCGGCGGCCGAGGCGGCGTCGTGCGGGGCGCCGCGGGCGCGCGCCCAGGCTCGCAGATCGTTCTCCACGGCGAGGGCCGTCGGGTATCGCTCGGCGCGATCACGCGCCATCGTGCGCATCACGATGGGATCGAGCGAGTCGTGGATCGCGTCGCGCACGCGGCTCGGCGGCTGCACGACGGCGCTCTGGAGGGCCATGATCGTTTCGAGATCGGAGTTCCGCGCGAAGGGCGAATTGCCCGTGCAGAGCTCGTAGAGCATGACGCCGAGGCTGAAGACGTCGACGGTGCGATCCACGGCCTCGCCGCGAAACGTCTCGGGGGCCATATACGGGAGCTTGCCCTTCAGCTCGCCGTGCGAGGTCTGCACCATGCGCTGCTTCGCCTTGGCCACGCCGAAGTCGAAGAGCATGGGGTGACCGGCGTCCGAGAGGATCACGTTGGAGGTCGAGACATCGCGGTGGATGATCTCCAGCGACTCGCCTTCGAGGTTCTTGGCCTCGTGCGCGGCGTGCAGCGCGGAGGCGACCTCGGCGCCGATCCAGGCGACCATCCAGTCGGGGAACGCGGCGCCGTGGTGCTTCTTGAGGTCGCGCAGCATGCGCTGCAGCGGGTCGCCGTTCGCGTAGTCGAGGACGACGAAGTGATTGCCGGCCTCGAAGCCGACGTCGATCGTCGAAATGATGTTCGGGTGCCGGATCGCCGCAGCGACGTTGGCCTCGTCGTGCAGCATGTGGATGAAGGTCTCGTCCTCCGCGAGATGCGGATGGATGCGCTTGACCGCCACCGGTTTGACGAAGCCGCCGGGCGCGACGAAACGCGCGATGAAGACTTCCCCCATGCCGCCGGACGCGAGGCGCTCTACGATCTCGTAGCGGCCGAGGCGCTCGGGGACGTCCTGGGACTCCGACATGGGATCGCCAAGGTACACCTTTGGCGCGCGCGCCACAAACCCCCGCCGATCCGCGTTTCGGGTGGGTGACTCGGCGACACGACTGACTGGGCGGTCAGTGCTTCGCGTCGACGGCGCCGGGGCCGAGCAACGTGCCGCACATGGTCTTGCAGAGGATGTCCTGCGCGGCGCAGGTGCACTGGCCCTGCTTCTTCGCCTCGAGCTTCTTCTGCATCTCGGCGATGGTGAAACCGGCGCGCTTCTCGACCTTCTGGACCGTCCACTTGTCGCGGACCTGCCACGGCGTGCGCGGATCGGTGGCTTTGCCGTCGGCCTCCGCGCAGCAACGGAAGCTCAAAAAATAATAATAAAAGTCCTCGTCGTGCGTGTAGACCTTGGGGCGGCACTGGTTGCGGACGCCCTTGTACCAGGGGCCGCCGGTGTGGACGCTGTCGTAGAGCGCGTGGCGTGAGCCCTTGGGTTGCTCGCTCGCGACGACCTCGTCGGTGTTGGCCGGCATGTCGGCGACGCCGAAGTCGCTGATGCAGTTCGGCTGGGAGCCGCTCGGAACGCCCTTCCAGAGGCGCGCGAGCTCGTCTCCGTCGCGCGCGGCGACCTTTTTCATGTTGGGATCGTCCCAGAGGTGGTCGCCGTTGCACTTGGCCGCGTCGCGGACGTAGCCGTGCGGGAAGGGCTTCATCTCGGGGCCCTCGCAGGCGAAGTTCCACTCGGACTCGGTGCACATGCGCTTGCCGACGGAGGCGCACTTGATCTGCGCCTGGTGGAAGCGGTTCATCACCTCGGGCCGCACGCCCTTCTGGTTCGGCCATTCATAGGTGTCGACGCAGTAGCGCTTCTTCACCTTCTTGCCGACGCACTTGCTGACCGGCTCGAACTCCTCGCAGACCGTCTTCTTGTTCGATTTGTCGAACCAGCTCTTCTTGCACTTGTGCTCGACCTCCGTGCAGTACTCGCCCTCGACGAGCTTCATGTCGGGAGGACACGCGGAGGGCTCGGCGGAAGGCACGGGCGTGGGCGCAGGCGTGGCCATGGCGCTCGTGGCCGGCGGCGGCTCGGCGGGCTTCGCGGTCGTGTCTGCGGGCGCCGCGTCGGCGGGCTTGTCGGTGGGGACAGCGGCCGCAGGGGGCGGCGCGGGAGGCGGGGCCGGCGGCGGCGGGCCGGCCGTCACGGGCTCGGGCGTGGCGGCGGAACACGCGGCGACGAACACGAGGGCCGCGACGATCGACGGGAGGGACGAGACGATCCGCATACCCGCCCTCCCATAGTCGAGCAGGGATCCGGCGCCAGCCTCATTTCGGCGGGATGGGCGGCTCGTCGTCGGGCTGCACGCAGGCCGAGAGGTCGAAGAGCATGAAGAGCAGCGCCTTCTCCTGCGGCGAGAGGTCCGTCGTCTTGCAACCGCTCGGGAACGCAGCGCCGATCTCGTCGCCCGACGAGACGTGGATGTCGCTGAAGACGACGCGCCCGCACTGGTTCTCCTCGGGGACGCCGATCGGCGTGTTGAACGTGAGGTACTGGACCGAGCCCGGGTTTTCTCCGTAGATCCAGCGGCGCGAGATGGCCGGGTTGACCTCGTCGACCGTGTGCTGTCCTTCCTTGATGACGAGCTCGCCGGCGGTGGTCGAGGCGTTCACGTTGACGAGCCAGTCGCGGAGCGCGGCGCCCTTGGGGAAGGTGTCGTCGATCTTCGCGGTGAAGGGGTTCGCGAGGTCGGACTGGTGGTTGAAGACCGCCGTCTGCGGGAAGGGCTCGGGGCCCTCTTCGAGCCAGTAGTTGTGCCAGTGCGAGGCGAAGATGCGCCCGCCCTGCGAGGCGTAGTCGAACAGAGCCTGCCGCGCGGACTCGGGCTTCTGCCCGGGGTTCTGGTTGGCCTCGCAGGCCATGAGGACGACGTCGTACTTCTTGAGGCTGTCGAGCGTGCCCCAGAGCGTGGTCGCGGCGGCGAAGTTGACGCCGTTGTTGAGCGACGCGGCGTACTTGTTCGAGCCGCCCGGGCCCGCGAAGAGCTGGACGCGGCCGGGGCCGTCGGCCGGCGTGAACTCGGCGTCGTCGATGCCGATCTTGCGGAGGAGGCACTCGAGCGGATCGGCGCCGCCGGTGGTGAGCGCGATCCGCGGGATGTCACCCTCGGACTGGTTGCGCGGGAGGCGCGTGAGCTGGGCGTCGGTGAGCGGGTTGTCGACGCACTCGGTGACCTCGGGCAGCACGAGCTGCCGGCGCCACTTGCCGACCTGGATCACGAGCGGGATGTCCTTGCCGACGGGGACGTCTTCCAGGACGAACTTGCCCTCGGTGTCCGTGAGGGCAGTGACCACCGGGTCACCGGAGAGCACGGAGCCGCATTGATCGCAGCTCGCGCCCTCGGGGAGGGGCTTCAGGGGCTCGTTCGGGATGTAGACGGTGACGTTGTAGAGGGGCGTTTTGCCGGCCGGATCGTAGACCTTGCCGGTCACCGTGGTCTTCGCGCCGCCGGCGCAGTTCGCCTGCTGGCATTCGAGGTTCGAGCAAGGCGGTCCGCCGCCCGTGAAGATGCTGCCGCCGACGCCGTCGCCGCCCGTGCCGCCCTGGCCCCCCATGCCGCCTTGCGCCGCGCCAGCCGAGCCCGTGGGCGTGGAGCTGCCACCTCCACCACAAGCGCCCGCCGAAAGTCCGACGAGGATGGCCAAGGTCGCGCCGATCCCCACGCAAACCGCGTGTTTGCCTCTCATGTTGCCGCCTCTCCCGGCGCCGCGGCGCCAAGCAAAGAACCCGAGCCAGCGCCGGAGAGGACAGCAACCGCAGCCCACCCGGCCATCTGCATTCTGCATCAGCCGGGGAAACGCTGCATCGACGTCATGTTGCCGACGTGACGCTCATGACGGACGCCGCCTCGAAGGGGAGGCAGCGTCGGGAATCGAAACGTAGTGCCCAGGGTCGGAATCGAACCAACCACACGCGGATTTTCAATCCGCTGCTCTACCAACTGAGCTACCTGGGCGTTTTCCGCGTTTGCTCTCGCGAGCTCCGTGGACCGCGTACGTTACGCGGAACGTCTCCCAAGTCAAGCGTCCAATCGTTCTTCCGTGACAACTTTTTCTTCGGCGCGAACGGACGCCGGGTCCGAAGCCTCCGCCGAAGCGTTTTCCTCGGGGTTTGACGCGAGGACGCCGAGCGGCGCGGGAGGCTCGGCCGGATCTCCCGCGTCGGCAAGCGCGTCCTGCGGAGGCTCGGCGTCGTTCTCGGCGGGGGTTTCGGGGAGCGAGGCCGGGACGAGAGGCTCGGTCATGGTCTTCGGCAGGACGCGATCGACGTGGCGGATGGCCGCCGCGAGCCAGGACGCGCGGAGGAAGAAGACCGCCAGCACGGATGCTTGGTGCACCAAGAATCCGGCGAAGACCTGCGATTGGCGCTCGACGCCGATGCGGGAGGCGACGACGAGCGCGGCGCCGAGGAGCACGGCGCCGAGCGCGGCGCGAGAGGACCAGCCGACGAGGAGCGAGAGCGGCGCGTTGCGGAGGGCGGCGAAGGCGCGCTTGATGGAGGCGCGAAAGCCGAGCTCGCCGCGCACGGCCGCGACACGCGCAAGGTCGTGGAAGACGGAGACGAAGAGGACGAGGAGGAGCGCGCCCGCGACGAAGCCGATGCGGATCTGATCGGCCGCGCGCAGGTCGATCGTCTCCCTGCGCGCGACGGCGTTGCCGATGCCGATCACGACGCCGCCGAGGATCGCCTCCACGATCGCAGCCGCGCCGAGCAGGAGCGAGAAGGTGCCGATGGGGCGGAGCGCCCACGCGCCGAGATCACGGGCCGTGACGCGGCCCTTCGCGCCGAGCGCGCCGAGGAGCGCGGCGAGCGGCAAGAGGCTCAGGAAGCAGACGAGGACGAAGAGCAAGAGCGAGCTCGACGTCGCCGGCCGGAGAGCGCCCGTCGAACGGCGCAGCGCTTCGAGGAGGAGCATGCCGCCCTGATCGAAGAGGACGGCATCGCCGCGCGGATGACCGGAGACGGCACCGCCGAGCGTGACGGCGTAGGGCCACGCGATCAGGAAGGCCGCGACGAGGCGGAAGGCGTAGGCGAGCAGCACCACCCCGGGGCGCTTGCGCGCGAGAGGTCTCTCTTCGATCGTGCCTTGCGCGTGGTTCATGGTGCTCACGGAGCGAGGAGCCAGAGGAGGAGCTCGACGCCGAACATGCCACGCTCGAGCACCCGCGAGCCGGGCCCGCCGCCTCGCACGCTCTGCGCGTTGTTCAAGAGGTCGTCGTCGAGCAGCACGCGATGCTCGGGATCGATGACGGCCGCGACGAGGTCGCGCTCGCCCTCGTAGTCGATCTCGTGCGTGACGCCCCTGCCGTCCCAGCGCACGCGCTTCGTCGAGCCGTCGTCCATCACGAGGTCGATGTCGACGGGGAAGACGAGCGAGCCGCGGCGCCGGACGAGGACGCGGCCGCGATAGCCGTACGTGTCGAGCACGGGCGCGGCCGTGGGTTTGTCCGGATCGCCGAAGACGCCGCCGAGCGGATTCATCCGGTTCGAGCTGAGCTCGGCGACCGAGTAGTCGACCCAGCCGCGCTCGAAGATCGCCTGGCGCGCGGCGAGCTCGGCGTCGGGCCCCATGGTGTCGCGGATGATGCCGAGGAGCTCCTCGGGCCCGGGGTGGCGGAAGCGGTAGCGGCGCGTGTACCGGCCGATCGCCTCGCGGACGCGATCGGGGCCGTAGACGCCGGCGAGCGTGTTCAAGATCGTCGCCGTGCGCGAGTAGACGAGCGAGCCGTAGTCGCTGCCGCTCGCGAAACGCGCGGCGGACTGCGCGACGGCCTCGTTGTGCTCGACCTCGGCGGCGGCGACGCGGTAGGCCGCGGGGAGCGCGACGCCGAAGCCTCCAGGCACGCGGAGCGCCGAGTTCGAGGGCCAGCGCGCCTCCATGGACTCGCCTTCGGCGTACGAGTTGAGGCCCTCGTCGAGGAACGGGAAGGCATGCTCGTTCGTCGCGACGAGCCCGTAGAACCACTGATGCCCGAGCTCGTGGATCGTGACGCCCTCGATGGCGCGCGCGCCCGTCTCGGGCATCCACCATGCGCCGCCCGTGGTGATCAGCGTGGGGTACTCCATGCCCCCGGCCTCGCCGGCGTCGCGCGGCGGATGCACGATCGTGACGGTGCCGTACGGATATTTTCCGTACGCCGCGCCGAAGTGCTCGAGCCCGAACCGCACCGCGTCGAGCTCGATCGTCGCGACGCGATCGAAGCCCGGCGGATAGAGGCAACGGAGCGCGACGCCGTCCGCCGTCGTCGCCGTGACCTCGCGGAAGTGATCCCACGCGGTGAAGGCGAAGTCGTGCACGTCCTCTTGCAGGAAGCGTCGCTCGACGCGGCCGTCCTTCGCGGTCTCCTTGTCGAGCCTGCCGGTCGCGCCGATGACGTAGCCCTCGGGCGCGTCGATGGTGACGTCGTAGTTGCCGTAGTCGGCGTAGAACTCGGAGAAGCGATAGAACGGGAAGTGCGCCCAGCGCCCGTCAGGCTCGATCTTGGCGAGCTTGGGGAACCACTGCGCGACCATGTGGAAGCTCTCGTCGAACCCGGTCCGCAGCGTGACGCTCGGCAGATCGGAGACGAACGCGACGTCGAGCGTGAGCGTCTCGCCGGGCTCGATCGCGCGCGGCAAGGGGACGCGGATGTCGGTCTCGTCGTCGGGATCGCCGGGCGTGTGGCGATCGGCCTTGTCCCAGAGCTCGGCCTCGAGCTCGCGCGCAAAGAGCTTGGAGACGCGGATCCAGCCGTAGTCGGCGAGCGCGCCTCCGCCGCGGAAGCCTCGCGCGCGCTGCCGCATGTAGTTCGTCTTCTCGTTCTTGAAGGCGTTCAGGTAGAGGTGCAGCCAGAGCTCGCGCTGCGGGATGCGCGAGGCGTTGCGCCAGACGATCGTGCCTTCGCCACGCACCTGGTGGAGCTTCGGATCGAGCGAGGCGCGGAGCGTGTAGCTCGCGACCGGATCGGCGTGCGCGGCCATGGGCTCGGCGGCGAACGCGGGGAGCGCGCCGGAGCCAGCGGTGCTCGGCGGAAGGACGGCTTCGGCGAGCTCGACGCCCGCCGCGTCCGCAGGCTCCGCCGAGACGCCGGCGGTCGCCGCGAGCGCGGCTCCGTACGTCGCGCCGAGGCCCAAAGCGATGGCGAGGAGCGTCCGACCCCACGCGCCCCGCCCCCCCTGTCGCTTGATCATCGTCTCCCTCTCGAGAACGTCACGAGCTCGAGCTTCTGCGCCACGAGCAGATCGTGGACGACCCGCAGCACCTCGATCGTCGGCAGGCCTGCGCCGCCGATGATGTCCTCGATCGAGGCCACGCCGTCGATCGACGCGACGACGAGGCGCCCTCGCTCGTCGAGGCCGCGCGCGAGCTCCTCGACGGAAGCCCGGAGGCGCGGGACGAGGCTCATGTCGCCGATGCGCACCATGTACTTCTGCTTCAAGATCTGCCGCGAGCTCTCGGCGTAACTGAGCGCGCCGATGTTGTCCGGCGCGTCCGCGAGGATCACTTCCGCGAGCGCGAGCGCGCCGCGATGATCCCCGGCCTCGTACCGCGACCGCACCTCGTTGAGCCGCTCGCTCACGGGCACATGCGGCACCGGCGAGGAGCGCTCGCCCGACATGAGCGACTCGCTGCTGCGTGTTCCCGTCTCCGATCCGCGCCGGCGATGCGAGCCCGGACGACCCGCCGCGCTGCTCGGCGCCGGCGGAGGCGGAGGCGCGTCCAGCGTGGGCTTCACGGTGCGCGGAGGCGTGAGGCGTGGCGAGATGCGAGGTCGATCGTCGACCGTCGCGCGAGGACGCGGCGTCTCCTCGGGCGTCGGCGGAGGCGCGGGCACACGCGCGCGCACGGGCTCGTCCGAGGGGCGCGGCTCTTCCACGGGACGCGAGCGCGGAGGTTCTTCCGCCGGGCGCGAGCGCGGAGGTTCTTCCGCGGGACGCGAACGCGGAGGTTCTTCCACGGGACGCGAACGCGGCGGCTCGGTCTCGAGCGTGCGCGGCGGCGGCTCGGTCCCGAACGTGTCTCTCGCGCGGAAGAGCTCCACGCCGAGCTCTTCGAATACGGCCTCCGCGGTGTCGAGGGCCCGCGCCGTGAGCGACGACGACGACTCGCGCGCGGCGATGCCGCGGTAGAGCGGCTCGTGCTCCTCGAGCAGGTTCGGCGCCAGGCCCGGGAGCGTGTCTTGATCGAGCAGCGGCGGCGGCATCGTGGCGAGATCGTCCTGCCGCATGTCGACCGTGTCGTCGGCGCGCGGCGGCATCGTCTTCGCGTCGTCCCGCTGCGGCGGCTCGGTGTCGTCGCCGCTCGGCGGGACTGTCTTCGCCTCGTGGAGCGGTCGCGGCGGGATCGTGTCGTCACCGCGCGGCGGGATCGTCTTCGCGTCGTCGCCGCGCGGCCGCACCGTGTCCACGTCGCTCGCCGGCGGCGGGATCGTCTCGGCGGCCGCGGAGAACCCGCGCGGCTCCTCCTCCACGTCGGGCTTCATCATCTGCTCGACGAGCTGCTCCATCGGGATGGGCGGCGGCAACGTCTCGCGATCCTGGATGAAGTCCGGCAGCGGCTCGGAGTCGCCGAACGAGACCACGGGCTGCGGCGGACGCACGGTGTCGCCGGCGAGGCCGAGGCCACGCGGCACGACGGGCTTGCGCGCGCCGCGATCCGCGGCGCCCTTGCCCTCCGGGCCCGGCCCTTCGTCTCCGGTCTCTTCGTTCGATCGTTCGGGAGGCTTTTGCGACATCACACCCCGAAAAAGCGTCGCGCCGTGCTCACCCCTGCGGCCTGGCGATGACGCCCTTGAACATGCGGTGCGTGCGGGCGAGCGAGTCCATCTGACCACGAAGCGCGGTCAAATCCTTGCGGGCGATCGCATCGCGGCAACGCTCGAGGATGGCGCGCGCCTTCTCGATGGCGTCGCGCCCGAAATCGCTGGACTGAACGATGGCTTGTACCTTCGGGAACATCTTCTCGATGTCCACGATGACCTTCTCGGCTTCCTGCTTGACCCCTTCGAATTCGTCGTTGGAGCGACGCTCGACGAGGTACTCCTTGGCGGCCTCCATCATCGCGCCGACCTCCTCCTTCGTGAGGCCGCTGGAAGCCGTGACCTGGATCGACTGCTGCTGGCCGGTCTCGAGGTCCTTCGCGCCGACGGAGACGATGCCGTCGCTGTCGATGGCGAACGTCACCTCGATCTCGACCTGACCCTTCGGCGCGCGCCGGAGCCCCGTGAGGACGAACTCGCCGAGCAGCTCGTTGCCCTCGGCCTGCGCGCTCTCGCCCTGCATGACCAGGATCTTCACGGCCGTCTGGTTGTCGCGGCTCGTCGTGAAGATCTTCGACCGGCTCGTGGGCACGGTCGTGTTCATCGGGATGAGCTCCTCGAAGTTCGACCCGTACGTCATGATGCCGAGCGCGTGCGGCGTGACGTCGAGCAGCACCATCTGCTTCGACTCGTCGACGAGCGCGGCGCCCTGCACGGCCGCGCCGAGCGCGACGACCTCGTCGGGGTGCACGCCCTTGCAAGGCTCGCGGCCGAAGAACTGGCGCACCGCCTCCTGCACGCGCGGCATGCGCGTCATGCCGCCGACGAGGATCACGTCCTCGATCTCCTCGCGCTCGATGCGCGCGTCCTCCAGCGTCTGGCGGCAAATCTCGACGCAGCGCTCGACGAGATCGCCCGAGAGCGACTCCATCGCGTCGCGCGTGAGCGTGCGCTGAAGGTGCAGAGCCTCGTTGCGCCCGCTCGAGATGATGAACGGCAGGTTGATCTCCGTCTCGCGCACGCCCGAGAGCTCGCACTTGGCCTTCTCGGCGGCGTCCTTGAGCCGCTGCAGCGCCATGCGATCCTGCCTGAGATCGACGCCCGTCTGATCGCGGAAGCCCTGCACGAGCCAGTCGATGATCCGCGCGTCGAAATCCTCGCCGCCGAGGAACGTGTCGCCCGCGGTGGCGATGACCTTGAACACGCCGCCCGCGCCGATCTCCAGGATGGAGATGTCGAACGTGCCGCCGCCGAGATCGAAGACCGCGATCGTCTTCTCGACGTTGCGCTCGAAGCCGTACGCGAGCGCGGCGGCCGTCGGCTCGTTGACGATGCGGATGACGTCGAGCCCCGCTATCTGCCCCGCGTCCTTCGTGGCCTGGCGCTGGCCGTCGTTGAAGTACGCGGGCACCGTGATGACGGCCTTGGTGACGGGCTCCGAGAGGTAGTCCTCTGCGAAGAGCTTCATCTCCTGCAGCACCATCGCGCTGATCTCGGGGACCGAGTAGGTCTTGTCCCGGAGCTGGATTCGCACGTCGCCGTGCGGGCCCTCGACGATCCGGTACGACGCCGAGAGCGTCGCGTGCTTGACCTGCGACGAAGAGAACTTGCGCCCGATGAGACGCTTGGCGGCGTAGACCGTGTTCTCCGCGTTCGTGATCGCCTGCCGCTTCGCGATGTGACCGACGAGGCGCTTGCCGGCCTCGGTGATCGCCACCATCGAAGGGGTCGTCTTGTAACCGCCGCGGTTCGGGATGACGGTCGGTACGCCGTCCTCGACGATGGCCACGCACGAGTTCGTGGTGCCGAGATCGATTCCGATGACGCGCTCCATCGATTCAGGTGCTCCGTGGAGGGGGGTGCCGGGGAGAGACGTGCCAAAGTACGGCGAGACCGCTGCCGCCGGGGATCATTTCTCGGGATCGGCGCCGTCTGGTTTCTTCATCTGTGCGCGAAGCTGCGCGATCGCCTCGCGTATCCTAGCATCGTTCGGTGAAAGCTCGGCGGCGCGCTCCATCTCGACCCGCGCGCTCGTCTCCAGACCGGCGGCCATGTAAGCCCGCGCCAGGGTGAGCCTGTACTCGCCGACACCAGGTGCCAGCTTCACCGCGCGCCGCGCGAAGTCGATGGCGCGCCGGTTGTTCTGGCCGGTCTTGAGCGTGCAAAACGCGACACGCTCGTGCGGCCGGGGGTCGTCTCCCCTCGTTTTGCAGACATTCGCGAAGCTCATGGCTGCCTCCGACCAGCGCCCCTGGCTGGCCTCGTACTCGGCCTGACGCAAGAAGCCCTCCGCGAGCTCCGCCGCCGCCTGCTGCTGGATCTCGATCGCCTTGCGCGCGAGGGCCTCGTCCTCGGGCGTGAGGGCCACCGCGAGCCGGTACGCGTTCGCGGCGGCCGCGAGATCCCTCCGCTCGAGCGCCACCTTCGCCGCGAGCACGTACCGATCGAGCTGCAGACGCCGCGCCTCGTTCCGCGTCGCGTCGAAACGACGAAAGGGATCAGTCGCCGGCGAAGGAGGTGTCGTCGGCGGGGGAGACGCGCCCGCCACGTCGGGCGGCGTGCGCCGTATCGGGGTCGACGCGAGCTTCGCGCCCACGAGGCGCCCGGGCGACGTCGGCGGCCCGCTCCCCGGCACGTCCTCGGCCGCAGCGACGACCGCCGGGATGTCCATCGGATCGTGCTCGAGGAGCGCGGCCATCGTCCGGTTCCGCCGCGTCTGCTCGAGGTACGCGTCGTACTCCGCGCGGCGCTGCTTCGACGTGAGCACGTCGTGCGCGAGCGTGAGCCTGTCGAAGATCGCCTCGATCCGCTGCTTGTACGTGCCGAGCTTCTTCCGGAAGTACTTGTCGGGGTGAAACTCCGGCGCGAGCACCCAGTACGCGCTCTTGATCTGCTTCTTGTCCGCGTCGATGCTCACCCCGAGCAGCTCGTAGTGGTTGCGCTCGTCGAGCGCGTCGTAGAGCTCGAGGACCCGCTTCTTCTTCGCGTGATCGAGATCGACGGGCTCTTCGAGCTCTGGATCGACGATCCGCGGCTGCTCGACCGTGAGGTCGATCGCGCGACGCGTCGCGGGCGGCGCGTCGCCACCCGTGTCGGGGCCGCTGCGTCGCTCGGCCGAGAGCTCGATGCTGCGCCGGGTCGGCGGCGGCAGATCCGCGAGCGGCTCGAAGCTCCGGCGGCTCGCGGGCGGCGCGTCGACGGTCCCTTCGAACCTCCGCGACGACGGCCCCGCGCGGAAGCCTCCTTCGAACGTGCGGCTCGACGGGCCCTCGGTTCCCCGGGTCGACGCGGCTCCCGAGGACGGCGCCACGCTCGGGTGAGCGCGGCGGGACACGGGCGCCGTCGGCTCGTTGAAGTCGACGGCGCCGAGCACGAAGAGCCGATCCAGCGCGGTCGTCACCTCGGCCTGCGAGAGACCGGTGATGAGCGAGAGCTCACGCTCGCTCACCACGCCGTCGATGCGTGAGAGCAGGTAAGCCTCGTCGGGCCTGAGCGGCAGCGACTTGATGTCGCACCCGGGCACCGGCCTAGGAACACGCATCATGGGAGAACCGGACGTAGCGGACGCGGAACCGTGCATGCAGTCTAGTGAGGATCGTGCGCGCGCCGCAACGCAGCCGGACGCCCGGGAGGCACGAAGCTCCCGAGCCACGCCTCCGGCCATGCCGCGACGCGTCGTTCGAGCTCGGCCGTGATTCTCGTCACGAGAACGTCCTCGGCGCAAGATTCCGGCCCAAGATCGTCCAGGGAAACCCGGGAGATCAAGACGATCGGGTGCGACGAACCCGAGGTCGTCGGCGCGGACGCGGCAGGCGCACACGTGCCTACCACCACCGCGGATCGACGCGCGAGCGCGATGCGCGCGGGCCCGATCGGGACGAGGACATCGGCGCCGAAGAGGCGTCGGGTGGTGGAGGGCACACGCGCGGGGATGTCGACGAGAAATCCCACGGCGCGGCCTTCCGCGAGCTCGCGCGCGATGGAGAGCGCGACGCCGCGCCGACCTCGGTAGAGCGAACGAACGCCGCGCGGACGACGCAGCCGCTCGTAGAGCTCGGTGAAGCGCGGGTCGTAGCTCTCGCGCGCGACGGTGGCCACGGGAAAACCCTCCTCGACGAGGAGCGCGGCCATGCGCTCCCAGGGCCCGAGGTGCGCTGCGACGAACACCACGCCGCGCCCCTCGGCGAGCGCCTCCGCGAACACGCGGCGCGACGTCGGATCGAGCGAGAGCCGCGCGCCCGCGCGCTCGCCCGGTCGCAGGAGATCGAGCGTGTCCGCGAGCATCTCCGCGACCGTCGTGAAGACACTTTGAGCACGAACCTTCGAGCTCCCGAGCCCGACTTCGAGCCTCGTCGCGACGACGCGACGCGTGCGCGGGAGGACGGCGTGCGCGACGAACCCGAGGGCGCGACAAACCGCGCGGAGGACACGCCGCGGCAGGAACAACGCGAAGGCGAGCAGCGCCCGCACGAGCACGTACACGACGTCGTTCTTCAGCCGTTGCCGCGGGGTCCACGTCCCCCCCTCGCGGACGTCGGCGACGGGCTCCTCGCTCGCCACGCGCGTGCTCAGCGCGGGCCGGCGTCGCCGAGCGCCGAGGAGATCACCTGGTCCTGGATCCGCACGGCCTCGTCGAACGCATCCATCGCGGACTTGCGCGCGCGCTCGCGCCCTTCGCCCTCGGGCATCGACTTCGCGCGCCGCTCCTCGACGAGCCCACGCACCTCGAAGAGATGACCGCGGAAGTACGTCGTCTCCTTCGCCAGCAAAAGCCCCGCATCGACGTCACGCAGCGCCGCGTCGAACTCGCTCTGCGCGCTGCGCAGATCGGCGAGCCGCGCGTACGTGTCGGACAGGACCTCGCTCGCCTCGGGCAGCGGCGTCGCGCCGCCGGGACGCGCGCCGCTCGTGAGCGATTCGAGCGAGGCGATCGCGGCCGCCACGTCGCCCGAGGCCTCCGCGAGATCGGCTTTGTGGTGTGCGGCGCGCGCCTTCGACAGGAACGCGAGCAGCACCGAGTCGACGACCGGCGCGGCACCGGGCTCGCACGCCGAAGGCTGCGTCGCCGCGGAACGCGCGCAGCTCACGCCGAGCGTGCCCATCACCGCGAGCCCGATCGCCACGATCGCCATCTTCACCGAGCGGCGCGTCATCGCACACCCCACAAGGCGAAGCGGTTCTGACGGAGCTCCGTGGCGCGCGCGCTCGCGATGCGATCGACGCGCGCCGACGCACCGCCCACGCGCGGGAACGGCGTGTCGAAGAGCTCGCCTGCCGAGCGCGATCGCTGAAGCTCCGGCGCCTCCGCGACCGTGCTCTCCGCCGAAGGACGCAGCGTGATCACGAAGCCCGCTGCCGCCGCGGCCGCCATGACGACCGCCGCCGTGACGACCGACAGCACGCGCCCCTTGCGCGGCTGCGCCGACGTTCGTCCGAGCGCGCGCGCGATGAGCGCCTCGTTGCGGAGCGGCTCGATCGAGCGCGGCCTGTGCGCCGCGACGAGCGCCTCGGCCAGCTCCGCGAGCGGCACCCTCCGCTCCTCGCCGCGAGGCGCGTCGAGCGCGTCACGCAGCCTCGCGGCCCCCGCGCGCTCGGAAGCCGTCGCCGGCTCGTCCTCGTCCTCGGCGCGCGCCTCGCTCTTGCCGAGCGCTCGCTCGATCAACGCATCGTTCAGCGCATCATCGAGCGACGCCGGCGCGCTCGCCGATCGCAGCACCACGGCGAGCGGGTGCTCTCCCTTCTCGAGCGATACGCGGAGCGCCTCGGCCTCCGCGAGCTCCTCGGGCGACGGCGGCGGCTCGTCCTCGAACGTCGCGCGCTCGTCGGGATGAACCAACCTGAGCTTGTGCTCCCTTTTCATCGCGGAGCCTCCCTCGACGCGAGCTTGCCCTCGGCCACGCGAGGCACGTCGATCGCCTTCTTCAGCGCCGCGAGCGCGCGGTGCAGCACCACGTCGAACGTCGAGACCGTCACGCCGAGCGCGCTCGCCACCTCTTCGCGGGATCGCTCCTCGAGCACGCGCAGCCGGATCGCCTCCGCGTAGCGCGGATGGATCGATCGCAGCGCGGACTCTACCCGCGCGCGAGCCTCGGCGAGGTCGCGCTTCTCGCAGAGCTCCGCCTCCCCGTTCGCCGAAGGATCGGCGTCGGCCGCGTCGATCTCGCGCTGCAGATCGTCGGGCTCGTACAGCGTCTCGCGCTTGCGCGATCGCAGGATGTCGTACGCGATCCGCAAGCCCACGACGCGCAGCCACGGGTAGATGCCCGCGTCTTGCCACTGGAACTGATGAAACCGCTCGACGACGCGCGCGTACGTCTCGGCGAGCGCGTCCTGCGCGAGTGCCTCGCGCCCGAGGCGCGGCAAGAGCACCGAGCGGTAGAGGATCGGCCCGTAGCGACGCAGGAGCTGCCCGAGCGCCGCGCGATCCCCGGCCCTCGCGCGCTCGCAGAGCTCGCGCTCTGCTTCGAGATCCGTACGCGCAACGGCCACGGACGCCACCATACCTGGACTCGGCCTCGGCCGCACAGCCTGGACCGGCGACGGCTTCGCACGACCGAGCCCGACCGCGAGCAAGAGCGCCGCCATCGGATCCTGGGCGGGCGGCGCGAGCGGACGGAACGCGAGAGCTAACGCTTGCACGCCCGGAGAACGGCCTTTGCCGCTCGACCTTACGGGCGATCGCCACCACATTGAGCCCCGGCGCGCGGTCACGCGCTCCATCGTCCGGCCTCGAACGGATTTTCTCGCCGGAGAAGCCGGAATTTCCACCAAGGGAGCGTCGACTTGGCAGAAGAAGCTCACTCCTCGCGGACGAAGGCGGTGCCCTGCGCGCGCTGCGGCGCGCTGAACGGTGCGGGCTTCGATCGCTGCGTGCGCTGCGGGCATGCGCTCTCCACCGTCGCTCGCTCGATCGATCGCCTCGGCGCGCGCCTCGACCCGGAAGCCTTGTTCGCCTCGAAGCTCGTGATTGCACTCACGATCCTGGTCTTCGCGGCGCAAATCTACGTCGCCCTCCGCGCCGGGGGCTCCGAGGACGGGCTCTCGGCGCTGCTTCGCCCGGCGCCGATCGACACCCTCCGGTTCGGGGCGCTCCACGTGCTGCTCGTCTTCGCGGAGCCGTGGCGGCTCGTGTCCGCGATCTTCGTGCATTTCGGCGCGCTGCACCTGATCGGCAACATGTTCGTGCTCTCGTGGCTCGTCCGGATCGCCGAGCCCGCCGTGGGGCCGGCGCGCTTGCTCCTCACCTACGTCGTGACGGGCGTCTTCGGGTTCGTCGCCTCGATGGCTTACACGCTGTTCTTCGATCCCTCGGGTGGGGGGCTCACGGCGGGCGCGAGCGGGGCCGTCTTCGGCGTCATGGGGCTCGTGCTCGGGATGCTGTACCGGCAGCGAAACCCACAGTGGAAACGGTTCGCCCTGCAAGCCGTGCTGCTCAACGTCGTGTTCGGCTTCGCCGTCAACCAGGCCAACGTCGGCGTGGTCATCAACAATATCGCCCACCTGGGCGGCCTCGCCGCCGGCATCCTCTTCGGCGTGATTTTTGCCAGGCCCGTGCACATTTCCAGTCGGGACGGCAAATCGGACCTCGGGATGAACGTCGCCGCGGTGCTCGGCCTGCTCACGTGCGTGGCTTCGCTCGTCCTGGCGCAGCTCTCGCCGACGTGGCGCGAGCTCGATCAGGGCCGGCAGCGTTCGTCCTGGCGTGGGGCGGAAACCGGGCAGGTCGATTTCCAGACGAAGCGGTGATTGCAAAATCGTCTCCGACCGTCTACCGCCTCGTATCGATTTCTTCCCCAGGAGACGCCATGTCGCACAGCTCGCTTCGGCTCGCCCTTCTCGCCTCCGCGGTCGCCCTTGGCGGCTGCACGGTCTACGTCAACAACCGTCCCCCGTCGAACCAGCAGCAGCAGCAAGCGCAGCCGACGCGGCAACCGTCCCGCGGCATCCGCCGCCCGACGAACGCGCAGCGGCCCACCACCACGACGCCGACGCAGACGGGGACCACCAAGCCCGTCGTCGAACCGCCGCGCATCAACGGCCGCATCGCCTTCGGCAACGGCTCGCTCGGCGCCTTCAAGGGCTACGCGTACGTGATCCCCGACACGACGACGAAGATGCCGGACCTCTCCAAGATGGTCCCCTTCGCGACGCTGCTCACCGACAGCTTCATCGTCGGGCGCCAGGAGTTCTCGGGCGGCTTCCCCGGCGTCCTCGCCCAGGAAGAGTGGTTCGCCATCCGCTACGAGGGCGCCTTCGACGTGCAGCGCGAATCCGGCTACACGTTCAAGCTCCTCTCCGACGACGGCGCCATCCTCTACATCGACGGCGAGAAGCTCATCGACAACGACGGCGTGCACATGCCCCAGGAGGCCCAGGGCACGAAGCTCCTGAAGCCCGGCCGTCACCAGCTCCGCCTCGATTACTTCCAGGGCAAGAAGGGTACGGTCGCCCTCACGCTCTCGATGGGCGAAGGCGACGCCGCACCGCGTCCTCTCGTGGGCGTTCGCTAGCTCTCGCGCGCTCGCCTCTCCCCGCGATCCCTACGCTCTCCGCCCTTCGTTCGTCCCGACCCCTCGCAAGCGCCTCGATCCTGCGGCTTATTCGACGCGGCGGGTGGCCATGATGCTATCGTCGCCTCGCGTATGGCGTCGGTGAACCCGCTCTCGCGGGAGCTCGTCTTCAAGATCGTCTATTACGGCCCGGGGCTCGGCGGGAAGACGACCACGCTCGAGTACATCCACGCGACGGCCAAGCCCGAGCACCGCGGCAAGCTCGTCTCGCTCGCGACGCCCGTCGACCGCACGCTCTACTTCGACTTCCTGCCGATGCGCCTGCCGCCGATCCGCGGCATGAACGTGCGGCTGCAACTCTTCACCGTCCCCGGCCAGGTCTACTTCAACGCGACCCGCAAGCTCGTGCTCACGGGCTCCGACGGCATCGTGTTCGTGAGCGACTCGCAAATCGCGCGCGCCGACGCGAACCTCGAGAGCTTCGACAACCTGCGCGACAACCTCGCCGATCAAGGCCGGAACGTCGCGGACATGCCCATCGTCTTCCAGCACAACAAGCGCGACCTGCCCGACGTGCTCCCGATGGAGGAGCTCGACCGGATGCTGAACCGCTTCCGCGCGCCGTCCCTGCCCGCGTCGGCGAAGACGGGCATGGGCGTGTACGAGACGCTGGAGCGAATCACGCAGGTCGTGCTCGCGTCGTTCGAGTCGCAGATCCCCGAGTCGGTGCGCGCCGCGGCCGCGGAGGCCTACGATCCGGCCGAGGAAGGGCTCGCCGCGGCGCTGCGTGATGCCTCGCGCAGCGATCGTCCGCCCGTGAGCGCCGCGATGGTCAACCGCGTCGCCCCGAGCCGCGCCTGGGGAAGCGTGCCGCCCGACACGGGCATCGAGGAGCCCGAGGAGCTGAAGAGCCCCGCGATGCGCCCGCCTCCCCTGCCCGTCACGAGCTTCCCCGAGGCGCAGGAAGAGCCGGCGCCGTCGAGCGCGCAGCTCGCGATCGCGCCACCCGCCGAGGCGCCGATCCTGCCGAAGACCGAGTCCGTGCGGCCCCCGCCGCCGCCGTCCGTGCATCCGCCGCCGACGGCGGGTCGGCCCCGCGCGCCCGAGTCGGTGCGCAGTCGGACGCGAGGCTCGGTCTTCCCGCCGCCGAAGCCGTTCGCGCCGCTCGTCCCGCAAGCACCACAGGCACCGACTTCAGCGCCGGGTTCGAACAACGCGGGCGTGAACTTCGGATCGAAGGCCGAAGCAGGCGTGCACGCCGAGGCGTCACGAGGCGTGGGACTGTCGTTCGCGGAGCTCTGGTCCGACGGCGATCACGCGCTCGTCCACAACGTCGAGGCAGCGATCGCGAACGGCCGCTACGCCGAGGCGATCGAGCAGTGTGATGGGCTCGTGGCACGCCAGCTCGCGAGCGCCGCGAGCTTGTTCGGCGCCTCGGATGCGCCGCGGGATCCTTCCACCGTGCCGCTCATGCTCGGGCTCGATGGACGCCGCTACCTCTCCTTCCGCTCGACCGTGCGCGCGGCGCGCGGGGGCGTGAAGATGACCGCGCGCGACGCGCTCGCGGCCTACGCGTTCGCGATCGACACGCGGCTCGCGCGCAGCTCGATCCGCTGAGCGGGCCTTCCACAAGCCATCCACTCTTCTTGCATCGACCGCACCGCGGTCGATGCACCAGCGGTCCAGGGCTTGCCCTGGTCCGGGTCGAGGGGCGGACAGCCCCTCGTCGGGTCCGGGGTGAAACCCCGGCGCCACGCTCCCGATCACCCTCTCAAAGGCGATCAGGCGCGGGGACGACCGAGTAGCGACGCATCGACACGTTCATGAGCAGCGCGACACACATGAGCATCGTGGTCACGCTGGAGCCGCCGTAGGAGAAGAGCGGCAAGGTCACGCCGACGACGGGGAGGATGCCGCAGACCATCCCTGCGTTGATGAACGCGTGCCAGAAGAGGATCGCGCCGCAGCCGACGCCGAGCACGGCGCCGAAGCGATCCTTGGCGAGCGAGGCGATGCGGATCGACCACAGGCAGAGAAAGCCGTAGAGCAGCACGAGCAGCACGCTGCCGGCGAAGCCCCACTCCTCTGCGAAGACCGGGAACGGGAAGTCCGAGAACTGATCGGGCAGGAAGTTGAACTGGTTCTGCGTGCCCTTCATGTACCCGTTGCCGAAGAGCCCACCGTTGCCGATGGCCACGCGCGAGTGATGCGCGTGCCAGCCGGTCTTGAGGATGTCGTCCTCGGGCCGCAAGAAGACGGTGACGCGCGCCTTCTGGTAGTCGAGCAGGACGTAGTTCCAGATGATGGGGAGAGCGCAGGCGACGGTCACGATGAACGTGACCACGCTCTTCCACCGGACCCGCGTGAGCGCGGCGATCATCAGGAAGACGAGCACGTGAATCGAGGCGGTGCCGAGATCGGGCTGCTTCAGGATCAGCAGCGCGGGCACGCCCGTGAGCAGCGCGGGTACGAGGAGGTCCTTCAGCGTGCGCCCTTCGCTGCGTGGATCGTCGTGAAGGAACTTCGCCAGTGCGATGACGAGGAAGACCTTCATGAACTCGCTCGGCTGGAAGCGGAAAGCGCCGAACTCGATCCAGCGCTTGGAGCCTCGCAAGTCCTTCGCGAAGATGAAGACGAGGATGAGCGAGAAGACGCCGAAGGTGTAGATGGCGTAGCCGAGGCGCTCGAGGTGGCGATAGTCGATGGCGACGAGGATGCCGCCGAGAATGCCGCCGAGCACGAGCCAGTAGATCTGGCTGATGTAGAGCTCGGCGCGCACACCCTGGTAGACGCTGGTCGCGCTGTAGAGGTTGACCACGCCAAGCACGGCGATGAGCGCCGCCGCGATGAAGAGCGGCCAGTCGAAGTGATCCCTCGCGCGGGGGGAGACGTCGCCGCGGATCACGGGGAGCCTCCACGATCAGGCTTCGGCTGCGTGCGCGTGTTGCCCGCGTTGTTCACGCCGGCGCGCGGGCCGCGCTCGCGCGCGAGCTCGTTGTAGGCGCGGACGACCTCGAAGGCGACGGGCGCCGCGTGCTTGCCGCCGGCGCCGCCGTGCTCGACGAGGACCACGACCGCGACCTCGGGCGCGCGCGACGGC
Source organism: Polyangium sp. 15x6 (assembly GCF_029960785.1). Classification (GTDB taxonomy): domain Bacteria; phylum Myxococcota_A; class Polyangia; order Polyangiales; family Polyangiaceae; genus Polyangium. The sequence continues at coordinate 45,472 of NZ_JASBQE010000012.1, forward strand.
GAGTAGCCCGCGAACCATGCGTGCTCGCGGTTGAAGTACCAGACGCGCTCGGCCTCGGCGCCACGCGCGAGCTTGTGCGAGACCTGCGCTGTGCCCGTCTTGCCTGCCATGTCCACGCCGAGCACGCGCGCCTTGAAGGCGGTGCCCTCCTCGGAGTTCACGCCCGCGTAGAGCGCCTTCTGCACGAGCGAGAGGTTCTCGGGGCTCACGTCGATCTGCCGCCGCACACGCGGCGCGAACTCCTGCACCACCGTGCCCGCGCTCGTCTCGACCGCACGCACGATCTGCGGCTGGTAGAGCGTGCCGCCGTTCGCGAGCGCCGCGTACGCGAGCGCGAGCTGAAGGACGGTCACGGTCGTCGCGCCCTGGCCGATCGCCGCGTTCAGGCCGAAGCCGAGGCGGAACTGGCCCTTGTTGCGCAAGGTCATCCAGGCGCGCGTCGGCATGCGCCCGGCCGCCTCCGCGTTCACGCCGAGGCCCGTCCTCGCGCCGAGGCCGAAGCGCTGACCCATCTCGGCGATGACGTCCATGCCCACGCCGAGCTCGGCCGCGAGACGGTAGAAGTAGACGTTGCACGACTCCGCGATCCCCTGGTGGAGATCCACCGGTCCGTGAACGTGCGTGCACCGGAACGTGCGCTTGCCGAAGGTCAGCGCGCCGCGGCAGTTCGTCGCCTGGCGCGGGTCGATGAGCCCCTTCTCCAGCGCCGCGAGCGCCGTGAACGGCTTGAACGTCGAGCCTGGCGGATACGCGCCCGAGATCGTCTTGTCGAGCGCGGGCTTGAGCGGATCCGAGTAGAGCCTGCGAAACGCGTCGCGGATGACCTGCTTGCCCGATCCGCCCGAGAGCGCGTTCGGGTCGTAGCTCGGCTTCGAGTAGAGGCCGATGATGCGCCCCGTGCGCACGTCGATCAGCGCGACGCCGCCCGCGAGCTCGCCGCGCATGGCCTTGTCGATCGCGCGCTGGATGTCGGCGTCGAGCGTGAGCCGGAGATCGCGGCCCGGGATCGGATCGACGCGCCGCGGCTCCTCGATGATCCCCTCGCCGCCGGGCCTGCGCCGGCCCCTCGCGTCGACGAGCACCTTTTCCCAGCCGCGCGTGCCGCGCAGGTAGCTCTCCCATGCGCGCTCGATGCCCGTCGCGCCGACGCGATCGCCTTCGACGTAGCCCGCGCTGCGGAGCTGGTTCAGCTTCTCCGCGTCGACCTCGACCATGTAGCCGAGCGCGTGCGCGCCGACCTCTTCGTACGGGTAGTAGCGGACCGGCACGGGCACGACGTCCACGGCGGGCAGCTCCGCGTCGTGCGTGCGCAGCGTGGCCACGGCGTCGCGCGAGATGTCTTCCTTCAGCAGGATCTGCTGGCTCTTCCGGGGCCCTTCGCTCGCGCGGATCGTGGTGAGCAGCGCTTCGAGCCGCGCGCGTTCGTCCACGCCGACGCCGAGGTACTCGACGAGCTTCGGCCAGACGACCTGCATGTCGATCCGCTCGGGAACGACGTAGAGGTTGTACGAGGGCCGGCTCGCCGCGAGGATCTTGCCGCTCCGATCGCGGATGAGCCCTCGCGTCGTGGCGAGCGTGACGCGACGGACGATGTTCTCGCGGGCGATCGCTTTGTTGTCGGCGCCCTCGAGGATCTGGAGCTGGAAGAGACGCCCGATCAGGACGAGCTGGAGCACCGCCATTGCGAGCGCGATCCAGCGGAAGCGGCGCCTGAACTCGCTGACGTCGGAGCGCTGAACGACAAGGCTCATCGCTGCCCTCCTTCCCCCGGCCTCGGCACGTTGATGGTCGCCTGATGCACGCGCTCGGCGAGGCTGAAGACGAGCGGCGCGAAGAGCGCCGTCCCGATCGCGTGCGGCGCGACGAGCGTCGCGAGCGCGCGCGGCCTCGCCGTGTCGGTTCCGAAGATCGCCGTGAGCACGATGATGAGCACGCCCTCGAGCAGCGCGAAGGCGAAGGCGAGCGCGACCTTCGTGAGGAGCGTCTGCGCGGCGAGGCGCACGCCCGCGGCGCGCGCGACGACGAACGTGGCGACCGTGATGAAGGTGAACAGGCCGATCGGCGCGGCCGAGAACAGATCGAGCAGGTAGCCGAGCAAGAACGCGAGCGCCGCGCCGCGCGCGATCGAGTACTCGTGCACGCCCATGAACACCACGAGCGGCAGGAGCAGGCTCGGCGTGATCCCCGCGATCTGCAGCCGCCCGATCAGCCGGTAGAGGTTCGACTGGATGATGAGAAGGGCGACGCCGACAGCGAGAAATGCGGTGTTTCGCATCGTCCTCTCTCCTCCCGACCTTACCGCCGCGGCGTGGACGAGCCTGACGCCGCAGGGGCCGGCTGGGCCTCCTCCGTGGGCGCGGAGGTGACGATCAGCACCTCCTCGAGCCGCGAGAAATCCACGGCAGGTGTCGCGTAGACCTGCTGATAGATGCCGAAGTCCCGCTTCACGACCTGCGTCACCTTGCCGACCGGGATGCCCTTCGGATACCGCTTCCCGACGCCGCTCGTGACGAGCAGATCGCCGACCTCCACCTCATCGGTGCGCTGCACGTACTCCACGCTGCAGAGGTACTTCGTCTCGTCGCCCGTCCCGCGGACGAACCCACGCGCGCCGGTCCGCTGCACGACGACGTCGACGCCGCTGCCCGCGTCGACGACGAGCCGCACGTCGATCGTGTCACCCGACACCTTGAGCGTCGTGCCGACGACGCCGTCGGGCGAGATCACAGGCAGGTTCGGCTGCACATCGCGCGACTCGCGATCGAGGCTGACGCGCGCGACGCGGAAAAACTCGTTCGTGTTTTTCCCGACGACCTGCGCGCTTACGACGTCGGTGCGGACGCTCGTGCGCAGATCGAGCAGGCGCCGGAGCCGCCGGTTCTCTTCCTCGAGCGCTTCGAGCTTGCGCACGCGCTCGCGGAGGCGCGCGTTCTGCGAGGCGATCCGCGCGTTGTCCTCCTTGACGTCGACCAGGTAGATGTAGTCGCCCCAGATGTTCGAGAGCCCGCGCGCCAGCGTCGCCGCGGCATACTGGAGAGGCGTCGCGATCCGGACGATCACCTTGTCCGCGCCCGTGACCTTGCCTGGATCACGCATGCTGGCCCGGAGGAACCAGAACGGCACCGCCAGGGCGAGCAGGACGATGGCCAGGTCGCGGTAACGCTTGAAGTTCATGCTTCGGGCGGCGCTGCCGCCGGGAAGGCGGCATCAGACAACGCGAGGGAGGTCCCCGCTCTTCCCTCGATGCCACGAGAGACGCGCGGACGCTACCTGCACACGCGCTCCGGTCAGCTGATCGTGACTTCCTTCAGAAGCTCGAGGTGATCGAGCGCTTTTCCGCTGCCGAGAACGACGGCGCTGATCGGATCGTCACAGACCATCACCGGCAGCCCCGTCTCTTCGCGAAGGAGCACGTCGAGATTTTTCAGGAGGGAACCGCCGCCGGTGAGGACGATCCCCTTGTCCACGATGTCCGCCGCGAGCTCGGGGGGCGTGCGCTCCAGCGCGACGAGCACGGCGTCGACGATCGCGTTCGTTGGTTCTGCAAGCGATTCGCGGATCTCGTCCGAGTTCACGACCACGGTCTTCGGGATACCCGCGACCATGTCGCGCCCTTTGACCTCCATCGTGAGCTGCTGCTCGAGCGGATACGCGTTGCCGATCGTGATCTTGATCCGCTCGGCCGTCTGCTCGCCGATGGCCATGTTGTACTTGCGCTTCATGTACGCCATGATGGACTCGTCCATCTTGTCGCCGCCGACGCGCACGCTCTGCGAGTAGACGATGCCGGCGAGGGAGATGACCGCGACCTCGGTCGTGCCGCCGCCGATGTCGACCACCATGTTGCCCGAGGGCTCGGTGATCGGAAGACCGGCGCCGATGGCCGCCGCCATGGGCTCCTCGATGAGGTACACCTCGCGCGCGCCCGCGCCCTCCGCGCTCTCTTTCACCGCGCGTTTCTCGACCTCGGTGATGCCGAAGGGCACGCAGATGATGATGCGCGGCTTGACGAGCGTGCGGCGGTTGTGCGCGCGGGCGATGAAGTAACGCAACATCGCCTCGGTGATCTCGAAGTCGGCGATGACGCCGTCGCGCAGCGGCCGCACGGCTTGGATGTTCCCGGGCGTGCGCCCGAGCATTTCCTTCGCCTCACGGCCGACCGCGAGCACCTTCTTGCCGCCGCGGTTGTCGCGCTGCACGGCCACCACGGAAGGCTCGCAAGAGACAATGCCCTTGCCCTTCACGTAGATGAGCGTCGTGGCGGTGCCGAGATCGATCGCGAGATCGTTCGAGAACAGGCCGTAGAGCCAGTCGAAGATCATCGCATCGCCTTCGAAGCTTGGGGTCCGGTCCGCCCGAGACGTGCATCCATGCCGCACGGGCAGACGGCGGTCCTATCATCCATGGTGGGGTGTCGCAACGAGAGCACCTGCTCAGGTCGGGCGCACCCGTTCAGCAGCAAGCACGGGCGAACCCATGGCCATGCCATGGATCCACCCGTCAATCACATTCACACGTGCACAGGCAGATCCGGGAAAGGCCGATCAGCCCTTCGAGATCTTGCCTTCCTTGTGCTCGTAGTGCTTGCGGCACACCGGACAGAACTTCTTGATGACGAACTTGTCCGACATCGTCCGCTTGTTCTTCGTCGTGTGGTAGTTCGCCCGGCTGCAATTGCCGCACGTCAGCTTGATGATGTCGCGCATGGCTGTCTCCTGAAACTCACCGGTTTCGCGCCGGCTCGGTCACAGGCACGCTCGCGTGAGGTGCCGCGAAACCCGCCCTCCACGACCCACCACGACGGGGGGGCGCAAAGGAGGGCGGTAACCTACGGAATTTCCCGCCGCTGTCAACGTCGGCGAGCACGACCTTGGGCAAAGATCGCCAACGAGCCGTGACGGGCGAGCCCGAGCTGACGCTCAGCCGCTCGCCGAGCTCGATCACTCGTCGTCTTTTCCGCCGTCCCTCCAGTCGTCGTCGCGGCCCCAGTTCTTGTTGTTGCGACGTCCGCCGCCACCCCCAGGGCCGTCCCCGTCGTGGCCACCGCCGCCGCCACGACGACGACGATCGTCGAACGTCTTGCGTTGCGGAGGCGGAGGAGGCGCGGGGGCGTAACCGCTCGACCCACCACCACCGCCGATGTAGCCGCCACCGCCGCCGCCATAACCGCCGCCGCCGCCGCCATAACCGCCGCCGCCGCCGCCATAACCGCCGCCGCCGCCGGCGTAACCGCCGCCGCCGGAACGCTCCGCGCCAGCCGGACGTTCGCCCTTGGGATGCGCGAGGTTGACGACGAGCCGACGGCCACGCACGTCCACGCCGCGCAGCGCTTCGATCGCGCCCTTCGCCGCCTCGGCGCTCGCCATCGTGACGAACCCGAAGCCGCGCTTGCGTCCGTCCGCGTCCATCGGCAAGTGCACGCGCACGACGGGGCCCGCACCGGTCGAGGTGATCATCGACTCGACCTCCTCGATGCTTGCGTCGTACGGGAGGTTGCCGACGTAGAGAGTGCGGTCAGGCGCTGCCGCAGCAGGCCCACCGCCACCGCCGCCACCACCACCGCCGCCCATGCCGCCGCCCATCGGCCGCGGGCCACCCACGCCGCCTTCACGGCGCGGAGGCTCGGCCTGGAAGGGCCGCACGGAGATCGACTTGCCGCCCTGGAACGAGCCGTCCAGCGACTCGCGAGCGGCGTTCGCCTCTTCGCTCGTCGCGAGCGTCACGAACCCGAAACCGCGCGGCCGACCCGTCGCGCGATCCTTCGGCAGGCTCACCTCGACGACGTTGCCTCCTGTCGCCTCGAAGAGCCCGCGGAGAACATCTTCGGTAATGGAGTCGGGCAACCCTGCTACGAACAACTTACGAGAATCTTCAGCCATCGAAAAACCTGCGCACCATCGATCCTAGCGCCTCGCCTCCGAGGCTCGCGCCCTCTTGCTCGCCTCGAACACTCTCCCCTCGGAGACTTGCCTCGCATCACGATGGCGAGGACCGTACCTCCTGGGACGAGCTACAGCCCACGATATATGGCCCACTTCCCGCGTCAAGGGAGCCTCTCTCGGCCCGTTCGTCCCCGAGCGCGTCGATTCCTCCGCGGCAGCCCCCGAGCCCCCGCCTCCGCCGCCTCGCCGACCCCTCCCGTCTCATCGCCGTTCGGTCGCTGAAATCAGGGCGGCGAAAGGCTTTACGCAGCGAAAAAAACAGGCGTCGTGAGACGTTCGGCGCCCGGGCGACCGGGACGGAGGATCCGCTTGCGTCGTCGGACGTAAATCGTGTTACGACCCGTTCCCCGAGGTTCAAAACGCGATGGCGGAGCACTTCAACATCGAGCGCTTGATGGATTCGTCTGGCAGGGTCGACCTTTCGGACATCGACTGGTCCGAGGTCCCGAAGCACCCGATGACCCCCGAGGCGATCCGTTGCCTGCGGTATTTCCTGCTGACGGAGAACTCGACGTTCTTCTACACCAAGGCCCTCATGTCCACGAACGCCGTGTACGAGGAGCCGGAGATCGCGCCCTTCCTCTGCGTGTGGATGTACGAGGAGGAGTTCCACGGACGTGCCTTCCGCAGGTTCATGGAAGCGCTGGGCGAGCCGCTTTCTCCGACGTACCGGCGTGACATGTTCCTCTCGCGCAGCCCCGGCGAGCGGATCGACGAGTTCGGGCAGAACATGCTCGGCAAGCTCTTCCCGACGCACTGGCCTGGCGTGCACATGGTCTGGGGCACGATCCAGGAGTTCACGACGTACAGCGCCTACCAGGCGCTCATCGAGCGGATCGATCACCCGATCCTGAACAAGATCTGCCAGCGGATCATGAAGCAGGAGCTCCGCCACTACGCGTTTTATCGCGAGCATGCGAAGCGCCGCCTGCAGCGCGATCCGATGACGGCGAAGATCGTCTCCGCGGCGCTGAAGCTCGCCTGGACCCCCGTCGGCGACGGTATGTGCTCCAAGGAAGACGTCCTTCACACGATCCGCTTCCTCTTCGACGGCCTCGACGGCAAGGCGATCGCGCGCGTCGATCAGAAGATCAGCGAGCTGCCCGGGCTCGAGTGGTTCGACCTGTTCACGAAGTTCGCCGACCGCCACAACATCCGACGCGCGCCCGACGCGTGGTTCCCGCGGAACTTCCGCGCCAACAGCCAGCCGAAGATCGAAGCCGAGCCCGCGCTCTTCGACGCGGAGTGATGCTCGGCAGCTACGCTCGACGCGAGCCACGAACGCCGTGGATCGCGTCGAGCGACGCACGCTCCGCCCCTCAGCTCTCCTGACCCGTCGCCCCGCTCTCGCTGCTTTCACTGCTCTCGTCCGCAGCCGTGTTCTCCACGGGGCGAGCCTTCTTCTTGCGCTTCTTCTTGCCAGCCGCGGGCGGCCCGCCGTCCGTGGGCGCCGCCGTCTTGTCCTTGGCGAGCACGAACGTGAAGTAGGCGCCGATCGCGAAGAGGCCGAAGCAGGCCCATTGCGCGGGCGTCAGGCCGCCGTACCGCGGATCGCCGCCGAGCATGCTCGCGCCCTCTTCCTCGCGGAAGAAGTCGAGCACGAAGCGCACGGGCGCGTACGCCATGCAGATGACGCCGGTGAAGTAGCCCGGCAGCCGCGGGCCGCGACGCCAGAGCAGCGTCACGATGATCGCGAGCGGGATGGTCAGGAAAAACTCGTAGAGGCCGAGGTCGTAGCGGCCGACCCAGCCGCTGCCCATCGGGTAACGAACCGCGAACCACGCGTCGGAGAGGCGGCCCGGGTGATCGTGCACGACGGAGCAACCGGCCCGACCGAAGATCCAGGCGATCGGGAAGGTCGCGACGACGACGTCCGCGTACGCGAGGACCTTCTCGCGCTTGATGAACTTGTACGCGAAGCAGCCGATGATCGCGCCGATGAAGCCGCCGTAGCTCGACAGGCCATCCCAGAGCATCAGCAGGTAGAGCGGATCACGAGCGACGCGCTGCGGGTGGTAGAAGATCGCGTCGAGGACGTGCCCGCCGATGAACCCCGCGGCGACGACCCAGAAGATGAACTCGTTCATCTTCTTCGTGTCGAGGTTGCGCTCCTTCGCGCGGTGCATCGTGATGACCGAGCCGATGTAGACGCCGAGCGCGACGAGCGTGCCGAACGGCTTGATCGACGGCGGATGCGCCGGGTCGAAGAGCTTGCCCAGGACGGGGACGTCGAGCAGGAAACCGAGCGGGATCTCGGGGAGCGTGATGTAGGGGATCAGCGGCTCTGCCACGCGGACGTGCGTAGCGCAGCGCGCGCGCCGACGCCATGGACGCGCGCAGCAAGCCTCACGCTTCCGCGCCGAAGGCCGCCGCCCCGGCGAAGGGTGACGTCGAACACGGGCTCTGATAAGACCTCGGCGTGCGAGCGCTGTCCTTGCCCGGCTGCGCCTGCCGGGCGGCGTTCCAGTTCGGCGTGCTCTCGCGCCTCGTGGCCGCGGGCGAGCGCTTCGATCTCGTGGCGGGAGCCTCGTCGGGATCCATCTCCGGCGCGGCGCTCGTCGCGGGCCTCGCGGCCGCGGGACCGGACCTCTGGCGGTCGATGGCAAAGACGCCCGTCGTGTCGCGGCGCTACCTGCAAAGCGAGTGGAGCCCGTTCGGGATGAGCGCGGTGCTGCGCGGCGCGCTCGAGCGCTTCTTGCCCGAGAAGAAGCTCCACGGGACGGAGACGGAGCTGCTCGTGGCGACCACACACGCGCGGCGCTTCTTTGCGGGGAGGAAGGACGCGCTCGTCGTGCACTCGAACCACGAGCGGCGCGACATGCACGACGTGCTCGTGGCGTCGTGCTTCATCCCGGTCGTGTACGCGCGTGTGCCGCGGCTCGACGGAGACGTGCACCTCGACGGAGGCGCCGCGGACAACACGCTCATCGACACGCTCGTGGCGCGCGGGGCGACGGACATCACGGTGATCTCGCCATTTCCCGGCGGGAAGATCGCGCGCACGCTCTTTTCGCCCGAGAAGCCCCCGACAGCGCCGCCGCACGTACGCCTGCGCCTGCTGTTCCCCGAGCGGCCGCTCCGGCAGCGGCACTTCGATTTCGATCCGGGCCCCATGGAAGAGGCGCTCACGATGCCGCACCGCTCGGTCGTCATCGAGCCGAGGAGTCGTTGAATTTATGAGCACCAACGAAAAACCCGAGGTCTTCAAGGTCGCCACCTTCACCCTCAGCGATACGCGCACGCCGAGCGACGACGTGGGCGGCCGCGTGCTCGTCGATCGCCTGCGGGCGGCGGGTTTTACCGTCGTCTCGCACGCGATCCTGCGGGAGGAGCCGGACGAGCTCCGCGAGGCGATCCACTACGTCTGCGACGCGGACGCGGCCGACGCGATCGTGCTGACGGGCGGGACGGGGATCGCGCCGCGGGACCGGACGATCGAGGTGATCGCGCCCATGCTCGACAAGACGATCGACGGCTTCGGCGAGGCGTTCCGCAGGCTCTCGTGGGATCAGATCGGGCCCCGCGCGATCCTGTCGCGCGCCATCGCCGGCGTGGTGCGAGGCAAGGTGATCGCGGCGCTGCCAGGCAGCCCGAGCGCCGTCGAGCTCGCGGTCGATGCGCTGCTCGCACCGACGCTGGCCCACGCGATCGCGCTGGCGTCCGGGCGAGGCGGGAAACACGCCGCGCACGGCCATGCTCACGGCAAGCATGGGAGGAAGCACTGATGCTTTCGTATCGCGACGCTCTCGCGCGTCTGCTCGCCGCCGCGAAGTCCGTGGGCAAGGAGCGCGTGAGCGTGGATCAGGCCGCCGGGCGCGTGCTCGCGGAGGACCTCGTCGCGCGCGCGCCGATGCCGGCGTTCGATCACAGCTCGATGGATGGCTACGCGGTGCGCGCCGCGGATGTCGAGGGAGGCGGGCCGTTCGAGTTGCCCGTGGTCGGCGAGAGCTCGGCTGGCGGCGAGAGGCCCGCGCTCGCGCCGAAGAGCGCGTGCCGGATCTTCACGGGCGCGCGACTGCCCGAGGGCGCGGATACCGTGATCATGCAGGAGAACGTCGAGCGGCGCGGCGACGTGATCGTGATCCGCGAGGCGCCACGAGCGGGCGCGTGGATCCGTCGACGTGGATCCGATCTCGCGGAGGGCGCGGTGGCGATCGCGCGGGGCACGCGGATGAGGCCGGGTCACGCGGCTCTCGCGGCGGCGCTCGATCGTCCTTTCGTGCTCGTCGCGCAGCGGCCCGTGGTGACGATCCTGTGCTCGGGCGACGAGCTGCGATCGCCGGGCGAGCCGGGCAAACCCGGATCGATCGCCGAGTCGAACGGCGTGTTCGTCGCGGCTGCAGCCTGTCAGATCGGGGCGATCGCGCGCGTGGGCGCGTACGTGCCGGACGACCTCGACGTCGCGCGCGCGGCGGTCGTGGAGGCGCTGCGCGGAAGTGATCTCGTGGTGACGATCGGCGGCGTGAGCGTCGGGGATCGTGACGTGATGCGGCCCGCGTTCGAAGCGGCCGGCGTGACGCTCGATTTCTGGCGCGTGGCCATCAAGCCGGGAAAGCCGATCGCCGTGGGCCGCGCCGGGGACACGCATGTGCTCGGGTTGCCCGGCAATCCCGCGAGCGCGTCGCTCACGTGGCTGCTCTTCGGAGCGCCGCTCGTGCGAGCGTTGCAAGGTGACCCGGCGCCGCTCCCGCAGCGCGAGCGCGTGGTGGTGGTGGGCTCGTACGAGCGTACGCCGGGCCGCGAGGAGTTCGTCCGCGCGCGGATCGAGCCGGGCACGGGGCCGATGCGCGCGCGGATCCTGCCGAATCAGGCGTCGGGCGCGGTGACGAGTTTTGCCGAGGCGGAGGTGCTCGTGGTGGTGCCCGCGAGCCAAGGGAGCGTCGAGGACGGGAGCGAGCTCGAAGCAATCCGGATCGACGCGTTCTGAGGTCAGCGCTTCTCGTCGTGCGCGCGGCCGTGGTGCGCGTGCGCGTGATGTCCGTGTTCGCCGTGGTCGGGCGCGCAGCGCGCGTCCTCCCAGCCGACCCAGTAAGGCCCGTCGGGGCCGTGCTCGCGTTTCCAGATCGGGAGCCTGGCCTTGATGCGATCGATGAGCTCGCGACACGCGCGGAACGCCTCGCCGCGATGCGGGGCGCTCGCGGCGCATGCGACGGCGACGTCGCCGACGTGGAGCGCGCCGATGCGGTGCGTGGCTGCGACACGAACGCCCGGAATCTCACGCTCGATCTCTTCGAGGATCCGCTGGAGCTCAGCCTCGGCCATGGTGCCGTAGGCCTCGTATTCGAGCAGGCTCACGGCGCGGCCGTCGTTCGTGTTGCGAACGACGCCGAGGAACGTGGCGATCGCGCCCGCCTCGGGGCGCGCCACGATCTGGATGATCTCGTCGAGCGAGAGCGCCTCGCGGCGGATACGCGTCGCGCTCACGGCGACCTCCGGAAGTGTCCCGATCGACCACCGCTCTTCTCCACCAGCATCACGTCCTCGACGACCATCTCGCGATCGATGCCCTTGAGCATGTCGTACAGCGTGAGCGCGGCGACCGACGCGGCCACCATCGCTTCCATCTCCACGCCGGTCCTGTCCGTGGCCTCGGCGCTCGCCGTGATCGAAACGCGCGCGGCGGCCTCGTCGACGTCGAGCGCGATGGCCACGTGCGTCAGGGCGATCGCGTGACACATCGGGATGAGCTCCGGCGTGCGCTTGGCGGCCATGATGCCGGCGATTCGCGCCGTCGCGAGCACCTCGCCCTTCGGCGTGTCGCCACGCGCGAGGCGAGCGGCGGTCTCGGGCCGCATGCGCACGCGCGCGACGGCGACCGCGCGCCGCTGCGTCGGCGGCTTCTCGGCGACGTCGACCATCCGGACATCCCCGCGAGGACCGAGGTGCGAGGAGAGGCTCGTCGCATCGGTCGCGTGCGCAGCAGCGCGCGGGACGAGGACGTCGAGCGCGGCCGAGAGGATCGTCGGATCGCTGCGCTTTGCCGCGCGGCGGAGGCAGTGCACGAGAGAAAAACGAGCGAGGCCCGAGAGCGAGGCCCACGTGCGCGCGTCGATCGATCGATCTGCCGGCAAAGCCTCACGCAGGCCTTCGGGCAGGTGATCCGGGCTCGGATCCGCGGCGAGTGGCATCGGGAGTGCAGGAGGGTGGGCCTGCTGCACGATCTCGTTGACAGTCGCCACGTCGACGACGGCCTCGGCGCCGGCGCGCGTGATCCGCCGTCGCTCCTCGAACGCGAGGGAGCGCCAGCCTTCGAGCGGCAGCCGGAGCCCGGCGTGATCGAGTGCGCGTCGCGCAGCGAGAGGAACGAGATCCAGCGCGGGCCCGATCTCTTCGGCTTCGAATGAAAATACTTCGTTCACGGAGGCCGAATCCTATCCGCCGATCGCGCGCATGGACACGCCCGCGGCGGTCTCCTCGGTGCAACCCTTCCAGATCGTGCCGTCGGGCTTCATCGACCAGGCGAGCCCGATGTGCTCGACGATCGCCTCCGCATCGCCCGCGCGCGCAGGCGCTCCTGCGTCGACGCCGTCGTCCGTGGCGAGGCAAGGACGCAGGACGCCCGTCGACGAGACGCGCAGGCGATCACAGGTCTCGCAGAACGTGTCGCTCGTGCCCGTGATGAACCCGACGCGCAGCGCCGGATCGTGGCGCGCGCGCACGTACTTCGCGGGGCCGAGGCCCGGATCGGTGACGGCCTCCTCGGGGAGGAGGTGCGCGGCGAGCGCCCGGCGCATCTCGGACGCCGTGACGAGGTGATCGGCCACGAGCTTGGCTCCCTCGGCGATCGGCATGACCTCGAGGAACCGCGGCAAGATCCGTTTTTCCCAGGCCCAGAGCAAGATGCGCTCGAGCTCGTCGTCGTTCACGCCGCGCAGGACGACGGTGTTCAGCTTGATCGGAGAGAACCCCGCTTCGATCGCGGCGTCGATGCCCGCGAGGACGGCGTCGAGATCGCCGCCGCGCGTGACCTCGCGAAAACGAACGGGGTCGAGTGTGTCGATCGAGACGTTCACGCGATGCAGCCCCGCGTCGCGCAGCGGCCGAGCGAGGCGCGCGAGCTGCGAGGCGTTCGTGGTGAGCGCGAGGTCCTCGAAGCCGAGCGAGGAGAGGTGCGCGACGATCGAGACGATCTCGGGATGCACGAGGGGCTCGCCACCCGTGAGCCGCACGCGGCGTACGCCCGCGCGCCGCAGCGCCTCGAACATGGTCTTCCACGCCGGCGTCATGAGGCGACCGTCCGCGTAGCCATCGTTCCGCGAGGGCCGGCAGTACGTGCAGGCGAAGTCGCACCGATCGGTCACGGAGACACGCACGCTGCGCGGCGGCGGGCCGGCCGAAACGCGCGTCGGCACGAGCGAGCGCGCGCCGAGCATCGGCAAGGATCGCCGTTTCTCGACCGTCGGATCGTTCACCACCGCCACCGCCTCATCCTCCCGCGACGGGCGGGATCAACGCGACCTCGTCCCCCGACCGGACCTCCTCGTCGGGTCGCGCATACGCGCCGTTCACCGCGACGCGGATCGATCGCCGATAAGGAACGAGCGCGGGAAAACGGCTGCAAACGTGGTGAAGAAGCTCCTCCGCGGTGCACGGCGCGTCGAGCGGAAAGACGAGCTCCGACGCACCGAGCACGTCCCGCGCCCCCGCGAACGCGAGCAGCCTCACCGTGTTCGACATGTTCCGTAACGTAGCATTGTTGGATCGAGGTTGACAGATCGGGCGTGAAAACAAGCCGTCTCGTCGCTGTGCCGAGCGGCCAGGGGCGCGATATAGTCGCCCGTCCGATGAGCGAGCAAACCGGCACGATCGGCAAGATTCTGGCCGGACGGTACCAGGTTCGGAGGGAGCTCGGGCGTGGCGGCATGGGGGTCGTCTACCTGTGCCGCGATCTCGTGGCCGACGATCGCGTGGCCGTGAAGGTCCTGAGCCGACCGGGGGCGCGGCCACGCGCCGAGGAAGCGTGGTGGTTCCACGAGGAGGCCCGCGCGCTCGCGGCGCTCTCGCACCCGTGCATCGTGCGCGCGCGTGACTTCGGCGCGCTCGCCGACGGCACGCCGTTCCTCGTGATGGATGCCGTGCCGGGCCGCTCGCTGCACGAGTGGCTCTACCTCGCACAAGAGGAAGGCGGTCTGCCGTGGCCGCTCATCTGGAAGATCACCGACGACGTGCTCGCGGCGCTCGCACACGCGCACGCGCGCGGCGTCATCCATGGGGATCTCAAGCCCTCGAACATCCTCGTCGACATCCCGCACGACGACACGGAGCCGCCGACGGTGCACGTGCTCGATCTCGGGCTCGCGTGGCTCATGCAGGATCGCGTCGATCACAGGCTCGACGGCTCGCCCGTCTCGAAGCCGACGATCCGCTGGGGCGCAGGCACGCCGGGGTGGATGGCGCCGGAGCAGATCCGTTACGCCGCGCCGCACGTGGGTCCGTCGACGGACCTCTACTCGCTCGGCTGCGTCCTGTTCACGATGCTCGCGGGCCGCGAGCCGTACGAAGGCACGGACGAGGAGCTGCTCGCGAAGCACAAGAGCTCGCCGCTGCCCGAGGTGCCGCTCCGTCCGGGCATCCCGCCGGACATCGTGCCGCTCGTGCGGCGCCTCATGAACAAGCGACCGTGGCAGCGCTTCGATTTCGCGGCCGACGCGCGCGCGCTCCTCTGGCGCATGCGGCCGCGCGGCGGAGACCCGACGGCGACGCCGAGACCTTCGGCCGCGCCGCCGATGTCCATGCCGCTGCGCGACTCGCCGCTGGTCGTCGAGAGCAACTACCTCGACTCGCAGGTGACCACGACGGGCCTGCTCGGGCTGCGGCCGAGCCCTTTCGTCGCGCGCGCGGCGGAGCGCTCGCGCCTGCTCGACGTGGCGAACCAGATCGCCACGTCGGAGAACCCCGAGCACCGCTTCTTGTTGCTCTCGGGTGAAGCCGGCGTGGGCAAGTCGCGCCTCGCCGAGTGGCTCTGCGAGGAGGTGCACGAGCGCGGGCTGGTGGTGCCGCTGCGCGCGCGGTACCGGAAGATCGCCGCGCCGCTCGACGGTGTGGTCGGCGCGATCGTGCAGCACTACCGGCTCGAGCGCGAAGGGCGCGACGTCGTCGAGAAGGTCCTCCTGAACCAGTGGGAGGTCGCGCCCGACGACGACGAAGGCAAGATGTGGGTCGCCGCGACGGCCGAGTGGATCCGGCCCTCGTCGCAAGGCGACGCGATCGGCCCGACGGGCAAACGCTTCGCGCTCTCCTCCGAGACGCGGTGGCGCGTGATGCAGTACGCGCTGCAGAAGATCGCCAAGAACCGTCCGCTCCTCTTGATGCTCGACGATCTGCATCACGGCTCGCCGACGACGTTCGAGGGGATGGCGCGGCTCCACCGCGAGACGCCAGGCCTCAGGCTGCTCATCGTCGGCACCGTGCGCGACGAGGCGATCATGACGGACCCGGTCGCGCGCGAGTGGGTCGAGTGGCTCTTGCGCGAGCTCGGCGGCGATCGCCTGACGCTCGAGCCGCTCGACCCGACGCAGACGCACGCGCTCCTCCGCGAGACGTTGCCGCTCGACGAGGCGGCCGTGGTCGAGGCCGCGCAACGCAGCAAGGGCAACCCGCTGTTCGCGCTGCAGATCGTCCACGCATGGGCGACGGGCGGGCACATCGAGCTGCGTGACGGGCGGTACGTGGTGCCCGAAGCGAAGCTCGCGATGCGCGCAGCCACGACGGCCGAGCTCTGGGAGGAGCGGCTGCGCGCGATCCCCGAAGATCTCCGGCGCGGCGCGCGCGCGGCGGCGGCGCTCGGCGGCGACATCCGCGAGGACGTGCTGCGGCTCGAGCTCGGGGCGCTCGGCGTGGACGCGGAGCGCGCCGTGGCCGCGATGAAGCGCGCGCAGATCCTGCTCGCGTCCGGCGAAGAGCGCCTGCGATGGCCGCACGCGCTCTTGCAAGAGCACCTGCTCGGGCAGCTCTTCGCGCAGCCCGACGCGGCCGCGGTCCTGCGCGCCGCCGCGAACGCGCTCGCGCATCACCCCGACGCGGGCAGTCGGCGCATCGTGCGTCACCGCGTGATGAACCTCGTCCGCGCCGGCGACGTGAACGTCGCCGCGGAGCTCTTGCACCGCTCGATCGCCGAGTCGTGGGGGCGCAAGCGCGACGTGCAAGCGACGCTGCGCGATCTGTCACTCCTCGACGGTCGGCTCGAAGGTTTGCAGCTCGCGCGGCATCGCAGGTGGCGCGCCGAGGCGCTGCGGCACGCGGGCAGGCTCGAAGACTGCCGGCGCGAGGCCGAAGAGGCCCGCAGGCTCTTCCACGAAGCGGGGGATCCCGAGAGCGAGGCCGCGTGTCTCCGGCTCCTCGGCCACGCCGCGAGTGATCTCGCCGCGCCCGCCGAAGGGCGCAAGCTCGTGGCGAAGGCGCTCGAGATGTTCCGGTCGCTCGGCGACACACACGGGCAAGCACTCTGCGAGGTGATCATCGGGGAAATCGATTTCCTGCTCGGCGATCACCTCGAAGCGGCCCGCATCCTCGAGAGCGCAGGGCCCAAGTTCCAGGCCGTCGGCGATCGCCTCGGCCACGCGCAGTGCCTCGTGCTGCACAGCTTCGTCGAGCAGTCCGGCGGCTCGCCCGAGAAGGCGCGCGCGCTCCTCCGCACGGCGCGCGCCGAGTTCGACGCGATCGGCTATCGCCTCGGCATGGCCCAGTGCGACGTCACGCTCGCGCACTCGGATCATCGCGAAGGTCGGCTCGAAGAAGCGCGACGGGTGGCGCTCCTGTCGCGCCGGAGCTTCCGCGACCTCGGCAACCCGCGCGGCGAAGGCGCGTGCGAGCGTCTGCTCGCGATGACCGCGTTCGACGCAGGTCAGCTCGACATGGCGGACGCGCACGCGCGCGCCGCGACGGCGCTCTTCGATCGGCTCGCCGATCCGTGGGGTCAGGTCGAGATCAAGATCATCGTCGCGCAGATCGCGCTCGAACGTGGACAAGCGGAGGTCGCGCGCGCGGCGCTCGCCGAGTGCGAGGCCACGGGTCTCGCCGAAGCCGAGCCGAAGCAGCACCTCGCGCTCACGCGGGCGTGGCTCGCCTACCACGAGGGCCGGTTCCAGGATGCTGCGCACGAGCTCGATCAGGCGCGCAAGACGTTCCAGGATCCGAGCCGCACCGGTGATCACACGCCCGAGCTCCTGCGCAGGTTCAGCCGCATGGGCTGGCCCGCGCCCGCGAGCGAGACGATCACGGCATGGATGCGCGCGCTCTCCACGCGGAGCCCGCTCTCGACGCCGCCGCCCGCGGAGCAACCCGCCGCGGCACCGCCCTCCGCGAAGCCCAGCAGCTAGACCCAGCCGTCGGGGATCACCGCAGGATCCAGGTCGCGCAGGCCGCGTTCGAGCAGGTCCGCGAGCACGACCGCGGCCTCGGGCGCGCCGGCTGCACGGGCGCGGTTCGAGAACGCTTCAATCTGCGCGAGCGCGTCACGGCGCGAGAGCACGCGGTAGTCGACGGCAGGTAGGCCGAGGCTCCGGTATCCGTCGCGGATCACCGCGGCGTGGTGTGCTGCGAACCGAGGCGCGACGGTCCTGCCGTAGTAGAGCAGGCGAACCGTGTGATCGCGCCGCGCCGAGAGCACGGCGCGTTCGTCCGCGGGAACGTCGGGGTGCGCGAGGAGCGCCTGCAGCGCGTCGTAGTAGTCGCGGAGCTGCCCGGAGTATGGATCGTCCACGACGAGGTCGCCGCTGTCGTAAAGCGCCTGGAGCGGTTCGAAGTATGCGAGGTCGATGCGCAGCGACTCGAGCGGTCGCGCTGCGTTGCCGTCATCGAGACCCGTGACGCGGCTCCAGACGACGACGCTCTCGCCCTTGCGCGTATCTTCCGCGATCGAACGATCGATCGTCTCCGCGCGCCCCCGCGTGGCGCGCTCCCAGAGCGTCTCGTGAATCGTCGCTCCGCTCTCCGCGCCGGGCGCCGATCCTGCGTAGGCCCAGATCGTCGCTACGTGCGGGAAGATCGCCTGCACGCGAAGGAGCGCGTACCGACCGCCCGAGTAACAGCCCGCGACGTGCACGTCCTCGATCGCGCGCGCCGCGCGGGGCATGGCCGTCGCGAGATCGCCGAGCGCGTCGAGCGTGAGCGTGCCGTTCTCGTCGCCCCACACGCCCGCGCCCACGCTGTGCCCGGAGAGCACGAGTCGCGCGGGGATCGAGCGCCCCTTCTCCGCCTCGGCCCAGACCTCGGCGATCCGGCCGAGCTCGTCCCGCGCGTCCGGCGGCGTGCCTTCGAGCACGCGCGCGATCGCCGCGGTCTGATCCGGCGGCAGCGCGAGCGTCCGCGCGAAACCGAGCGCGCCCTCCTCGGTCGAGAGATCGTGCACCACGCCCGCCACGCGCAGTCGATCATCGCCCTCGGGCGAGTCGAGCACGGGCACCACGTCCGCCCCGGTCCTCACGAGCGCGCGGTGCTCGACGACCGCGCCCGGGTTCATCCCGACGAACAGGATGCCGTCGTTCGGCCCGCCCTCCGTGGGGATCTCGAGCTCCCATCCGATCTGCACGAAGCCCGGATTCGTGCGCAGACTCGGGTACGTGGCCGCGTTCGCGTCGACGAGTGCCCCGACCGAGATCTCGAAGCGCGCGGCGATACGCCCGAGGGTATCGCCGCGTCGAACGGTGTAGCGCTGTGAGGGTTGGGGCATGCGGAGAAGGATCTCGCTGCGCGGAGGGCCCGGCAAGCGCCGAGCAACTCCGCATGCCCGAAGGAGGGACGTACGTTTCAGGCGGAAGCCACGAGCTCCGCGGGCGCTGCCTCGGCGTGATCGGCGTGCTTCGCGAAGCACGCGACGATCGCTTCGCCGACGAGCGTGTCCTCTTCGAGCAGGCGCTCGGAGAGGAGGAGGACGCCGTCACGCGTCTCGCGCACGATGCGGCAGGCGCGCTCGAGCTGCTGCTCGACGAGCTTGCGCGCGACCTCGTCGACCCGCGCGTGCAGGTGCTCGCTGTGCGTCACGTGGCCCGGATGATCCGTCACGTTGATCGGCCCGAGCTCACTCATGCCGAGCTCCGCCACCATCTTCCGCGCGAGCGACGAGGCGCGCTGGATGTCGTCCGCCGCCCCCGCTGTCATCGTGCCGAGCACGACCATCTCCGCCGCGCGACCGCCCATGAGCATGCAGATCTGATCCTCGAGGTACTCCTTCGTGTAGAGCAGCCGATCCCGCTCGGGCAGCGCCTGCGTCACGCCGAGCGCTCGGCCGCGCGGGAGGATCGACACCTTGTGCACGGGGTCCGCGTGCTTCGACGCGAGCGCCACCGTCACGTGCCCGGCCTCGTGGATTGCCGTCGCGCGCCGCTCCTCCGCGTCCATCACGAGGCTCTTGCGCTCCTCGCCCATGAGCACGCGATCACGCGCCTTGTCGATGTGCTCGAGGTCCACCTTGTCCGCGCCGCTGCGCGCCGCGAGGATCGCCGCCTCGTTCAAGAGGTTCGCGAGCTCCGCGCCGGAGAAGCCCGGCGTCACCTTCGCCACGTGCGCGAGGTCGATGTCCTCCTTCAGCGCGATCGGCCGCGCGTGCACTTCGAGGATCTCCCGGCGACCACGCAGATCCGGCAGCGGCACCACGACTTGACGGTCGAAGCGGCCGGGGCGGAGGAGCGCCGGATCGAGCACGTCCACGCGGTTCGTCGAGGCCATGACGACGATGCCCGTCGTGTGATCGAAGCCGTCCATCTCGACGAGGAGCTGGTTCAAGGTCTGATCGTGATCGGCGGAGGCCGAGTCCCCGCCGCGCCCGCGCGAGCGGCCGACGGCGTCGATCTCGTCGATGAAGACGATGCAGGGCGAGACGCGGCGCGCCTCGGCGAAGAGGTTGCGAACGCGGGAGGCGCCGACACCGACGAACATCTCCTGAAAGCTCGAACCGGACGCGGAGAGGAACGGGACGCCGGCCTCGGTCGCGACCGCGCGCGCGAGGAGCGTCTTGCCCGTGCCAGGCTCGCCCGTGAGCAGAACACCGCGCGGCGCGCGTCCGCCGAGGCGACCGAAGCGCTCGGGGTTCTTGAGGAACTCCACCGTCTCGGCGAGCGCCTCCTTGACCTCGTCCATGCCGGCGACGTCCGTGAAGCGGACCTTGCCGACGCCGGGCGACTGGCCCTCCGAGAAGTGCGCGCGGCTCTTCCTGCGGTGCATGCCGAGGCCGACGGCGCCGAGCGCGAGCATCACCGCGATCGGCGCGAGCGCCGTCGCCGCGCGCGCGCCCGCCGAGCCCTCGCGCGAGCCGTACTCGACCGCGATGCCCGCGGCGGCGAACTTGTCGACGAGCGCGTGGCGCGCCTCCTCGTCACCGACGATGCCAACGCGAAGAGAACCGTCGGCGCCCCGGATCGAGAAGCGTTCACCCTCCACGCGCACCTCGGTGATCGCCTGCGATCCCGTGATCTGCGTGAGCTCGGTGTAAGAGATCGTCCCCTCGCGCGGTCCTCGCAGCGAGTAGACGAGGGCACCGATCGTCACCGCGATGATCAGAACGACCACCGGACCGACCACACGCCCCAGCCGCTTTTCGAATCTCGAGAGCCATCCCATCGCGTCGCACCTCGTCGCCCGACCCATCCGATCCGGCTCGCAGTCGACCAAAACGGTCGCAACGGCCGGCGGTTTGCAGCCGGGGCGAAGCACGATAGCTGCGAGGAGGTTGTCCGCCAGCGTGGACGATGACGTTTTATGCTCTGATTTCCGAGACTTACAGACTCGGCGAGCGGCCTGTTGCAGGCGTTGTTCCGGGTTTGTCCGGAAGTCAGAACGCGAGGCCGGCGCGAAGACGGAAACCGTTGATGGTCGCGCCATTCGAGCCGCCGAGCGGGCCGCCGAGCGGGACGAGGAATCCGAGCCCCGCGCGCACGGCGAGCGACTTTCCGACGGGGATCGTGCTGTTCACGTCGGGCTCGATCACGAACTGCGCGCCGGAGTAGTCGCTCGTGCCCTTGGTGACCGGCTGCTGGGAGACCGCGAGCCACGCGCGCAGGCCCGGCGAGATCATTCCGTCGAGGAAGTCGTAGAAGAACGACGCGTTCGTCACCCAGTTGTACGCGGGCGAGTGCAGCGTGCCGGCGGCCTCGCTCTCGGGCGCGCCGCCACCCGTCTTGATCATGAGCTCGAACTTCGTGCTCGCCGCGAAGTGCAGCAGGCGCGTGTCGTAAGCGAAGCCGACGCTCGGCGTCGCGCCGAGGCGGTTCGGCGTGTAGGGCGCTTGCTCCTCCCATCCACGCGCGCCGGCGACGGCCTGGTTCAAGAGCGCCTGCGGCCTCGCGCCTGCCGCGTCCTGCTCGGGGAACATGTCGCCCTGCGCGGTGGGCACGGCGATCGCGAGGCTCACGGGCAACGTCATGCGTCGCATCAACTTGAAGCGCGCGTGCACGCTCACCTCGATGTTGCCGAGCACGGACGAGTCGACGGGGTTCTCGATCGGGCCGTCGACGCTGCCCGTCGCGAAGGGCACGCGCGCGCCGATCGCCCACGTCTCGTTCAGTCGCCAGAAGAAGTACGGAACGAACGAGGCGACGGTGACGTCGGTGGGATTCGTATCGCTGAGGACATCGCGGGTCTCACCGAAGCCGATCACCATGTCGACGCCGACTTCGCGCGGCGGGAGCGTGCGGTAGTTCTCGGCCTTCGCCTCCTCCGCCTTCTCATCCTCTTCCCGCTTCTTCGCGCCCGTCTTGCCGGAGGGCGCAAATTTCCCCTCGTCATCCGAGCCGCCGACGCCCCAGTCGCCCTCCTGCGCGGGTGGGAGCGGCGGGGGCTCGGCCGGCGGCGGAGGCGGCGCATCCGGGTCGATCTCCATGTCGGTCCCCTTGCTCGGCGGCGCCTGGGCGAAGGCGAGCGCGGGGACGGCGACGAGCGCGAGGGCGAAGGCGGAGAAGCCGACGGCGAGCTTCCGCTTGCTGCGGGCGAAGGGCGTGGGGCGTAGCATGCTCGATGTCACGGGAGTGGGCCGCGACGCTACCATGCAGCCGAGGCGTCCGTCTCCCGGCGCGCGCAACGATGGCCATGCACCCCGACCAGCTCGCCGACTTCGAGATCCTGCGCCGCCTCGGCGCAGGCGGCATGGCCGAGGTGTTCCTCGCCAAGAAGCGCGGCGCCGAGGGCACGTACAAGCTGCTCGTCGTCAAACGCGTGCTGCCGGCGCACGGCTCGTCGTGGCGGTTCCGCTCGATGTTCGTCGAGGAGGCGCACCTCGCGACGCGCCTGAACCACCCGAACATCGTCCAGGTCTACGAGTTCAGCGACCACGGCGACGACGGGCTGCTCCTCTCGATGGAGTACGTCGAGGGCTTCGACCTCGGCAAGATCATGTCGACGGCGAAGCGCATCGGCGCGCGGATCCCGCCGTTCGTCGCGGCATACATCGTCTCCGAGGCAGCCAAGGGCCTGCACTACGCCCACGAGCGCAAGGACGAGGGCGGCGTGCCGCTCGCCATCGTCCACCGCGACATCTCGCCGCAGAACATTTTGCTCTCGTACGAAGGCGCGGTGAAGATCGCCGACTTCGGCATCGCGACCGCAAACCTCTTCCGCGAGGAGGCCGGGGTGCTGAAGGGCAAATTCGGGTACATGTCGCCCGAGCAGGCCCGCGGCGAGCGCGTCGATCGAAGAGGCGACGTCTACGCGCTCGGCGTCGTGCTGTACGAGATGCTCGCGCTCCGATCGCCGTACGGGAAGCTCGACGACGACGCGCTGCTCGAAGCCGTGAAGACGGGCGCGTTCCAGCCTCCGTCGACGTACGTGAGCGACGTGCCGCCCGAGCTCGAATCCATCGTCCTCAAGGCGATGCGGGGCCCGCGGGAGCACCGCTTCCAGACCGCGCGCGACATGAGCGCCGCGATCATGCGCACGCTGCTGGCGAAGCAGGAGCTCGTCGACTCGGCGTCGATCGAGGCGATGCTGCTCGAGCTGTTCGGCCGCGAGCTCGAGCTGCCGCTCGCGAGCCCGCGCGAGGCTCCGGAGGCCGCGACGCTCGCCGCGGTGCCGCTCGCGCGGACGCCGTCCGACGGGACGAACGGCGAGAAGCCCACGCGTGTCGCCCGCGAGGTCCGGCACGTCGCGGTCGTCACGCTGCGCATCGACGGCACGGTCGATCTCGAGAGCGCGCACGGCAAACAGGCGGCGCGGCGAATGGGCACGTCGATCCGGCAGACGCTCGACGACATCGCGTTCAAGCGCGGCGCGGTGTGGTCGTGGGAGTCGCTGTGGTCGGCGCGTGCCGTCGTCGGCCTCATGGCGAACCCTTCGCGCGCCGCGGCCGACGCCGCGACGCTCGCGATCGACGTGCACGAGGCGCTCGCCGGCGCGAGCGAGGATCTGCCGGCGCCGCTGCGCGCGTCGATCGGCATCGTGCGTGGCATCGCCTCCGGGGAGCGTGATCCGCAAGGCCACCTCGTGCGGCACACGCTGCAAGAGCCTGCGGATCTGCTCGCGGATCGCGTGGGCGCCGCGACGCCGTTCGGCAAGACGTGGGTCGCGGGCGGCGTCTACCGCCTCGTGCGGCGCGACTTCCGCTGGGGCGAGGCGCCGAGCCTCACGCTCGGCGACACGGGCGGCCACCGCGTCCCCGCGCAGATGCGCCTCTACGCGCTCGATCGATTGCTCACGCGCGAGGAGCGTACGGCGGAGCTCGCGCTCGGCCAGAGTGATCTCGTCGGACGCGACGCCGAGAAGGCGGACCTCTACGCCGCGTATCACCGCGCCGTCTCGCCGCCGCTCGGCGGCGTGCCGGGATCGCCGCCTTCCTCGGAGGCGTACTCCTCGCAGGAATCTCCGAGTGGCCCGAAAACGCAGGCGGGAGACGCGACGCCGCTCTCGCGCAGGTCCTTCGGCGAGCTCGTCGCGCGCGTGGTCGTCGGCGAGATGGGCATCGGCAAGACCGCGCTCGTCTCGACGTTCCTCTCGGAGCTCCCGAGTGGCGCGCGCGTGGTGCAAGTCGAGTGCTCGCCCGTGAAGATGGAGCTGCCCCTCGCCACCGTCGCCGACGTCGTGCGCGACGTGACGGGCATGGACCTCGACAACTCGCTCGACGAGGCGCAAGGCGCGCTGCGCGACGTCTTCGGCCCCTTCGCCCGCACCCCGAGCGCGCCGCGCGAGATCCAGCGCCTCGCCGAGCTCGTGACCGGCAAGCACGGCGATCACCAGGAAGAGGACGCGAGCAACTACCGCCACGACCTCGTCGTCCAGGGCATACGCCACCTGCTCGCCGGGCTCGCGCGCAGGCAGCCGATCGTCGTCGTGGTCGACGGCCTGCAGTGGGCCGATCGCGCGAGCCTCGAGCTCTTGAAGGAGCTGCTCCGCAGACCGGATCCGCTCCCGATCCTCGTCGTGCTCGTGACCCGCGCCGACGAGCGCGTGCTGCCGTACGTCGAGGGCCTCGTGCGGATCGAGCTGCGCGGGCTCGAACCCGAAGAACAAGTGCGCCTCGTCGAAGCGCGGCTCGGCGTCCGCGAAGGCGTCGCGGCCGTGTGCAGCGAGCTCGTCCCGCGCGTCGCGGGCAACCCCTTCTTCCTGCTCGAGATGGTCGACGCGTTGCTCGAACGCGGCACGCTGGAGATCGTCGAGCGCGACGAAGGCCTCCACGAGCTCGTGCGGCACGAGCGCCCCGGCGAGCGCAGCGAGGCCCTGCCCTCCACGCTCGAACAGCTCATCGGTGATCGTCTGCGTGAGCTGCCGCTCGCCGAGCACGACGTCGTCGACTGGCTCGCCGTCGCCGGAGGCCCGCTGACGGAGACCGACATCCTCGCGCTCGCGCGCCTCCCCGACGACGAGGCGATCACGCGCCTCTGCGCGCGCGGGCTCTGCGATCGGCGCGCCGGATCGGTCGATTTCCGCATTCCACTCGCGCGAGACGTCGCCTACCTCGCGCTCGACACGGCGAAGCGCTCGCGCATGCACCTCTCGCTCGGCGAGCATCTCTCTCGCACGCCGCTCGCGCGTGGCCTCTCCGCGGCGATCGTCGCACGCCACCTCGCGCGCGGCGAGGCCGCCGTGCCCGCCGCGGAGATGTACCTCGAAGCCGCGGGCGCCGCGCGCGCGACGCATCAGGAGCAGCTCGCGCTCCGCTACTACCTCCGCGCGCTCTCCCTGCTCCCGCCCGAGGATTCGCGCCGCATGAACGCACATGCCGCGCTCGAAGCGATCTACCGGCACCTCGGCCGCCGGAGCGAGCGCCGCAAGCACCTCGAAGCGTTACGCAAGCTCGCGCGGCAGAGCGGCAAGGCGCGCGGCGTCGCGCTCGCCCTCGTCCGCACCGCGCGCCTCGACTGCGATGATGGCCACCTCGCGCGCGGCTTGCCCGTCGCGCAGCGCGCCACCGAGATCGCGCGCCTCGCGCGACAGCCTGCGCTCGAGGTCGAGGCGTACACGATCCTCGCCGAGATCCTCGGCGATCTCGGCGACGTGCAGGGCGCCATCGACGCCTGCGAGCGCGCGCTCGAGGTCACGCACACTGCCAAGCTCCAGCCGCGCCTGCGCGCCGAGGTGCTCCGATCGAAAGGCGTCCTGCTCCGACGCATCGGCCGCGTCGAGGAAGCAGCCGCGGCACACGCCGAGGCCATCGCGGTCTTCCGCGCCGTCGGTGCGCGCCGCAGCGAAGCGCGCGCGAAGAACGCCCTCGCCTACGCCATGTTCGTCATGGAGCGCTTCGAGGACGCGATCGCGCTCGGCCTCTCCTCCATCGGCATCGACCTCGCCATCGGCGGCCGCTTCCAGATCGCCAAGACGCTCAGCAACGTCGGCCAAGCCTACGCGCGCCTCGGCGACACCGAGCGCGGCCTCAGCTACCTCAAGCGCGCGCGCGAGGCGCACGAGCGCTACGCCGATCAGGACTCGCGCGCCGACACGCTCCTCTGCTCCGCGGAGATCCTCATCGAGCTCGGCATCATCTCCGAAGCCGCCACGATGTGCGGCGACGCGGGCGCGCTCGTGGCCGTCACCGGAAGCGCGTACGACACCGTGCACGAGCGCATCGTCCGCGCCCTCCTCGCGCGCGCCGAGCATCGCCCGCAGGAGGCCGTCGTCCACGCGCAGGCCGCGCGCAAGCTCGCCGAGCCGCAAGGTCTTTTGAGCTACCACATTCACGCGACCGCCATCGAAGCCGCCGCGCGCGTCGACGCGGGCGAGCATCACACCGGTGTCCTGCTCGCTCGCACGGCGCTCGGCGCGATCGAAGCCACGAGCTTCTCCGAGTACGGCATCGAGGTCCGCGCGCTCTGCATCGAAGCGCTGCGCAAAGGCAGCTCCAGCGGTGCTCGTGACGCGCTGCTCCGCGCCGCGACGCACGTACGCAAGGTCGCCGGGTACGTCCGAGATGCTCGCCTCCGCGCGCTCTTCTTGCGAAGACCCGTCGTCGAGCGCATTCTGTCCGAGGCAGACGGATCGGACCTTCCTTCTCGGTCGGATCCGCTCAGTCGCGGCGGAATGGCATGAGTTCGAAGACCACGAAGCGAGCGGGTGCGAGCCGACGAAAGGTCGCGTTGATCCTGTCGGGCGGCGGCGCGCGCGGCGCGTACGAGGTCGGCGTCTTGTCGTACGTGCTCGACAATTTCGCCCGCGTGCGCGGCGCGGTCCCGCGCATCGACATCCTCTGCGGCACCTCGGTCGGCGCGATCAACGCGTGTTTCCTCGCTGCGCACCTCGGCGACGCCACGACGGGCATCCGCCGCCTCGCGAACCTCTGGACCGAGCTCGATCTGCCGGACGTGCTCGGCTTCGGCCTTCGCCAGGCCGTGAGCCTCCCGCGCGTGCTCCTCGGCGGCGGCAAGGCGGCGGCCGGCGTCTTCGACGTCACGCCGATGGCCAAGCTCGTCGAGCGCGAGATCCCGTGGCGGGCCATCGCGCGCACGCTGCGCCGCGGCCACCTCGGCGCGCTCAGCGTCTCGGCCACCGAGGTCGCGTCGGGTCGCACGGTCATCTTCATGCAGACCGGCCCCGACGGCGCGCTCCCCACGACGGCGCCGCCGCGCACGCTCATCCGCGGCGCGCACATCGGCCCGCTGCACGCGCTCGCCTCCGCGGCGATCCCCATCTTGTTTCCGCCTGTCCGCATCGGCCGCGAGCTCTTCATGGACGGCGGCGTCCGGCAGAACACGCCCATCGCGCCGGCGATCCGGCTCGGCGCGACGCACGTCTTCGCGATCGGACTCTCGCGCGAGCTCACGGGCCCGAGCACCATGCCCGAGGACGAGAAGCCGCCGGGCGCGGCCTTCCTGCTCGGCAAGATCCTGAACGCGTTCCTCCTCGACCACATCCAGACGGACCTCGAGGTGATGACGCGCTTGAACCACATCATCGAGGACGCGGAGAACACGTTCGGCACCGAGTTCCTGGACAAGGTCAACGTGAGCGCCGAGCGACGCGGCACGATGCCGTACAACCGCATCCACTCGCTCGTGGTGCGCCCGAGCGAGGACATCGGCCGTCTCGCGGCCGAGTA
This sequence comes from Polyangium sp. 15x6, assembly GCF_029960785.1. Lineage (GTDB taxonomy): Bacteria > Myxococcota_A > Polyangia > Polyangiales > Polyangiaceae > Polyangium. Next base: position 72,865 of record NZ_JASBQE010000012.1, read on the forward strand.
CGTGCGTCGCGGCAACATCCATGGCGGCCCGGCGTTCGCGCGGCGCATGCTCACGCTCGTCGACGTCGGCGAGGCGACCGAGGCGGACCTCGCGAGTTACCTGCTCTTCGACGGCGCCTTCGCGCGCAGGCTCATCGACCTCGGCCGCGCCGACGCCGAGGCCCGCAGGCACGACATCGCCGACTTTTTCGGCAGCGCGGCCGAGGACGACGAGCCGCGCCACGCCGAGAACTCGAGCTGGACGATCCCGCCTCCCGTCGAGTGACTACCCCGCGATCGACGCGACCTTCCTGCCCGCGCGGCTCGCGGCGTACGTCGCCGCGCGGATCATCTGGAACGGCCCGACCGGCATGATCCCGCGACCTGCGTGGAACGGCGTGAACGACAGCGCCTCCTGATCCACGAGCGATCGCTCCTCCAGATCGATCAACGCCACCGCTCGCCAGCGCGACATCCGCAGAATCTCCTCCGGCGAACGCAGCCGCACGCCGAGCGCCCCCGTCTGCATGACCTCGAGCCGCAGCACCGCGTTTCCCGCGGCCACGGCCCGCTCGAGCCGCTCACGCCGACTGCCGTGCGTCTCCCTCTGCCGCGACGGCACGAGCCTGAACTTCACGCGACCGAGCCCGAGCACGTAGAACGGCAGGATCGCGTGGTACTCGTTCGCCAGGTAGTCGTGCACGTTCGTGGTGAGCGGCGCGAGCGGCAGCGACCAGATGTGCTGGAATGTCGCGAAGAGCAGGTCCTGATCCCTCGCGGAGACCTCCACCGACGTCGCCGTCGGCGTGCGCCCGCAGAATCGCACCGCGATCCCGAGCGCGTCCGGCAGCTCCTTCTCGTGACGCCACCACGCGCTCGACAGCCGCACGAGCGCGGGCCCCGCGAGCCTCTGCGCGAGCTCTCCCACGGCGCCCTCGCGCACGAGCGGCCGCACGTCCGCCCGGAACAGGACGCCGTCCGGATGGAAGAGCCGCGCACGCCGGAGAAGACTCCCCTCCCCCGTGATCGGGGACAAAACGCCGCCAATCGCCCGCCCCAACGCCTCGGTCACCCGCATCGCTCCCCTCCGTCTCAGTAGAACCTGGGCGTCCGCGCCACCCCTCCGCAAGGCCTTGCGTCGTCCGGAATCCATCTCCAACCGCCGCTGACATTCCCCGTACGTTCCCAATAATTTCGCGTCGTTAGGAGATCCCCTGGCAGGCGTCCACCTCGCCAACGTGCCATCCTTAACGTAATGCATCACACGCTCGTGATTTCCGACATCCACCTCTGCGAAGTGGAGCCGGGGACAGGTCCGTGGATGCGTCATCGGCAGCGAGCTTTCCTGCCGGACGGCGAGATCGCGAGGATGCTGGACGCGGTCCTCCACGCCGTCCGCGGGCAGCGGATGACGCTCGTGCTGAACGGCGACGTCTTCGACTTCGACGCTCCGCGCGTGATCGACGGTCGCAGCGTCTGCCACGATCTCCCGCGCGACGCCGAGCACGGCGTGCCGGCGATCGCGGCGATCCTGGACGATCACCCGATCGTCCTGGAAGCGCTCGGGCGTGTCCTCGACGAGGGACACGACATCGTGCTCGTGTCGGGCAACCACGACGTCCTGCTCACGCTGCCCGAGGTCCGCGCGCACCTCGCGGCGCGCCTCTGCGACGCCGCGTGCGCCTTGCGTGCGCGCGATCGCAGCCCGAGCGCGCGGGCCGCGATCGCGGCGCGGATCCACTTCCGCGCGTGGATGCACGTCACGCCCGATCGTGTCGTCATCGAGCACGGCCACCTCTACGATCCCTACTGCAGCTACCGCTACCCGATGGCCCCGTACGACGACGGCGGGCGCGAGATCGTGGCGACGATGGGCTCGATGGGGACGCGGCTGCTCGTCTCGCGGCTCGGCTACTTCAACCCGCACGACGACAGCTCCGTCATGATGTCGAAGCTCGGCTACCTCCTGCACTGGGCGCGCTACTACCTCTTCTCGCGCCGCTGGCTCGCGCTCATCTGGGCGTTCGGCACCGCGCGGATCCTCGCCCGCCTCTGGCGATCGCGGCGGTCCTTCTGCCGCGCGCGCTACCGCGGCAACGTGATCGCCTGCGCCCGCGAGACGGGCGAGCGCGTCGCGGCCGTCGCGCGCCACACCCGCCTCTTCGAGCCGCCCGCCGAGTCGCGCTTCCTCCGCGTCGTGCGCGAGCTCTGGGTCGATCACGTGTTCGTGATCCTCGTCGGCGCGGCGCTCGGCGCGCTCTTCATCGGCGTCGTGGGCGTGCCGCTCGGGCTCCTCGGCGGCATCGTGCCGCTGCTCCTCTTCGTGCTCTACGACCGCCTCGTCCCCAAGCCTCCGCTCGCCGAGACGTGGCTACGCGTCGGCCGCGTGATGCGGAACGTCGCGAAGATCCACGGCGCCCGCGCCGTCGTCTTCGGCCACACGCACACACCCGAGGGCTCGTGGGAAGGCGACGTGTTCATCGGCAACAGCGGCTCGTGGTCCGCGGCCATGGACGGCCCCGACGGCACCCCGCGCTTTGGCGAGCACCCCTTCGTCTGGCTCACGAGCGGCGATCAGGGCGAGCTCACAGGCGGGCTCTACGCCTGGAAAGACGGCGTGATCCTGCCGCGCGTCGTGCGCGCGCCACAGACCGAAGCGCCTCCGCGCAGCGAGGCCCTCCTGCGCAGCACAGAGGCTCCCGAGATCCGCAGCGACGACGCCCGCGCGGTCTAAGCCGCCACGGCCTTCGCAGGCTCCTCGTCGGCGCGGTTCGTCGGGACGAACATCGACAGGATCACGCCCGGGATCGAGGCTGCGAACGCGAGCAGGAAGAACGTCGTGAACCCGACGCTCTGCGCGAGGTGGCCGCTCACCGACCCCGCGAGCGTCGTCGCCAGCGACATGAGCGCGCTGCCGATCGCGAAGTGCGACGCCCGGTAGGCGCCCTGGCACCGCCGCATGATGAAGACCATGAACGCGGCCGATCCCGCGTAGGCCACGAACTGCTCGACGAGCACCACGGCGGTGATCGCCGCGATCCCCGGCCGCGTCCAGGCGAGCCACGCGTAGAGCGGGATCGCCGCGCTCTGGAGGATCGAGATCGGCTTGAGCGTCCGCTCGAGTCCGAGCCGCGAGACCACCATCCCTCCGAGGATCGAGCCCGCGATCGAGGAGACCGTGCCCCACGTGCCGCTCACGAACCCGCGCTGCGCGAGGTTCAGGCCGAGATCCTTCAGGAAGGGCGTGTGCATCGCGAACATGAGCGCGTCGCCCGCGCGGAACGTCAGGATGAACCCGAGCACGAGCCCGACCTTGGGCTGGCGCAGGAACGTGACGAACGCCTGCAGATACGACGCGTCGGCGTTTCGACCCACGCGCGCCTCGACCTCGGCCTGCGCGGGCGCCGAGGGACGCGGCAAGAACAGCGCGTGCCCCACGCCGAGGAGGAGCATCATCGCGGCCGCCGCGAAGAACGCGTAGCGCCACCCGCCCGCGATCCCCGCGAGCACCACGAGCCCGCCCTTCGCGACCAGCATCGCGGCCCGGAACGCGGCCACGCGCAGCCCCGAGAACGCCGCTTGCCGCTTCTCGGGCAGCGCGTCGAGGTAGAACCCGTCCACCGAGATGTCCTGCGTCGCGGCGAGCACCGACACCGCGATGAGCCCCCACGCCACCACGGGCAGATCCCCGCGATCGGCCGGCATCGCGAGCGCGAGCACCGCGAGCCCGAGCGCGATCTGGGTCGCGACGACCCAGCCGCGCTTCTTGCCGTACATGTCGACGAGCGGGCTCCAGAGGAACTTCGCGTTCCACGCGAAGCCGTAAAACGCCGTGTACCCGATCGCCGTGAGGCTCGCGCCGAACGCCGTGAAGAGCTCCGCGCTCACCTGGTGCACGATCGAGTACGGCAGCCCCTCGCCGAAGTACGTCGTGGCGACCCACGGCGCCGCGCGGAGCGGGCTCTCCGCGGCCTTCTCCTCGGCCTCGCGCCGTGGTGCGTCCGGCGCCGCGTTCTTCGGAGGTGCATAGACCTCTTCGAGGGAAGGGCCCGGAGGGACCGCCTCCGCTGCGGCAGACGCTCGTTCGACGACGGACACGTTACCGAGTCCCCTACACCAGAAAGTTCCGGCGGGCCCACCTTCTGGCCGACGCACCGCGGAAATACGGGGGGCCTCGTCCAGAAGGTAGCGGTTTTCGACCGTCTCGGTTAGACGTGGAGACGACATGTCGAGGCTCTGCCGACGCCGCTCTGGGGCCACGGATTCCGTGATGGGGGAAGCGCGGTGAACGTCTACACCCGACGCGAGGAGATGCGCTGGACGATCATCGCGCTGACCGTGCTCGTGCTCTCGTTCGGAGGCGCGGTCGTGCGGCTCGTCACAGCCGAAGGACGGCTCATCCCCGACCCCGCTGCGATCGCCGCCGCGAAGGCCGCGGACACGAAAGCGCAGCAAGCGAAGGCCTGCCAGACCGCCGCCGATCGGCTGAACACGGAGATCCCCGTGTTCAAGGCCTCCGCGAAGGCCGCGCGCCTCGCCGCGACGGCCACGCCGAGCGCCACGCCGCCGCCCACGAAAGGCAAGAAGCCGCCGCCGCCGAAGGAGAAAGAGCCCGACGTCGATCTCGCGTGGCCCGCGGCGCTCCCTTCCTACAAACAGGTAAAACTGCTCGCGCCGTGTCGCCCGCTCGTCGAGGGCGTGGCCGGCAACAAACCCGAGGCGGCGAAGGGCTGGGACGCGGTCGCGACGGCGGCCGCCGTGACCGTCGGCGAGGACTACAAGTCGCAGGTCGAGGCCGCGCGCAAGCTCCTCGCGGCGCTCGGCGAAGCGCCGGTCGACAAGGTGCTCGAGGTGACCAAGGAGGCCGAGGCGACGCTCCAGAAGGCCGCCGAAGCCGAGCAGGAGAAGGCGAAGACCGCGCAGGTGCGCGAGCCCTTGCCGAAGGGCCTGCTCCCGCGCGAGCTCGCGGTTGGCCTCGGCGTGCTCATCGGTGTGCTCGCGCTCCTCGCGAGCTTCCTCAGCGTGCGCGCGGCCGCCGGGCGGCGCCTCTCGACGCTCCTGCCCCTGCGCGAGGCCGCGAAGACGGGCAACTCCGGCATGCAGGCTGCGGCGCTGCTCACGCTCGCCTCGCAGCACAACGGCGGCGAACCCGGCCTCGTCATCGGCGCCGGCGTTGGCGGACTCATCGCCGCGTTCGTGTTCCCGCTCGACGCCGACATCTTCGTCGCGGGCGTCATGGTCGGCCTCCTCCTCGGCCTCGGCTTCCAGTGGACCGTGCGCATGTTCGAGGGCCTCACGAACTGGCGCAGGCGCGCCACCGAGCTCGCGGACATCGAGAAGCCCGCGGTCCCCATCGTGCTCGTCCTCTCGACGGTCCACCTCGGCCGCGAGCCCGAGTTCTGGGCCTTCTTCAGCAAGCTCTCCGCGCAGGAGCAGGCCGCGACGGTCGCGCAGCTCGCCTCGCAGGCCGAGGAGCAGATCCTCGCCGCCGCCGACGCGGGCGCCGCCCAGCCCTACGCGCAGCAGGCCATGCCCCAGGGGTATCCTGGCGGCGGCTACCCCGGCGGCGGTTTTCCCCCGGGCGGCATGCCCCCGGGCGGCGGTTTTCCTCCTGGCGGCGGCTACCCCGGCCGCTGAGAGCGCCGATCTTTCTTCACGCGCCCGGCCGTCCGCGTCAATAAAGTGGCCTCTCCGCCGTATTCATGCGAGGAGGCAAAGACCCGGATGCGCTTCTTTTCCCTTTCCTCGAAGAGCCTCTACCGCATCGGCGCGCTCGTCTCGCTCGTCGCGGCGAGCTCCCTCCTCGCGTCCCTGCCTGCGTCGGCGGAGGACGCCGCGCCCAAGCCCGAGGCCCAGGAAGCCAAGAAAGAGGCTGACAACAAGCCCGCGGTCCTCGTCGCGCCCAAGGCCGAGCCGGCGGCTGCGGCGGCCCAGAAGGGCGAAGGAAAGCAGGCGAGCGCGCCTGCGAAGAAGCGCCGGGGCGGCATCCACCCCTGCATGACCCCGGACCCGGGCTTCGGGATCTACGACCGCTGGTCGAACGAGCCCACGATCGGCCAGATGATCGCCCCGAAGAAGGGCGGCATCACGAAGAGCGGCGGCTTCGACCTCGTCGTCCACTTCCACGGCCACGAGCCCATCCGCAAGGAGTTCGTCAAGACGGCCAAGGGCTCGGTCCTCGTCGGCATCGACCTCGGCATTGGCTCGGGCGCGTACGCGCAGGGGTTTGCCGCGCCGAGCACCTTCACGCAGCTCCTCGCCAGCGTCGAGGCGGCGATGGCGAAGAAGACGGGCAACCCCAAGGCGCACGTCCGCAAGCTCGCGCTCTCGAGCTGGAGCGCGGGGTACGGCGCCATCGAACAGATCCTCCGCCAGCCGGCGGGCAAGCGCGTCGACGCCGTCGTCCTGCTCGACTCCTTGCACACGGGCTACATCGACGAGCGCTCGAAGGCCCTGAAGACGGGGCAGATCGACGTCTTCGTGGATTACGCCAAGCGCGCCGCGAAGAAGCAGGCGTTCATGTTCCTGAGCCACTCGTCGATCATCCCGCCCGGCTACGCGTCGACGACGGAGGTCGCGAGTTACGTCATCGGCGAGCTCAAGGGCAAGCCCAAGAAGGCCAAGCGCGCGGACGTGCTCGGCCTCGATCTCATCCGCCGCTACGACAAGGGCGATTTCCACGTCCGCGGTTACACCGGCGACGACAAGCCCGATCACTGCGCGCACATCGGACTCATGGCCGATATCGTGCGTGTTCATTTGGAGGCCCGCTGGAAAACTCCGCGCGGGAAGTCGTGATCGAACGCTTCGCACGACGCGCGTAATCGAATCGCCACCTCCGCGAAGGCCATTTCGCAGGCATTTCATTGCGTTTCGCGTCGCGAAGTTCTTGACGTTTCGACGCAATCCCGTAACGGATGATCACATGGGTGGCATTGGCGTCGTTCTGAACCCTCGCTCCCGACAGAACCGTCGCGACCCGGCCGCGGCCTCGCGGCTGGCGCGGACCCTCGGCGATCGAGGCGTCGTTCGCACCGCGCAGACGCGAGAGGACCTCGCTCGAATCGCGGAGGATTTCCGAAAACTCAAGATCGACGTGCTCGGCATCTCCGGCGGAGACGGCACGAATCACATCACCCTGACCGGATTCCTCGAGGTCTACAGCGACGAGCCACTCCCGCCGATCGCGTTCCTGCGCGGCGGCACGATGAACACGGTCGCGAACGCCGTGGGCGTGCCCCGCGGCAAGCCCGACGGCCTGCTCGCCGCGCTGATCGCCCGTTACAACGAGCGCGGAAAAGCCTCGCTCCGGGTGGTCGAGCGCAGCACGATGCGAATCAATGACCATTACGGGTTCATTTTCGGCACGGGCGCGATCCACGGATACATGGCCGAGTACTACCGGCACCCCGAGCCGAACCCCGTCCACGCCGCCAGCACGCTCTACGAGGCCAGCAGGAACGTCCTTCTCGGGCGCAGGACGCCGGTCGCCGAGCGCTGGGAAGGCTCGGTCGAGCTCTCCGGCGGCGTGCGTTTGCCCATGCGCGACTACCTCTGCATCGCCGCGGGCACGGTCGACCAGATTGGCCTCGGTTTCCGGCCTTTCTATCGCTCGGGCCACGTCCCGAACCGCTTCCACATTCTCGGCATCCACACGACCGCGCTCGGGTTCGTCAAGAAGCTCCCGGACATCTGGCAGGCGCGCCCGATGGGCGAGGAGCACACGTACGACCACCTCGCCGAGCACGCGATCCTGGAAGCGCGCTCGGGCGTGGTGCGGTACGTGCTCGACGGCGATCTGCACGAGCAGCACGGGCCGCTCGAGATGCGCGTGGGGCCGCGGGTCCAGATTGTCGTGGAACACAAGGCGGGCATTCGGCCGCCGGGCGGGAGCACGTTCCATTTCCCCCCGCCCTGGATCCAGCCTGGCAATTCGTGACGCTCACGCCTCCGGCATCTCGGAGGCGTCGAGCCGCACCGTGACGAACGTCCCGTAGCTCATCACCGTCAGCGACTCGTGATCGACGATCATCACGCGCACGCAACGCGCGGGCGCGGCGGTGCGGAGATCCTCGTACGGATCGAACGGAGCGTCCTCCGCGGGAGGGAGCGCCGATCGCAGGAAAGCGTGGACTTTGTCGCGGTGCCCGATGAGCACGCACGTGCCCACGGACTCCTCGTCCTGGAAAAACAGCTCGTGCGCGGAGACGTCGACGACGAGCACGGCCACGTCCACGACGTCGATCCCGCTCGTCACGCAGACCTGCTCGATGCGCGAGCAGACCGCGTTTTCCACGCTCCGGAAGAGGGCGATGCGACGGCGTTGCCCCTCCGTCAGCGAGGCTTCGGCGAGGAAATTCGACAGGCTCGCCGGGATCTCCGATTTCGCGGTGTCCTTGTTCTTGGCGTCCCCCATGCTGATACCGCGAGGACCCCGCCTTCGGACGGGCCCGCCGCGCCTCCTCGCAGGGGTTTTATGCACGAGCGTCGCCAACGCCCCCTTCACCGAAAAGGAACGTGCCGGGCGGGAACGTCGCAGAGCGGTCGGGATCGGCCGCTCCCGCGTGCTCCCGTCTTGCCCGTCAGGGTGCGGCCCCGAGCGCGGCCTTCGTCTCCGTTTGGATCACGAGCTGCTGACCCGCCGGCTGATTCGGTGATTTCAGGAGCGACTGCATCACGAGCGCGATCTGTCCCCGCTCCGGCATGAACCGGCTGTCGCCCACCTCGAGCTCGCCCTTGCCCCGCGACTCGTAGCGCTCGAGCGAGACGGGCACGTCCTTCGGCAAGCCCGGCAGGCCGAGCGCCGTGTTCGCCGCGTATTGCCGGACCTCGAGCGACAGCGTCGCCCGCTTGCCGTCGAGCTTCTCCACCTTCGCCACGCGGTATCGCAAGACATCCACGCCCGACGAGCGCGCCCGGTCGGTCACCATCCAGTACGCGCCCACCCCGACCGGTTTGTCCGGCAAGGGCACCGTCGACGCGAGCACGGCGTCCATCAGCGCACCCGTCATGAGCTCGATGCCCGGGTTCGAGTCCTTCGGGTACTCGACCGCGAGATCCGTGGCGATCCCGGAAGGCTGCAGACGATAGCGGATCACGCTGTCCTTCAGGTTCTTCAGCTCGGCCGGCACGTCGCCGCGGATCGCGCGGACCGACGCGAGCTTCACGACCACGGGTTGTCCTGCCGGGGCCGCTTCGGCCGCTTTGTCGGCCTTCTTCTTGTCGTCCTTCGCCTTGTCGGCCTTGAACGCGATCTCGACGATGAGCGGCGGCAGCCCTTGCTGCGCCGCGCGCACCTGGAGCAGGAGCGTCGTCTTGCGCTCGTCGCCCCCTGCAAACGCGTACGAGAGCGGGACCTTCGGATCGCTGCCGTCGCCGAAGAGCTCGATCTTGGGCGCGGCCGTGGGCGCGTGGGCGGCGTCGGCCGCGGCGGGCTCGAAGATGCCGGTCTCGGGCGGGCCTCCCGCGGCTGCGTCCTTCGGGCCGGCGGACTGTGCGGGCGGCGCCTGGGCTGCGGCGGCGAGGGCCTCGCCGAGCTTGCCGCCGACGACGGGCCCGGTCTGGGCATCCGCGCCCGCATCGGCGACGGGCGCCGCGGGCTTCTTCTCTTCCTGACAGCCGATCGTGGAGATCACGAGGCCGAGCGCGATCATGCTCGCGCATCGGGCTACGTTCGCGCGTAGAGCCATGGCGCACGATGTATCTCGTTTTCGCGAGGGTGTCAGGTCCGACCGGGCCGAACCATCCGGGGGTTTGGGCGCGTAGCCCGTCAACCGGGGGATGGAAGGGCGACGCCGCGGGCCGCACATGCTCCTTGCGCCGCGCGTGAACCGAGAACGGGCGCGCCGAGGAGGGAGCATGCTGACGATCACGTCTGCCGCGTTCGGGCCGAACGGCCACATCCCGAAGGAGCACACCTGCGAGGGCGACGATCGATCCCCGCCGCTCGCGTTTTCGTCGGTCCCGCCGGGCACGCAGAGCCTGGCGCTCGTCGTGGACGATCCGGACGCGCCGGATCCACGCGCGCCGAAGCGGACGTGGGTGCACTGGGTCGTCTACAACCTCCCGCCGACCACGACGGGCCTGTCCGCGGGTGCTCCGCTGCCCGCGGGCGCGCGCATGGGGAACAACGACTGGGGCCGCGACGCGTACGGCGGCCCGTGTCCGCCGATCGGACGGCACCGGTATTTCCACAAGCTCTACGCGCTCGACGTGATCTTGCCGGATCTCGGGACGCCGACGAAGGCCGAGCTCGAGCGTGCGATGGAAGGGCACGTGCTCGAGCAGGCGGAGCTCGTGGGCACGTACGAAAAGGGCGCCTGATCAGCGGCGCAGCCCGGTCACTTGCGGCTGGCCGCGATGGCCTGGATGTCCTTCAGGAGCTCGAGCGGCCGGAAGGGCTTGGCGTAGAACGCGGTCGCGCCGGCGTCGCGCACGCGCGCGCGGGACTCGGGATCGTCCATCGCGCTGATCACGAAGATCGGCAGATCCTTCGTCGCCTCGTGAGCGCGCAGGCGCGCGCAGACCTCGAAGCCGTCGAGCGCGCCGGGGAGCATGAGGTCGAGCAGCAGGATGTCGAACCGCTCGGTCGAGGCGAGCTCCACGGCTTTCGCGCCCGTGGCGACGCCCACCACCTCGTGACCGCTCGAACCGACCAGCGTCTCGATCATCCGGCGGATGGCGTCCTGATCTTCGCAGACGAGCACTCGCATGATTTCACTCGCTCCGGCCCCGAAGGGTCCGTTCGTCCCTTCTACATCGAGACCCGTGTGCGGGCCAGATCGAGCCGCTCCGATCGCCGCGACGCCTCCCCCGCGCGCGGGTCGGGGGTATTGTCTCCAGGGTCACCTGTCCCCAGGTCACGCCCATGGCCGTCCTGTACGAAGACAAGCACGTGATGTGCGACGAAGATGCCCTCACCATCAAGCGATACTACTTCCCGCTTGGCAAGAAGCGGATCCCGTATGCCGACATCCGGCGCGTCGACGAGAGGCGGATGGGCCTGCTCACGGGCGAGCTGCGCATCTGGGGCATGGGCCTCACGCCCATCTGGTTCCACCTCGACATGGCGCGGCCCGGCAAGGATCGATGCATCCTGCTCGACCGGGGCAGATTCATGAAGATCGCGCTCACGCCGGACGATCACGACGCCGTCCTCGCCCTTTTGCGTGAGCGTACGAGGCAATCGCGGGCCGCGTGATGACCTTACCGATCGAGCCGTCGCTCCCCGAGATCTGCGCCGCGATCGCCGAACGTCGCCGTCTGGTGCTGGAAGCGCCTCCGGGCGCGGGGAAAACGACCCGCGTGCCGCGCGCGCTGTTCGAAGCCGGGCTCGCGGGCGCGGGAGAGATCTTGGTGCTCGAACCGAGGCGGCTCGCCGCGCGGATGGCGGCGAGGCGGGTGGCCGAGGAGATGGGCCAGAAGCTCGGCGAGACCGTCGGCTGCACGATGCGCTTCGAGGACGTCTCGAGCTCGGCGACGCGCATCCGCTTCGTCACCGAGGGCGTGCTCACGCGCAGGCTCGTGCGAGATCCGACGCTCGAAGGCGTCTCGGTCGTCGTCCTCGACGAGTTCCACGAGCGGCACGTGCACGCGGACGTGGCGCTCGCGCTCCTCGCGCGCCTCACACGCGAGCGTCGCAAGGATCTCGGCCTCGTCGTCATGTCGGCGACGCTCGAAGCGGATCCGATCGCGGCGTGGCTCGACGCGCCGATCGTGCGGTCGATGGGTCGGATGTACGACGTCGCGATCGAGCACCTCGAACGTTCGGACGATCGTCCGCTCGAAGCGCAGGTCGCCTCCGCGGTGCGGCGCCTCGTGCGCGAGGGGCTCGACGGCGACGTGCTCGTGTTCTTGCCGGGCGCCGCGGAGATCCGTCGCGCCGGCGAGGCGCTCAGGCCGATCGCGGACGCCGAGCACCTCCTCGTCTTGCCGCTGCACGGGATGCTCACGCCGGCCGAGCAGGATCGCGCGGTGCGCCCGGCCGATCGCCGCAAGATCATCCTCTCGACGAACGTGGCCGAGTCGAGCGTGACGATCGACGGCGTCGTCGCGGTGATCGACAGTGGACTTGCGCGGGTCGCGTCGTATGCGCCGTGGTCGGGCCTGCCGACGCTGAAGGTCGCGAAGATCGCGCGTGCCTCGGCGGCGCAACGCGCGGGTCGCGCGGGACGCACGCGACCCGGCCGAGCTTTGCGTCTCTTCACACGCGGCGATCTGCTCGCGCGCCCCGAGCACGACGCGCCCGAGATCCTGCGCGTGGATCTCGCCGAGACCGTGCTCGAGCTCTGCGCGTCGGGCGTGGGTCCGCTCGAAGAGCTGCCCTTCCTGGATCCACCGCCGCGCGCGGCCGTCACCGCGGCCGAAGAGCTCTTGCGGCGGCTCGGCGCGATCGACGAGGCGCGCCGCGTGACGCCCCTCGGCAGGCGCATGCTCCGGTTCCCGGCGCATCCTCGGCAGGCGCGGCTCGTCGTGGAGGCCGAGGCACGTGGCGTCGCCGAGGAAGGGTGCGTGCTCGCAGCGCTGCTCGGCGAGCGCGAAGTGAGCGTCTCGGGCGCGTCGCAACGTCGCGGCGGCGGGCGCGTCGAGGAGCACCGCTCGGATCTCTTGCACGCGCTCGATCAACTGGAGATGGCCGAGCTCGAAGGACACGCGCCGGATCGGCTCCGCGCGCTCGGCCTCGATCCGACGCGTGTCTTCGCCGTGGATCGCGCGGCGAAGCAGCTCGCGCGCCTCGTCGATCGTCGCAAAGCGCAGCGGCCTGCGAGCGCGCTCGATCGCGAGCGAGCGCTCCTGCTCGCGACGCTCGCGGGTTACCCCGATCGCGTGGGCCGCATGCGCAGACCCGAGACCGCGACGGGCCGGAGTGGCCGCGAGATCGTGTTCGCCACGGGAGGCTCGGCGGTGCTCGCCGAGTCGAGCGTGCTCGGCGCGGAGGAGTACGTGGTCGCCGTCGACGTCGAGGAACGAACGGAGGGCACGAAGGGCCGCGTCGTCGTGCGCGCAGCGAGCGCGGTGGAAGCCGACTGGCTGCTCGACCTGTTCACCGACGCGATCACCGACACGACCGACGTGCGATGGAACGCGGCGCAGGAGCGCGTGGAGGTCACGCGACGCCTCGCGTACGAGGGCCTCGTGCTGGAGGAGTCGCGCGTCGCGGCCACGGATCCCGCCTCGATCGATCGCATCGGCCAGGCCCTCGCCGAGGCGGCCTGCGCTCGCGGGTACCGCACGTTCGTCCGCGGCGATGGCCTCGACACATGGCTCGCGCGCGTCACGTTCGTCCGGACGCACTGCCCCGAAGCCGGCCTGCCCGCGCTCGACGAGGCCGCGATCGTGGAGACGCTGCGCGCGCTCTGCGTGGGCCGGCAGAGTTTTTCCGAGCTGCGGGATGCGGATCTCGGCGCGGCCCTCGGCGAGCGCCTCACGCCGGAGCAAGCGCGACGCGTGGCCGAGTGGGCGCCCGAGACGATGCAGCTACCGGGCGGCCGACGGCTGCGGCTCGAATACGGCCCCGACGGCACGGTCTCGGCGGCCTCGCGCCTGCAGGACTTCTTCGGTTTGGCGGAAGGCCCCCGCGTGGCGCGGGGCCGCGTACCGGTCGTGCTCCACCTCTGCGCGCCGAACCAGCGCCCGGTCCAGGTGACGACCGACCTCGCCGGCTTCTGGGAGCGGCACTACCCGGCCATCGCGCGCGAGCTCAGGCGCCGCTACCCGAAACACGCCTGGCCGGACGATCCCCGCCATGCGACGCCGCCTCCCCCGAAAGGAATACGCCCGAGTTGAGCCGGGTCGCATGTTCGAGATGGAAACACTCCACTCGTGCTTGACATGCCCGGCCTCTTCCGCCACTTTCCGCAGCCCCGAGCGACGGGTCCCGCGCGTCACGCGCGCGAAATGCCTGCTGAGGACGTCATGGCGAAGAGCGACATCACTGGGAAACGGAAGCTTCTGGCGCAGAACGTCTCCCACTCGAACATCAAGACCAAGCGCTGGCAGAACGTGAACATCCAGACCCGCAGGCTCTGGGTTCCGGAGCTCAAGCGCTACGTCACGCTGAGCCTCACCACGCGCGACATCCGCAGCATCGACAAGCTCGGTGTCGTCGCGTACGCGAAGCGGTACGGCATCACGCTCTAGGCCGTTGGCCTGGGCTCGTCGCCGCGCCTCGCGGAACAGCGCGCCTCCATACGGGGGCGCGCCTGCTTTTTGTCTCTCATGCATCGACCGCACCGCGGTTGATGCACCTGAGGTCCAGGGCTTGCCCTGGTCCGGGTGCAGGGGCGGATAGCCCCTGCTCGGGTCCGGGGTGAAACCCCGGCGCTACGCTGTGGCCCCGTCGCCGGTCGAGACCAAGAACCGCGCGTCGCGCGCATCGCGCAGGAGTGCCATCGCCGTGAATGCGCCCGCTTGCTCGCGCAGATCCGCGACGGCCGTCTCCGCCGGCCAGCCTTCCGCGAGCGGCCGCAGCGCTGCGACGTCGACGCCTGCCTTCCCGAGCAGCGCCACTGCCGCGTAGAACCCAGCCTTGCTCACGATCCCGAGCGGCGCCGGCATGTCGAGCGGCGCGCCCGGTGACGTCCGCGGAACGCCGCGCCGCACCGGCTGCGCATGTCGGCCGAGCACGAGCTCGAGCTCTGGCACGAGCACGCCCTGCTCGCGCCGCGTCGGCACGAAGACCAGCGCTGCGACGAGGCCTCGACCATCACAAGCGAGGATCGCGTCGGCCACCGGCAACCGGCCGAGCGGCGCATCCCAGGGCACGCTGAGCGCCGTCACGTCCGGCCCGAGTGACGTCGACCGCGCGGGCACGTCCTCCGGCATCGCGCTCTCCAGATCCTCGGCCGTCAGGATGCCGCCTGCCACGGGCCCTCCCGCCGCGAGAAGCGCGCTCACTGCCTCCTCGGAGCCGAGCGCGAGGGGCCCTGCTGCTCCCACGCGCTTGATCAGCGCCGCGCGTTTCGTGGCGCCCGCGGCCTCCGCCGCGGAGACGCCGGCCCGCGCGAGCCCGCCGAGCCCCGATCGACCCCGCGCCGCGTGCAAGATCGCGATGAGCCCGAGCGATCGCGGCACGGCCACGTATGCGCCCGCCGGGATCTCTTTTTCGGTCTTCCACCCGCGCGGACGAGCTGCGCCTTTCCCCGGCTGAAGCGAGCGTCCGTCGATCACGCGCGCCCCGGCGCCTCCGCCCGCGACGATCGCCACGACGGGCGAGAGCAGCACGGAGGCATCTTGACCGGCTGCTGCGAAAAACCCGGCGATCACCGCGTCGGCGGCGCTGCCGCCGGCGTCGAGCGCGGCCTGAGCCGGGCCCTGCGTGGCGGCCGAGCGTGCGAGTGCGAGAGCGCCGCGGATCACTGCTCCTCGTCCTCCGCGACGAGCGGACGCACGATCGGAGCGACCGGCGCCGCGATCGATCCCGCCTCCGGGGCGCGGCCCGTGCGCGCGAGCGCGGCGACGAGCGTGCTCTTCGCGCGAATGGCCGCTCCACGCGTTCCTTCGACCACCAAGAAAATGTCCCGACGCTCGCCGAGCCGCTTCGCCACGCGATCGAGCGCGGCGGCCGAGAGCATGGTTTGCGCGCCGAGCGATCGGAGGCGCGTGTAGACCACGGAGCCGCGCGGCAGATCGTCACGCGCGGCGTCGAACACGGGGAGCACGCCGGCGGCGCGCGCCGTGTCGATCACGTCTTCACGCTCCCACATGCCACGCGGCTCCCAGAAGCGGAGCGCGCCTTCGGCCGGGATGCGCGCGAAGAGCGCGGCGATGCGCTTCCTGTTCGCGGCGGTCGGTCGGATCTCGGTCGACGTCGAGAGCACGATGCAGCGCGCTTCGAGCGTCGTCGCGACCTCGAGCGAGGTGGCGAGCGCGTCGTCGAGCTCCTTGCCGGGGACGAGCTCGGCCACGACGCGCGGCAAGACCACGCTGAACACGAACGCGGGCGGCGCCGCTTTGCGCCACTTTCGCAAGCCGGGCGCGCCGGGCAGCGACGTATCGATCGGGCGGATCTCCACCAGATCGAGCTGATCCTTGTACTTCTTGATGTCGCCCTGGAGCGCGTGCACGCCCACGTGGAGTCTTGCCATGGCGGGGTCTCTTTACTCGAAGTGGAACCACTGGGTGGGGTTCTCGCGCAAAAAGCTTTCCATCGCGGCGGCGATACGCCGCGCGGCGAGGGAGAGCTCGTCCTCGCTGGGCCGGCGCGGCAGCGAGATCGGCGGACAGCTCCGCACCTCGTAGCGCATGTAACCCAGCCGCCGCGTGAAGACGGGCACGATCGGCGCCCCGCTCAAGGCGGCGAGCGAGAGCGGGCCCTCGGGAACGACAAACGGCTCGCCGAAGAGCGTGACCTCGCGCCCGCGCATGCCCTTCGGGAGCCTGTCGATCTGGACCGCCACGACCCCGCCGCGCCGCAGGTGCGAGAGCAGCGGCAGCGCGTCGAGCGGGCTCGTCCCCACGTGCACGATCCGTACACCGGCCTTGTCGCGCGCGTCGTCCGTGAGCGCCTCCGCGCGCTCGTCGCGCTCGTGCGCCATCACCACGACGACGTCGGCCGTGTGCACGCTGCGCAGGATCGGGCCCGCGGCCTGCCAGCCGCCCGTGTGCGCCGTCGCGATGATCACGCCGCGCCCCTCGGACGCCGCCTGCACGTAGTTCTCGTCCGACGCGCAGAGACCCACGAGGCGCTCGGGCCGCCCGCGCCCGACGAGAAACGCCTCCGTCAAGCAGCTCGCGAAGCTCGCGAAGACGCGGGCGACGTCGACGTTCTCGACGAGCACGTTCCGCTTCCCGAGCGCGCGCCGGAGGTTTCTCCGGACCGCACGCCGCTGCCGCCCGAGCGCGATCCCGAAGGCCAGACCGATCAGCGGCGGCGCGTACCGCACGAAGGGACGCGGGCCGTGCGTCACGCCTGCGTCGAGCGCGCGGCGCCAGAGCACCGAGTCGTGCCGGCGCAGATCGTCGATCAGCTTGCCGAGGTCGTCACCGATCCCCACGGGGCCCCCCTAGCGGCTCAGCGGCGCGGCGCAAAGGGCGGCGCGTCCGGATCGACGACGCCCTCATCGTGACCGCTGGATCCAGGCTCCGGGAGAGCCTTCCCAATCCGCAAAAGTCCCCACACCCCGACCTCGCGCGCCGCTCGGTCGTCGTGCGCCGCGGCCCGCTCCAAGGTCCTCTGGTCGTCCACGGCGCTCGGCCCCTCGGGATCCCGCGCGAGCCTGTTCGCCGCGACGATCGCCGCGTTCCGCGCGAGCCCTCCGCGACGCGCCCGCCGGAGCGGCGTCCCCTGGATCGTTTCGGGGAACGCTTCCTCCTCGATCGACGCGAGATCCGAGAGCCGCATCTCGGACCAGCGCGGCAGCGGATGGAACTGCTGCGTGCGCGTCTCGGGCGGCGGCGCCGTCCGGTTGTAGGGACAAACCTCCTGGCACACGTCGCAACCGAAGAGGTGCTCGCCGATCCTCGCGCGGAGCTCCTCCGGCGGCGCCTCGTATTGCTCGATCGTGAGGTACGAGATGCACCGGCGCGCATCGAGCACGAACGGCTTCGGAAACGCGCCCGTCGGGCATGCGTCGAGGCAACGTGTGCACGCTCCGCAGCGCTCGTGCATCGGCACGCCCGGCGTGAGCACGAGCGTCGTGACGACCTCGCCGAGCATGACGAAGCTCCCCTGCCCCGGGACGATCACGAGCCCGTTTTTCCCAACGAACCCGATCCCTGCGCGCGCGGCCCACGCGCGCTCCATCACCGGCTCGATGTCGCAGAGCGGGCGCGCGTCGATGCCAGGCCCGAGCCCGCGGATGAACTCGGCGAGCCGGCGCAGCTTCTTGCGAAGGAACAGGTGATAGTCCTGCCCGCGCGCGTAGCGGGCGATCCCACGCGCGACATCGGGATCGTGCGCCTCGGCCTCGGCCGAGCGGGCATAACGGCGACCGACACACACGACGCTCCGCGCGCCCGGGAGGATCGCATCCGTGTCGAGCCTCCGTCGCTCCTCGACGTGCTCTTCGAGGTAGCGCATCGTGCCGTGCATTCCGGCATCGATGAACGCGCGGTAGCGATCGTGCTCGACGTCGAGCGGCTCATCGGCGCGCGCCACGCCGACCACGTCGAAGCCGAGCTCGAACGCCCGCTCTCGGACTCGCTGATCGACGTCGCTCGCGGACATCCGCCCCGCCTCCCCGCGCGCCGCACGCGACGCGATCGAGCTACCCGAACAGCCGATCGAGCACGATCGCGCACGCCGCGCGCACGCTCAGGTGATTGTAGCCCGTGTCCTTCGCCGCGTGGATCGGCGCGAGGCGAACGTCGGCCGACGCGACGAGCTCACCCGCGAGGCCCCACCCCGTCCCGAACGTGATCAGCACGGGTTTGTCCGCTTGCGAGACGCGCGCGCGCGCGTCGGGATAGCTCGTCACGGGCCCACGCTTCGCCGAGGCCGCCGTCGTCCAGAGCTCGATCCCCGCGCGCCCCACGCCCGGCGCGAGCGAGGTGTACACGTCTTCCAAGCTCGGCACGATCCGCAGGACGTCGAGCGCATCTGCGCGATCCGGGATGCGCTTTCTCCCTGAACCATTCACCCAGTGATCGCGGATGCGCTCGGCGAGGAGCCGCTGCGCCGCGACCGGGTGCACGACGTAGAGCTCGAGCACGCCGAACGTGCGCGCGCTCCGGGCCATGTCGTGCAGATCCAGGTTCGTGATCGCGGTCGTCACGATCTCCCCGCCGCGATCGAGCACGGGGTGATGAACCAGAGCGAGCGCGACCTTCGTCACGACGAACTCCGCTCGGCGCGCAGGCGCTTCGCCCGCTCCAGGAGATCGGGCCTGCGCGCCGCCGTGCGCGCCTCGGCCTGCTCGCGCCGGAAGGCCGCGATCGCCGCGTGGTTACCGCCTTTCAACACCTCGGGCACCTTCATCCCGCGAAACTCCTCGGGCCGCGTGTAGTGGGGGTACTCGAGCAGCCCGTCCATCGTGGCGCTGTGCGACTCGTGCATCGCCGAGTCCGCGCTGCCGAGCACGCCAGGCAAGAGCCGCGAGCAAGCGTCGACGATCGCCATCGCCGCCACCTCGCCGCCCGCGAGCACGAAATCGCCGAGCGAGATCTCCTCGTCGACGAACGCGTGCACCCGATCGTCGAAGCCCTCGTAACGACCACACACGAGCGTGATCCACGGAAGCGCAGCGAGCGCCTCGACCTTGCGTTGATCGAGCACGCTCCCTTGGGGCGAGAGCAGCACGCGATGCGAGCGCGTGGTGTCCACGTCCTCGCGCCCCTCGCGCGCCTTCTGCTCGAGGGCCTCGATGCACTCCACGACGACATCGACGCGGATCACCATGCCCGAGCCGCCGCCGTACGGCGTGTCGTCGACGCTGCGATGGCGGCCGAGCCCGTGCTCGCGCAGGTTCGCGCAACGCACGTCGAGCGCGCCTGCGCGCGCCGCGCGGCCGACCATCCCCGTCGAGAGGAATGGCCCGAACATCTCGGGGAAGAGGGTGACGATGTCGACACGCATGTGCGCGCCTCGTCAGGTGAGGCCGTCGATCGTGACGAGCCGGACGACCCCGGCATCGGCGTCCACGGATTCGACGAAGTCGTCGAGCAGCGGGACCTCGATCTTGCTGCCGTCCGCGCGCTCGACGACGAGCACCTCGCAGCTCGGGTACGAGGCCAGCGTGAGGACACGACCGATGACCTCGCCGGAGCCGAGCTCTGCGCGCGCGCCTTCGACGTCGCACGCGTAAAACTCGCCCTCGTCGAGCGGCGGGAACTCGTCGCGCGGGACGAGCAGGATCGCCCCGCGCAACGCGTCGGCGGCATCCCGATCCGCGACGCCCGAAAGCCGCGCGAGCACGGCCTTGTTCGCGCTCCGGATCGACGTGATGTCGGCCGCGCGCTCCGCGCCGTCGGGGAGACGGAGCTTGAGCGTCGGCCGCTGCCCGAGCAGGTCGGAGCCCTCGTGATAGAGCTTGAGGCGGACCTCGCCCTGGATCCCGTGGGCACGCGCGATCTCCGCGACGGCGACGAACCGTCGCGGGGCTTCGGCCTCGTTCGTGGCGCGCTTACGCGGGATCAATCCAGGATGTCGAGGTGGGCCCGGAGGCCCGCCTTGCTAGCGGCCGCGTTGAGGAGCGCGCGGATCGACTGCGCGGTGCGGCCATCCTTGCCGATCACTTTGCCGATGTCCTCGCGCGCGACGCTGAGCTCGATGCGCGGGAACCTGTCTCCCGTGACCTCGCGGACGGTCACCTTCTCGGGATGATCCACGAGCGACCGCGCGATGAGCGCGACGAGATCCAGCAGCATGGTGGAGGACGCAGGAGACGGCGCCATGCCTCGTTACTTCGCCACCGTCGCCGCGACGACGTCCGGGCGCTTCAGCAGGAGCTCGACCGTGTGCGAGGGCTGCGCCCCCACGTCGCGCCAGTGCTTCACGCGGGCCGTGTCCAGGCGGATCTCGTTGCGACGCGGGTCGTACGTGCCCAAACGTTCGATGAACCGGCCTCCGCGCGGAGAACGCTGGTCGGCGACGACGATACGGTAGAACGGGGTCTTCTTCGTGCCCGCCCGGGCGAGGCGGATATGAACGGCCATCGGTGAACCTCGGTCTTCTTGGAGATCCGGCGCTTGCCGGGTGCGGGCATGCCCCGCGCGCATTCGCGATCCCCCGACGCACCACGCCAGGGGAACGGGGGGCGAAGGGTAGGCAGAACCCCCCCACCGGTCAAGGCCGACAAGACGCAAATTCGTCCCGTCCGCTCCTCACCGATGGAGGTTCCTGCCAGCTTGCGGCCCGGACGCACCCCGCGGCCGCGAAAAACATGGGGTTTGGGTAAAAACGAGGGAAGAAGCGCCGCGCGGGTACGTGCGGCGTTTTCGAGAGGACAGACGGGAGATCAGCCGATCTCGAGGATGATCACGCCGCGATTCGGGTCGTCTTCATCCTCATGAGGCTCCTTCGGTCCGCCTCCGGGCCGACGCGGAGCCGGGTACCGCTCGAGAGGAAGCTCCAGGCGCGGTCGGTTTTCCTCACGCTGCCGGCGCTCCCTCTCTTCCCGTTGTCGGATTTGTTCGATGATGAAAGGAGGTAGCATCCGGACTCCTCCGCACCGCGTGTAGCGTCGCTCGGATGAACGTGCCTAGCAAGAATGGGCCCGTTCACGAGTCGAATCTAGCAATGAGAGTAACGGGGTCAAGCTTATCGCCCGGGACGACGGTGATATGCTCGCCGCCTCTATGACGCAGGATGGCGTGGGATCGCCGGAGCTAGAGCGCCATGCAGCGCGCGCCTCTCGAGCTTCGTCCTCGTCGCCGGAGCCCCGAACGCGTACGCGGGGCGCGGCGAAGCAGGCGCGCCGTTCCCTTGTGATCTGCGCAGCGCTCGGCATCGGCCTCGCGTCCGTGGACGCACGCGCCGCCGCGTTCGACGTCGCGGACACGACGTGGGAAGGCTGCTCGGAGCTCTACGGGCTCGCGGTGAACGAGCTCGGCGACAGGCGCGTCAAGGCCGTCGCCGTGCTCGACTGGAACGAGATCACGCCGAACGACGGTGTGCTCGTCTTGCACCCGCTCCAGAGCATGGATCCCGAAGAAACGGCGGCCTTCATGAAGGCCGGCGGACGCCTGGCGATCGTGGACGACTACGGCAGAGGCGAGGAGACGCTGCGGCGCTTCCACATCGAGCGGACCTCGCTGCCCTCGCGCCCCGTGGCGGCGCTGCGCAACAACCCCCAGCTCGCGATCGCCGAGCCCGTGCTCACCGGTGACAAGGGGCAACTCACGGGCCCGCATCCGGTGGTCGCGAGCGTGCAGCAGTTCGTCACGAACCACGCGACGGGGCTCCGCCACCCGAACCTCTCGCCCGTGCTCGAGGTGCGCGCCGTCGGCGAGCCCCCGACGATCGTCGCGGTCGCGGGCCAGGTCGGCAGGGGTCGGCTCTTCGCGCTGAGCGATCCCTCGGGCCTCATGAACCAGATGCTGCGCTACCCCGGCAACCGCTCGTTCGCCGTGGGGCTCGCGCACTACCTCGTCGACGAGGACGGCGGCGAACGGCAAGGCGGCCGGCTCTTCATCGTCGCCAACCGCTTCTCCGAGGAGGGCTCGTTCGGCGGCAAGTCGACGCTGCGCAAGGACATCGAGGGCCAACTCCGCTCGATCGGCGACGCGCTCGCGGAGGCGCGTCAAAACGGACTGCCGACGTGGGCGCACTGGCTGCTCGCGCTGCTCGCGGTGCTCGGCGTGGCCGCGTGGGTGGCGCGCGCGGCAGGGCGACCGTACAAGAGCCCGCAACCTCGCTTCGCGCGGCCCGTGCCGCTCGTCGCGCAGGGAGGCGTGGCCGGCCGCTTCGCGTTGCTCTCGGCCCCGTCCTCGCCGCCGGGGCTCCTCTTGCTCGAGCTCAAGAGCGCGCTCGTCGAGGCGCTCTCGCACAAGCTCAACACGCCCCTCGATCCATCGGCGGACGCCGTGATTTCTGCGGCCGAGCGCGCGGGAGGCCTTGACGAGCGTGGCCGCTCGGCCTTGAAAGAGGTCCTCGCCGTGATGCAAAAAGCCGAAGCCTCCGTCGTCGCGGGCAAGCCGGTCCGCGTGCCCCGCGCGGCGCTCCGGAACGCGGCCGCCGTCGTGAGGGACGTGCTCGAAAAGGCGGGCGCGATCACCCCCGAGCCGATCGGCCACGGCGCCGCGAACGGCGAGAAGACTTCCAATCGCCCGGCGGGAACGAGCCCGACGAGCGACCCCTCACGAACCCCGAGCCCGCCCGCACCCGCAGAGGAGAGCGCCACTTGACCCAGGCCGTCGCCATCGAGGAGATCGCCGCCGCCAAAGAGCGGCTGGACGCGCTCCGCCGGGAGATCACGCGCGTCTACATCGGTCCCTCGCGCACCGTGGATCTCATGCTCACCGCGCTGCTCGCGCAGGGCCACGTGCTCCTCGAGGGCGTGCCCGGCGTCGCGAAGACGACGCTCGTGAAGGCGTATGCGTCGGCGCTCGGCGCCTCGGTACGCCGCATCCAGTTCACGCCGGATCTCCTGCCTGCGGACATCACCGGCACGTACGTGCTCTCGCCGAAGGAGGGCACGTTCTCGCTCCGGCCGGGGCCGATCTTCGCGAACGTGGTGCTCGCCGACGAGATCAACCGCGCGCCCGCGAAGACGCAGTCCGCGCTGCTCGAGGCGATGCAGGAGCGGCAGGTGACGATCGAGGGCGACCGGTTCGAGCTGCCCGCGCCGTTCATGGTGCTCGCCACGCAGAACCCGATCGATCTCGAAGGCACGTACCCGCTGCCCGAGGCGCAGATCGATCGCTTCCTCGTGCGCGTCGCCATCGGTTACCCGAACGCGAAGGACGAGGTCGCGATGCTCCGCGCGCACAACGCCGAGCCGCCACGCGCGCGCTCGGTGCTCAGCGTGGAGGAGTTGCTCTCGCTCCAGAGCATCGCGCGGCGGATCCACGTGGAGGACGATCTCTACGAGTACGCCGTCGGCCTGACGACGTTCACCCGCTCGCACGCGCGCGTGCTGCTCGGCGCCTCGCCGCGCGCGACGCTCGGGCTCGTGCAGGCAGCGAAGAGCGCGGCCGTGATCGCGGGGCGCCCGTTCGTCACGCCGGACGACGTGCGCGGCGTCGCGACGGCGGTGCTCTCGCACCGGCTCGTGCTCGTGCCCGAGGCCGAGGGCGATGCGCGCGCTCGGGACGCGGTCGTGGAGGACGCCGTGCAGCGCGTGGCCTACCGGCGCGCGGTGCGGCCGGTCTAGCGATGCAGCTCTTTCCCACGCGCACGGCGGCGCACCTCAGCATCGCCGCGATCTCGGTCGCGGGCGTCGGCCTCGTCGCGCGCGAGCCCGCCATCGTCGGGTGGGGAGGAGCGATGCTGCTCGCGATGGCGCTCGCCCGCGCGGTCACGCTCGTCTCCGTCTCGCGCATCCGCGCCGCCGGCTTCGAGATGCTCTGGAGCGGGCCACGCCGCGTCGTGCGCACGGGCCGCGGCAGCACGATCGAGATCGAAGCCGAGGTGCGAAACCGCGACACCCTCGCCGCGCGGTACGTGCGCCTCCGGCCCATCGCCTCGTCGCAGCTCCAGATCACGATCGAGCCCTCCGCGGGTGAGGTCATGGCCTCCGGGCGGCTCAAGGTGAAAGTCTCGGTGCACGCGCCGCGCGTGGGGCAACACGGCGTGCACGGGCTCGCGCTCGAAGTGCACGGCGCGCCCGGGCTCTTCGAGGTCCCTCTCACCTTCGCCAATCCCTTCGGCGTCGAGGTCCTGCCGCGCCCCTTCGCGGCGTGGCTCCCCTCCCCGCGCGGCGGCCGGAGCAAGCTGCTCGCGTCGAGCGGGAGGCCCGGCCGCGCCCGCGGCGAAGGCAGCGATATGCGCGAGCTGCGCGAACACCAGCCGGGAGATCCGTTCCGGCGCATCGCGTGGAAGGCGAGCGCGCGTCGCGGGATCCTGCTCGTGCGCGACTTCGAACGCGAGGAGCGGGACGTCGTTTGGGTCGTGCTCGACGCCTCGGTCGAGCTCTGGGCTGGCCCGCTCGGCCGCGCGCCGCTCGATCTCGCGATCGACGAGGCCGCGTCGATCTGCGCGCGGTACCTCTCGCGTGGTGATCGCGTTGGACTCGCGATCTACGCGTCCACCGTGCGCGCGTTCGTCCTGCCCGACCAGGGACCGGCGCATGGACAGAAGCTCGCGCACCTGCTCGTCACGGCGACGGGGACGCACGACGCCTCGCGCAGCGATCTCGACGAGGCCGACGTGGCCGTGCGGGTCCTCGAGCACCTCCGTCCGCTCGACGCGCGTGGGCTTTCGGATCTGCGCCGCGGCGATCTCGACAGGCTCGCGTCGCGCGCCGACGCGGTTCGTCCCCGCGCGCCTTTCGCGCCGCCTCCGCCCGACGGCCGGAGCCCGCGCGAGCGAACGCTCCGCCGCTACCTCGCAGCCTACGGCATCGAGTCCCCTGCCCGCGCGGAGGCCGAGCGCCACGAGTCCGGCTTCATGCTCGCCGAGGTCCTCTCGCAGATCGTCAAGAGCAAGCCCAAGCCGAGCGTCGTGCACGTCGTCGCGCCCGCGCCCTCCGAGATCGCGCAGGAAAAACCCGTCATGGACGCCCTGCGCCGCCTCGCGCGCCACTCGGCGTCCGTCACCTGGTCGATGCCGCAGTTCGATCCGGGCCTGCTCCCGCCCTGGGATCCGCCGACGCGCGCGGACGGTTCGCCCTCTGAGGAGGTCGCCGAAGGACCGCGAAGGATCGCGTGGGAAGAGGCCGCCGGGGTCGCCGCCGAGGCCGTGCTCGTCCGCACGCGCGTCGCCGTCAGCCGCAGCGAGGCCGTGCTCCGCCGCCTCGGCGTGCGCGTCACGAAGATCCGCGCCACGACGACGAAGCGCCCCGACGCCGCGGACCCCAAGGCGACCTGAACGAAAGTTCGCCCATCCGCGCATCGGTTGGAACACCAACGAACCTTCCTCGAGATCACGAGCCTGCCATGTCGATCGCCGAACGCCTCCGCTCGCGCGGCCTCTCGCCCAAGAAGAGGTTCGGCCAGAACTTCCTGGTCGACGTCTCCGCGTCCCGCGCGATTGCCGAAGCCGCGACCACGCCGCCGGGCGGCACCGTGCTCGAGATCGGCCCCGGCCTCGGCGCGCTCACGCGCCCCTTGCTCGAACGCGCCGGGAAGATCGTGGCGATCGAGCGCGACCGTGATCTCGTCCCGCTCCTCTCGGCCGAGCTCGAAGCGCCGATCGCCGAAGGTCGCGTCTCCATCATCGAAGCCGACGCGCTCGCCGTCGACTGGGCGGCCGAGCTCGTCGGCCCGCGCCCGCACGTGATCGCGGGCAACCTGCCTTATCAGATCACCGGTGCGCTCCTCGAGCGGGCGACCGGGCTCGCCGATCGTGTCGATCGCGCGGTGTTCATGGTGCAGGCCGAGGTCGCCGAGCGGCTCATCGCGCCGCCGGGATCGAAGGCCTACGGCGCGCTCACGGTCTTCGTGCAGGCCGCCTTCGACGTGAAGCGCCTGCTCACGGTGCGCGGCGGCGCGTTTTACCCGCGCCCCGATGTCGACTCCGCGGTGGTCGTCCTCGCGCCGCACAGGCCAGCGCGGGCCGCGGAGACCGAGGCGTTTCGCGAGGCCGTCCGTGCGGCTTTCGGCGCGCGGCGCAAGACGCTGCGAAATGCCTGGCGCGGCCTGTACGGTTGGTCCAAGGACGAGCTCGAAGCGCGCGCCGGGGAAGCCGGGATCTCGCTCGACTTGCGTGGTGAAACGCTGGCGGTCGAGGATTTCGCCCGAATTGCGGCGATGAAGGGCTAGAAACCCCTGTTCATCCGCTCCGGACCCCTCGACAGTCCACGGTGGCCGTGGTAGTGGCCGCGCGCGTTCGTCGTCATGGCGTCATGGCGATTCGCTGGAGGAGCCCCGCCCCATGTCGGTTGGAAAGATTACCCAGGTCATCGGCCCCGTCGTCGACGTCGACTTTCCGGCGGGCCAGCTTCCGAAGATTTTGAATGCGATCAAGGTGTCGAACCCGAGCATCTCGGGCGAGGCCGACAACCTCACGCTCGAGGTCGCGCAGCACCTCGGCGAGTCGACCGTGCGCGCGATCGCCATGGACACGACGGACGGCCTCGTGCGGGGCATGGAGGTTCGCGACACGGGCAAGCCGATCATGATGCCGGTCGGCCCGGCTTGTCTCGGACGCATTCTGAACGTCGTCGGCGCGCCCGTGGACGAGGCGGGGCCCGTGAACGCGGACAAGTTTGCGCCCATCCACAAGGATCCGCCGAAGTTCGTCGATCAGTCGACGAAGGTCGAGATCTTCGAGACGGGCATCAAGGTCATCGACCTGCTCGCGCCCTACCGCAAGGGCGGCAAGATCGGCCTGTTCGGCGGCGCCGGCGTCGGCAAGACCGTGCTCATCATGGAGCTCATCAACAACGTCGCGAAGGCGCACGGCGGCGTGTCGGTCTTCGCGGGCGTCGGTGAGCGGACGCGCGAGGGCAACGACCTCCTGCTCGAGATGAGCGAGTCGAAGCTCGAGTCCGGCGCGCCCGTCATCTCGAAGGCCGCGCTGATCTACGGCCAGATGAACGAGCCGCCCGGCGCGCGCGCCCGCGTCGCGCTCTCGGCGCTCACGGTCGCCGAGTACTTCCGCGATGAAGAGGGTCAGGACGTGCTCCTCTTCGTCGACAACATCTTCCGGTTCACGCAGGCCGGCTCCGAGGTGTCCGCGCTCCTCGGCCGCATCCCGAGCGCCGTCGGTTACCAGCCCACGCTCGCGACGGAGATGGGCGCGCTCCAGGAGCGCATCACGTCGACGACGAAGGGCTCGGTCACCAGCGTGCAGGCGATCTACGTCCCCGCCGACGACCTCACGGACCCGGCGCCCGCGACGGCCTTCGCCCACCTCGACGCGACGACCGTTCTCTCGCGCGCGATCAGCGAGCTCGGCATCTACCCGGCCGTCGATCCGCTCGACTCGAACTCGACGATGCTCGACCCGCAGATCGTCGGCCAGAAGCACTACACGGTCGCGCGCCGCGTGCAGCAGACCCTGCAGCGCTACAAGGACCTGCAGGACATCATCGCGATTCTCGGCATGGACGAGCTCAGCGAGGACGACAAGCTCGTCGTGCAGCGCGCGCGCAAGATCCAGCAGTTCCTCTCGCAGCCGTTCTTCGTCGCCGCGCAGTTCACCGGTCGTTCCGGCAAGCTCGTGAGCCTGAAGGACACGATCTCGGGCTTCGAGGAGATCATCGACGGCAAGCTCGATCACGTGGCCGAGCAGGACTTCTACATGGCCGGCGGCATCGATGAGGTGAAGGCGCGGGCCGAGGGCAAGCGGGCCTGATCATGGCCGAGACCATCGTGCTCGAGATCGTGACGCCCACGGGCGTCGCGCTGCGCAAGGAGGTCACGGACGTGACCGCGCCGAGCGTGGCGGGTGAGTTCGGCGTGATGCCGGGCCACCTGCCGCTGCTCGCGGCGCTCCGCACCGGCCTCGTCACGTACCACGAGGCCGGCAAGGAGCATCGCCTTGCCGTCGCGCATGGGTTCGTCGAGGTCGTGGGCGACAAGGCGCTGCTCCTCACGGAGAAGTACATCCAGAAGGACGATGTCGATGTCGTCCGGGTTCGCCTGCGCCTGAAGGAGGTCGACGCGGAGCTCGACCACTGGCAGGGCGACCTCACGGATCCGAAGCGTCGCACGCTCATCGAGGAGGAGCAGTGGCTCGCCACGCAGCTCGAGCTCATCGGCGATCCGCCGCTGCCGCTCGTGCGTGAAGACACGCGCTTTCTCGTGGATCACGCCGAAGCGCCGCCCGTCGACGAGATGATCGAGGGCCAGACCCCCGACGAGAGCCTCACGGATCACAAGAAGCCGGGCTCTGCCTTCCCCGACGCCTGAAAAAGCCTCCACGTCCGGAGGCGCGTCACGAACACCAAGCGCGCCGGTCGATCTCGAGACGAGGACTCGGGACGATCGGCGCGTTTGTCATTATCTTGATCGCGTAGGACGATGATTCACGCCGATACGATCGCGCGGGTCAAAGAGCGCACGGATCTCGTGTCGCTCGTCGGCGAGACCGTTCGCCTCACCCGGCGCGGTCGCTCGTTCGTCGGGCTCTGCCCCTTCCACAAGGAAAAATCGCCGAGCTTCCACGTGAATCCGGAGCGCGGCATCTTCCACTGCTTCGGCTGCAAGGAGAGCGGCACGGCCATCGACTTCGTCATGAAGGTCGAGGGCATGAACTTCGCCGAGGCGGTGCGCGCGCTCGCCGAGCGGAGCGGCGTGGAGATCATCGAGACCGCGACTGAAGCGGAGCGGCGCGAGGCGAACGCGGCGCGGCGCGCGCGCGACGACCTGTACGCCGTGAGCCACCTCGCGGCGACGTTCTTCGAGCAGAGCATGCGTGGTCCGAGCGCGCATCCCCTCGCCTCCTACGCGCTCGGCG
The DNA here is from genome assembly GCF_029960785.1 of Polyangium sp. 15x6. Classification (GTDB taxonomy): domain Bacteria; phylum Myxococcota_A; class Polyangia; order Polyangiales; family Polyangiaceae; genus Polyangium. Next base: position 101,783 of record NZ_JASBQE010000012.1, read on the forward strand.
AGCTCGCGCGGCGCGCGCTCGACACGCATGAGGCGACGGGCCCCGTGGCCGACGCGCTGCAGGCGTTTCGCGTGGGCTACGCGCCGCCGGGCTGGGACGGGCTCGCGAACTTCCTCAAGCGGCAAGGCGTCTCGCCGGTCCTCGCCGAGAAGGTGGGCCTGCTCGTCGCGCGTGGCACGGGCACGGGGTTTTACGATCGGTTCCGGCACCGCCTCATGTTCGCCGTGACCGACGTGCAAGGCCGCGTGATCGCGTTCAGCGGCCGGAGCCTCCCCGAGCCCACGCCCGACGAGATGCGACGCTTGGGGCTCCAACCATCGAACGCGGCCGAGTCGCCGGCGAAGTACATGAACAGCCCCGAGTCGCCGATCTACACGAAGGGCGAGCACCTCTTCGGGCTGCACCAGGCGCGCCACGCGATCCGCCAGGACGGCCTGGCGATCCTCGTCGAGGGCAACTTCGATGTCCTTTCGTTGCACGCGCGCGGCATCTGCAACGTCATCGCGCCGCTCGGCACCGCGTTCACGACGGCGCAGGCGAAGCTCCTCAAGCGCTTCGCGCCCACCGTGACGATCCTCTTCGACGGCGACGCGGCCGGGCGCAAGGCCACGTGGGCCGCACGCATCCCGGTCCACGAAGGCGGCCTCGAAGGGCGCGCGGCGACGCTGCCCGCGAAGCTCGATCCCGACGAGCTCGTGCGAACCAAGGGCCCCGAGGCGCTGAAGAGCGTCCTCAAGAGCGCGAAGGAGCTCTACGAGCACCTCATCGAGGACGCGCTCCAGAACGACTCGTTCAACGACGCCACGACCGACGGCAAACTCGCGCGCATGCGTGCGGTGGCAAACTTACTCGGGGAACAAAAGGACCCCGTGAAGCGCCTCATGCTGAAGACGTACGCCGATCGGCTGTCGTCGAAACTCATCGTGGGCGGCACGGCGCCGGCCGATCTGCGTCAAGTCGAACAGCTCCTCGAACAGGCAACGAGGTACGACACAGAACAACCCATGGAGCTCCGCGCGGCCGAGACCACGGTGCCGGGTCACCGGGCACGTTCGCGTTCCCAGGTCCAAGACGTGGGGGAGCACATCCTGGGTGCACTTCTCGACCATCCCGTTCTGCTCGACGACCCTGAAGTGATGGAGGCACTCGACGTGCTGGATGGGGATCTCGCATTGGCCGCTGGCGCGCTGCGTCAGTCCCTCGGGGCGGAAACGCAACTTATTCCCGACGAATTTCTTGCGCATATCCCGGCGTCGATCCAAGCATTCGCGGCTGGACGGCTCGCGTCGCCCGTCTTCGAGACGGCCGATGTGGCGAGAGAAGAGCTCTTAAAGAACGCAGGGAAGTTGAGACGCTTGAGCTTGTCACGCGAGAAAGCCGCGACGGTGGACGAGCTCCAACGAGTCGCGCCGCTGGGGGATGTGGAGCGCGAGGCAGCGCTGCTTCGTGAAGCGGTGCGCAAGGCCAAGGCCAAGTTGGGGCTCGGCTGACGGGTTTTTTTGCGCGCGCATGAGTCCGCGCGAGCGTGACGAACGTTTTTTTCTCGGTGTGGTTCCTTGAAGCACGTGGCCCGACGTGGGCCCGGTGGAGCGAATGGGATGGCGAGCAAGGCCAAGCAGTCTGCGGGTCGGGCAAGCGGATCGGGCGCGGGGAAAAGTGGCGGCGGAGTCGCACAAGGCGCTCGGGGGGACCGCGGGACGAGGCCGCAGGCACCGGATGGGGCGGGGAAGTCGGATCCGCGCAAGGCGCTCGAGAAGCTCGTCGATGCGGGCAAGACGAAGGGCTTTCTCACGTATGACGAGGTGAACGACGCGCTGCCCGCGGACGTCTCTCCCGATCAGCTCGACGATGTCGTCGGCGCACTCGGCGACGAGGACATCGAGATCGTCGACGGCGCGACGCAGGTGAAGATCGCGCCGAAGCGCATCGCGGACGAGGAGGCGAGCGACAAGAAGCTCGTCGTCACGCAGGATCGCGAGGAAGAGGACGTCGACTACTACTCGAAGTCGAACGATCCCGTCCGGATGTACCTGCGCAAGATGGGGAGCGTCTCGCTCCTCACGCGCGAGGGCGAGGTCGAGATCGCCAAGCGCATCGAGCAGGGCGAGCAGTCGGTCAACGCCGCGATCCTCGACTCGCCGATCGCCGTGCGCGAGATCATCGATCTCGGCGAGAAGCTCCGGAAGCACAAGATCCGCGTGAAGGAGCTCATCAAGGACGCGGAGAGCGACGATCAGGAGTTCGACGAGGAGGAGGCCGATCGCCGCATCATCCGCCTCATCGACAAGGTCAAGCGCCTCGACAAGAAGAAGGCCGACCTGCTCGAGGAGCGCAAGGAGGTCAAGACCGACGGCCGTCGCAAGCAGCTCGACGCCGAGGTCGTGCTGACCACGGGCGAGCTCGTGACGACGCTCGAGGAGATGCGCCTCAACAAGAAGACGATCGACAAGATCGTGCAGAAGTTGAAGGGCCTCATCTCGAAGGTGGAGAAGGCCGAGGCCGGCGCGACCGAGATCGAGAAGCGCACGGGCATGAGCAAGGCCGAGCTCCGGCGCGAGCTCGCGAAGGTGAAGGGCAACAAGCTCGCCGAGGCGCGGCTCGCGAAGAAGCTGAACGTCTCGCGCGAGGATCTGCTCGACCTCGAGTCCACCCTGAAGAACGCGCAGAAGGGGCTCAAGAGGGTCGAGGAGGAGCTCAACATCGACGTCGAGGCCATCCGCGGCACCTACGAGAGCATCCGCGAAGGCGAGCGCATGGCCGAGCGCGCGAAGGCCGAGCTCGTCGAGGCAAACCTCCGGCTCGTCGTCTCGATCGCGAAGAAGTACACGAACCGCGGCCTGCAGTTCCTCGACCTGATCCAGGAGGGGAACATCGGCCTCATGAAGGCCGTCGACAAGTTCGAGTACAAGCGCGGCTACAAGTTCTCGACGTACGCGACGTGGTGGATCCGGCAAGCCATCACGCGCGCGATCGCCGATCAGGCCCGGACCATCCGCATCCCGGTGCACATGATCGAGACGATCAACAAGCTCATCCGCACCTCGCGTTACCTCGTGCAGGAGTACGGCCGCGAGCCGACCCCCGAGGAGATCGCCGAGAAGATGGAGCTGCCGCTCGACAAGGTCCGCAAGGTCCTGAAGATCGCGAAGGAGCCCATCTCGCTCGAGACCCCGATCGGCGAGGAGGAAGATTCGCATCTCGGCGACTTCATCGAGGACAAGAGCGTGATCTCGCCCGCCGAGGCGGTGATCAACATGAACCTCGCGGAGCAGACCCGGAAGGTTCTCAAGACGCTCACCCCTCGCGAGGAAAAAGTCCTCCGCATGCGCTTCGGCATCGGCGAGAAGAGCGATCACACGCTCGAAGAGGTCGGCCAGGACTTCGAGGTCACGCGCGAGCGCATCCGGCAGATCGAAGCCAAGGCGCTGCGCAAGCTCCGCCACCCGAGCCGCTCGAAGCAGCTCAAGAGCTTCATCGATAGCTGAGCTTGTCCGGCCGAAGCCGACGCGCTTAAACTCCCGGCATGAATACGAGGGGTGCTCCGAAGCGATCGTTCGCAGGGGGAGCGCCCCTCGTCTTTTTCGCGCTGGCGTGCCTCGCGACAAGCTGCGCGCGGAACGTGACCGAGGACGACTGCAAGGCCGTGGGCGAGCACCTGCACGTGCTCTGGACCGCCGAGGCGAAGTTTCCCGAGGCGGCGAGCCCTTCGGCGGAGAAGGCCGTCGCCGTCGTGAAGAGCGAAGGGCAACGGCTGGAGGAGTCGTTCGTCGCCGACTGCAAGCGCGACCTCGTCGGCAAGCCTCGCGCGTCAGGCGAGTTCTCCTGCCTCAGCCACGCGAAGACGCTCGCCGACGTGCGAACGTGCGCGACGATCCCGGCGCATTAGGCCCACACGCTGGGTCGCTCCGCGTCCCCTAGTTGAGGTACCGCTTGTCCTTCGGAGGCGTCTTCGAGCCGCCCTCGATCACGCGCAGCGGCGGCCCCGCGGCGCGGCGTGCGCGGGCGGCTTCGGCCTTCACGGTGGCCTCGGCGCGGAGCGCTGCCGTCTGCGCCTGAATCTGGCGCAGGCGCAGCTTCAGGTAGAACCGACGAAGCGGCGAACGGTCGCCGAAGAGCCAGCCGGCCAGCATGCCGCCGAACGGGGTCACGAGGCCCTCGGACGTGTGGCGGTTCAGCGCGATCACGTTCAGCACGGAGAGCACGAAGATGATCGCGACCATCGCGCCGGCCGACACCGGCAGCACGAAGAACATGCGCACCTGCGCGTCGCGGTTCTGCAGCGCCCACGCGACGGCGACGGCCTCGATCATCCCGAGCCCGCCGAACCACATGGCCTGGTTCAGCTTCGGCACGAGCGCGCCCACGGCGACCTGGGTGGCGAACGCGAAGGCGCCCGAGCCGAAGAGGAAGATCAGCATGCGCCGCGCGCCCCAGCGCGATTCGAGCGTGGGCGCGAGGAAGTAGAGCCCGAGCAGGGTCATCAGGAAGGGCCCGGGGCTCGAGGTGTCGTGGAAGAGCGGCGCCGTGAAGAGGCGCCAGACCTGGCCGCGGAGCACGCCCGCGGTCGTGCCGGCCATGAACTGGGCGATACCCACGCCGACCTCCACCCAGTTGATGCTCAGCGCGAGGCCGACCCACAGGACGGTGATGGCGATCATCATCCCGCTGATGGCCTTGCCAGGGCGAGGCAGGACGAACTGGACGGGGCTAGGGCGCATCGTCCATGGAGCTACCAACAGGAACGCGGACGGGCAACCGGAGGGCGCGGGAAAGGCCATGCCGGCCGTCCCGAGCGTAGCGCCGGGGTTTCACCCCGGGCCCGACCAGGGGCTGTTCGCCCCTGGACCCGAACCAGGGCAAGCCCTGGACCGTTGGTGCATCGACCGCGGTGCGGTCGATGCATCTCAGAAGAAGTTGCCGATCGTGAACTCGAAGCGGCTCGCCTGCTCGTAGGGGAGCGGCTTGAACGGGAAGCCGTACTCGAAGCGCAGCGGGCCGAGCGGCGAGAACCAGCGAAGGCCGAAGCCCCAGGACGTGCGGACGTTGAGGAGCTGATCCGGCGTGAAGCAGGGGTTCGTCGCGGAGAACGGCGACGCCGGGTTCGCCTCGCAGTAGTTGCGCTCGAGGTTCCAGGCGTTGCCGAGGTCGGTGAAGAGGACGCCGCGGATGCCGACCTGCTCCAGGATCGTGAACTCGAGCTCGGCGTTCTGGTAGTACATCAGGTTGCCGCCGATGGGCGTCCCGTTCGGGACCGGGCTCCCGTTCGGATCGAGCGTCCGGGTCAGGGTCAGGCGCGGGCCAACGCTGCGCAGGAGGAAGCCGCGCAGGTCGAGGATGCCGCCGAGGAAGAAGCGCGCGAAGATCGGCACGCCCTCGGGCGAGGGGCTCGTCACCGCGCCGAACTCGCTGTTCACCTTGAAGACGAGCCAGTCGCGGATCGGGTAGTAGAAGCGCGCGGTGTTACGGAACCGGACGAACTGCTGCTCGCTGCCGAAGTACTTCGAGGCGAGCTCGACCGAGCCCTGGAGGAAGATACCCGACGACGGGAAGAGCTGGTTGTTGCGGGTGTCGTAGGTGATCGTCGGCCGGATGCTCGAGATGATGCCGTCGTTGTAGACGTTCGCGAGCGGCATGCTCTGGAAGTAGTTCACCGCCGATGCAGTGCCGAAGAGCGTCGACGTCGTCTGCGTGGAGATCTCGTTCGACTCGAGCGTGTACGTGAGCGCCACGCGGAGCTCGGGCTGGATGATCGGGTAGCCGAGCGTGAGCGATCCGCCGAGCGAGGTCTGCGAGAAGTCGTTGAAGACGCGGAGCTGATCGTACGCGCTGATCGCCGCGGAGAACTGCGTGTCGAAGAGGTACGGCTCGAAGAACCGGACGTCGATGAGCTGACGGAGGCCCGAGATCTGCGCCTGCAGCGAGAGCGACTGGCCGCGACCGAAGAGGTTCTGCTGCTGGACCTGCGCCGTCGCGATGAAGTTCTCGATGCTGGAGAAGCCCGCGCCGACCTGGAAGGTGCCCGTCGGCTTCTCCACCACCTCGACGTTGATGTTGATGTGCTCGGCGTCGTCGCCCTGCTCGGTCGAGATGTCGACGCGCTCGAAGTAGCCGAGCATCGTGATGCGTCGCTTGCTGCGCTCGAGCTTCGACTCGCTGAAGAGCTGCTCCTCGAGCAGCTCCATCTCGCGACGGATGACCTTGTCGCGCGTCTTCGTGTTGCCGCGGATCTCGATGCGTCCGATCTTGATCGGCTGGTTGCGCCGGATCGCGACGATGATGTCGACCTCCTGGCGCTCCGGATCGAGGTCGGTCGCGGGCGGGGCCTCCACGTTCGCGTAGCCCTGATCGCGGTACATCGTCTGGATCAGGCCGAGGTCCGCGGCGAGCTCGGCGCGGTTGAACCAGTCGCCGCTCTTCGCGCGGACCATCTCGCGCAGGCGCCTGCGGCCGCCGATGGGCTCGATCTCCTTGCCCTCGGCGTCGCGCTCGTAAATGCGGAGCTGGCGGATCTTGTAGCGCGGGCCCTCGTTGATGGTGAGCGTCACCTCGATGCCGGTGCGATCCGGCGTGAGCATCACGCGCGGCGTCGCGATCTGCACCGAGAGGAAGCCGCGGTCGTAGTAGAGCGCCGAGAGGACGAGCACGTCGCGCTCGAACGCGTCCTGTCGGAACGCGCCGCCCGTGCCGAAATCGAAGAAGCTGCCTTGCCCGGTGATCATCACCTCGCGCAGCTCGGCGTCGGGAATGTTGTTGTTCCCGATGAACGTGACGCGCCGGACCGTGACCCGCTCGTGCTCCTTGATCTTGAAGCGGAGCAGCACCTCGTTGTCGCGCTGCGGGACCGTCTCGTACGAGACCTCGGCGAGGAAGTAGCCCTCCTCCGCGTACTTGTCGCGCAGCTTCTGGATGCCGCGACGGATCGCGTTGTAGCTGAGGATCGTGCCGCTCTTGACCTCGACGCTGAGCGCCTCCGTGAGGTCTTCCGCGCTGATGTTCTGGTTGCCGTCGAACTCGATCGTCTTGATGTTCGGACGTTCGCGCACGAGGATCCGCAGGTGGACTCCGTCGTCGCGGCGGGTCAGGTCGACCTCGATGTCCTCGAAGAAGCCCGAGTCCCAGAGCTCGCGCACGTCACGCGAGAGGCCCTCCGGCGTGAAGGGTTTGCCCACGCGCGCGGTGCCGAGATAAGCGCGGATGTCGTCCGCGGAGATGCGACGATTGCCCGCGATGACGACGCGCGCGACGGACTGACCACGCGCGAGCTCGGCCTCGGTCGGCGCGAGCGTCGGCACCGGCTGAGCGGCCTCTTCCGGGCGCGCGCCGGGCGCTGCAGCGCCGTTTCCGTTCGGCGCCGAGGGCGCGCCTTTCTCTTCGTCGGCTTCGTCTTCGTCGCCTTGTCCTGCCGCATCCTTCGCTGCGGGAGGCTGCGCTGCGCCTTCCGGCGGGCCTCCTTGCGCGAAGGCCACCCGAGGCGAGAGCCCGGTGATCGTGAAGACGACCAGAAGGGCGCTCGTCCACAGGAGCCGGAGCCGGCTCGTCAGGCGGTTGGGTGGGATAGGCGTCGTGTACAAGGGGCGCCTCCCCGTAGCCCAGCGGGCCAGAGGTCTCAAGGTGGGAGCCGTTGGTTTTCCATGTCCATGTGTGGACGGTAGGGCGCCCGGGACGAGGAGCGTCCGTCGGGGAAGGGCCGGATCGTGGGCACGGGGCGCGTATTCGCCCGCGAAATCCCTCTGGACGAACGCTTTTCGGGGCCGGCGTGCCCGCCCCGTCCGTGCCGCCGTGGCTTGACCGATCGGCGCTCCGTGGGTAATGGCATCCCCTGCCTGCGGCCCCACTGAACGCGGGTACACCGTCGATTCCTGGGGGGCGCGCGCGAGCCGAGGCGGCCGCGCCTTGCCTCCCCATCCCTGGAGATAACGCCCGTGCCCCCTGCCCAGCAGGTCCCGTTTCCCCTCGATGGCGAGGGTGGTCAGAAGAGGCCTCGGCGCGCCCCCAAGACCCCGGGCGGCAGCGAGCCGCCCCCGCCTCCGCCGGTGCCCGACACGTCGCTCGCGGAAGAGGCGCAGCGCAAGTACCTGAACTACGCGCTCAGCGTCATCACGTCCCGCGCGCTGCCCGACGTGCGCGACGGCCTGAAGCCCGTGCAGCGCCGCATCCTCTACGCGATGCTGCACGACCTTCACCTCGCCCCCGACGGGCGCTTCCGCAAGAGCGCGGCGGTGGTCGGCGACGTGATGGGTAAGTACCACCCGCACGGCGACACCGCGATCTACGACGCGATGGTCCGGCTCGCGCAGGACTTCGTGATGCGCGCGCCGCTCGTCGCGGGCCACGGCAACTTCGGCTCGATCGACGGCGATGCACCCGCCGCGATGCGTTACACCGAAGCGAAGCTGCGGCCGCTCGCGCTGGAGCTGCTCGGCGAGCTCGGCAAGCGCACGGTCGAGTGGCGGCCGAACTACGACGGCACGAAGAGCGAGCCCGTCATCCTGCCGTCGCGCTTCCCGAACCTGCTCGTGAACGGCTCGCAGGGCATCGCCGTCGGCATGGCGACGAGCATCCCGCCGCACAACCTCGCGGAGGTGCTCGACGCTTGCATCGAGCTCTCGAACCAGCGCGATCTGCCGGTGAGCCGGCTCTTGAAGAAGATCAAGGGCCCGGACTTCCCGACGGGCGGCCAGCTCCACGCGACGAAGGAGGAGCTCGAGGCGGTCTACACGACGGGCCAGGGCTCGCTGAAGCTGCGCGGCGAGTGGAAGGTCGAAGAGGACGACTCGAAGCGCGGGCCCTCGTTCCTCGTGATCACGTCGATCCCGTACGGCGTCGAGCGCAAGGCGATCGTCGAGAAGATCGCGGAGGTGATCATCTCGAAGAAGCTGCCGCCGCTGCTCGACGTGCGCGACGAGTCGACGGACCTCGTGCGCATCGTGCTGGAGACGAAGCGCGGGACGGATCCGCAGCTCGTCATGGCGTACCTCTACAAGCACACGCCGCTCGCGGTGCACGTGCCGGTGAACCTCACCTGCCTCGTGCCCACGGACAACCCCGACGTGTCCGCGCCGAAGCGCCTCGGGCTCGACGAGATCCTGAACCAGTTCCTCACGTTCCGGTACTCGACGGTGACGCGGCGTCTGGAGTTCGATCTCGGCGAGCTCAAGGCGCGCATCCACGTCCTCGAGGGCCTCGAGATCGTCTTCGACGCGCTCGACGAGGTGATCGCGATCATCCGCAAGAGCGAAGGCAAGGCGGACGCCGCGAGCAAGCTGATCAAGCGCTTCGAGCTCTCGGAGGAACAGACGGACGCGATCCTGGAGCTGCGCCTCTATCGCCTCGCGCGGCTGGAGATCCAGGTCGTGCGCAAGGAGCTCGCGGACAAACGCACGGAGGCCAAGCGCCTCGAGGCGCTGCTCAAGAGCGACACGAGGCGATGGGACCTCGTGCGCGACGAGCTCGCCCAGCTGAAGGAGAAGTACGGCGATCGCCGCCGCACGAAGATCATGGGCGCGGTCGACGAGCCGGAGTTCCAGGCCGAGGACTTCATCGTCGCGGAGGACGCGAACATCGTTTTGAGCTCCCAGGGTTGGGTGAAGCGCGTGCGCGAGCTCAAGGACCCGTCCGCGACGCGCCTGCGCGAGGGCGACAGCGTGCTCGCGGCCGTCGCGGGATCGACGCGCTCGGCCGTCGCGTTCTTCTCGAACCTCGGCGCCTGCTACGTCTGCCGCATCCACGACATCCCGCCCTCGACGGGCTACGGCGACCCGGTCCAGAAGCTCTTCAAGCTGGCGGACGGCGAGCGGATGGTCGCGATGATGTCGCTCGATCCGCGCGCGCTCGGCGAGGAGCTCTCCGCGCCGACCGAGGGCGCGGCCGAGCCCGAGCCGCCCTTCGCGCTCGCGCTCACGCGCGGAGGGTTGGGTTTCCGCTTCTCGCTGCGCCAGCACCGCGAGCCGAGCACCCGCGCAGGCCGCAAGTTCGCGAAGCTCAACGAGGGCGACGACATCCTCGCCGTGCTGCTCCCGAGCGCCGGCCGCTCCATCGTGTGCGTCGCGAGCAACGGCTACGCGCTCGGCGTACCCGTCGAGGAGATCGGCGTGCTCTCGGGCGCCGGCAAGGGCGCGATCGTGATGAAGCTCGACGAGAACGAGCGCGTCATCGGCGCGATGCTCGACGATCGCGACGTCATCCAGGCAGAGACCGAAAAAGGCAAGGTCGCGAACCTGGTCCCCGACAGCGTCCTCGGCGCGCGCGGCGAGTTCGGCCGGCAGGTCTTCGCCAAGAAGGACCGCGTCGTCCGGATCGTTCCGCCCCCCGTCGCGACGCCCGTCCTCGGCAAACCCTCCGAGGAGGAGAGCTGATCCATGGCAACGACCGCTACCCCGCAGCCCACCTCCGGATCACGCTACACCGCGAAGGACATCGAGGTCCTCGAGGGCCTCGAGCCGGTGCGCAAGCGCCCCGCGATGTACATCGGCGGGACCGACACGCGCGGCTATCACCACCTGCTCTGGGAGATCGTCGACAACGCGGTCGACGAGGCGATCAACGGCCACGCCAAGCGCATCGAGGTGACGCTCGACGCCGACCGGCGCGGCGCGACCATCTCCGACGACGGCCGCGGCTTCCCGGTCGACGTCCACCCGAAGTACAACCGCCCCGCGCTCGAGCTCATCCTCTGCACGCTGCACGCGGGCGGCAAGTTCGCGAGCTCGAACTACAAGGTCTCCGGCGGCCTGCACGGCGTCGGCTCGAGCGTGGTGAACGCGCTCTCCGTCGAGCTCGAGGTGAAGGTCCTCCGCGACGGCTACGAGCACGTGCAGGCCTTCAGCCGCGGCATCCCCACGGGCAAGCTGAAGCGCGGCGCCCCGACCCGCAAACACGGGACGATCCTGCACTTCCGCCCCGACCCGGAAATCTTTGGGGACAAAGCATCGTTCGACGCGGACACCGTCAGGGAGCGCCTCGAAGCGAAGGCTTACCTGCACGGCGGCCTGCTCATCGTCTTCAAGGATCAGGCGACGGGCGAGACCGTCGAGTTCGTGCACCCGAACGGGATCGCCGACTACCTGCCGAAGCTCGTCACGCAGCGAGGCAAGCCCGCGGTGCACGCGTCGATGTTCCACGTCGCGAAGGACGGCGACATCCGGCTCGAAGCCGTACTGCTGTGGACCGAGTCGCCCGACGAGTCGGTGCGCTCCTACGTGAACGGCATCCCGACGCACACCGGCGGCTCGCACGAGAGCGGCTTCAACACCGCGATCGTGAAGGCCGTGCGTGCCTTCATCGAGGCCAAGAAGATCCAGCCGAAGGGCGTGACGCTCACCGCCGAGGACATCCGCGAGGGCATCGTCGGCCTGCTGTCGATCTACATCCAGGAGCCGCAATTCCAGGGGCAAACGAAGGACCGGCTGAACAACCCCGAGGCCGGCCCCGCCGTCGAAGGCATCGTGCGCCCCGCGCTCGAGCAATGGCTGCTCGACAACGGCACCGCCGGCGAGGCGATCGTGATGCGCGCGATCCTGGCCGCCCGCGCCCGCGAAGCCCGCCGCGAGGCGACGCAGCAGGTCGTCCGCAAGACCGCTGTCTCACACCGCCTGAACCTGCCCGGCAAGCTCGCCGACTGCAGCTCCACCGACCCGAACGAAAGCGAGCTCTTCATCGTCGAGGGCGACAGCGCAGGCGGCTCCGCCAAACAGGGCCGCGACCGGCGCACGCAGGCGATCCTGCCCCTGCGCGGCAAGGTGCTGAACGCCGAGCAAGCCTCGACCTCGAAGGTGCTCTCGAACAAGGAGCTCCAGGACATCGTCAGCGCGCTCGGCTGCGGCTTCGGCAAGGACTTCGACGCCTCGAAGCTCCGTTACGGCCGGATCTTCCTCCTGATGGACGCCGACAGCGACGGACAGCACATCGCCACGCTGCTCCTCACGTTCTTCTACCGCCACCTGCCGGGCCTCATCCGCGGCGGCCACGTCTACCTCGCGCAACCCCCGCTCTACCGGATCGACGCCGGCAAAGAGACGCACTGGGCCCTCGACGAGAAAGAGCGCGACCGCATCCTCGTCAAGCTGCCCAAGGGCCAGAAGCCCGAGATCTCCCGCTTCAAGGGCCTCGGCGAGATGCCCGCCGAGGACCTCAAGGCCACGACGCTCGACCCCCGCCGCCGCCGCGCCCTGCGCGTGGTCATCGAGGGCGAGCTCGAGACCGATCGCATCCTGAACGAGCTCATGGGCAAAGACGCCTCGGCCCGCTTCCGGTTCATCATGGACCGAGCCCAGACCGCCGAAATCGACGTCTGATCCCGAGCCTCCTCCCGCCCTTCCCCCTCACCTCCGCAGTTCGTCCCCACGCACCCCCATGCGTCCGGGATCACGCGCGTCCAGCACTTGCGCAACCGTGGCGCCGCGCCGTCGCGCCGCACCCGGCCATCCGGAGCCGAAGCTGCGCGAGTTGAGCAGACTCGGCGCAACACGAGATCCTGCCGCTCATACGCAGGGTTAGGCCCGAGCGTCAGACGTAGCAAGGGTCGGAACGATGCTCGGGCAACCCCTCTACGCGCCCGAAGGGTCACCAGATCCGCGCAAAATCCCGGCACATTTGCGCTCCGAGTCATGGCCCCTACGTGGTCCCCCGCCCACAGCCCCGATTATGCGCATCCAAGATTGGTACGCCTGCATGGTAAATTTTGCTACCAGCCCCCCCCTCTGACGAGGTTCGGCCCGAGGGTTGCAAAGGCAGAACGTCGAGATGCCGTCACGGCGCCGCATGCAGCGGCGAGATTCCCCGTGGCAAGGAGAGGTTCCCGTGAGCGATGCGCTTCCTTTCACGATGCTGAACGCACCCTCCGCCGCCCGTATGCCCTCGGCCTCGTCCATGCCGCCATTTGCGGTTCGCCAGGCCCCCATCACGCAGACGCTGCCCAAGATCCCAGCACCGCAGCCGTCGCAAATCATCCCGAAGAGCACGCCCGAGCGCATGCGCGTCGCGCGCGAGCGCATCCGGGCCGCCGCCGAAGCCGGTCAACGAATCCGCTCGTACGAGGTCGCCCTCGATCTCGACCTGTCGGAGTTCCACTTCGCCCGGCAATTCCGCGCCGCCTTCGGTCGCTCTCCTCACGTCTTCTACGATGAGGTGCGCGCCCAGAAAGCCCGCGAACTGCTCGCCGACGGCATGAGCGAAGGCGATGTCGCCCGTCGCATCGGCTTCCGCAGGCCCGCCGAGCTGCGCGCCCTGCTGTCGAAGCGCTGAGCGCTGAGCCGAGTCTGCTCAACCAACGCTCCGCCAGTCATCTGGCCCCCTCCCCCACAACGTAGCGCCGGGGTTTCACCCCGGACCCCGACCAGGGGTTGTCCACCCCTGGACCCGGACCAGGGCAAGCCCTGGACGCGGGGCGACAGCGCGCGATGCGCGCTGTCGACAGGGAAATTGTCTCCAGCACCTACGGCAGCGCTGCCATCTCGGCTGGCGAAGCCGCTCGTGGTCTTGCCAGGGCCTGTTCGATGAACTGCGCATCGCGCAGTTCATCGACCCCGAGTCCAGCGCTTGCGCTGGTCCGGGGTGCAGGGGGCGGACAGCCCCCTGCTGGGGTGCGGGGCAACGCCCCGTCCTGCAGCGCGGACGATGTGGCGCGGCTCAGGCTCCGCTGTGCGGAGCGACTGTCGCGGGATCAGCGTGGAGCGCGACGAAGGACGCTCACGCCGGGCCAGGTCTTGCCGCGGTCGGTGACTTCCCACTCGTCTGGGCCGAGGAACCGGCACTTTGCGCCGTCGAACATGCCTCCGCTTGCTCGGAGCGTGAAGGCGTCTCCGGACTCGCCTTCGATGAGATAGGGCGCGCTCTCGTCGGGCGTCTTCGAGGTTCGCACGCTCTGCGCGTCCTTCTCGAAGCCGATTCGCAACGACTCGAAGAGGTCTGCCATCAGCGGCATCGCCTCGTTCGGGATGGGGTGATCCGACGTGTACCGCACGATCTCCCACGTCCCCTGCAGCTTCTTCTTCACGCCCACGAGCTCGGGCTCGGCGGGTTTGTCCGCCTCGACCGCGCCGTTTGTGGCCCCCTCCGCGGGTTGCCCACCATTGCCACCGGCGCAGCCCACGAGGAGCGGCACGAACATGACCCCAAGGCGAAAACGTCCCACGATCCAGGAAGGTACGCCGACTTTGGGAGTCACCTCAAGTCTGCCGCGAAACAACCCCGATCCGTCGGTGCTGGAGGGACGGCAGACTCGCCCGCACCTGCGCGAGATATGCCGGATCGAGCGTCGCCGCGACGATCCCCTCCCCCTCCGAAGCTTGCGCGATGACCTCGCCCCAGGGGTCCACGACGCATGACTTGCCGTACGTCCTGCGTCCCTTCGGATGACTCCCCCACTGCGCCGCCGCGATCACGTAGCACTGCGCCTCGATCGCCCGCGCGCGGAGGAGCACGTGCCAGTGATCCTTGCCCGTCGCGAGCGTGAACGCCGCCGGCACGATGAGCACCTCGGCGCCCCGGGCGACCAGCTCGCGATAAAGCTCGGGGAAGCGCAGATCGTAGCAGATCGAGAGGCCGATCCGCGTGCCTGCGACGTCGACGACGACGGGCTCGTCGCCCGGCATGCACGAGGCCGACTCGCGGTACCGCTGGCCGTCGCCGACCTCGACGTCGAACATGTGCATCTTGCGGTACCGCGCGACGATCTCGCCCGAAGGCGCGACCGCGGCGCAGGTGTTGTGGACACGCTTCGGATCGACAGAGCGCTCGGGCAGGCCGCCCGCGAGGATCCAGACGCCGTGCTTCGTGGCGTTTTCGGCGAGGAACGTGCGGATCCGGCCCCCGTCCTTCGCGTCGAGGTCCTCGGCGACGCGCAGCCGCTCGTCGTCGTCGCCGCCCATGAAGGCGAAGTTCTCGGGCAAGACCACGACCTTCGCGCCGCGGGAAGCAGCCTCGGCCACGAGGCGCCCGGCCCGGCCGAGGTTCTCGGCGAGGTCCGCCTGGCTGTTCATCTGCACCGACGCGACAACGAGAGGCTCACGCATGCGGGGAAGCCTACCTCGCGCGGGGTCGCGCGTGTCGAGCACGCGGACCGTCCACTGAAATCGACCAGAGCTCACGCATGCCCCTTCCCGGCCCCGGATGGGTCGCTATTCTGCGCGCCCCATGGGGCCCCTCTCGTACCTGCCGCGGTCGGTGCTCGGCGTGGCGCAAGAGATCGTGCGCCACCTCCTCAAACGGCCCGTGGTCGGCGTGGCCGTGGCCGCCCGGACGGAGGACGGCAGGTGGCTGCTCGTGCGCCGCGCCGACACGGGGACCTGGGCGCTGCCCGGCGGGACGGTCGAGTGGGGCGAGACCTTGCGGACCACGGTCGTGCGGGAGCTCGACGAGGAGGCCGGGGTCGATGACGTGACGATCGGCCCGATGGTCGGCGTGTTCTCGCGGCCGGACCGGGACATCCGGTTTCACGCGGTGACGATCGTGGTGTCCGCGCGCGTGGGCGCGCCGAACCGGCCGCCGAAGAACCGGCTGGAGATTCGCGAGGCGCGGCTCTTCCGCGATGAGGAGCTGCCCGCGCCGCTGGCGATGGGGATGGACGACATGCTCGCCGCCGCGCGGCGCGGCGAGGTGGTGTTCGAGTGACGTTCGTAGCGACTTAGGGAGGACACGAGGATGACGCACCTGCACCACGGCTGGGACAAACAGCCGGATCCGGCCGTGCGAGCGCGGATCGACGAGCTCGCCGAGCGCATCGAGCGCTACCGCGCGAGCTACTACGCCGGCAAACCCGACATCTCGGACGCCGCCTACGACGCGCTCGAAGACGAGCTGCGTGATCTCGATCCGACGCACCCGGCGCTGGCGCGCGTCGGCTCCCCCGTGGCCGTGACCGAGTGGGAAAAAGCCCGGCACGAGATCCCCATGGGCTCGCTGAACAAGGTCGTGAACGAGGGCGAGCTCGAAGCCTGGGCCGCGCGCTGCGACGAGCTCGTCGTGAAGGAAGGCGGCAAGGCGATCTCCGACGATCTCTTCATCGCGGAGAAGCTCGACGGGATCTCGATCGAGGTGATCTACCGCGACGGCAAGTACGCCGACGCGATCACGCGCGGCGACGGGATCATGGGCGAGCGGATCTCGCCGAACGTGGCCCGCATGCGCGGCGTGCCGCAGAAGCTGAAGGAGAAGCTCACGCTCAGCGTGCGCGGCGAGATCATCCTCAAGCTGTCGGACATGAAGAAGTCGTTCCCGGGCGTGGCGAACCCGCGGAACGCCGCCGCGGGCACGTCGAAGCGCTTCGACGGCCAGGGCTGCGAGCACCTGACGGTGCTGTTCTACGACCTCGCCGATCACCTCGACGTCGCGACCGAGGAGCAGAAGATCACGTTCTTGCGCAAGCAGGGCTTCGGCACGCCGTGGACCGCGAAGGGCACGCTGAAGGACGTGCTCGGGATCTACCGGAAGTACTCGTCGGAGATCCGCGCGGGGCTCGACTACGAGATCGACGGGCTCGTGGTGCGCGCGAACTCGATCGCCGCGCAGACCGTGCTCGGCGAGCTGAACCGAAGGCCGCGCGGCGCGACTGCGTTCAAGTTCGCGTCGCAGGCGAAGGTGTCGAAGGTGGTGGAGATCCTCTGGGACACGGGGCCGAGCGGGCGCGTGACGCCCGTCGCGATCGTGGAGCCGGTGGAGCTCGCGGGCGCGACGGTGCAGCGCGCGAGCCTGCACAACGTGGGCAACGTGCGCGCGCTCGGGATCGGCGTGGGCGACGAGGTCCTGGTGTCGCGCCGGAACGACGTGATCCCGTACGTCGAGGAGGTGGTCGAGAAGGGCGGCAAGACGGAGCAGCCGCCGACGCGCTGCCGTCGTTGCTCGGCCGAGCTCGTGGCGAGCGGCGAGTACCTGCTCTGCCGCAACCAGGAGTGCCCCGCGCTCGTCGAGGGCCGGATCCACAACTGGATCGACGCGATCGGCGCGCTCGAGTGGGGCGACAAGCTGATCGAGCAGCTCGTCGAGGCGAAGCTCGTGAAGGAGCCGGGCGATCTCTACAAGCTGAAGCCGAAGCAGATCGCCGACCTCGAGAGGCGCGGCGACAAGATCGCGAAGAAGGTGCTCGACGAGCTCACGAGTCGGCTGCCGCTGACCTTGCCCGTGTTCCTGGCGGCGCTCGGCATCGAGGGTTTCGCGATCCAAACGGCGCGGCTGCTCGTGTCGTCGGGCTACACGACGATCGAAAAACTGCTCACGGCGACGGAGCAGGATCTCGCGGGGATCTCGGGGCTCGGTCCGATCAAGGCCGGCATGATCGTGCGCGGGCTCCAGGGTCGCAAAGCCGAGATCGAGCGGCTGATCGCGCAAGGCATCGTGCCCGTGACGCAGGAGCAGGAGGGGCCGCTCGCGGGGATGTCGTTCTGCTTCACGGGCGCGCTGAGCCGGCCGCGGGGCGAGCTGACGAACCTCGTGGAGGCGAACGGCGGGCGTGTGCTCTCGGGCGTGACGAAGGAGCTCAACTACCTCGTCAGCGCGGAGGCCGACTCGACGTCGAGCAAGGCGCAGAAGGCGAAGAAGTACGGGACGCAGCTCCTCGACGAAGCCGGCTTCTTCAAGCTCGTCCAAGGCAAGGGCGTGAAGGTCTCCTGACCTCGATCACGCCCCACGTCCCTTCCTGAACCCCTCACCAGTACGTGTCCTGATCCTCCGTGACCCCGGCGAGCCGCTCGACGCGGATCGGCTCGCGCCCCGGGACGAGGATGCGGCCCGAGAACTCCCCGGCGAGCTGAAGGAACCGCGAGCGAACGAGCCCGAGGTCATGCCGTTCGGCATGGAGGGCGCTCGGCGTGAAGTGGAGATCGACGCTGTCGTCGGGCGCGCGGACCTGCCAGCTCGATAGAGGTCGTTCGCGGTCAAACGAAATTCGGACGGCCGAGAGGGGCACGACCTCGCCGTCGATCCACACGACACACTCGCGATCGCCGACGAACCCCTCGGTGAGGTTCAACGCGATCGGTTTGCCCTCGGAGGTGCGGCCGAGGCCGAAGCCCCATCGCCACGCGGTGTGCCGCTCGAGCAGGCCCGCCGTGAAGTCGTACCCGGCGATCGCGCCGTCGAGCGAGAACTTCCGGCCCCCGGCGACGAGCGAGCCGGAGGCCGAGAGGAGCGCGCGTTTCTCCGTGGTCGAGAAGAGGCCCTCGCGGAGCGCAGCGACGACCCCGAGCGCAGGCGGCGCCTGTGTGGTGCCGAGCCGCGCCTGGAGTTCGAGGCCCTGCATGCGTACGTCAATGACGTAATCGCTCTGGCCGACGGGCCGCGAGACAGAGAGGTGGTTGCCTCCGAGGTGGTAGGAGGCGAGGCAGCCCTCGCCGCCGCTGTCGCCGATGAAGGCGCTGAACGGCGGGCCCTTGCTGGTCTCGTCGCAGAGGGTGCGGCCCTCGCGGCGATCCACGACGAAGGCGAAGGCGTTGGCGGCGTAGCCGAGGCGGATGATCGCGGCCGCGCAGATGAGCTCGTCGGACGCGAGGGCCACGTAAAACCAGCGTTTTTCGCGGCGCACGCGGGTGAGCGGGTTCTTCGCGGCGGCCCCGAAAACGACGGGCGGCAGCCCCCCGAGGTACGTGCCGAACCGGGGCCTCTGGGTGGTCGGGTCGAGGATCGCTTCGGGCGGAGTCCGGTGGATCTGCATCCACGGGAGAATAGCGAGCCCTGGGAAGACGGCACGGACCTCGGCACGGCACGGGAGCGCCATCGCGGATCGCAGTGGTAGACTCGCGCGCCATGCAGGCCGCGATCGTGAACACGCCCCATCCCGTCAACGAGCCGACGCGTTCTTATGCGCCCGGTACGGCCGAACGCGCGGAGCTCAAGGCCGCACTCGCGCGCATGTCCGGCGAGACGATCGAGATCCCGATGGTGATCGGGGCAAACAACGTCTTCTCGGGTCGCCTCACCGAGGTGCGCGCGCCGCACAAGCGGAGCCTGCTCCTCGCGCGCGCGCACGACGGAAATCGCGGCGACGTGGAGAAGGCGATCGAAGCCGCGCTCGGCGCGTCGAAGATGTGGAGCGAACTCCCGTGGACGGCGCGCGCGGCCGTGTTCTTGCGCGCGGCGGAGCTGCTCGCGACGCGGTACCGGCCGCTGCTCAACGCGGCGACGATGCTCGGGCAGAGCAAGACAGCGCATCAGGCCGAGATCGACGCGGCCTGCGAGCTCATCGATTTCCTGCGCTTCAACGTGGCCTACGCGCGGCAGATCGCGACGGAGCAGCCCGAGAGCTTGCCCGGGACGTGGAACGTGATGGAGCCGCGTCCGCTCGAAGGGTTCGTCTTCGCGGCGACGCCGTTCAACTTCACGGCCATCGCGGCGAACCTGCCCGCGGCGCCGGCGATCATGGGCAACACGGTCGTGTGGAAGCCGTCGCAGAACGCGCTGCTCTCGGCGCACTGGATCATGGCGCTCTTCCGAGAAGCGGGGCTGCCCGACGGCGTGATCAACCTCGTGATGGGAGATCCGGCGGAGGTGACGACGGCGGCCCTCGAGCACCCGAGCCTCGCGGGCGTGCACTTCACGGGCTCGACGCCGGTGTTCCGGTGGATGTGGCGCAAGATCGGCGAGAACATCGATCGGTACCGGACGTACCCGCGGCTCGTGGGCGAGACGGGCGGCAAGGATTTTGTGTTTGCCCACGCGAGCGCGGATCCGACGGCGCTCGCGGTCGCGCTCGTGCGCGGCGCATTCGAGTACCAAGGTCAAAAGTGCTCGGCGGCGTCACGCGCGTACGTGCCGAAGTCGATGTGGCCGGCGCTGAAGGAGCGGATCGTGGAGCTCACGCGGATGATCCGCGTCGGCGACGTCGCGGACTTCCGGAACTTCATGGGCGCGGTGATCGACGGTCGCGCCTACGCGCGGATCACGAGCGCGGTGGAGGAGGCGCGGAAGGGCGGGCGCGCGCGACTCATCTGCGGCGGCGAGTGGAGCGATGCCGAGGGCTTCTTCATCGAGCCGACGGTGATGGAGACCGACGACCCGAAGCACACGTTGATGGAGACGGAGCTCTTCGGCCCGGTGCTGACGGTGTGGCCGTACGAGGACGCCAAGGTGGACGAGGCGCTCGCGCTCTGCGACGAGACGAGCCCGTACGCTCTGACGGGCGCGGTGTTCGCCCGCGATCGGGTGTTCATCGAGAAGGCGAGCAAGGCGCTCAGGCGCGCAGCCGGCAACTTCTACGTGAACGACAAGCCCACGGGCGCCGTGGTCGGACAGCAGCCGTTCGGCGGCGGGCGCGCCTCGGGGACGAACGACAAGGCAGGCAGCGTGCTGAACCTGCTGCGCTGGACGTCGCCGCGCGTGATCAAAGAGAACTTCGAGCCGCCGCGCGCGGTGCCCTATCCGTTCCAGTCCGAGCCGTGAAGCGCGTCGCGCCGCGTCACTGCGGCGTGGCCTGACAAGCGCCGCCCTCGATGGCGAGGCACACGCCCTTCTCGTCCTCGTAGTACGAGGCTTGCTCTTCGTAACAGTCGGCCTGGGTGGAGATGGACGCGGCGTAGGCGGAGTCTTCGGCCGCGAGCTCGACGCACGTCGACGTGCAGAGCGACTCGCTCGCGCCGGGCTGGCAGAGCGCGTTTTTCTCGCAAATGACGGCGCAACTGTCCTCGGGTGAACGGTCGCCGCAGCCGGAGATCACGAAGGTCAGGAGAAGGGCGAAGAGAGTCGAACGGCGCATGCGTCGAGGATAACGCAGGCGGGTTTTGGCAGAGCGCGCCGAATGGTATACGGGCGCTCCGATGCGTACCCCGAGCTTCGCCCTGGTCTCGCTCGCTCTCACCCTCCTCGCCTGCGGTGGCTCGACGCCCGAGCCCGTGACGCCCCCGAACACGGACGCGGAGACGGCGAAGACGAGCCCCGTCGCGACGATAGAGAAACCCGCGGATCCGCCGCCCGCGCCCGCCGCCAAGTCCGCGTTCGATCCGGTGGCGATCGCCATGACGCCGGACGGCGCGCGCAAGCTCTGCGATGAGCACCTCGCCAAGGCGAAGGGCCTCGTCGACGACATCAAGGCGTTGAAAGGCGCGCCGGCGGACAAGCTCACGTTCGCGTCGACGGTGGGTCGCTTCGACGACGTGATCCTCGAGCTCGCGAGCGCCGGAGAGTTCCCGTACCTGATGGGCGTGGCGCACCCGGAGGCGGCGGTGCGCGAGGCGGCGAAGGGTTGCGAGCCGAAGACGGACGCGTTCCAGACGTCGCTGTGGCTCGACGCGGACGTGGCCGCGGTGATCCAGGCTTACGCGAAGAAGGGCGAGAAGCTCGAAGGCGAGCGCGCGCGGCTGCTCGCCGACGTGCTGCGTGATTTCCGGCGCAACGGGCTCGAGCTCCCCGCGGAGAAGCAGGCGCGGCTGCGCGAGCTCAACGCCGAGATCACGAAGAAGGGCCAGGAGTTCATGTCGAACATCGGCGCCTCGACGGAGTGGATCGAGGTCGATGCGAAGGAGCTCGAAGGCTTGCCGAAGGAGTACGTCGCGAGCCACAAGCCGAACGACAAGCAGAAGGTCCGCATCTCGACGGACTACCCGGACTACTTCCCGTTCATCACGTACGCGAAGAATCGCAAGCTCGCGCTCGAGCTCTACGTGAAGTTCACGAACCGCGGCGGGAAGCAGAACGTGCGGCTGCTCGAGGAGCTGCTCGCGCGGAGGACCGAGAAGGCGAAGCTGCTCGGCTACGAGACCTGGGCGGACTACGCGATCGAGCCGCGCATGGCGAAGAGCCGGAAGAACGTGCGCGAGTTCCTCGACAACCTCTCGGCCGCGCTGAAGGACCCGGTGAAGGGCGAGCTCGAGGAGCTGCGCAAGGAGCACGTGCGGCTCGGTGGAAAGAAGACGGATGTCCTCTATCCGGGGGATCGGTACTACCTCGAGGACAAGGTCCGGAAGGCCAAGTACAACTTCGACTCGCAGGCGCTCGCCGAGTACTTCGAGATCGGCGCGGTGAAGAAGGGCCTGCTCGACATCACCGCGCGGATGTACGGGCTCGAGTACCGCGAGGTGCCGGCCGCGGCGTGGCACCCGGACGTGACGGCGTACGAGGTGTGGTCGAAGGGCGAGAAGATCGGGAAGTTCTACCTCGATCTCTACGCGCGGGCCGACAAGTACAAGCACGCGGCGATGTTCGGCGTGCGCACGGCCAAGCGCCTGTCCGACGGGACGTGGCAGCAGCCGATGGCCGCGCTCGTGTGCAACTTCCCGAAGTCGGAAGGCGGCCAGCCGGGTCTGATGTCGCACGAGGAGGTGACGACGTTCTTCCACGAGTTCGGCCACGTGCTGCACCAGCTGCTCACGCGCTCGGAGCTCGCGACGTACTCGGGCTCGAACGCGGTGCGCGACTTCGTGGAGGCGCCGTCGCAGATGTTCGAGGAGTGGGCGTGGTCGCGCGAGGTGCTCGACACGTTCGCGCGGCACTACAAGACGGGCGAGAAGATCCCGGACGCGCTGTTCACGGCGATGACGAAGGCGCGCACGTTCGGGCTCGCGCTCGCGACGCAACGTCAGCTCTTCCTCGCGTCGCTGGACCAGGAGCTCCACGCCCGCGCGACGCCGTTCGACACGACGAAGGTCGTGGAGGAGGTGCAAGGCAAGGTCGACGTGTTCCCGTACGTGAAGGGGACGCACTTCCAGTCGAGCTTCGGTCACCTCATCGGCTACGACGCCGGCTACTACGGCTACCAGTGGGCGCTGAGCCTCTCGCGTGACGTGCTGACGCGCTTCCGCAAAGAGGGCCTGCTCAACACGGCGACGGCCGAGGCCTGGAGGACCGAAGTGCTGTCGAAGGGCGGCGGCGAGGACGAGCGGACGATGATCTCGCGCTTCCTCGGCCGCGCCCCGAGCCACGACGCGTACTTCGCGTACCTCAAGGGCAAGGAGTGACGCGAACGGGGGGCGCGCCTCGCGCCCCCCACCGCTAAGGCTGTACCGAGATCCCCATCGCCTCGCGCAGCGTGGCGTGCGCCTCGGAGACCGTGAATCCAAGCAGATCGGCGATCTTCGTCTCGGCGTCGAGCGCGCCGCGCGGCTCGGCCCGGAGCAGCGTCGCGACCACGTCGAGGCTGCCGCAGAGCAGGTAACCCGCGCGCGTCGCGCATCGCTCCACGGCCGCGGCCCAGCGCGGTAGGTCGGGACGAACGCTCGCGGCGGCGAACGCGGAGACGGCTTCTTCCAGCGCCTTGCGTTGCTCCTCGTCGAGGTGCGCTTCGAAGTGCGGCTTGAACGCGAGCACCACGTCGCGGACCTTCGCGGGAATCGGCTCGTTCGGCAGCGCGATCGCGATGGCGGTGACGAAACACGCGCTGAGCTCTTCGAGCGACGGATAGAAGAGCAGGAGCCGGTGATGGCCCACGTGGTACGTGAGGTGCCGGCCCACGAGGAACGCGAGCTCCGCGAGCGTGCGGCCGCGCAGCGCATGCTGGCCCGCGAGGACCGTGGCGTCCGCCGCGGGGATGGCCACGAGGCTCACGGCGGCGTCCTCGCGCACGTACACGTCGGGCGGCGTCACGCCGAAGAAATGGCTGCCCCAGGCGAACGAGCGGACGATCGAGATCGTGCTGCGCTGGAGGTCCTGCTTCTGGGAAGGATCCAGCGCCGGGAGCCTTCCTTCGCTTCCGAGCTGTTCGAGCCGCGCGGCGATCGCGGCGCCCGCGATCGCTTCGAGCACGCCTTCGGTGAGCGTGTCCCTTCGCTCGTCCCGCAAGAGATCCCAGCCCTCGGTGGGCATCGCGCTCAGGAAGCGCGGCACGCCGTTCGGCTTGTGCTCGTCGTAGAGGAAGCGCTCGCGCGACTCGGCGATGTTGAGGTGCGCGGTGACCACCGAGGCCGCGAACGCGACGTCCGGCTGCCGGAGCTTCTGCGCGACGTCGAAGATGTCGTGCATGGTCTGGGCGCGCTGCGGATCGAGCTTCGCCGCGTCGCGCAGGTGGACGAGCGCGCGCTCGTGCCGGCCGATCGTGCGGGCGAGGTCCGCGACGACGAGGTGGCCGCCGAGATCGTCGGGCCGCTCGTCGACCGAGCGCTCGAAGTAGGCGAGCGCGACGAGCGGATCCTCCAGGTGATCACGGAAGAGGAGCCCGAGGCGCCGCCCGATCTCCCACGCCGCGCGGCGCCGCGCTTCGCCCTGCGGCAGCCGATCGAGGCGGGAAAGCGCGCGCCGGTAGATCGCTTCGAGCTGGCTCCACTCCTGTCGCTCCGAGAGGATGCGCGCGAGGGTGTCGAGCGGCTCGAGCATGCTGGAGTCGCTGTCGATCGCGAGCTCGAGCATCTCGATCGCGAGCTCCTCGCGGCCGATGTCCTGGCAATAGGTCGCGAGCTCGAGATACGTCGCGGCGCGATCCCGCGGGACCGGCGTGAGCTCCGCGATGCGGCGGCGGGTCTCGATCGCCTTGTCGATCTCGCTCGCGTGCTCGTACAGGCGACGGAGCTTGCCGAGCACCACGAGGTCCTCGGGGCGGATGTCGCGGGCGCGCTCGAACGACGAGCGCGCGCGTGCGGAATCGGAGCCGATGCTCTCCCAGCGCTCGCCGAACTCCATCAGGTGCTCGAAGCGCTCGGTCGCGCTCGTGAGCGTCGCGAGCAGGCGCTCCTCGGCGGCGTGGACGGCGCGGAAATCACGCTCGGCCACGTTGAGCACGACGAGCGCTTCGAGCGCGGGGCGGTACTCGGGGCGGAGCGTGAGCGCCTTGTCGAGGTTCGAGATCGCCTCCTTGCGCTTCTCCTGGCTCCACTTCGCGGTCGCGAGGCGAACGTAGAGCTCGGCGCGCTCCTCGGTGTCGCCGGGCGCGAGATGGCCGAGCGCCTTTCGGTACTCGGCGAGCGCGCCTTCGTGATCCTTCGTGGCGAGCATCGCGTCGCCGGCGTCGCGATGCTGCACCGCGGGCGATGTCTCCACCGCCGGCGGCGTCTCGGGCGCAGGCGACGCGTTCGGCGTCGTGCTCGGCGCGGCCGGCGGCGAGGACGCGCGGGGCGACGGGACCGTGGTCGCCGAGGGCTCGGGGATCGCCGGGACCACAGTGATGCGCGGCGCGGGCGCTGGCGTGATCTCTTCGGCTTGCGGGCTTGGCGTCGTCGCTGGCGCGACCGACGGAGGCGAAGGCTCCTGGATGATGACGCGAGGGACCGACGCTTCGGGGCGCGTGAACGATCGATCCTCGGGCAACGTCGTCGCCGCGTACGCCGCAGAGGGCTCGCTCGCCTGGAGGATCGGCGCAGGCTCGGGCGCGATCTCCGGCGCGGGCTCGGGCGCGATCTCAGGCGCGGGCTCGGGCGCGATCTCAGGCGCGGGCTCGGCTGCGATTTCAGGCTCGGGCTCAGCAGCAACCTCGGGCGCGGGCTCGGGCGCTTTGGCCTCGGGCGAGGTCGAGCTCGGCATGATGCGCGAGCGCAACGTCGTCGCGGGCCCGCGTTCACCGAACGCGGCATCGTCGAGCACGACGTCCACGCTCGACGGCATGTTCTCCGGCGAGATCTCCCGGAGCGGCGGCGGATCGATGGCCTCCACGCGCACGGAGCGCGCGAGCGGCCTGCCGAGAGATCCGAGCAGCACCTCGGCCGCCTCCGATTCGAGCGTCACCTCTTCGAGGCGCTCGTCGAGCGCCTCCGCGTCGAGCGTCGCGGGCGCGTCCGCCATCGCCGGCACCCCCGCGTCCTTCCAGATCGCCGTTCCGACAGGCACCTGGATGAGCGCGAACGGCGTCCAGCCACGCGCGTGCGCGAAGCACGGCACCACGCCGACGAGCCCTTCCTTGATGCGCTCGTAGAGCATTCGCGCGAGCAGGCCGGTCTCCGCGTCCGCGTCGTCGAACGCGTTGATGAGCGCGCGCGTGAACGGCGACGGCCGCTCCTCGATGGCGGGCGACGAGGGACGCGCCGCGATGAGCAGCTCGATCCCGCTGCGCTGCGGGCTCACAGCGTCCTTCGCAGCAGCGACCACGGTCGCGCTGCGGAACGGATCGGCGGGCGCGGGCGCGTGGCGGCACTCGAGCACGAAGAGCACGGGCCCCGACACATGATCCTGGAAGACGGCGACCACGTCCGCGAGCGCGTCTCCAGTCTGCGGGTTCTCGGGATCGAGGCAGAGGAAGAACTCGCCGTCGACCGAGACCGCGACGGGGCTCGAGACGTAGAAGAGGATCTCGTCCTCCGGGCCCGGCTTGCGCTCTTCGAAGAGCGTGTCGAGCTGCTCGGCGAGATCCACGTGCGGATCGATGTCCACCACCTCGAACGCCGTGTCTTCCAGAGGGAGACGCGAGCGGAGGATGTCGCCGTCGAGCGCGCCCGGCGGAGCGCGCATGTCGGAGAGAAGCGAGGGCGTCGCGACGATCGCCAAACGCATCAGGCTGCTCCCGGGCCGCGGGCCTTCATCGAAGCAGGCAATCTATCAGGCCTCGGGCGCGGAGAGCGCGCCGAACGACAAGCCCTCGTGGGCCAGGCGCTTCCGGTATCCTGGGCCGCACCGGCGACGGAGAGGCTCACGAGTCGTTCGCCCGCGCCATGGGCAGACGCCCGACCAGCTCCGCCCCGTTCGCTGGGCGGCGGTCGTCCGCGCCGATGCATGTGTCGGCGACGGCGCGCCACCGCGCGGCCTCTTCCTTAGCGAGCCCCCGCTCCCCGAGCCTGTGGAGCACGTCTTCGATCACGCGGCCATAGCCGTACACGTCGTCGCGCGGGTCGCTCGCTCGGCCGGCGATACGTTCGGGTGAGACGTAGCCGGCGCTGCCTCCGTCCCCGCGGGCGCCGAGCGGACGTGCGATGCCGAAGTCGCCGAGCAAGGGTTCACCCGTGTCCCGGAGGAGCACGTTCGCCGGCTTGACGTCCGCGTGGACGAACCCCCCCGCGTGGAGCCGCGCGAGCGCCCGGGCGAGCGGGAGCGCCCAGCGCTCGATCGGGACGAGCGCCGAGAGATCCCCCCGCGCGAGCACGTCGCGCACCGACCCCCGCGGGATCCACTCGAGGGCGAGCCACCCTTCCTCTGGATCCGCGTCGAGCACGCGGATCACGCCGGGTCCGCGCATCCGATCGGCGAGCCTCGCCTCGCGCTCGAGGTGCTCTCGGTCGCGACCACGCCGATGGTAGACCTTGAACGCGAGGCGCCGGCCGAGGAGCTCGTCCTCGGCTTCGTAGACGGTCCCCGCGCCGCCGCGCGCGACCTCGCGCAAGAGCCGAAACGGTGCGCGCGCGCCGGCATCCGTCACCACCGTGGCCTCGTCGAGCCGACGCGCCGGGCCGGGCGCCGCGCCGAGCGCCGCGCGCCACCGCGTGTGCCGCTCCCGCGCGCCCGGCGTGTCGATGCTCCGCGCGAGCACGCGCTCGATCGTGCCGAGCGCCCGCGGGAGCTGGCCGAGCGAGGCGTGCAGATCCGCCGCGAGCAAGAGCGCCGGCGTGCTCGACACGTTCGCCAGCGCTTCGAGCGCGCCCTTCTCGTCGCCGCGCGCCGCGAGGATGTCCGCGCACGCGAGCCGCACGGCCTCCGGCACCGCGTGATCTTCGGCGGCTTCGAGCACGCGCGCCGCGGCCTCGGCCTCGCGCACCGTCCCGCGCGCCTTGCGCAGGAGCAGGATCGCTTGCTCCTCGCTCGGGCCATCCGGCGCGCCCACGCGCGCGAGCTGCGCGAGCTCGGCGGACGCTTCGTCGACCACGGGACGGGCACGTGCGCCGCGCGTCTCTTCGACGGCGGGACTCTCGCGCTCGTCCGCGCCGCGCAGGGCCTCCTCGCCCGCGGCCTCGTCGCTCTCGCCGAAGAGCCGCCCCTTGATCCTCCGCCACAAGCTCACGCGCCGCTCCCGCTCCCTTCGCGGCCTCCCGCGCCCACGCGCAGCACCACGGGCCCGCCGCGGCTCGCGCGGATCTCGTCGCCCGCGCAGAGCTCGACCTCCGCGGCGAGCTCGAACTCGCCCAGGATTGGCCGCGGCGCCCCGCTCGGCGTCTGCAGCACCACGAACCCGCTGTCGCCGTGCACCACCCGATCGACGTGCAGCGCGCCCACGACGAGCGGACCGAGCGGCGCGAGGAAACGCGTCCCAGCGACCGTCACGATCACGCCCTCCGGCGCGAGCTCGCGCTCGGGCGACGCCGTCGGCCGTTCGATCCCGCACGGCACCTCGCCGCCGAGGTCCAGGCGGATCCCCTGACCCACCGGGATCGCTCCCTGGATCCGCGCGCCGGCGAGCATCGTCCCGTTCCGCGTATCGAGATCTTCCACGAAGATATCGCTCCCCTCGCGTCGGAAGCGCAGGTGCGTGCGGCTCACCGCCCGCGCGCCGACGAGGATCGTCGCTTCGCCGCGTCCGATCGTCACCTCCTCGCCGAGCGCCACCCGGAAGAGTTTTCCGCTGATCTCCAGATCGACGAGCGGACCCGTCGCGAGGCGCGCGCGGATCGCGCGAGCAGCGTCGGCGACCACGTCGTCGTCTCGCTCGGCGAGCGCGGCCCGCGCGACCTCGAGCGCGGCGCGGCGCTCGGCGGTCCTGTCGAGATCGGCCAGGCGCCTGCGCACGTCCGTCACCTCGCGGACCTTGCGCGACTCGGCGTGCGAGACCTTGAGGCGCTCTTCGAGCTTCTCGATCGCGCCCATCTCCGTGAGCACGCGGATCTCCGACTCGGCGTCCCCGAGCTCCGCGTAGACCTCGGCCGCGCGTTCGAGCTGCCCTGCACCTTCGAGATCGCGGGCGACACGCCCGAGTTCGCTCTTCAGCGAGACCCCGCCGCGGGCGCGGATCACGTCGAGCGTGAGCAGCGCCTTGCGGCCGAGCGCGCGCTTCTGGATCTCCTCGTTCTTCGCGGTCCGCGCGGCGACGTCGCAGAACGCGATCCGTTGCTCGACCGATCCTTCGGCATCGGCGCGCAAGAGCAGCACGCGCGCCGCGTCGTCCGGCATCTCCGCCTCGACGTACAGCGCGGCCGCGGAAGCAAGGTCACCGGCGAGCTCCCGGGCGCGCGCCTCTTTTGCTCGTCGGCCCTCGCCCCACCCCAGGAAGCGATCGAAGAGACCCACTACCGGCATGGTAGCGCGGCTCGGAAGCGCTGGGCGAGACCTGTTGACTCTCCCCTTCCCTCCGCGGACCATCGGAGGCTCGATGTCCAACTTCACGACCGGTCAGACCCGCCTGGGCGAGCTGCTCGTCCGCGAGAAGCTCATCAGCCTGCAGCAGCTCCGCCAGGCGCAGGAAGAGCAACGGAAGAGCGGAACCAACCTCGGCCAGGTGCTCACGAAGCTCGGCTATCTGTCCGACGACGACATCGCGAGCTTCCTCGCCACGCAGTACGGCGTCCCCGTCGCCGACCTCGACGGCACGGAGTTCGATCCCGAGGTCCTGAAGCTCGTCCCGCGCGAGGTCTGCGAGAAGCAGAAGATCATCCCGCTGTTCCGGTCGGGCACCTCGCTCGTCGTGGCCATGGCGGATCCCACGAACCTCCACGCGATCGACGACATCAAGTTCCTCACGGGCTCCATCGTCGAGCCGCGCGTCGCCTCCGAGGGCGCGATCACCCAGGCCATCGAGCGCGCCTACTCCGCCGGCCCCTCGTACGACGAGATGCTCGCCGAGTTCGGCGACGAGCAGGTCGACTTCACCGTCGACACCGAGGACGTCAACGTCCTCGAGCTCGAGAAGGCGGCCGAGGGCGCGCCGGTCGTCAGGCTCGTGAACGCGATCCTCCTCAACGCCATCAAGAAGGGCGCGAGCGACATCCACATCGAGCCGTACGAGAAGAAGCTCCGCGTCCGGTACCGCATCGACGGCGTGCTCGTGGAGGAGATGCAGCCTCCGATGAAGCTCAAGAACGCGATCGCGAGCCGGCTCAAGATCATGAGCTCGCTCGACATCGCGGAGCGCCGCTTGCCGCAGGACGGCCGCATCAAGCTCAAGCTCGGCAAGGGCAAGGAGATGGACTTCCGCGTCTCCGTCTGCCCGACGATCTGGGGCGAGAAGATCGTCATGCGCCTCCTCGACAAGTCGAACCTGCAGCTCGACATGACGAAGCTCGGGTTCGACAAGAGGCCGCTCGATGACTTCCAGTGGGCGATCAACCAGCCCTGGGGCATGGTCCTCGTCACGGGCCCCACGGGCTCCGGCAAGACCACGACGCTCTACTCCGCGCTGAGCGAGCTCAACCAGATCGAGACGAACATCAGCACCGCCGAAGATCCCGTCGAGTACAACCTCCACGGCATCAACCAGGTGCAGATGCAGGACTCCATCGGCCTGAACTTCGCGGCCGCCCTGCGCTCCTTCCTGCGCCAGGACCCGGATATCATCATGGTCGGCGAGATCCGCGACTTCGAGACCGCCGAGATCTCGGTCAAGGCCGCGCTCACGGGCCACATGGTGCTCTCGACGCTGCACACGAACGACGCGCCGTCGACGATCTCGCGCCTGCTCAACATGGGCATCGAGCCCTTCCTCATCACGGCGAGCGTGAACCTCGTCCTCGCGCAGCGCCTCGCGCGGAAGAACTGCGCCGACTGCAAACAGCCGTACAAGGTCGATCCGCGCCAGCTCGCCGACTTCGGCTTCACGCCCGAGCAGATGAAGACCGCCAAGCTCATGAAGGGCGCGGGCTGCAAGACGTGCAACGGCTCGGGCTACAAGGGCCGCGTCGCGCTCTACGAGGTCATGCGCTTCACGGACAACCTGAAGGAGCTCGTCCTCCAGGGCGCCTCGACGGCGGAGCTCAAGACGGCCGCGATCAAGAGCGGGATGATGACCCTGCGCATGGCGGGCATCGAGAAGGTGATGCAGGGCATGACGACGACCGAGGAGGTCGGTCGCGTCACGATGGGAGACTAGCCATGACCGCGGAGACGCCGGGGCGCGAGCCCCTCCGTTACACGATCCAGCAGCTCCTCAAGGTCATGGTCGACAAGGGGGCGAGCGACATGCACATCACGCGTGGCTCGCCTCCGCTGCTCCGCATCGACGGCTCGGTCGTCCCGCTCAAGCTCCCGCCGCTCTCCGACGAGGACACGAAGGAGCTCTGCTACTCGGTCCTCAGCGAGGAGCAGAAGATCACCTTCGAGAAGAAGAACGAGCTCGACCTCTCGTTCGGCCTCTCGAGCATCTCGCGCTTCCGCGCCAACATCTTCATGCAGCGCGGCGCCGTCGCGGGCGCGTTCCGCCAGATCCCCTTCAAGATCCTGAGCTTCGACGATCTCGGCTTGCCGCCCGTCGCCGCCGAGATCGCCAACAAGCCACGCGGCCTCGTCCTCGTCACGGGACCTACCGGCTCCGGCAAGAGCACCACGCTCGCGAGCATCATCGACAAGATCAACTCCGAGCAGCGCCTGCACATCATCACGGTCGAGGACCCGATCGAGTACATCCACAACCACAAGCTCTCGGTCGTGAACCAGCGCGAGGTCGGCGCCGACACGTCGTCGTTCAAGGACGCGCTCAAGTACATCCTGCGCCAGGATCCGGACGTCGTGCTCGTCGGCGAGATGCGTGATCTCGAGACCATCGAGGCGGCGCTGACGATCGCCGAGACGGGCCACCTCGTCTTCGCCACGCTGCACACGAACAGCGCGGTCTCCTCGATCAACCGCATCATCGACGTCTTCCCCGCGCACCAGCAGTCGCAGGTCCGCGCGCAGCTCAGCTTCACGCTCGCCGCGGTCATGACGCAGCAGCTCGTCCCCAAGATCGGCGGAGGCCGCGCGCTCGCGATCGAGGCCATGGTGCCGAACGCGGCCATCCGGAACCTCATCCGCGAGGACAAGCTCCACCAGATCTACTCGCAGATGCAGGTGGGCCAGGCGGGCAGCGGCATGCAGACGATGAACCAGTGCCTCCACGGCCTCTACCAGCGCCGCTTGATCTCGCTCGAGGACGCGCTCGCGCACGCCGGTGACATCGAGGAGCTGCGCGCCATGATCGAAGGGCGCAACGCCCGCCGCGGCCCAGCGACCTAGTCCCGAGGGGGACGCCTCGCGTCCCCCTCTCGGCCAGGCGGAGCCCGGCCGATTCACCCCCCGAGGCGAGCTCGCTTCGCGACCTCGCAGAGGACCGACGGCGTCGCTCCTCTGCGACCCCGGTGGATCCAGCCTCCCGCGCAAGTCCCCGAATCCCTCCCGTAAGAAACAAAGCAGGAGTTTTGACACCCCACCGCCCGTTCAGTAGGGTAGGCGCCGCGATGCAAGGGCTCACCGAGCGCCAACAGCAGGTTCTGCATTACATCCGCCAGTCCATCAACGAGCGGGGGTATCCGCCCACGCTGCGAGAGATCGGCGCGCACATGGGCATTCGCTCCACGAACGGGGTGAACGACCATCTGCGCGCGCTCGAGCGGAAGGGGTACTTGACGCGGGAGGACATGAAGAGCCGCGCCTTGCGGCCGAAGGACATGTCGGCCGCGAACGCCCGATCGGACGAGCCGCTCTCGATGCCCGAGGCGCCCGAGGACGACCTCGTCGAGGTCCCGGTCGTCGGCCGGATCGCCGCGGGTCTGCCCCTCCTCGCCGAGGAGCACGTCATCGACACGGTCCGCATCGATCGGATGCTCGTGCGTGGCGGCCGCGAGATCTTCGGCTTGAAGGTCACGGGCGACTCGATGATCGAGGCCGGCATCCTGAACGGCGACTACATCTTCGTGCGCCGCCAGCCCACGGCGCAGCGTGGCGAGATCGTGGTGGCGCTCATCGGGGACGAGGCGACGGTCAAGTACTACTTCCCCGAGAAGGACTACGTCCGGTTCCAGCCGGCGAACTCGAAGATGGCCCCGATCCTCGTACGGGCCTCGGACTTCAAGCCGACGATGCTGCTCGGCGTCGTGGTCTCGGTATTCCGCCGACTTTGACCGCATCCCGCGTGTCACACCACCGTTGACGCGCGGCGCGCACGCTTGATAGCGTCCCGGACACGGATGGGAGCGACGGATCGGTTCCGTCGTCGCTCCAGAAAGAACGCGATCGTGAAGGCGCACGTGCGGCGGTTCCGAATCGGGGTTTGGGGCGGAGGGCGCCGAGAGGCGACCCAGAGCCCCAGGCGTCTAGCTGGGGTGCTGGCAGCGGTGGGAGGCCTCCTCCTCACCGGCGCGACCGGCTGTGGTGGATCGATCTACGCGATCACCTCGAGCAGCGCTTCCTCGAAGCTCGAGACGGCGGAGGCGCTCGGCGCCGAGCGCTACGCGCCCTACGAGTTCTGGTACGCGAAAGAGCACCTTCACAAGGCCATGGAAGAGGCCTCGACCGCTGATTACGGCGACGCGATCAAGTTCGCGAGCACGGCGGAAGAGTACGCCGACAAGGCCATCGTTCTCGCGAAGCAGGCGCACGAGGGATCGGGCCGATGAAGAGCACGCGCGGCGCTACCAAGATGCAGAAGCCGGCTCGTCGGCCGGCGGATCGTTCGTACGGGCGCTGGGCGCTGCCGGCGCTCGTCGTCATGGCGATCGGGCAGGCCTCGTGCTCGCAGGTCTCCGTCATGCGCGGCGACATCGAGGGCCTCACGAAGGTCGCGGGGCAGGCCGAGCGCAACGGCGCGATCCGCTGCGCGCCGCGCGAGCTCGCGACGGCGAAGAGCCACCTCACGTTCGCGGAGACGGAGCTCGATCAGGGCTTCCTTTTCAAGGCGAAGGCGCACCTCGACATCGCGCGCGCGAACGCGCACGCGGCCTATGATCTCTCGCCGCCGCAGAAGTGCGCCGAGCGTGGCTTCGTCGAGGACGAGCCGCCGCCGCCGCCTCCCCCGCCGCCGCCTCCCGGAGATTGCGACGGCGATGGGTACCTCGATCCGCAGGACACGAAGTGCCCGTGCGAGGCCGAGACGTGGAACGGCGTGCAGGACGAGGACGGCTGCCCCGACGATCCGGACACGGACGGCGACGGCCTGCCGAATTCGAAGGACAGCTGCGTCCTCGTGCCGGAGGACAAGGACGGCTACCTCGACGACGACGGCTGCCCCGAGCTCGACAACGACCTCGACACGATCCTCGACGACGTGGACAAGGATCCGTCGACGGGCAAGAGCTGCGCGAACGAGCCCGAGGATCCGGACGGGTACGAGGATGTCGACGGCTGCCCCGAGCCGGACAACGACAAGGACACGGTCCCCGATCTCGAGGACCAGTGCCCGAACGAGCCGGGCGTGGTGGGCGGCGACAAGCCTGGGTGCCCGAAGAAGCCCTCTCTCGTCATCGTGACGGAGAAGGAGATCAAGATCACCCAGCAGATCCACTTCGAGTTCGACAAGGACAAGATCAAGCCGGACAGCTTCGCGATCCTCGACGCTGTCGCGCAGGTCCTTCAGGACAACCCGAAGATCAAGATCGAGATCCAGGGCCACACGGACAACAAGGGTTCGGCCGTGTACAACAAGAAGCTCTCGGATCGCCGCGCTGCGGCCGTTTTGAAGTATCTCGTCGCGAAGGGCATCGAGCCGAGCCGGCTCACATCGCACGGCTACGGTATGGAAGTGCCCATCGTTCCGAACACGACCGATCAAAATCGCGCGCTCAATCGACGCGTGCAATTTGTCCGGACCGAAGGTCAGAAGTAAAACCTCGGTACCGAGCCCTCCCCCATCGCTCCTCCCGGAGGACAGACCGCCGTGTATCTTCGTCCGTTTGGGTCGTTCGCTGCCTTTGCGCTCTCCGCCGTTCTCGTGGGTGGCCTTTGTGGTTATCCGAGCACGGCCTTCGCGGCAGGCGAGAAGGACAAAGAGGCCCTCAAGCTCCACGACCAGGCGATGGACGAGGACTACCTCGCCGTCGAGTTCGACAAGGCCGAGAAGAAGCTCAAGGACGCGCTCAAGAAGTGCGGCGACGATGGTTGCAGCCCAAAGGTTTTAGGCAAGCTGCACATCGCGCTCGGCACGGTTTATGGCGGTTCGAACAAGCTCGACAAGGCCAAGGAAGAGTTCATCGAGGCCCTCAAGGCCGACCCTTCCGCCGCGCTGATCGAGTCGCTCACCACGCCCGAGCTGACGAAGGCCTTCGAGGAGGCCAAGAAGCAGGCGAAGCCGAGCAAGCCCACCGGCCCGTCGAAGCCCCCGCCGAGCAGCGAGGACGGCGGCGAGGACGGCGGCGACAAGCCCGGCGGGGATCTCGAGCACACGCCGATCCCGGAGCAGGCGGTCAACACGCCCGTGCCCGTGTACATCGAGATCGGCGACGACATCACGGTCGAGAAGGCGACGCTGCGGTACAAGCCGTTCGGCGCCTCGAAGTGGACCTCGCTCGAGATGCAGCGCGTCGGCAAGGGCTGGGGCGCCGAGATTCCGTGCGCGGACGTCACCACGACGGGCGACGTCAAGTACTACATCGTCGTCACGGACGACGGCGGCGAGCAGCTCAAGGCGGGCTCGCAGAAGGATCCGTACCGCGTTGCGATCAAGCGCGAGATCGAGGGCGACGAGCCCTCGCTCCCGGGCAAGAAGCCCCCGCGGCAGTGCAAGGCGAAGGAAGACTGTCCGCCGGGCCTGCCGGGCTGCGAGAAGACCTCCAAGGAGGAGAAGCGCGGCGAGAAGGGCTGGGGCGCGACCTGCGAGGCCGATCAAGAGTGCCAGGCCGGGCTCATCTGCCAGAACGGCCAGTGCGAAGAGGGCAAGCGCGAGGACGGCGATACCGGCCCCGAGCCCGCTGGCAAGGGCAAGAAGAACATCATCGGGCTCGGCGGTCAGCTCGACCTGATGCTGATCAGCAGCGCCGAGAACGTCTGCTCCGGCGATAACGACACGTACTACTGTTTCCACGCCGGCACGACCGATCGCTTCTTCGGCGATCCGATCTCGGCGACGGGAACGAACGGCATCCAGGGCGGCTTCGGGCTCGCCGGCGGCCGGGCGTTCGCCTCGTACGATCGCGAGCTCGCCAAGCTCGGCGCCGGCTCGATCGGCGCAGGCCTCCGCTTCGGCATTGCGTTCGGCGGGCATCCCTCGTCCGATCAGCAGCCGCCGAACCCGCTCCACCCCGAGATGGTCAACTTCCCGCCCATCCACGGCGAGCTGCGCGCCTGGTACTCGTTCGGCGGCAGCCAGTTCGAGCAGGGCAAGGTCCGTCCGTTCGGCTTCCTCGGCGTCGGCCTCGCGAAGGTCTCGTCGTCCGTGCCCGTCACCGTCTGCGACCGGCTCCAGAAGAACGGCGAGGACGCGATCGCGCCGGAGGACGATGACGCGCAGTGCCCGGGCACGGGCAACCGGTCGGCCGTTCAGCGCGAGCTCGATGCGTACCAGATCTCGGGCCTCAACTTCATCTCGGTCGGCGGCGGCGCGACCTACGCCATCACGCCGAACTTCGGCGTGACCGCCGAGATCAAGGCGATGTTCATGCTGACCACGTTCGCCGTGGTCATCGCGCCCTCCCTCGGCCCCGTCTTCGCCTTCTGATTTCGTCCACGTCGACCGACGTGCGACCCGACTCTTCCACGAAAATTCGTCCGTACACCAACGATCTTCGACGCGCTGCGACCTTCGTCGGCGAGCGCTAGAAGATCACGGTGAGCTACGAGAGGTTCCAGATCGAGGTGATCGAGCTCGGCAGCCGCGGAGTTCCGCTCACCGTGGCCAACGTGGTCGCGCACCTGCGGACACCGCCCGCGCGCGTGCAGCGCGAGCTCGACAGGATGGCTCGCGAGGGGCTGGTCGATCTGGAGGTCGACGAGAACGAGGGTTTCGTCGTCTACCGCGTCCGCGGCCTCTCCACGACCGCGCCGCGCGCGCGCAGGCGCGAGGCAAGGCCGATGCAGGTCGCTCGCCCCGCGCCCATGACGTACGTGCAGCAGAGCCCGCTCACGGTGACGCGGAAGAGCGTGACGCTCGCGGTCGTGCTCGGCGCGCTCGTCCCCGGGATCGGCCTCGCGTACGCCGCGCCGCTGCGCGTGGTGCTCGCCGCGTCGCTCCTCGTGATGTTGTTCGGGCGGGTGCTCGGCGCGAGCTTGATCTTCGCGCCTCTGTTCTGGGTGTTCACGGTCGGCGTGTCCGCGCTCTTCGGCGGTCTCTACGCCATCCGCTACAACCAGGAAGGGCACCGCGCGCGGCTGCTCTCCTGAACGTCGAAGCGATCGCGCGAAGCTCCACGCCGGCGCTCGCGTCGTTCACGCGCCGCCTCGAAGTCCTCGCGTGCCGCGTGAAGCTCGACGCGCGTAGCTACGAGAGGATCTGGAACAACGACAGCAGCGTGCCTGCGTCGTGATGCTCGAAGCGGATGCCGGCCCGCGTGCGACGACCGCCGGGCGTGCCGCGGCGGATCCAGGCGACGGTGCCGTTCAAGCGGAGCGGGTCCCAGAGCGACGGCGTCGTCACTTCGAGGGTGACGGACGTATCGGGGGTGAGCTCATTTCCCGGGCTGGTCGAATTGTCACGCTCGAGGACCTCGATGCCGGCGCCGCCGAGGCCGAGATCCCGGATGGTGACGCCGCGGGCGCGGCCCTCCTGGTCGAGGAGGGTGGCCTCGAGCTCCATGCGCTTTCGTCCGTGCGCGCGGAAGTGGTCCCGAACGGACATGCGGAAATGATATCTCTATCGTAGAGGCGACACATGCGCGGCGCGCTCGATCCGCGGGATCGGCGAGCGAGCCCGAGCGTGCGGGCGTCTCTGGGCAAACGAGGGCACGGAAAGTTTCCGGCCGGAGGCCGTTACAACGTAGTTGGGTTTGTGCGCGACCTCAAGGTAACATCCGCGCCGCTGCTCGCGCCGGGGCGACCCGGAGCGACCCTTCGTTGATCGAGATGGGAGCTCTACCCTGATGGCTGAGGACACTCGTAAGGACCCGCGGGCGAAGGTGCTCTCGATGACCGTGCGCTACAAGAGCGCCACCGTCGACGAGTTCATCGAGAACCATTCACATGACGTGAGCAAGGGCGGCATCTTCATCAAGACGTCGTCGCCCTTCCCCCCCGGGACGCTGCTCAAGTTCGAGATCCGCATCCAGGAGGAGAAGTCCGTGCTCAGCGGCGTGGGCCGCGTCGTCTGGAAGCGCGATTCGGATCAGTCGACGGACGAGTCGCCCGGCGGCATGGGCGTGAAGTTCATCAAGATCGACGACGACTCGAAGGCGATGATCCAGCGCCTCGTCGACAACCAGAAGGGTGGCCCGAACGCGTACGACGCGGGCAAACCCGAAGGCTCGAGCGACGACGGCGACGGCGCAGCGACCCCTGCGCCCACGGCGGCCGCGGCGAAGGCCGGTCCGCGCGCGTCGACGATGCTCGGGCTCGGCGCGGTCGGCGCTGCGGCGAAGGCCGCGGGCAAGCCGACGACGGGCGCCGACGAGAAGAAGAGCGACTCGAGCGGCGGCGGCGGGTTCTTCCCGTCCACGACGCCCGAGCAGGACATGCCGCCGCCGGAGGAGCGCACGGTGATGCGCCAGGCCGCGGAGCTCCTGAAGCAAGCGCTCGCGGGCACGGGCAGCTCGCTCGACGACGTGAGCGGCGGCAAGATCGAGCTCGCCAAGGAAACGCCGAAGGCCGAGGAGAAGAAGGCCGAGGAGAAGAAGGCCGAGCCCAAGGTCGAGGAGAAGAAGGCCGAGGAGCCCAAGGCCGAAGCGAAGGCCGAGGAGCCCAAGGCCGAAGAGCCCAAGGCCGAGGAGAAGGTCGAGGAGCCCAAGGCCGAGGAGAAGGCCGAAGAGCCCAAGGCCGAAGCGAAGGCCGAGGAGCCCGAGGCCGAGGAGAAGAAGGCCGACTCCGAGAAGCCGGTCTCGAAGAAGCCCGAGAGCAAGGCCGGGGCGACGAAGAAGAGCGACGGCGACGATCGCCGCGAGGCGAAGACCGTCGACGTGCGCGGCACGAAGGCGAAGGCAGGCGAAGGCAAGAGCGGCGGCGCGAAGCCCAAGGCGGCCGCGGCGAAGGCGGCGCCTCCGCCCCCCGAGCCCGTCGAGGAGAGCAGCGGCGGTGGTGGCCGCATCTTGACGATCCTGCTCATCGCGGCGGCGATCGGCGGTGGTCTCTTCCTCGCGCTCGGCCAGAGCAAGAACGAGACGCCGCCCGCGCCCACCCCGCAGGTCCAGCCGACGGTCAAGCCCGAGGTCAAGGCGGCGCCGACGCCCGCCCCGACCCCGGAGGTCGTGCCTGCAGCCTCGGCGTCGGCCGCGCCGGAGCCTGCGTCCTCGGCGAACGCGGCGCCTACCACGACGGCGAGCGCAGCGGCGCCCACCGCGACGGCGGCGCCCACCGCGGAGCCGAAGACCGAGCCCAAGGCCGAGCCGAAGACCGAGCCCAAGGCCGAGCCGAAGACCGAGCCCAAGCCCGCCGCGACGCCGGCCGAGGAGAAGCCGAAGCCGGCCCCGGCCGCGCCCAAGCCCCCCTCGGGCGGCGACGACTACGAGTGATCCGCCGCGGGCGGCTGCGATCCGGCCGCCCGCGCTTCGCTCGACCTCCTCCCCTCTCTTCCCCGCCCGCTTCCTCCTCATGACCGCCACGCGCGCTTCGCAGCGCGGGCGGATGCGTCGTGTCCATCTGTTAAACCCGTCGAGCGGCATGGTGCGCGCCGCGCGTCGCCGCGTATCATGCGGACCTGAATGAGCGGCGCTGGGTCGTCGGGTTCCAGGCAGGGCGCAGAGCGCGGCGTGATCGCCGAGGCAGCCACCGTGTATGCGCCGGCTTTGCCGGGACAGGCGCCGCGCGCGCGTCCTGCGCCGACGCGCAGTCGAGGCGCGCTGGCCGTGGCGCTCGCGGGCGTGGGCCTCGTCGGCGTCGTGGGCATCGTCGCGCTCGCGATCATGCTGCGTGGCACGGCGCCGATCGACGCGCTCGAGCAGAGTTCGTCCGCGGCGGCGGTGAGCGACGCGGGCTCGGCGCAGGATGCGTCGCCGGTGATCGTGGCGTCGGCGCCGGTCGTGACGAAGGAGCCTACGACGACGACGGCGACGACGAATCGCGCGACGGCGGAGGAGCTCGATGCAGCGCGGACGAAGGGTGCGACGACGCTCGCGACGCTCGCGGAGCGGTACCCCGACGATCCCGAGGTGCTCCGGGCGCTCGTCGGCGCGTACACGCGCGACAAGACGAACTACGCCAAGGCGATGACGACCGTGCGCAAGCTCCTCACGGTCGCGCCGGACATGGCAAAGGATCCGGACGTCAAGCAGGCGCTCTTGATCGTGGCGAATGGGCCGGTGGACGTCGCGGCGACGGCGCTCGACATCATGGGCAAGGAGATGGGCTCGCGTGGGCCCGAGTTGCTCTACGAGCTCCTCAGCGCGTCGGGCCTCGGCAAGTTTCCGAAGGAGCGCGCGACCCGGTTGTTCACGGATCCCAAGGTCAAGGAGCTCGCGGGACCTGGGCTGCTCGTCGCGAACGATCTGCGCGCGGCGGCGGGATGTGATCGCAAGAAGCTCTTCGCGCGCGCGGCCAAGGAAGGCGACGAGCGCGCGCTCGGGCACTTGAAGCCCTTGCTCGCGACGAAGGGCTGCAGCTGGCATCGCCAGACCGACTGCTTCGCGTGCCTCGGTGATCGCAAGGAGCTTCGCGCGACGATCGACGCCATCACGAAGCGGCTCGATCAGGAGAGCTCATCCAAGCAGTGAACCTCGCGAGGGCTCCGGGGGGAGCAAGGTCAACGAGGTTGGGTGGGTGGTGGGCGCAACAGGATTTGAACCTGTGACTTCGTCCGTGTGAAGGACGCACTCTACCGCTGAGTTATGCGCCCGTACGAGAGTTTGGCGGGGTGCCCGCCGCGTCTCGACGACGGCGACATGACTAGCTCAAGCCATGTCGTCCGACAAGTGTTTTGATGATGGGGACGCTCGGAAGTTTTCAACCCCCGCCGCGGGCGGCCGTGATGGCCGCGCGGATGGCCTCGATTCCTCCCTCGATGTCGCTCTCCGCGCAGGCGTACGAGAACCGCACGTAGCCCGGCGCGCCGAACGGCGTGCCCGCGACGCTCGCGACGTGCGCCTCTTCGAGGAGCCACATCGCGACGTCGAGGTCGGTCTGGATCGTGCCGTTCTTGTACGGGATGCCGTAGAGGCCCCGGACGTCGGCGAACGCGTAGAAGGCCCCTTCGGGCATCCTACAGCGCACGCCGGGGAGGCTGCGGAGGCCCTCGATCATGCGACTGCGGCGCTTCGCGAAGGCATCACGCATCTCGCGCACGGCGTCCTGCGGGCCCGAGAGCGCGGCGGCGGCCGCGACCTGCGCGACGGCCGTCGCGTTCGTCGTGCTCTGGCTCTGCACGACGTCGAGCACCTTCGACAGCTCGGGCGGCGTGATGCTCCAGCCGATGCGCCAACCCGTCATCGCGTACGTCTTGCTCACGCCGGAGATCACGATCGTACGGCTCCGTAGATCCTCGGCGATCGCGGGCACCGACATGTGGCGGAAGCCGTCGTAGGTGAGGTCGGCGTAGATCTCGTCGACGACGAGCCAGAGGTCGTGGCGGCGCACGACGTCGAGCAACGCGCGCAGATCCGACTCGGCGTAGGCCGATCCCGTGGGGTTCGAGGGCGTGCAGAGGATGATGGCCTTCGTGCGCTCGGTGATCGCGCGCTCGAGCGACGCCGCATCCATGCGGAAGCCCTGATCCTCGCGCGTCTCGACGATCACGGGCGTCGCGCCGACGATGCGCACCTGCTCGGGGTAACTCACCCAGTACGGCGCGGGGATCACGACTTCGTCGCCGGGCTCGTAGAGGCCGAGGGCCACGTTGAAGAGCGCGTGCTTCGCGCCGCACGACACCGTGATCTCGTTCGGCGCGGGGCGGTAGCCGCGGTCGCGCTCGGTCGCGGCGCAGATGGCGGCCTTGAGCTCGGGCGTGCCGGTGACGGCCGTGTAATGCGAGACGCCCTTGTCGATGGCGGCCTTCGCGGCGTCGAGCACGTGGCGAGGCGGCTCGAAGTCCGGCTCACCGACGCTGAAGGGGAAGACCTTGTGGCCCTGGCTGC
Source organism: Polyangium sp. 15x6 (assembly GCF_029960785.1). Taxonomy (GTDB): domain Bacteria; phylum Myxococcota_A; class Polyangia; order Polyangiales; family Polyangiaceae; genus Polyangium. The sequence continues at coordinate 143,590 of NZ_JASBQE010000012.1, forward strand.
GCAGGCGAGCGGCCTGAGCGGCCATCGCGAGCGTGGCGCTCGGGGCCACGGCGGAGAGACGATCAGCGAGCTTACGAGGCATCTCTAGAGACCCTTCTCACTGCACTACGTGCCTTTCCCCGCCGACGCAAGCGGACAGGCGGCCTCTCCGCTCGCTCCCGTTCGCCCGAGGATCATCTCGTGGACCTCCTGCCCATCCGTCCGGTGCACGTGCCGCGTCCGGAAGCCGAACGGCTCGTAGAGCTTCATGGCATCCCGCGTGCGCAAGAGCACCGTCTCCGCGCCGCGCACCGCTGGATGATCGAGCAAGAGTCGCATGAGCGCGCGGCCGAGCCCGCGGCCTCGCCACGCGTTCGCGACGATCACGTCGTAGATCCAGGCGCGCCGCGCGCCGTCCGCGATGGCGCGCGCTGTCCCCACGAGCGTGCCGGTTCGATCCCGCGCGCCGACCCAGGCGGACGAACCAAGCAAGCTCTTTCGAATGCGATCGGGCGGCGTGCCTTCGCACCAGTACGTGCCGACGAGCAGCGCCGTCGCCTCGTCGGCGTCCGCCTCCCCCATCGCGCACACGAGCGTCGTGTCCGCGGGCGCTTCGAGAAACGATGGCACCGCCGCGGACGGGCTCGCCGCGCGCACGAGATCGATCGCCGCCGCGTCGCCCGGCGCGCCGCGCGCCCAGAGCAGCTCGAGGATACGGCCGACCTCCGCGGGCGTGCGGTTCTGCCCGAGCTTCGATTTGCCATCGAGTCGTTCGAGGGAGACGCCGAGCACGAGCACGCCCGCAATGGCCTTCTTGTAGAGCGGATGCTCGGCGTCGATCGGCACGTACCCGCCCTCGGGCTGGTGCTTCTCCATGAGCGCCGCGAGCATCGCGGCCTTCAGGTGCGGCGCCTCGATGCGCTCGATCGTCCCGTGCACCTGCACGCTCCGGTAGAGCGTGGTGGCCGGACACGCGCGCTCCGGATCGACGAAGTAGCTCGGGATCGAGGCGACGATCTCCTCCGCCGAGACCACGGCGCGCCTGCCGATGACGTCCATCTTCTCGCCCACGGGCGCGCCGTGAAAGAGCACGTGATCACCCACGACGACGCCGTGCACGACGCGCAGCACGGGCTCGCCGTCGGGCGTCGTCGCGCCGAGGTGCACTACGGGCGCGCGCGCGAGGAGCGCGACCGCGCTCGCACGATCCATCCGGAAGATCTCCCTACGCATGGCCGGAAGGTGGGCCGGAGCTGGTACCCCGAGAAGGACCAGTTCCGAGAAATCGGGTAGACCAGTCGGGTGCGCGCATATCCCTTCGAGCTCGCCCTGGAGCCCTCTCCCGACGTCCCGCTCTTCGTGCAGATCACGCGCGCCCTGATCGAGGACATCCGCCGCGGCCGACTTCGGCCCGGCGCCGCGCTCCCCGGCAGCCGCGCGCTCGCGCGATCGCTCGGCGTCCATCGCAACACCGTCGTCGCGGCGTACCGCGAGCTCGCCTCGCAAGGCTGGGTCGAGACCCGCAGCGCGACGATGACCTATGTCTCCACCACGATGCCCGACGTCCCGCGGCGCCGCGCCTCGGCCACCACGCTCGGCACGATCGCTGCGCGCGCGGGCTTCGATCTCCCGGCGCGTGTCTCTGCGGCGAGCTTCACGCACGAGGTCCCGCCGGGCGCGATCGTGTTCTCGGGGGGCATGCCGGATCTGCGGCTCTTGCCCACGGAGGTCCTCGCGCGCGCGTACCGGCGCGTGCTCCGCAACTCGGCGCGGCGGGTCTTCGAGTACGGCGATGCACGCGGGGACGAGCGGCTTCGCGCGGCGCTCGCGGACATGCTCGCGGCCGTGCGAGGCCTCGGCGCGTCGGCGGAGGACGTGCTGGTCACGCGTGGCAGCCAGATGGCGCTCGATCTCTCTGCGCGCGCGCTACTCCGGCCCGGTGACGTGGTCGCGGTGGAGGCGCTCGGATACCACCCCGCATGGGAAGCGCTCGCGCAGACAGGCGCGCGCCTCGTGCCGCTTCCCGTCGACGCGGAGGGGCTCTCGGTCGACGCCCTCGCCGCGCTCGTCGCCCGCGAGTCCGTGCGCGCCGTCTACGTCACGCCGCATCACCAGTACCCGTCGACGGCTTTGCTCTCGCCCGCGCGCCGCATCCGCCTCCTCGACCTCGCGCGCGCGCACCGCATCGCGATCCTCGAAGACGACTACGATCACGAGTTCCACTACGACGGCCGCCCGGTCTTGCCGCTCGCGAGCGCCGATCGAGCGGGCGTGGTCATCTACATCGGCACGCTGTCGAAAATCCTCGCGCCGGGCCTGCGCATCGGCTTCGTCGTCGCGCCCGCGCCGCTCGTGGAGCGCCTCGCCGCGATCCGCACATTCGTCGATCGACAGGGCGATCTCGCGCTCGAACGCGCCGTGGCGGAGCTGCTCGAAGACGGCGAGGTGCAGCGCCACGCGCGCCGCATGCGCCGCATCTACCAGGCGCGGCGCGACGTCCTCACGGACGCGCTACGGAAACACCTCGGCGACGCTGTCGAGCTCGCCCCACCGCCCGGCGGCATGGCCATGTGGGTCCGCGTCGCGCCGGGAATCGACGTCGACACCTGGGCCGCGCGCGCCCTCGATCGTGGCGTCGTGATTCACCCCGCGCGGAGGTACGCCTTCGACGGCCGCTCGCGCCCCTTCTTCCGGGCCGGCTTCGCCGCGCTCGACGAGCGCGAGATCCACGAAGGCGTCGCGCGCCTCCGCGCGGCCCTGCCCACGAAGGGCGCCGCGCGGGCCGCTTCATGAAGCGCTTATTTACTTGTTCTGCGCTGCCGACTCTTCTTTGCCCGGCGTCACCTCGACGCCCGGCTTCTTCTCGTCGTGCTTGATCGAGTACCGCACGAGCGCGCGGAGAATGTCGTTGCGGCTCACGTTGCCGACGATCGCTTTGACGTCCTCGTAAATCGAGGGATCGACGAGCAGCGCGCCCACGGTGCCCTTGCCCTTGCGCACGTCGGCGACGATGGCCCGCAGATCCGCGGTCATCGCCGTGACGTTGGCCAGGGCCTCGGCGCCGTTGCCCTTGCCGCCGTAGAGGACGTCGTGCGCGAAGCTGTCGCTCTCGCGGATGCCCTTCAGCGTGCTCGCGACCTCGCCCGCCGCCGCGCCGAACTGCGCGATCTCCTTCTGCGGGCCGTCGCCGTAGATCACCTCGTGCGCGAAGCCGGGACCCGACTTCACGCGCGTCACCACGCCGCGCACCTCGGCCAGCGTGAGCGCGAGCTCCGAGGCCGCCCGGTCGAGGTTCTGCAGCGTGCGCGAGATCCGCTCGGCTTCCTCTTTGTCCGTCAGGAACTTCCTCGGGTACCCCTCGCCCTCGGACACGTCCTTGAGCAGCTTGTTCACCGACGCCACGCTGCCGCGCAGATCCTGGTGCAGCCGTTCGTCCGCGAGGCTCTCGCTCATCTTCGAGATGTTGCCGAGCGCCGCATCGGCCTTCGACGTCATGCCCTGCGCGATGCCCATCAGATCCGTGGGCTCCTCGCTCAAGATCTCGCCGCCCGGCGGCACGGCCTCCGGCGACTTGCCTTTCGAGATCTCGATCATCTTGTCGCCGAGCAGGCCCTTCGCCGCGACGCGCGCGATGCTGTCCTTGCGGATGCGCTCCGCTTCGGCCTTCACGACGTCGAGCTCGACGTAGACGACGGCCTCCGCCTGACCCGGCCGATACCCGACCTTCTTCACGTTGCCGATGTCGATGCCGCCCATACGCACCGGCGCGCCGGGCTTGAGGCCCTGCACGTCGGAGAACGTCGTCGTGAACTTCACCGACGAGCTGAAGAAGCGTCGCTCATCGCCGATCAAGAAGATCACGAGCGCGGAGAAGAGCAGCCCCGCCAGCACGAAGAGCCCGACCTTGACGTCGCGCGACCTGTTCATCTGCTCCCTGTTCGACAGTGGGGGCGTCGCTTGGCATAGCCAAGCTGTGCCGCCACGCCCCCCATCATGCGCGAAGACGCGCCCGTCGTCACGCGCGGAGGAGCGTCTCGACGTCCTCGTTGACCGGGGCGATGCCGTTGATGAAGTTCTTCACCCGCGGGTCCGTCGAGCGCTGGAAGTCCTCCACCCGGCCGGACAGGATGATCTCGCCCGCCTGCACCATGGCCATGCGGTCGGAAATCGTGAACGCGCTCTTCATGTCGTGCGTCACCACGATGCTCGTCACGTCGAGCGCCTTCTTGAGCCCACGAATCAGGTGGTTGATGCGCTCGGTGTTGATCGGGTCGAGGCCGGTCGTCGGTTCGTCGTAGAGCAAAACCTCGGGCTGGACCGCGATCGCCCGCGCGAGCCCGACGCGCTTCTTCATGCCGCCCGAGAGATCCGAGGGCCGCATCGCCTCGATGCCCGGCAAACCCACGAGCGAGAGCGCCCAGTCGACACGCTCGGCGATCTGCGACTCGGTCATCTCGTCGCGATAGTGCTCGTGGAGCCCATACGCGACGTTCTCACCCACGGAGATCGAGTCGAAGAGCGCCGCGCCCTGGAACAGCATCGCGATCCGACGGCGGATGAGGCGCGCCTTCGCCTCCTTCATCTGCGTGATGTCCTCGCCGTGGAACGTGATCGACCCACCGTCGGCTTCGAGCAGGCGGATCAAGAGCTTGAGCATCACGCTCTTGCCCACGCCCGATCCGCCGATGACGGTGAGCGTCTCGCCCGGGAAGACCTCGAGGTTCAGGCCGCGATAGATGACCTTCGGGCCAAACGCCTTGCGTACGTCGTGGAACCGGATGATCGGAGCGCTCACGGTCATCCCTCCTAGCTCGTTCGCTCCACGCGATCGATGCGGATCTCGACCGCGCTGCCGCCCCGGAACGTGTCGCGCCGGAGCCGCCCCACGATGTCCACGCGCCCGCCCGCGAGGCCACGCGAGAGGCTCCCGAGCTCGTAGCCGAAGGCGCCGATCACGTGCCGCTTGAGCGCGATCTCGAGCTTCAAGTGGCCCTTGATCATGCGCGACACGCGCACCGGCGCCCCACGCACGAGGACCCGCGGCGCGCGGTTGCCCTGCCCGCAAGGCTCGAGCCGCTCGAGATCACGCGCCACCACGGCCGGCTCGTCCCGATCGTCGAGGCGCACGTCCGCCTCGCCTTCGAGCGGGCCAAACTTCATCGCGCCGAGCGCGATCGCCGCGTCGCACCAGAGCACGCGCAGGGCCTCGACCCGATCCGCGCGCACCTCGACGCCCGCCGCGGCCTGATGCCCGCCGAACCCGACGAGCCCGGCGCGCGAGAGCACGAGCGCGTCGTGCAGCGGAAAACCCGCCGGCCCACGCACCGATCCGCGGCCCGATCCGCCGTCGAGCGCCACGACGATCGTGGGCTTGCCGTACTTCGACGCCACGCGGCCCGCCACGATCCCCACGATCCCCGGATGCCACCCATCGCGCGCGAGCACGATGGCCGGCTCCTTCGCCCACCCGTTCGCCTCGATCTCGCGCAGCGCCTGCCCGATCATCTCCTCCTGGATCGCGCGCCGCTGCGCCGTGAGCTGCTCGATCGTCGCCGCGATCCCGGCCGCGCGCATGCTGTCCCGCTCGAGCAGGAGCGCGAGCGAGAGATCCGGATCCTCGAGTCGGCCCGGCGCGTTGAGGCGCGGCGCGATGCGGAACGCGATGTCGTCCGCGCTCACGCCGTGCCCGAGATCCAGCCGCGCGAGCTCGGCCAGGGCCCTGAGGCCCGGACGCGCACCCTGGCTGAGCACCGCGAGCCCCGCCCGCACGAGCGCGCGGTTGTCGCCGACGAGCGGCGCGACGTCGGCCACGGTCCCGATCGCCACGAGATCGAGCCACTGCCGCATGTCGAGGTTCGCGCCGAGCGCCCGACGCACCGCCGCGCCGAGCGAGAGCGCGAGCCCACACGAAGCGAGCCCCTTGAACGGGAAGCCGCACTCGGGCCGATGCGGATTCAAGAACGCGATCGCGGGCAAGGGCTCCGCGGGCACGAGGTGATGATCGATCACCAGCGTCTCGATGCCGTAGCTCCGCGCCGTCGCGAGCCGATCGTGATCACTCGATCCGCAGTCGCACGTGACGAGCAGCGTCGCGCCCGTCTTCCGCACGCGCTCGAGCGCCTTCGCGTTGAAGCCGTAGCTGCCGTCCTTGCGTGTCGCGAGCAGCGGCACGACGTCGCCGCCGAGCGCGCGCAGCACCTCGGTCACGATCGCGCACGACGTGATCCCGTCGCAGTCGTAGTCCCCGAAGACCGCGATTTTTTCGTGCGCGCGGATCGCCCGCGCGAGGCGGTCGGCGCTGAGTTCGCGATCGGCCATCGCGTCGGGCGGCGTGAGGTGGGCGAGGCGCGGATCGAGGAAGAGGCGCGTCTCGGCGTCGGCGCGACGACCCGCACGGAACAGGGCGTCGGCGACCGTGATCGACAGCCCGAGCGCCCGCGAGAGCTCCAGCGCCTCGACGGACGCCTCGCCCGGATCACGGATGGCACCTTCGCGCTCCGGGTTCGCCGCGGCGGACGGAAGGAGGAGGCTTCGAGCCTCGGGATCCGTCGCCTGTTCCCACGCGGCCTCGCTCAACATCCGTGGGGCCCACGCGTAGCGCAGCCCCCGTCCGGAGTCCATGCCGGTCGGAAAACCTTCCTTTCTGGCGCGTTGGTTCCTGGAAAAACGAAACGCCCCGCGGTGGTGCGCACCGCGGGGCGTCGTGGGTTCGCGGGTAGGGCGAGGTCTAGACCACGGCGTCGGCGCGCTTGACGGCCTTCGTGCGGGTGATCTTCTTCTGGGCCGTCGCTTGGCCGCCGAAGAACCTGCGGTCGATCCACTCGGTGAACGGCGCGGCCACGTAGATCGACGAGTACGTGCCGACCAGGATGCCGATGAGCAGGGCGAAGGCGAAATCCTTGATGACGCCGGTGCCCCACACGAGGAAGCACACCATCGAGAGCGCCGTCACGCCGGACGTGATGATCGTGCGTCCGAGCATCTCGGAGATCGACAGGTTGATGATCGCCGCGAACGATATGTTCCGGTGCTTCGTCAGGTTCTCGCGGATACGGTCGTACACGACGACCGTGTCCGTGATCGAGTACCCGACGATCGTGAGCATCGCGGCGACCGTGGAGAGCGTGATCTCGCGGTGCGTGATGATCATGGCGCCGAGCGCGATGCCGACGTCGTGCACGAGGGCGAGGATGCCGCCCGGCGCGAACCGGAGATCGAACCGGAACGCGATGTAGGCCATGATGAACACGATCGCGATCGCGATGCTGCGGATGGCCGCGTCGCGGAGCTGCGCGCCCGCCTTCGGGCCGATCCACTCGACGCGCAGCGCGCGCTCGGGCACGACGTCGGCGCCGAGCTTGCTGCGCAGGCCGTCGAGGAGCTGATCGCCGCGCGACTTGAGCTGCGCCTCGACCTTGTGGTCACGCGCGCTCACGACCACGGGGTTGTTCTCGCCCGCGCGGAGCTCCACGCCGGGGATGCCCGTGAGCTGCGCCCGGATGGCCGCGAGGTCGGGCTCGGCCTCGTACCGCATCGTGACCTTGTCGCCGCCGGGGCTGAACTTGATCTCGCTGGCGCGCGCGTTCGCGGGGCAGCGCGCCTCGTACTCCGCGCTCGGCGCCGTGCCCTCGGGCAGCACGCAGAGCTTCTGGCGGAGCGCCTCTTTCTGGTCCTCCCCGAGCGCGCTGACCTCCTGCACGCGGATCAGGAAGCGGTGCGTGTCTTCGGCGCCGCTGTCCTTCACGCGGATGACGTCCGGCGCGGCGAAGCCGAGTGACTCGACGGCCGCGCGGATGTCACCGGCCTCGGTCGACTTGAGGAAGGCGACCTCGAGCTCCGTGCCGCCCTTGAAGTCGGTGCCGAGATGGGGTCCCGGCTTGAAGAAGGTGACGATCGACGCGAGCAGGAGCAGCGCGCTGAGGCCGATGAACAGCCAGCGCTTGCCCATGAAGTCGAACTGTTGCCCAGGCTTGATGAATTCCATGTGCCGCGCCTCAGCCGAGGTAGAGCTTCTTGACCTTGCGGCCCCGCACGGCCCAATCGAACATGAGCCGAGTGCAGACGACGCCGGTGAACAGGCTGACCGCGATGCCCACGATGAGCGTCACGGCGAAGCCCTTGATGGGACCCGAACCGTACTGCGCGAGGATGAGGCCCGAGATCAGCGTGGTCACGTGCCCGTCGAGGATGGCGCTGAAGGCCTTGTCGTAGCCCACGTCCACCGCCGCCCGCGGGCTCTTGCCCTGCCGCAGCTCCTCGCGGATGCGCTCGTTGATGAGCACGTTCGCGTCGACCGCGATGCCGACCGTGAGCACGAGGCCCGCGATCCCGGGCAGCGTCATCGACGCGCCGAACATCGCGAGGATCGCCACCTGGAGCACCATGTTGAAGAGCACGGCGATGTTCGCGATCGCGCCCGCGCGGCTGTAATAGACCTGCATGAACAGGAGCACGAGGATGACGCCGGCGAGGCCGCCCTTCGCGCCCTGCACGATCGCGTCCTGACCGAGCGACGGACCGATGCGCTGCTCGTTCGAGGGCGAGATCGGCGCGGGCAGCGCGCCCGAGCGCAGCACGAGCTCGAGCTTGCGCGCGTCCGTGATCTGCTGATCCACGTTCGCCGAGCCCATCGTGATCGTCGCGACACCGCCCGGGATCTTCGTCTGGATGACGGGCGCGCTCTCGACCTTCTCGTCGAGGATGATCGCGAAGCGGCGCTTGATGTTCTTCGCGGTGATGTCCTCGAAGCGATCGCCGCCGACGCTCGTCATCTTCATCTGCACGAGCCAGCCGCCGAGACCTCGATCACTCGGATCCGGCATCGCTTGCGCGTCGCTCACCATGTCGCCGGTGATCTCGGCCTTGCTGAAGAGGTAGTAGGTCCGCCAGCCGACGTCCTCGACCGTGCCCTTCTCCTCGTCGTACGACTGGTACTTGCCGAACCCGATCTCGTGATCGTCTGGCACCGACAGCGTCGAGGTCCACTCGCGGAGCCGCGCGAGCGCCTGCCGCATGTCCTCGCCCTCCATGTGCTCGAGGACCGCGTAGGTGTTGACCTTCTGCTTGCTGGGGCCGACCGAGACCTGCTCCTGCTGGAAGCGCAGCCCCTTCACTTCCTTGTTCTTGGGGTTGCGGACCTCGGCCTCGAAGAAGTTCACCTCGTCATCGAGAAGCTTGAACTCGAGGCGCGCCGTCTGGCTGACGATCTCGCGGATCTCGGCGAACGTCTGGTCGTTGTCGCCGGGGATCTCGATGATGATGTCCTCGTCGCGCGTGGTGACGCCGGCCTCCTTGAGGCCCATGCTGTCGACGCGGCGGAGCACCGTCTCCTTCGCCTGCGCCACGGCCTTTTCGCGGATCTGGCTCTCGACGTCGCCCTTGATCCGCAGCGTGACCCGCTTCCGATCCGACGAGAACTGCCGCTGCATCTCCTGGAACGGACGCATGAACTCGTCGTTCACCTTGTCCGCGTCCGCCGTGTCCTCGAAGTGGATGAAGAGCGTGCCCGCGTTCTCGCGCGACTTCTCGACGCGAACCTTGCCGATGAGCTTCTTCAGATCGTCGACCGACGCCTGTTGCTCCGCCCCGACGAACCCGTAGGAGCGCGCGAGCGACTGGCGAACCTCGTCGTAGTATCGATCGCGCTTGTCCTTGATCGCCTCGTCGACGTCGACCGTGTAGACGAGCCTGAGGCCGCCCTTCAGATCGAGGCCGCGCACGAGGCGGAACTCGATGTTCGAGAGCAGCCACTCGCGCACGCCGCGGTTGCCCACGCGCGCGTCCTCTTCGACCTTCGCGCGCTCCTCGGGCCCGAGACCCGAGCGATCGATGCGGCCGTACCGCTCGTCGGCGTACGTCGGGTAGATGCAGAGCCACGATCCGAGCGCGAGGAACAGGACGAACCCGGTCTTGGTGCGCCAGGAGAGATCGATGGTGGGCAGCGCGCAGAGGAGCGCCCACGGGACGCAAAGCCCGAAGGTCGCGGTCGCCCAGAACACGTGGTAGTGCGCGGCGATCGCGGTGCAGAACGACGCGATCGCCGACATGACGAAGACGCCGCGCTTCGACCTCTGCCACGCGCCGAGCGCGAGGGACAGCGCGCCGAGGCCGGCGAATGCGTACTGGAGGATGTTGTAGATCATGGGAGGGTCGACTCGGGGGGGCGGTCGCGAGCCCTTCTTAGCCGAAGCGCGCGCGCTACGCTTTCTTTTCCTGCGCCTTGTCCTTCGCCTCGGCGGCGGGCTTCGGCTCGCCGTCCACGCCCTGGATGGCCGCCTTCAGGACCTGCACGTTCACGCCGGGCGCGATCTCCAGCTTGACGGTCCTGTCCCCGACCTCGATGAGCTTGCCGATGAGCCCCGCCTGGGTGACGACCTTGTCGCCCGGCTTCAAGGCTGCCTCGAGCTCCTTCTGCTTCTTCGACTGGTTCCGCGTCATCAGGAAGACGAAGAGAAGCGGGAGCAGGAAGAAGAGGATCGTCATCCCGCCGAAGGGCTGCCCGCCGCCGCCTCCGCCCTCGGGCGTCTGCGTGGGAGCGCCCTGGGAGGGCTGGGCAGGGGCGGGCGCGGGCGGCGCGCCCTGGCCCGGGGAGACGGTGGTCGGCTGAGACAAAAACAGCGTGGTCACGAGGCGGTAACCTCCACGGGGACGAAGCTCGGCTCCCCGAATGCGAGCCCCCGATCATTCGGAAAGCGGCCGTCCATACCCACGATCGAGGTTCCACGCAAGGAACGGCCGGAGACCCTGGAACAAATGGTCGGCCCCTCCCCGGCCCTCACCGCCCGGCCCCCCCTCCCGAACCCTGCCTTTCGTTTTTTTTCTTGACCAGGTCGCAAGGGCCTGGTACCGATGCGCCTCCCTCGACGCACCGCACATCGGCGGGCGGCGGAGGAAGCGGTACAGGCGCGTAGCTCAGTGGTAGAGCACTACCTTGACACGGTAGGGGTCGCCGGTTCGAACCCGGCCGCGCCTACAAAGTTTCGGCACGAGGACCTTTCCGCAGGTTCCCGCCTCCGGGCGGATGTCACCTGCCCGTCCTCGTGAGGACCTTTGGGGTCAGTCAGAACGGAACCGCGGCGCACGCCGAGCGAGCGGCTCACGTCGTGCACATGACGTTGGGCGTGCAAAGGCCGCTCGCGCACGCAGAACGCGCCGCCGCCCCGGACCAAGCGGAGAGCGCCGAGCGCGGCACGAAGTCCCGTGCCGCCGCGCCTCCGCGCCCCCTGCCCCTCCCGGCCCACGCGTTCGCCCTCCCGGTCGACCTTCCCCGGTGGAGAACGAGCGCTGGGCGTGACTTCGGGCCCGGAGGCAGCTTCCGCCCGTTGATAACGGGGACCATCCGGGCGAGATTGTGTAGGCCCTGCACCCGTCATCCCGACGGGCAAGCGCGGCTGACCGTGGATTGTCAGTAGATCACAAGCAAGGAGACAGCGAGACCACACATGAGCATGCGACGCTTCGACCCTCGACAGGCCCAACGAGGACCGCAGATCCGAATCAATCAGCGAATCCGGGTTCCGGAAATCCGGGTCATCGGGGAAGAGGGCGAGATGCTCGGCATCATGCCGACCCACGAGGCCCTGCGGCGCGCCCAGGAGCGAGGCCTCGATCTGGTGGAGGTCAATCCCAAGGCCGATCCGCCCGTCTGCAAGATCCTCGACTTCGGCAAGTACAAGTACGACGAGAAGAAGAAGGCGCGCGAGGCGAAGCGCAAGCAGAGCGTGGTCGAGATCAAGGAAATCAAGCTCCGCCCGAAGACGGACGATCACGACCTCCAGTTCAAGACGCGCGCTGCGCTGCGCTTCATCGAGGCCGGCCACAAGGTCAAGTTCACCGTGCGCTTCCGCGGTCGCGAGATCACGCATCCCGAGAAGGCGCAGGAGCAGCTCGACTGGATCGTGCAGCAGTGCGACGAGCTGGCGAACGTCGAGGTGCGTCCCGTCATGGAGCAGCGCACGATGACGCTGCTCATGGCGCCGAAGCCGGCCGTCATGCAGAAGGTCGCGCAGGCACGCGCCGCCGCCGAGAAGGCGCGGCAGAAGGCCCTCCAGGAGGGCCGCGCTGCGCCGGCCCTCAACGAGCAGGACGAAGCGCTCCGCAAGCTCGAGGAGCAGCTCGACGAAGAGGATGATGACGAGGATGACGACGAGGAAGGGAGCTAGTCCGCTCTCTTCATCGAACGTCCGCGGTGAGCGGCGAACGGACCTCGTTCGCTTGCTCGCCGCGATCCTCATCGTCCTTCCGCTCGTCACCCTTCCTTTCGCGACACGCACGCTCGTCGACCGCGGCGCCTCTTCGCTCGGCGCGCAGCTCGCCGACGCACTCGATCGCGCGTTCGCCTGGCGAAACGCCGAGGAGACGGGCGCCCCCGCGCACGGCCCCGACGCACTCGATCTCGGACTCGATCTCCCGCACGTACCCGGCCTCGACGTGCTTCCGGCACCCGCCGAGCCGCCGAGCGACACGCGCGCCCCCGCGAGGACGCGCGCCCCCGCGAGGAAAGGTTCGTCCGTACGAACCCCCGCGCCGCGCGGCGGCATTCATGTTCGCGCCGACGTCGTGGCGCGCGCGGTGCAGAGCGGCGTCATCCCGTCGGGCGTGCCCGTGCCCGCGAGCGGACCGAGGCCCGCGGGCATCGCGCTCCAGGGCGTGGGCGGCTTCGGCGCGGGCCTTCGCGACGGCGACGTGCTCACGCGGATCGGCGGCGCGCCGGCGACCTCGGTGGGCATGGTCATCGGCGCGGTCGCGGGCGCGCTCAAGCACGGCGCGAAGGTGATCACGGGCGAGGTTTGGCGCGGCGATCAGCGGCTCACGGTGGCCGTCGAGGTCCCGCCGATCGGTCGGCAAGGTGTGCCTGGCCGCGCGAGGCCGAAGCCCCGCGCCCCGACCAAGCGCGCTCAGGGCCCGAACAACCCGCCGTAGTACGCGCTCGCCGCGAGCAGGAGAACCGCCGCGGCGACGTAGATCCACATCACGTTGCTGCTCGCGGCCGCGGGTGCTGGCTTCGTGATGTGCGCCTTCTTCGCGACCGCGGCCGTGCTCTCCTTGCTGAGCTTCGCCTCGGCGCGCTTCTTCCCCTTCGCGCTCGCCTTCCCTGCCTTGCCGGATTTGCCCGCGGCGTCCTGCTCCTTCGTGGGCGACGGCGTCCTCGTCGCGACCGGCGCGCTCTCGATGGCGCTCTCCTCGGCCTTGGCCTGCGGCGTCTCCTTGACCGTCTCGGCCGGCTCGCTGATGACCGCGCCTTCGTCCGCCTTGGCTTGCGGCGTCGCCTTGACCGTCTCGGCTGGCAGGCTCTCGGCCTTCTGGCTCTCGACCGGCGCGCCATCTTCCGCCTTGGCTTGCGGCGTCGCCTTGACCGTCTCGGCCGGCAGGCTCTCGGCCTTCAAGCTCTCGGCGCCTTTGCTCTCGGCCTTCAAGCTCTCGGCGCCTTTGCTCTCGGCGGCCGTGCTCTCGGCCGCTTTGTTCTCGGCCTCCGTGCTCTCGGCTGCTTTGTTCTCGACGGCCGTGTTCTCGGCTGGCTTGCTCGGGACCGGCTTGCTCTCCGGCTCGGGTTCGCTCCTCGCCGACGCGGGACCGAGCAGCGCCGAGCGCGCCTCGCTGCTCAGCGGCGCGAGCTCCATTTCCTCGGCCCATTTGCCGATGTCTTCGAAGTGCGACACGCGCCCGCGCGGCCGCTCTTCGGCGGGCGGCGCCTCTGCGTTGATCTCCGGCTTCGACTTCTCCCTCGGCGCGCCGGACCGCGGGTCGTCTTGCAGCGAGTTGAACTCGAGCTGCGCCGCTTCGATCAGCTTGTGCAGCGTCGTGTCTATTTCCTGGGCCGTGGTTTTACGCAGCGCAACGGTCCCGCTCACGAGCTCGGCGACGTCGTGCGCGCCGACGGGCCTTCCGAACTTGAACAAAAAGCCGTTCAGGGCGCGGCCGAGCTCGCGCGCGCTCGGGTAGCGCTTCTCCGGATCGCGGGCGAGCGCGCGGTGGATGATCTTCTCGAGCTCCGGCGGCACGTCCTTGTTGAGCTGCGCGAGCGGCGGCACGACGGCTTCGCGCACCCGCATCACCGTCTGCAGATCGTTGTCGCCGTGGAAGAGCCGCTTTTGCGCGAGGATCTCCCACAGGATGATCCCCACGGCGAACACGTCCGTGCGCACGTCGACCTCGAGCCCTTGTGTCGCCTCGGGCGAGAGGTAGCCGAACTTTCCTTTCACGATGCCGGGCTCGCTCTTCTCGAGCTGGCTCGTCGCTTTCGCGAGCCCGAAATCGACGATCTTGATCTCGCCGTATTTCGTGATGAGCACGTTTGCTGGCGAGACGTCGCGGTGCACGATGCGGAGCGGCTGGCCCTCGGGGTTTTTCGCCTCGTGCGCGTAGGCGAGCCCCTCGCAGATCCTCTCGGCGATGTGGACGGCGACCTCCACCGGGAAGGGCCGCTTCATCTTGCGGAGGTATTCGATGACGGCTTTCAGGTCCGAGCCATCGACGTACTCCATCACGATGAAGTACGCGTTATCGCCGACGCCGATGTCGAATACCTGGGCGACATTCGAATGCGTGAGGTTCGCCGAGAGGCGCGCCTCGTCGAGGAACATCGCGATGAAGCGCTTCTTCTCCGAGAGGTGGGGCAAGACCTTCTTGATCGCCACCCGCTTCTTGAATCCCTCGATCCCCGCGCTCTCCGCGAGGAACACCTCGGCCATGCCGCCGGACGCGAGGCGATCGAGGACGCGGTACCGCTGCTGCTGATGCCCCTGCTTCATGCCAGACGAGGACTACCCTCTCCTCGGCCGCCGGTCGAGCCCGCGCGCCGGGATCTGGCATCCTACCACGACGGAGCCGCGAGACGGATCCAGGAAGGACATCCCGCGCGCACTTCTCCCTTGCCTCGGGGAAGCGCCCGTTCGTAGGCTGGCCTTCATGCTTCGACCTCGATCGAATTGGGGAATCCTTCTCGTTTCGGCCTTCCTCGTGACCACGCTCCCCGCGGCCTGCGGGAGCGAGGTCGACGGCGGAAACGGCGGAAACGGCGGCAGCGGTGGCAGCGGCGGCGCGGGCGGCGCGGGCGGCGCTCCGAATTTCGGCGCCTGCAGCGGACCGGGTCAGTGTACCCTCGTCAAGAATACCTGCTGCGGCACGTGCAGCGAGCCCACGCTCGCCGACGTCGAGCCCGTGCACGTCGATCAGGTCGACGAATACAACACCTTCGTTTGTCCAGAGCCCTCGGCCTGCCCCGCCTGCGCGGGCGCGCCGAACCCCGGCCTCTTCGCGTATTGCGAGGCCGGGGGCTGCGCGGAGGCCGACGTCGCAGAGCACGCGTTCAGCGAATGCACGACCGCCGCCGATTGCACGCTCCGGTTCGGCTCGAGCTGCTGCGAGCCTTGCGTGGGGGGCGTGCCCGACCTCGTCGCGATCGCGTCGAGCTCCCTCCAGGCGCTCTTCGATCTCGTCTGCCCGCCCGAGTCTGCATGCCCGCCCTGCGCCCCTGTTCATCCGTCCGAATGGAAGGCCGATTGCGTGGCCGGCCATTGCGCGGTCGTCCCGGCCATGCCTTGAGGCCCTGGCCGGGACGCACCTTCTCGAATCCGCTCAGTGACGCGCGCGCTCGCCGGGCGTGAGGCCGACGATTTCCTCGCCCGACGCCTTTTCGGCCGGCGCCTCGTCGCGCTTGGCCGCGACGGCCATCGTCACGGGGAAGCTCTTCTTTGCGCCTCCGACCTCCACGAAAATCGTCGCCTTTCCTGCCGCGAGCGCCTTGACCACCCCGCACGCCTCGGCGGCGTAATTCACCTCGATCGAGCCTTCGCCCGACATCACCCACCCGGAGAGGCCCGCCACCGCGCGCCCGTTCGAGACGCCCCGGAAACACACGTTGCGCCCCGAGCCCACGGGCAACGGCTTCGCGAGGTCCGCGCTGACGGTGTTCTTCACGGCGACGATATCGTCGAGCACGTCCACGATGGGCATCGTCACGGAGACCGGCGCGCCCGCCCCCGCGACCACGCTCGCGCTCACGGTCCCGGCCGCGCCCACCGTGAGGATACGCTTGTCCCACTCCGGCACCGCCGCGACCTCCTCTTTCGCGTCCCCCGTGATCGTCACGGTCATGCTTTCGTCGACGAGGCCCGCGCCGTCGGCGCTCTGCAGCGCGACGCCGAGGCGCACGCTCGACCCCTTGAACAGCGCCAGATCGAACTTGCCCGCGGCTTCGGGATCGAAGAACGACATCGGCGTCTCGGTGAGGCGCACCGACGCGATCGGGAGGACCTCGAGCTCGATCCGATCGTGCAGCGCGCCCGTGTCGACGTCGAGGATCCGCAAAAAGCCCGATCCCGCCGCGGCGCCGCGCAGCGTGACGCGCGGCGCTGCGAGCTCCGCGATCTCGAGCGGCGAAGATGCTTCGGCGTCGAAGGGCGCGAAGGCCTGCTTGCCCTCCGAATCGCGATGGACGATGAACTCCTGCGTCCCGCCTTCCGCGGTCGCGCGCGGGGCGCCCCCGAAAATGTCGTCGAAGAGAGAGGCGCCCCGGAAGAACAGGCCATTCGGCGTATCGGACGAGCACGTTTCACCCGCCGGACAGACCGTCTCGCAAGACGGCGTGAAGCACTGATCATTGGAGAGGGCGCGCTCTCCGGGCGCCGACAACTGGCACCCTGACAGGAAGATCATGGTCGAGAAGGCAAGAATGACCGATTGATGGCTCATGCGGCCGCACTTTGGCAAACGCCGTGCCGCGCACGCGGACGACCTTCACCCTTGCGACCTCGTTCTCCTCCCCTGTAGCATTGCCTTTATGATGCATCGATCTCGCCTTGGTATTGTACTCGTATCGGCCCTCGGCACGGCGGTCCTCGCGGCTGCGTGCGGGGGCGGCGGCTCCACCGGGCTCCCAGGGGGCACCTCCTCGAGCGGCACCGGCGGCTCGAACAGCGGGGGAAACGGCGGCGTCGGCGGGGACGGCGGCGATATTTTCGTCGGCTCCTCGTCGGGCGTGGGCGGCACCGGCGGCAGCCAGACGCAGGGCTTCGACGTCCTGCCGAGCGCGCCGCAGGAGATCACGGTCGTTGCGGGTCAAAATACCCCGACGGTCACGTACACCTCGTACCTCGACGGAAACCCCATCAGCGCGGGCTGGAGCGTCGATCGCGGCGAGATCGGAAGCATCACGGCGGGCCAGACGAGCACGGCGACGTTCACGCCGAAGGGCACGGCCGGCGGCGTCGTCCGCGTCCGGGCCGGCCTCAACGGCCAGGTCCTCGAGCGTAATCTTCTGGTCAAGCTCACATCGCAACAGAATGGGGCGGACACGAACAACCCCGCCCAGCAGGGCCAGATCGCCACGACGATCCCCCAGCTCACGGAGGGCGGCGGCGTCGGCGGCGTCGGCGGCGAGGGCCTCGGCGTCGGCGTCGACAATCCCGTCGTGATCGCCGCGCTCGACGCGCCGACCAGCAATGGGCAGGCCGAGGGGCTGAAATTCCTCTATCCGTACGACCGCACGGTCTGGCCGCGCGGCATGACGGCGCCGCTGCTCCAGTGGGATTCGACGCTCGGCGGCGTCGACGCCATCAAGATCGAGCTCTCGACCACGAGCGGCTCGTTCTCGTGGAAGGGTACCTTCGCAAAACCGCAAATCCTCGCGCAGACGGGAGGTGCCTTCATTCGCCACCCGATCCCGCAGGACGTCTGGGCCATGGCCACGAATACGGCCGGCGGAAAGACGCTCGACGGCTCGCCCGATCAGCTCGTCGTGCGGCTGACGGTGGCGAAGGGCGAGGTCGCGTACGGGCCGATCGAGGAGACGTGGACCGTCGCGCCGGGGCGGCTCTCGGGCGCCATTTATTACATCTCGTATGGCACGAAGCTCGCGAAGAACCTGGGCGGCGCCGTGGGCGGCGACGGCATGTTCGGCGGCGCGGTGCTCTCGATCAAGGTCGGCGACACGGCGCCCAAGCTCACGGCGGGCAAGAGCGGCTCGGAGGCGGAGTGCCGCGTCTGCCATTCCGTCGCGGCGGATGGCTCGCGCCTCGTCGCGACGTCGAATGGCGGCGGCATCCCGTGGGCCTACGATATCGCGCCGGACATGGTGACCGAGAAGTCGCTCCCGAATGGCAGCTCCTTCCCGGGCATCACGCCGGACGGCGAGCTGGCGCTCACGACGGCGGGTCAGCTCGTCTCGCTCGCCAATGGCACCGTCCAGCCGATTTCGGGGCTGAACGGGGTCTCGACCAACGTCGGCACGCCCTCGTTCTCGCCGGACGGCAAGCGCGTCGTGTTCAATCCGATGGTGAGCGCGTCCATCACGAACCCGAAGCAGAAGCTCGTCTTGATGGATTTCGATGCGGCGACGAACGCCTTCGCGAACCCGCTCGTCGTCGTGGACAACACGGGACAACCGGCGGAGACGCGGCCCGGCTGGCCGGCGTTTTTCCCGGACGGCAAGACCGTCGTGTATCATCAGCAGACCGCGGCGGGCGTCGACGGCAACAACCTCGGCGATCTACGCACGCGCAAGGGCGCCAAGGCCCACATCGCGATGGTCCGCGACGACGGCAGCGCGCCCGTCCCGCTCGACCAGCTCAATGGTAAGGACGCCGCGGGCAACGTGTACCTGCCGAAGCTCGGCCAGCCCATGGCGATGACCTGCACGGGCGACGGCGCGCAGGTCGGGGGCATGAACGCGGATCACGGCGATGACCTGAACCTGAACTACGAGCCGACGGTGAACCCGATTGGGTCGGGCGGGTATGCCTGGGTCGTCTTCACGAGCCGCCGCATGTATGGCAACGTCGCGGCGATCCCGCCGTTCTGCAGCGATCCGCGCGGCGTCAACCTCTTCACGAACATCACGCCGAAGAAGCTCTGGGTCGCGGCCGTGGACCTGAACTCGCCGGCGGGCGTGGACGGGAGCCACCCGGCATTTTACCTGCCCGCGCAGGAGCTGCTCGCCGGCAATGCGCGCGGCTTCTGGGTGCAGGAGCCCTGCCGCGCCGACGGCGCCGGCTGCGAGTCCGGCGATCAATGCTGCAATGGCTACTGCTCGCCCGATCCGATGGGCAGCGGCGCGCTCGTCTGCGGCGACACGCCCCCGAACGGCATGTGCTCGAACGAGGGCGACAAGTGCACGACGGCGGCCGATTGCTGCAACCCGGACAACATCTGCCTGAACGGCTTCTGCACGCTGGACGGGCCGAAGTAAACATCCATGCGAAGGCGCGGGGGTCTGGAAGGCCCCCGCGCCTTGCTCACCTCACCACCGGAACGGGGGGCGATTGCAGGTGCGCTGGCAGAGGCGCATGGACTCGAAGTTGTTCATGTTCCCCTGGCAGCCGCCGTACATGAAAGGCACGCACCGACCAACGGCGCTGTTGAAGGCATACCGGCGGAAGGCCGCGCGACACGGCCCGCTCACGATCGGCTGGAGGCAGATCCGCCGCGCCGGTTGCACGACGAGATCCTGCACGTCCTCCGCGAGCTCCGCGTTCTCCGACGCATCCTCCGCCGCCGACACGGGCAGCACGAACAAGAGCGAAATCGCCGCGAACACACACGCGAGACCCTTCTTCATGGCGCACCTCCCCTTTCGAGCAGGCGCCATGCCGGCGAGCCCGCTCGCTGGAAGCATAAAGCGCACGTCCTCGACGTCCCGTGGTGCCGCTTCGCTGGGGCGTTGCCCCAGGCCCCACCAGGGGTTGTCCACCCCTGGACCCGGACCAGCGCAAGCGCTGGACCCAGGGTCGATGAACTGCGCGATGCGCAGTTCATCGAACAGGCCGAGGCAAGACCAAGGGCGACCCTGCCGACCAAGACAGCCGCGCTGACCTTTCAACTGGCAACGCTATCCCGGGCCGTTGGAAGAACTGCGCATCGCGCAGTTCTTCCATCACGAGTCCAGCGCTTGCGCTGGTTCGGGTCGAGGGGCGAACAGCCCCCGCGGGGTCCGGGGCAGCGCCCCGGCGCGGCGGCCCCAAGGGAGGTGGGAGCGGATCTCTCAGACGTTGAAGTGGAAATGCATCACGTCGCCATCCTTGACGACGTACGCCTTCCCTTCCTTGCGCATCTTCCCGGCCTGGGCCGCGCCGCTCTCGCCGCCGAATTTGACGAAATCGTCGAACGCGATGGTCTCGGCGCAGATGAAGCCCTTCTCGAAATCCGTGTGGATCTCGCCGGCGGACTGCGGCGCGGTCGCGCCGATCGGGATTGTCCAGGCGCGCGCCTCCTTCGGGCCGACCGTGAAGTACGTCTGGAGCCCGAGGAGCGCGTATGCCTCGCGGATGAGCCGGTTCAGACCGGGCTCCGCGAGCCCCAGGGTCTCCAGGAACTCCGCGCGCTCGGCGGCGCCGAGCTGGGCGATCTCCGCCTCGATCTGCGCCGAGATGACCACGGACTTCGCGCCGTCCTTCGCCGCGCGCTCGGCCACCTTCGCCGACAGGGCATTGCCCGCCCCCGCCGCGGCCTCGTCCACGTTGCACACGTAAAGCGCGGGCTTCGCGGTCAAGAGCTGCAGCATCCGCCACGCCTTCTGATCGTCGGGGTCCACCTTCGCCGTGAACGCCGGCCGGCCCGCGTTGAGCTGCTCCAGCGCGAGCTTGAGGAGGCGCAACGTATTCGCGCCCTCCTTGTCGCCGCCGCGGATCCGCTTCTCCAGGTTCGGAATGCGTTTCTCCAGGCTGTCGATGTCCGCCAGCATCAGCTCGGTCTCGATGATGTCCAGATCGGCGAGCGGGTCGACGCGCCCCTCGACGTGCGTGACGTCGTCGTTCTGGAAGCACCGGGCCACGAAAGCGACGGCGTCGCAGTCGCGGATGTTGGCCAGGAACTGGTTGCCCAGGCCCTCGCCCTTGGACGCGCCGCGCACGAGGCCTGCCACGTCGACGAAGTTGATCCGGGCCGGGATGATCTCCTTCGAGTTCGCCAGCGACGCGAGCTTGTCGAGCCGCGGCTCGGGCACGGCCACGTCGCCGACGTTCGGCTCGATGGTGCAGAACGGGTAGTTCGCGGCCTGCGCGGCCGCCGTCTGGGTGAGGGCGTTGAACAGAGTGGACTTGCCGACGTTCGGCAGACCGACGATCGCGACTTTCAGGGCCATGGCGCAGTTCGGGGGAAAGAGGGCGGCGCGACCTAGCACGTCCGGGGCAGACGCACCACCCCCGAGCCCTCGAGCGGACGATTCGGAGGGCCTTTCCGAGGGTGCTTCCACAGGCGTCGCCAGCGAAATCCACCTCTGCATCGACCGCATCGCGGTCGATGCATCAGAGGTCCAGGGCTGGCCCTGGTCCGGGTCGAGGGGCGGACAGCCCCTCGTCGGGTCCGGGGTGAAACCCCGGCGTTACTGCTCTCTCAGGCCGCGTCGCGCCCGTGGAGCCGATGGCTCCAGAAGCCGAAGACGGGCTTGCGCGCGATGCGCCCGTCGTGGGCGAGGCAGATCTTCTCGACCTCGCCGACCTGGTCCATGTTCTCGACCTCGACCGTCAGGAGCACCTTGCCGGCCTTCACCTCGCGCTCGACGTCCTCGATCACGGGATCGGGTTTGCCGGCGCCGGTGAGCCCGCCGCCGAGCGCGCCGGCCGCGCCGCCGCCGAGCATGCCGAAGAGCGCGGCGGTGAGCGGGCCGGCCGCGATGAAGCCGAGCGGGCCGAGCACGAGCCCGCCGAGGAGGCCGCCGGCCGCGGAGCCGACGAGCGCGCCCGTGGTGACACCCTCGCGTGCGCTCGTCTCGGCGAGCGGCACGTCGTGCCGATTCACCTTGTCGCGATGCAGGAGCACGGTGCACGACTCGGAGAGCCCGGGCAGCGCGCGAACGGCGTGCAGGCACCTCTCGGCGCCCGCATTGTCGTCGAACAAGGCAAAGAGCACGTGTCGCATGGCATCCTCCTCGGCCGGAGCATCGGTCCGCCGTGCTGGTTCGGCAAGCGGACGGCGGGCGATTGCGTGGCTCAGCTGGGCCGGCCGGACGTGCTCGCGGAGGCCTCGACGGCGTCCATCGCGCGGCGGAAGACGTCTCGCGCGAGGGCGGCGCTCTCGTTCGAGAGGCCGACACGCGAAAATGGATTCAGCTCGATGAAATGGGGGCCCACGCGATCGATCACGTAATCGATCCCGGCGACCTCGAGCCCGAAGAGCCGGGCCGCCCGGCGCGCGTGCGAGGCGATGGCCTCGTCCGGCTCCCACGCTTCGAGCGAAGCGCCGGGCGCGTTCTTGATCCAGGTGCCCTCATTCTGGATCCGCACACCGAACGTGCGCTCGCCGAGGATCAACACGCGCACGGATTCTCCTTCGAAAAACGGCTCCGCGGTCGCGATCCCGTCCCACCGCGGGATGTCCCGCGCCGACTGGATGAGGAACTTCCCCTCCCCTCGATGCTCCTCGCCGACCTTGAGCACGTAAGGAAACGGCAGGAGCGGCTCGCGGGTGAATGTCGATTGCACGACGGGATGCTCGACGAGCCCCGCGGCGACGCACCGACCGAGCGCCGCGTGACGCTGGGACGCCGCTCGCAACGCCGCAGGATCGGGCCAGCAGGGAATCTCGTTTTCGGCGAGGACACGCAGGTTGTGCTGCTCGACGTCCTTGTCGCGGACGTCGGCGAAATACACGACGCCGCGGAAATCGTCGGTGGCGCTCCTCCGGCGGTGCAGGCGGCCGGCAAACACGTCGAAGGTGATCGCGGAGAGCACCGGGGCCCAGGTCGGCCGCTCTTTCAGGAGCGGGAGCGTGGCGGCGGGCTCGCCGGTGAGGAAGAGGAAACGAGGTTGCATGGTGAGCCTTCGAAACGCGCGTCGCGACCCCTCCTCGATATGCCATGCCCGTGCCCCGCCGCCCAGGGGGCTTGACGCCGGCGCCGGCCTGGTCGAATCGAGTTCCGTGAGGGACGACCCGCTCTGGACCGGCGCGCTGCTGCTCTTTCCCCGACGTATCGCCGAGAACCTCGCGCGCGTCGAAGAAGCGGGCCTCGTCCCGCGCGCGCCGAACCTCGTGCAGGTCTCGCTCGGCGTGATTCGCATGTGGGTGCGCCTCGTGAAGCGGCCCGAGACCATCGGCACGTGCGCCGCGCATCACGTGCGGCCGACGCTCCGCGCGCGCCTCCTCGCGCATCGCCCGCTCCGCTTTCCCTTCCTCTTGCGGGAGCGCGCCGTCGCGCCGCTCGATTTCTCCGGCCTCGCGAGCTCGCGCGAGCGCATCCTTCGCCACCTGCTCGGCGCGCACCACGACGCGAACCAGTTCGCCTACGACCTCGAGATCCTCGCCATTCACCCGGGCGGGCTCGAAGAGCTCCACGAGCGCGCGCGGCGCGTGGTCGAGGGCGAGGATCCGCGCGCCGAATGGCTGCGAGATCTCGTGGTGTTCGAGGGGTACCACGAGAATCTCCTCGCCGCCGTCGAGCACGCGCGCGCGCACGGCGTGCGCCTCGCGCCGCACGAGGCCGACGATCCCGACATCTCGTTCACCGGATACATGCGCTGGTGCGCACGTATGCCCGCGACCTGGCGCGAGGCGCTCCCGGCGCTCCTGCGCGGCGACATCGACCTCGGCGCATACCGATACGAAGCGGTGATAGCATGAACACGAAAGACTTCCTCACGCTCTCGCACGCCGATCTCCGTTCCT
This sequence comes from Polyangium sp. 15x6, assembly GCF_029960785.1. GTDB lineage: Bacteria > Myxococcota_A > Polyangia > Polyangiales > Polyangiaceae > Polyangium. Next base: position 167,164 of record NZ_JASBQE010000012.1, read on the forward strand.
TGCTGGAGCAGGGCCACCCGATCGATCCGAGCGCGCTCGACGACAGCGAATACCGCGGCGTCTCGCTCGGGCTTCCTGCGCCGATCGTCGCGATCACGTGGCTCACGTTTCGGAAGACCTTCCACCGCGATCCGAGGACGGGCGCGCTGCGCGGGTGGAACGTCCGCATGCGGCAGGCGGGGCTCGACGGTCCGCGCGAGCCCATGCGCAACGCCAAGGGCAAACCACGATGCTTCGGGTTCTACGAGGTACGCGACGGGCGCGCGTACGACATGCCCGTGGCCGCGCGGCACGGCCTGGTGATCGATTACAACCGCGCGGGCGAGAATCCTCGGCTCGATCTGATTCGCCTCGGGCGGGATCCGCTGGTCTCGCTCGACGAGGGGCGCGTGGATCGCCTGCTCGGCTGGACGTACCTCGATCTCGGCCTCGCCCGGGTGGGCACGCCGAGTTACTTTCTGCTCGAACGAGAGGGGCCGCTGTCGTACGTCCCATGATCCGCAGGTTCGGCAAACCCGCCCTCGGGCTCGTGCTCCTGCTCGGTATCTCCGCGGCCGCATTTTTCCTCCTCCGCCGGCCCCCTACCCCCGCTCCAATCACGCCCGCCCCGGCGCCGTCGGCCGCACCGCCTGCACCGGCACCTCCGCCGATCGCATATCCCACGCCATTTTCCGTGCCAACCGCCGCACTCCCCCCGCGCGAGGCACTCCCGCCGGGCACGCTCCGCCTTCTCGTCGTCGGGGACTCGGTGGCGAGCTTCCTCGGCATGGCATTGCGGTATCGGCAGGACGAGGCCGGCGCGTTCGTCGCCGTTCGCGGGGTCGGCAGTTGCTCCATCTTCGAGGCCAAGATCCGCATCGAGAACGGAAAACCCGTGCGGGGCACGAGCTGCTCGGAGCACTGGATCGAGGACGCCGCCGAGCTCCACCCCGACATGACGCTCATCGTCATGGGCGGCGCCTTCTTCAATGAAAGGGCCTGCGAACCAGCCTGGCAGGACACCTACGAGAAGCGCATCTTCACGCTGGCCGACGGAATGGGCACGAACGCGGGTCGCATCGTGCTGACGCGGGTCCCGTATCCGATCAAGGACTGGCGTTACGGAAACGTCCCGGCCCGCGTCGATTGCCTGAACGGTATGCTCGCGCGCGCCGCCCGAAAGCGTGGATGGCCCGTCCTCGATCTGATGGGCCACGTCTGCCCGACGCCCGCTTGCCGGGTCGAGAGCGAAGGCAAGCCCATCCGGCCCGATGGCCTGCATTTCGACGGCGCGGGCGCCGAGGAAACCGCGCGATGGGTCCTCGGCGAGCTGAAACGTTTTGCGCGTGAAGAGAGAGACGCGGCGCGGCCCTGAAGCCGCCGCGCCGGGGCGCTGCCCCGGACCCCGCGGGGGCTGTTCGCCCCTCGACCCGAACCAGCGCAAGCGCTGGACTCGGGTTGGAAGAACCGCGCGATGCGCGGTTCTTCCACAGGCCGGTGGCAAGACCAGGAACGGCGTTGCCCGTCGCGGCGGTCTTGGTTGGCAGGGTCGTAGCTGGTCTTGCCTTGGCCTGTTCGATGAACTGCGCATCGCGCAGTTCATCGACCCCGGGTCCAGCGCTTGCGCTGGTCCGGGTCCAGGGGTGGACAACCCCTGGTCGGGGTCCGGGGTGAAACCCCGGCGCTACGCTCCGCTGTGAAACACCACCTCAGGGTGCGGGGGGCGCGTTCATCGCGCAGCGGACGCCGAGGTATCCGCAGCGGTACGTCGTCTTGAAGACGGCCGTCTTCCCTGCTTTGACCTCGTCGCCGCTGTCGCGCCAGCTCCCGCCGCGTCCGAAGCGGGCCGAGCTCACGACGTCGTTGCCCGTCGTGGTCCACTGGAAGATGTTGCCCGCGAGATCGAGCACCCCTTGCGGGTTCGCGCCGGCCGGGAAGCTCCCGATCGGGCAGGGGCCGTCACGCTTCGTTTTTCCCGACCAGCAGAGCTGCTCGGCGGGCGCCTCGTTCCCCCACGGATAGGTCCAGCCTTCCGGCCCACCACGCGCCGCCCACTCCCATTCTTCGCCGCTCGGCAGGCGCTTGTTCTGCGCTTTGCAATAGTCGGTCGCCTGCACGAAATCGATGCAGATCATCGGCAGGTTCCCTTTCCCTTCGGCGCCGTACGTCGAGGGATCGCAGACCTTCACGGCGCCGTCGTTGCACTTCTTCGATTGCACGCACGCCGCGTACTGGTCCGTCGTGGCCAGGTTCACGTCGAGACAGTAGTCCTTCACCGTCACCTGGGCCTTGATCGCGGCGAGCTTGAAGCTGCCGCCCTTGATCCGGACCATCCCGGCCGGACAGCCGCCGGTGTCGGGCACGCTCGCCGGAGCGGGCGTCGCCGCCGGGGCCGGTGTCGCGGTCGGCTCCGGCGCCGCGCTCGCGATGGGGCTTGCCGTTCCCGGTGCGGCTGCGGCGCTCGGCGCCGGCTCGGCTTGGGCCGCGGGCGTCGTGGCCGGCGCCGCGGGCTTGTCCGCGTTTGCCGCGACGTTCGAGGGCCCCGCGGGCGGCGGCTCACTCGCGCCGCCGCAGGCGCTCACGGAGGCCAAGACACACGCGGTCACCCACGCGAACGGGGCCATGGCGACCGCGCCCGCGTGCGCCCCGTGCAATGCGTTCTTCCATCGTTTCACCGACATCGTTCGTTCCCTCCGCGTCTCCGCCGTTCACATCGCCGTCACGGTGGGCGCCGCGCGATCGTCCAGCCAATGCTCTTGAATGACCAGCGAGGGTCTTGCCTTGAAAACCCCCGCCGCGTCGACCCCGCCCGTCCAGATTTGCACCACGCGGCGATCGCCGCGCCGCATCGGAAATTGCACCTCGCCGCCCTGCCGCTCGTCGCGATCGATCCAGAACGACACCTCGGCCGCGTCCCCGCCGAGCACCACCATCGCGTGCGGCTTCGTCCCGAGGCATCGCACCTTGAGCCACTCGCGCACGCGGTACGCCGTGCAAGGCGCCGCGGCGGGGCCCGTGCGCGTCAGCCGGACCTTCGTCGCTTTTGCCCATTCGTCGAACGTGGGCGATTTCGTCTTCTCGTTGCCCGGCGGATCCACGTCGAGCGGGACCGCCTCGCCCGGCGCCGCCGCCGACGCGGACGCGGCGGGCGGGGCCTGTGCCGGGGCCGGCGAGGACGCGGTCGCCGCCGCCATCAGCGCGAGCAGGTGGAGGGGGATGGCTCTCATAACGTGCGCAAGAACGCGGCGAGCGCGTCTCTCTCTTCCCTCGAGAGTTGATTCGTCTTTCCCATGCGATCGTTGTTCTTCGCGAGGAGCTCCTCGAGCGTCGCCGCGCTCCCGTCGTGCAGGTACGGCGCCCGGCCTTCGAGGTAGAGGAGCGAGGGGACGCGCAGCTCGCCGGTCTTCAATTCATCGAAATCGGTTTGGCGCGCGAGCCTCGGCAGCGGATAGACCTGCCGATCCGTGTACTCCGTCTCGGGCACGTGGCAACGCGCGCATTGCACCGCGTCCTTCATGAAAATCTCTTTCCCGCGCTGCTCGACCGCATCGAGCGTGCGCGGCTCGCGCGGCGGCGGCCGGAGGCCCGCCCGCACGAAGGCGACGATGCGCATGGCGCGCGCGTCGAGGTTCTGCGGCTCGTGCTTCGGCACGCCTCCCCAGCGGTGCAGACCGAACCCCGCGCGCAGCCGCGCCAGGAGATCGGGACTCTCGCCGACCCAGCCGTACGGACCGGGCGATTTCACGCGACCCGCGAGCATCGGCGTCCGGCGCGGCACGCCGCGGGTGCGATCGGTCTCGGGCACGTTCTCGGCCGAGCCCACGAAATTCACGTTCGTCCCGTCCTCGGTATTGAATTTCGCCTCGTGCCACACGTGCCCATCGTCGCGCCCCTCCGGATGACAGCCGGCGCAGCCGAGGCCTCCGCTCATCAAGCGGTCCGTGGCATTGTAGAAGAGCCGCCGGCCGATGGCCGCGTCGCCGCCGAGCGGATCGTCCGCGAGGCGGACGAGCGTCGGCGCGGGCGCCTTTTCGTTGCTCAAAGCGCCGCGCGACGGGTGCGGCGCGAGCGGAATGGCGGCGAGATCGTACGTCGCGCCGCAAAAGACGAACGCCGTCGCCTCGTCCTCCGAGAGCACGACCCCCGCGGGCGCCCCGCCGCGATTCGCGATTCCCAGCGCGGGATCCCGCTCGGCGCCCACCTCGTAGGTGGCGACGACGGCCAGCGTCGGATCGACCGCGAGCGCGTCGAGCTCCACCAGCCGATCATCACCTTCGCCCGCGACGAGCAGCGTGTCGGTGCTGCGTCGATACACGATCGCGCGCGGCTGCGTGAGAGGAGCGAGGCTCGTGCCGGGGATTTGCAGCTCGGGCGCCGGCCCCTCCCCCACGGCCCGGATCAGCGTGGTGTGGTCGCGATGCAGCGGCGCGAGAGGCTTGTCCGAGCCCGTGACGAGCACGTCGACCGTGGCCGCCCCGAACCATGCAATCTCCCCCAGCGCGCCGAGCGCGTGCCGCGGCGCGAAGAGCAGGCTCTCGTCGGGGGACAATGCGATCGCATACCCGAGCGACGCATTGAGCGTCTTTCCCACGGGCGTGCGCAGCGGCGACGGAGGTAGCTCGACGCGCCGGACCGTGGGCGTGCTGCTGCCGAGCTCGTCGATCCGGGTGAGCGGCCCGCCGGTCAGATGCGAGATGTACGCGGATTGCCCGTCCTTCCGGAGCGCGATGCCCCGCGGCTCCCGAGCGACGTCGACCGTCCAGCGGACCTCGTGGCTGCGCAGATCGACGGCGCTGATCTTGTGCGTCCATGCGCTCGTCACGATCGCGAGCGATTGATCCGCCGTCACCGCGAGCCCCCAGGCGTCGGCCGGGAGTTTTACGCGGGAGGTCTCGGCGAGCGACCCGCCGGGCTCGACGCGCAGCTCGACGAGCAGCCCCGGATCGCGAATGGTCACGAGCACGCGCCCGGGCAAGGTCACGACCTGCGCGGGCGGCCCCGGCATCTCGAGGGCCGTGCCGGTCCCCGCCGACGACAACGGCAAGGCCACGCGCCGGAGCACGTTGTGATCCTCGTCCGCGACGTAGAGCGCGTCCTCGCCCACGCCACGCGCGAGCGCTGCGCCTTGACGCGGGCCGATCGACTGGGCGTTCGTGGCGGGGGGCGGCGTCGTCACGGAAGGAGCGGCGGCGACCGAGGCCGACGGCGACGCGGCGCCCGCGTCGACGGCGGTCGGGTCCGAGCCCGAGCAGGTGCAGCCGCCGCCGAGGCCGAGGGCCCCGCCGAGCGCAATCCAGGCGAGGGCGAAGCGTGAGCCGGGAGTTCCGACGCGGAGCAGGGTAGGCACGGAGATGAGAGCAACATACCGCTGCCCGAGGGTCGATCTCTATGATTTTCGCATGGTGAGGGAGGCTCCCGCGGAGACGCAATGACGGGAGCCATCGCCAGGAGGATCCATACGTGTCGCGTCTGGGCTGCGAGGCGGCTTCGAGATGACACCCATGCCCCGGAGCGCCTGCCGACGTGCGGGCCCGGGTTCAGACGTCCGACGGGGGCGCCGGCGATGATGCGGAGGCTCACTCAGGCGGCTGCGTACGGGTTCGTTGAGATGCGGAGGCTCACTCAGGCGGCTGCGTACGGGTTCGTCGAGGATGCGGAGGCTCACTCAGGCGGCTGCGTGCGGTCCTGCGGGGACGCGGCGGGCCTGCTCACCGGGCTGAGGAGCCTTCTGCCGTGGCGCCGGGGGCAAGTCGGGGGGCCGAGGAGGGAGCCGCATGGTCGCGGAGCGTGCGCTCAGGCGCCCGAGTACGCGTCCGCGCGCTTCGGCCCGCGGCGGGCGACCTGAACACGCACCGAGCCCTGCGCTGAGCGTGGTCTGCACGCGCTTGTGAGAGTTCTCGGCTCATGCCGCCCAGGAACTCTGCGACGCTCTGCCTGTTTGGTAAACCTCGGCCAAACCTCACGAACGGCCTCGTCATTGCAATACCAGCGGATGTTCCTCGCCGCCGAATCGGCGGTCCGAGGCACATCCAATCGCCATCATACATCCTGGACTGGCAGGAAAGGGGGAAGGTATGCAAACGACCAAGCGGAGAAAGGGAGCCCTCTGGATAGCGTGTGCATTCGGACTCGTGTCCGCGTTCATCACGCCGCGTGCGGATGCGCAGCCGCCGGGTACGTACTGCTGCGATTACTACGCAGGAACGAGGGTTGGGGCCGTCAGGATGACGCGCAACAGCTGCAGGTTCTACCGCACCCCGCCGTCGGGATCCAGCAGGAGGTACTGCCCCGGCTGCCTCCCTGCCGCCGCCTGCGAATCCTGCAGGTCGCTCTGGAACAGATTATGTGACATCGTGCCGCGGTCGGCTCGAGGTGCCGAACCGCCCGAATAGTGGGCCTCGTCAATCACGGGGAGGGGGACAGCGTTTGCGCTGTCCCCCTTCGCGGGCACAAGGATGAGCGTACCGCAAGAGGGGGGACGGTCTTCGTGGTCCTTCGCGAGTGCTCCGGGATGTAGAATCACCTACATGAATTGTCAGACAAGGTCCTCGGGGAGGTGTCCGTAGATACGTTCATCTCCAGCCGGAGGGCGCGGGAAGGTCGGCGCGTCGACATTGACGTTGCGCCGATGGCTTTCGGGAGGTCTCGGAGGGGGAGTCGAGTTGTCGCGGCTCAAGCCTCGTCGCCCCCCGCGCCGCGGGCGAGACCGAGCGCGCGGCGCAGCTCCCTTGCCGCCTGGCGGGAGACCTCGACGGCCTGGCCGTCCTTCGTGCGCGCGAGATAACCGCCCGAGGGCGTGGGTTCGAGCAGGCTCACGTGATCGAGGTTCACGAGCGCGCGGCGGTGGACGCGGACGAAGGTGCCCGCGGGCAGGCGCTCCTCCAATGCGGCCAGCGAGAGGACGGTGATCACGCGCCGCCCACCGGCCACGATCGTGACGAGCGCGCCGTCGAGCTCGGCGAACGAGATCTCCGCAGGATCGAGGAGCAACACGCCCTCGCGTGTCTCGATTGCGAGCCGCCGCGCCGCGGCGCGGGGGGCATCCGTCTTCGCAGCCAAGGCGACGCGGCGGGCGCGCTCGATCGCGACTTGCAGCCGCCCGGCCTCCACGGGTTTGAGCAGGTAATCGACCGCGCCCACCTCGAACGCGCTGACGGCATACTCGGCGTGCGCGGTGCAGAAAATCACGTAGGGCCGCGGCTCGGGCAGGAGCCGGATCGCCTCGAGCCCGGTGAGGCCGGGCATCTCGATATCGAGCAGAATCACATCGATGCCGCCCCGCCCGAGGGCCGCGCGCACGGCGTCGCCGCGATCGCACTCGCCCGCAATCACCACGTCCGGGATCGCGCCGAGCAGCCGAAACAGGCGCGCCCGCGCGAGCTTCTCGTCGTCGGCCACGAGGACCCGCAGCGCATTCACGAGGTCACCTCCGGGAGTTCGAGATCGACCCGCGTGCGGCCCTCTTCGCCGCGGATCGAGAGGCGCGCGCGCCCGTCGTAGGCCAGCACGAGCCGGCGCTCCACGGTGGGCAATCCGTCGCTGCCCGACCTCGGGCCCGCGTACGCGCCTGGATTCGAGAGCGTGACGCGAAGCGCGCCCGGCGCACGTCGGATCAAGAGGCGCACCTCGCCCTCGTGCCCGGCGCCCGGACCGTGTTTCATCGCGTTCTCCGCGAGCAAGAGGAGCACGAGCGGCGGCACCGGCGTCGAGGAGGCGTCCGGATCAATCTCGAGGGCCACCGTGAACCGCGCCGGATCGCGCAGGCGAAAGAGCTCGAAGAGGGTACGCACGAGCGCGAGCTCCTGCTCGAGCGGCCACCACTCGGCGCGCACGCCGGCGAGGATCGCGCGCAGCATCGACGCGAGGCGCAGCACGGCCTCCTCGGCGACCGCGCCGTCGACGCGGCACCACTCGGCGATGGCGTTGAGCGTGTTGAAGAGGAAATGGGGATCGAGGTGCGCGCGGAGCGCGAGGAGCTGCGCGCGCTCCGCCTCGCGTTCGAGCCTCTCGGCGCGCTCCCGCTGGGCGACGAGCCGCACCTCGAGATCGATGTCCCGGCCGAGCCCCCAGCCCCCGACCCAGTAGAGCGCGAGCGAGCTGAGGAGGTTCCACGGCGCAGTGAGCAAACTCGGCGCGAGCCGCAACCAGCGGGGGATCACGCCCCCGATGCCGAAGACCACGATCACCCCGAGCGCCGCATACACGAGGACGCGCAGCAGCGTGGCGCGCTCGGCGGCGATCACACGCCACGAGACCGGCGCGAGCAGCGTGAACGAGGCGCAGAGCGCGAACCCGACCGCGAGCGTGGCCGAGCCGCCCGACCGCGCCTGCGCGATGAGGAGCGGGATGATGACCACGAGGATCGGCACGAGGCGGCGCGGCGCAGCAAGGGCGCGGAGCGTGGCAATCACGAGGGACTCGGAGAACTGCTCTGGTCTCCCAACCGCACTCGCCGTCATCGAGATCGTGATAGCCGATCTCACGACGAGGCGGAACGCGAGACCGCTCGACGCATCGAAGCGCCCGCTCGCGCCCGAAGGCCGACCGCTCACGCACTTTCAGGCGGCGAACCAGGCGATCGCACCTATCCTGGCTTTGAGCATTGGTCTCATCTGGAAGCCGTTTCGCTGGGGCGTTGCCCCAGGCCCCACCAGGGGCTATCCGCCCCTGGACCCGGACCAGCGCAAGCGCTGGACCCGGGGTCGATGAACTGCGCTCCGCGCAGTTCATCGAACAGGCCGAGGAACGACCCCTGCCAACCAAGACAGCCGCGCTGACCTTTCGATCGGCAACGCTGTCCCTGGTCTTCCAACGGGCCCGTTGGAAGAACTGCGCGGAGCGCAGTTCTTCCACCCTCGGTCCAGGCCGTGCCTGGTCCGGGTCGAGGGGCGGACAGCCCCCGCGGGGTCCGGGGCAGAGCCCCGGCGCGGCGGCCCAAGGAAGAGATCAATGCTCAAATCCTGGCCCTCCGAGGAGTCCTACGATGAAGGTGAGAATCGTCGTCGATTACGTGCCCCGGTACCGGCGCGGTCATCAATGGCATTTCGTCCCGCCGGTGACGGGAATCCACCTCGCTGCGCTCACTCCGTCCGAGCACGAGGTGGAGGTCATTCATGAGCAGGTGCGCCCTGTCCCCGTCGATGCCACGCCGGACGTCGTTGCCCTCTCGTTCTTCTCGGGGTTCGCCCGCCGCGCCTATCAGCTTGCCGATCGCTATCGCGCGCTCGGCGTGCCCGTGATCGCTGGCGGCCCGCACGTCTCGTACTGGACCGAAGAGGCCCTCGAGCACGTCGACGTGGTGGTCACCGGCGAGGCCGAGTCGGTGTGGCCCGAGGTGCTGCGCGACATCGAGCGGGGAACGACGCGCCGCGTGTATCGCGGGGAGCCGGTGCCGCTCGCTGGATTGCCGACGCCCCGGTATGACCTGCTCGAAGACCGCTTCCTCGTCCCGCGCGTCCTCCAGGCCACGCGGGGTTGCCCCTTCACGTGCAGCTTCTGCACCGTGCCCGACCTGAACCCGGGCTTCCGCGTGCGTCCCGTCGACGACGTCGTGCGCGACATCGCGACCACGCGATTCCCTCGCTTCTGGCAGGACAAGGTCGCCTGGTTCTGGGACGACAACCTCCTCGTCCAGCGCCGCTGGGCCAAGGAGCTGCTCCACGCGATGATTGGCCTCGATCGGTGGTGGCTGACGCAGGCGTCGATCGACATCGTCAAGGATCGGGAGCTGCTCGACCTCATGGAGCGGTCCGGATGTATTGGCATCTTCCTCGGCATCGAGAGCCTCGACGAGGCGGATCTGCGCAGCGTCGACAAGCGCCAGAACCGGGTGCGCGAGTACCGCGACGCGATTGATCGGCTCCACGACCGGGGGATCTGCGTGATGGCCGGCTTCATTTCGGGCTTCGACGATCAAACGGCCGAGACGATCGTCGCGACCGCCGATCGCCTCAACGCCGTGGGCGTGGACGTGCCCTTCCTGAGCGTGCTGACGCCGTTCCGCGGTACGCCGCTCTATGACGAGCACTTGCGCGACGGCCGGATCCTCACCGAGCGCGACTGGCCCCATTACAGCGGCTATGGGGTGGCCTTCCGGCCCGCGAAGATGACCCCCGAGGAGCTGCTCGCGGCGCACCGGCGGCTCTGGAACCGCGCCTTTTCGCCGGCGCTCGTGATGGAGCGGCTCGCGCGCGGAGCCAGGCAATTGAGCCGCGGCGGGATGATGCTGTCGGCGGCGATGAACGGGTTTTACGGGCTCAAGCAGATCACGGGCAACGAGCCGGCATCGGCGCCGATCGACGGAGAGGGGCGGATCGTGCACCCCGATCCGAGGGAGCCGCCGCTCCGGCTGTCGCAGCTCGGCGTGCGGCGCGCCGAAAAGAAGCAAGTCCTCCGCGCGTCGGGCATGCGGTGAGAGGAAGGTGAGCCCGCGCAAGGATGCGTGGACGAGCGGCCTCGACCGGCGGCACAATGCCTCCTCGTCGCTCTTCCACCGTATCGCCGCGAAATGAACCGACTCGCCCTGTACCTCGCAGGCAGCCTCGCTCTTCTGCTGCTCGTCTCGCTGACCGTCGTGGCGTTGACCCGCGGGAAGCCCGCATCAGCGCCGACCGCGTCCGCGTCCGCGTCGGTGGCGGAGCTTCCCGTCCCGCCCGCCTCGCTGCCGTTTCCAGAGGGCAAGGTCGACCTCGTTCCCGAGCGCCGGGAAAGCCTTCGGGGCATCCGGCGCCCGCAAGGACAAGGCTTGGTCGAGCGAGGGACCGTCTGGGCCGCGCCTTCCGGACATGGCTTCGGCCGCCACGTGGCTCGCTCGCTCCACCTGCTCGCCGATCCCGAGTGGATCCTCGTCCATGCCGACAGCGGCCGACGGTCGCCTCCGCCGCGAGGAACGGCGCGACGGTCGTTCCCCTCGACGGTCGCGGCGCACCGTGGACGGCGAAGAGAGCTCCGAACGAGTCGAGTGATGCGATCGCCGTCGTCCCGCTCGACGACACGCGCGTCGCGTACCTGACGGACGTCGCGGCGCTCATCATCCAGGACCGCGGTACGGAGCGGTTCGTGCACCGGTACCCGCTGAAGTCGACCGACTTCATCATCGTCGAGATCGCGCACACCTGGAGCGACGGCGACCTCTATTACGACGCCGTGCTCGATCGCGTGCTCAGCGTCCAGGGCGCCCAGGCCGTCGTGGTGGACGCGGCGCGCACGGAGTCCCCTCGCCTCGGCAATCCCATCGACGTCACCGCCGGGCCCGTCGATGCGATGCGCCCCCACGCGGTCATGCGCATGGAGGAGCTCGCACGGCGCTTCCCCGTGGCCGAGAATCTCGGCTTTCCGAGCGATCGCGTCCGCGCCGCGCTCGGCGCCCGCGGCGAGGCCTCCTTCCTCTGGGGCGATGCGGTCGTCCGTCTCGAGCGCGACGCTGCGCTACGTTCGCCGGACTTCGACGCCGTCGAGGAATGGGAGTCGAGCTTCGGCGAGCACGACATCGTGTTCACGACCCACAGCGCGAACGAAACGGCTGTCCGGCGCGTCTCGCTGGCCACGCCGGCGCTCGACGTCACGCCGGAGCGGCTCGGGGCGTTCGCCGATCATGGGCACAATCCCCCCTTCCTCTTCGAGAATGGGGATCGCGTCTTCCCGGTCGCGGACGCCGTGGACCGTGGCGGGATCGTGCGCCTGCCGCGTGGAGGCAGCCTCCAGCCGATCGCATGGTTCGACGCCAAGGCGATGAGCTTCGAGAGGACGGCGATCCGGGGCGAGGGACGCTTCGCGTTCGTGAACCCCGACTACGATCTCATCGAGGTCGTCCCGGAGGGCGCTCGTGTCCTCGATCGGATCGGGTTCGGCGCGGACGTCTCGTGGAACGTGGAGAAGAAGTGCTGGGAGGTCAGGAGGTTCATGGAGAAGAGCGCCCAGTGCATCCCGCGCTGAGGCCCCCCGATCGTCCTCCTCCTCGGAAAAAAAAAACGACCGAGACCGATGAGTTTCGCCCTGGCGGGGGGTCCAAGGTGGCGAAGGAGGAACGGTATGGCCGTGAAGGGCAGCACGAAGATTTTTCCGCATCTCTGGTACGCCAAGGAGGCCGAGGAGGCGGCGAGGTTCTACGCCTCGATTTTCCCGAACTCGCGGGTCGATCATGTCACCGAGCTCCGGAGCGAGACGCCCAGCGGGCCGCCGGGCTCCGTGAAGGTCGTGGACTTCACGCTGCTCGGACAGCGCTTCCAGGCGATCAGCGCCGGGCCCCACCACGAGTTCAACGACGCGATCTCCATGGTCGTGAACTGCGACGACCAGGCGGAGCTCGACCGCTACTGGAACGCGCTCCTCGAGGGGGGCGGTCGGCCGCAGGCCTGCGGCTGGCTCATCGATCGGTTCGGCCTCCGGTGGCAGATCGTGCCCGCCGTGCTCGACGAGATGATGCGCGACCCCGATCCGGCCCGGTCGAAGAAGGTGACGGACGCGATGCTGAAGATGGTCAAGCTCGACATCGCGGCGCTGGAAGAGGCCTACCGCTCGTAGCCGCGGCGCGGCCCGGAGGGGAGACATGAAAAAATCACTGCCGGCTGCCGACCCTGATGCGTATGTCGCATCTCTCGAAGGCTGGCAGCGCACATGCGTCGAGAGTCTTCGAGCCTCGGTGCGAGCGAGCGCCAAGCTCGAAGAGGCCATCAAGTGGGGGCACCTCGTGTACTCGTCGAATGGTCCTGTCCTGCTCATTCGTGCCGAGCCCGAGCGCGTCCTGTTCGGCTTCTGGCGAGGAAAGCGCTTGCTCGACGTCGAGGAGCGCTTGAAGCCAGGTGGCAAATACGAAATGGCCACGCTCGTGATCCGCGAGGACACCTCGGTGAGCTCGACGAAGGCGCGTCGCTTGACCAAGGCGGCTGTGGCGCTCAACGCGTCCCTCGGGGATCCGACGAAGGTGAGCAAGTAGGGCGCGCGTCATTCGTTTCGGCGGCGCTCGGGATGCTTCCCGGATGTGTGACCTGGCCTCGAGGAGGCCTCAGGTATTGCGCACAAGTCTCTGACCCCGAGGTCCCAGTAGCGGGGGCGGGTTCAGCGGCGGGCGAGCATGCGCGAGGCTACGTGGCCCTTCTGGCGGGCGAGCCTCCCCCTGCGCCGCAGGAACGCGAAGCCGGCGAGCGTGAGGAGCCAGGAGGAGGGCGCGGCTTTCGTCGGGGCAGTCATCTCGCAGTCGCAGTTCCCGCCGCCCACCCCCCCATCGTCGCCGGCGCCGCCCTCCCCGGCCATACCACCCATTCCTCCGGAGCCGCCTGAGCCGCCCGTTCCCCCCGAGCCCGCGCCGCCCATTCCTCCGGTCCCGCCTCCGCCGCCCGTTCCCCCCGAGCCCGCGCCGCCCATTCCTCCGGTCCCGCCTCCGCCGCCCATACCCTGAAGATCGATCTCCCGGACGAACGCCCGGCGGGCACTGGCAGGCGGGCTGGCGTCGAACCGCGTATACGCACCCAGCACTTTCCCGCCCACCACCGTGAGCGCCGCCGGGCTCTCGTGCTCGGGGGCCTGCGACAGGAAGAAGGTCGGCCCCATCGCGCCCTCGGGGCTCATCGAGGCGGCGTGAAGATCGGTCGACCTGACATCGCCGGGCACGGTCATGGAGCGCCAGGCCAGCAGGTAGTTCGTCCCGTCGAACGCGATCGCCGGACACGAGCTCCACCCGAACCGGCAACACTCCACCGCCTGGCAGGTATCGTCCACCTGCGCGAGCGGGATCCCCTGCGAATCGAGGATCTGACCCGCAGGGCTCACCCGTGTCCCGCGGAGCTGCGACTCGTCTTGCCAGACGACGAAATGGTTCGTCCCGTCCGCCGCGAGCCGGTTCATCCGGTGGCTCGGCCCCTCGGGGACGATCTCGAACGGAGCGGCGTCGAGGAGCACCCCCTGCGAGCTCACGCGACGACCATAGACCCTCGACGAGTCATTCCAGATGACGAGATGATTCGTTCCATTCCACGCGACCTGGGGCTCGTGCACGGGCGCCGTGTGGTCGTAGGGCCCGAGCGCGACCGTCGGTCCGAGCGGGGCGAGGTTCTGATCCAGGGCCACCGTGGCGAGGGCATACGTCGCCAGGTCGCAACCACGGCCCACGACGAGCGTCCGTTGCCCGTCCGAGGCGGCGACCGCCGGGAAGCCGTAGTTCCCCTGCATGCAGATCGGCACCACGACGGGGGCGGCGTCGAGCACCACCCCCTGCGGGCTCACCCGGACGGCCTGCAAGGGGTTGTTGTTGTCCTGGTGCCGGCGAACGAAAAAGACCACGAAATTCGCGCCGTCGAAGGTGACCGCGACCTCGTCCGCCGTCTGATCGGTGATCTTGATTCCGGCGGGATCGAGGACGGCCCCGCTCGCACCGACGCGAGCGGCATGAAGCGCAAGGCCGTCCGTGTGCGGCGGCCTCGCATCGGTCCAGACGACCAGGGAAATCGTGCCGTTCGAGGCCGCGCCCCGCACCTCCTCCGCGTGCCCGTGCTGCGTGATGGCGTGGCTCGTCGGATCGAGCTTCGCCCCGCCGGCGCCGAGGCGGATCCCCGCGACGGGCGCGTACATCCCGTCGGGATCGCTGAGATCGGGCCAGGACGTGTAGGTGAACAGCGCGCCGGCGCCGTTCGGCGCGAGGGCCACGTCGACCGCTCCTCCTTGCATGCTCTGGGTCGGGAGGGTGATCCCGCCGTTCTTGTCGATCGCGGTCCACCTCGGCGACAGCCAGAAACCGCCGCCGTCGTCCGCGCCGTCGCCGCTGAAGGCGATGATCGTACCGGCGCCGTCGGCCGCAGCGTCGAAGCGCTCGTACGATTCGAACTCCTGGAACTCCGCATGGAGCACGATGCCGGAAGGATCGAGGAGGGCCCCCTGGGGCGTGACGCGGGTCGCCTTGACGAGCGCTTTCTCGGTGGCGACGTCGTACCCTCGCCAGGCGACCACGTGACTCTGGCCGTCGAAGGCCACCGCGGGGGAAGGCACGCAGGAGGTTGAGCCGAAGGGGCTCACGTCGAGGCCGGCAGGGTCGAGGAGCACGCCCTGGGGGGAGAGGCGCGCGGCGCGGACCTGGTGATTCACCTCGTCCGTGAAGGCGACGAAATGGTTCGTCCCATCGAACGAGGCGTCCACCTCGCCGCAGATGGGCGCCTCGAAGTCCAGGACGCCGCCGGGATCGAGAACCACGCCCCCCGGCGTGACGCGGGCGTGATACAGGCCCGCCATGGGGATCGCCTGGGTCGGGATGCGTCGCCAGGTGACGAGGTAGTTCGTCCCGTCGAACGTGATCGCCGGAGTGCCCGCGGGGACGCCGGCGGCGGAGACGTCGAACCCGCCCGGATCGAGGAGCGCGCCCGATGGGCTCACGCGCACGCCCCGGATCCGCTTGTTCTCGGACGTGACGACGAGGTAGTTCGCCCCGTCGAACGCCACCGCGGGTCGGTAGGGCCAGCCGAGGTAGGGGTCCGTGATGACGTTCGTGAGCAGGGGGATGCCGTAGGTGTCGAGGACGGTCCCGCTCGCGTCGAGGCGCGCGCCATAGAGGATGTGCCGGAAGGCGCGGAAGTCGGACCAGGCGACGAGGTACTGGCCATTGCCGTACGCAGCCTGGGCGCGTGATCCGGGCGCCGGCGAAAGGACCGGGGTGTCCAGGGGGACCTCCGGGGACACGAACAGGTCGAGCACCGGCGGATCGGAGGGGCCGTCGAGGGGCCCTCCATGCGCGGGTGTGGCGAGCGTGGGCGTCTCGGGGGTACCGCAGGCGGAGAGCAGCCCGAGGAGGGGAACGAGCGGGAGGAGCAACGAACCGGCGCGAGGTGATATGGGTGAGTCCATGGCAATTCGAGATGGTACGACAGGCCATGCTCCACGGTCACGTGGTATGGCAAGAATCGGCTGTCTGCTGCGGGAGCGCAATGCGCGCTTGCGCTCCTCCCCGTATTGCCGTCTGCGTGATTGAACCGCATCGGTGCCCCGGACTTGCTCATTTCGCGGCTCGATACCCAACCCGCCCGTGCCCCTGTCGAGCGTTCGGTTACGTCCTTACGGCCCTTCGCTCATGCGTATGCGCCCCCCCCACCCCGCGACGACCCGGCTGAGCGGTCCTCGAAGACCGCGACGTCTCGCAGCGAGACCTTGTGTAAGTACGACTTACTCGATAAGTAAGTCGTACTTACTTCCGACGCGAGCGTGCGCCCATGCCTGTGAGGAGACGGATCAAGAAGAAGTCCGCGGACGCCTACCACCACGGCGATCTGCGGCGCGCCCTCATCGACGCCGCGGCCGTGGCCGTGGCCAGGGACGGCGTCGACGCCTTGAAGGTGTCCTCGCTGGCCGAGCGCCTCGGCGTGACCGGGGGCGCGCCGTTTCGCCACTTCGAGAGCCGCCTCGCGCTCCTCGTCGCCGTGGCCGAGGAGGGGGCGCGACGCCTGCTCGAGCGCATGGAGGCCGCGGCGGGCTGCGTCGCAGATCCGCTGGCGAAGCAGCGCGCGCGCGGCATCGCCTACGTGCGCTTCGCCGTGGAGGAGCCCGGCTACTTTCGCGCGCTGACCCACGCCGAGGTCGTCGCCGCGTCGCCGCTCCTGCAGCAGATGGCCGCCGCCTCGCAGAAGACCATGGACGAGGTGCTCGGGCGCGACCACCAGGGCGTGTCGAGCCCCGTGCTCGTCTCCCGCAGCGCGGGGATGCTGGCCGCGCAAGCCCTCACGTACGGGCTCGCGCGCATGATCACCGACGGGCTGCTCGGCGACGTCAGCGCCGAGGAGGCCGAGCGCCTGACGTACGAGATCACCGGCGTCCTCGGCGTCGGACTGGGAGCTTCGTCATGAAACGTGTCCTCAAGATCGTCGGGGTCGTCTTCGGCGTGCTCGTGGCGCTCGTCGCCATCGCCGCGGGCGTGCTCATGGCCGTGCAGCCCGAGAGGCCAAAGGCCCGCGTCAGCCGCCCGCAGGTCGCCATGCGAGACGGCGTGAAGCTCGCCGTCGACGTCATCCTCCCCGAGCCCATGCCAGCCGAGCGCGTACCCGTCGTCCTCTTTCAGACGCGTTATTGGCGGAGCTTCGCGACGCGCTTCCCCGATCAGCCCGGCGTGCCGCCGATCGGCCCGCGCGACGCCTCGGTCGATAGGCTCGTCGCCGCGGGGTATGGTGTCGTCATCGCCGACGTCCGGGGCACGGGCGCGTCGGAGGGGACCTGGCCGCGCCCGTGGTCCGACGACGAGGTGGCCGATGCGAGCGATCTCATCGCATGGATCGCGGCGCAGCCATTCTGTGACGGGCGCGTCGGCGCGACGGGCGTCTCGTACGAAGGGACGACCGCGCTCCTGTCGGCGACGACGACGAACCCCGCGCTCCGGGCGGTGCTCGTGCGCGAGGTCGAGTGGGATTTGCTCGACGAGCTCATCGCGCCCGGCGGCGTGCGCAACACGTCGTTCGTCGCCGCGTGGGGCAAGGACGTGGCTGGCCTCGACAGGAATCAGGTGGCAGCGTTTTTTCCCGCGCCCGCGAGATACGTCGTGACCGGCGTTCATCCCGTCGACGGCGACGAAAAAGGCCTGGGCCTCGCCGGGATCCTCGGCGCCAGGCGCGTGGCCGACGTCGCGGGAGCGGTCGTCGATGTGCGCGGCCCCTCGGATCTTTTCGCGGGCGTGCCGATCGCGAAGGTCGGCCCGGCCGCTCACGCAGAGAGGCTCGCGAAGACGAAGGCCGCCGTGGGGCTCTGGGGGAGCTTCTGGGACGGCGCCACGGCGGACGCGGTCTCGAGAGCCGATCGCGCGATGCCGCTCGTCGAGGCGGTGATGGGCCCGTGGACGCACGAGGGAAACGAGTCCGCGAGCCCATTTGGCCCGCGCGCGGGCGCCGCGGTGAACATCGACGACGTCGTCGCGTTCTTCGACCGCCATTTGAAAGGAGCGGCTCCGCCCGCGCCGAAGCGTCGATATTGGGTCGCCGGCGCGGAGGTGTGGCGCGAGGGGGACGCGTGGCCCACGACGCGCCCCGCGACGTATTCGCTGGCCTCGGGAGGGAAGCTCGTTCGAGACGCGGCGCCGCTCGAGGCGCGGCTCGACGTCGACTTCCAGGCGACCACGGGGACGAAGAACCGCTGGGTGACCGGCCTCCTGCGCCCCGTCGATACGGGCGACCGCGCGAAGGCCCGGGGACTCTCGTCCTTCGACCATGCGGCGCTCACGGATACGTTATCGGTCTTCGGCGCGCCGGTGCTGCGCTGCCAGGTCACGCCGGACGGGGATGAATCCGCGCTCTTCGCCTACCTCGAGGCGAAGCTCGCGGAAGGGCCCATGCGGCTGCTCACCGAGGGGGTCGCGCGCATTCGTGGCGGCGCCGTCGAGGTGCGTCTGCGGCCCATCGCATTCGAGCTGCCGCGTGGATCGTCGCTGCGGGTCTCGCTGGCCGGCGCCGATGCCGACACTTTCGAGCGCGTCCCCGCCGAGGGACCGCGCTCGATGGTATTCTCCGCCCCCTGCGCGATCGAGCTTCCCGTCGTGGTCCCTTGAGGGCAAGGGCGCCGGCCCAGCCTCGACGCAGACCAGAATTCCGAGCCGTTTCATCTCGTTATCGATTCTTCAGGCGAAAGCTTTCCATCGCTTCGGCAATGTTGACCTTTCGCCAAACGGCGACACCGCCCCTGTTGCTGGAAGCAACCGTGAAGCTGCCCCCACGCCCAACGCCAGCGGGGACGGCGGAGGCTTGGGCGAAGGCCGAAAACGCGACGGGGCGTCATTTGTGCGCCTGCGGCTGCGCAAGGCGTGCGCCGAGCGTCCGGACGAAAGGGTGGCGTTCGGAGTTTCATGACGACCTCACGCGCCTGCACACCCAAGAGTCGCACGAGCTCTGCGTGGGCCAAACTCCGCCGGTGCCAAGTCACCCCCTTTGGGATATAAAAATAGCTGGTCGTAGTGCGTCGCCTCGACGGGCGAGCGAGCAAGGTTTTCGATGATCGTCGGGAGAGGCTACGCGCTCCGCGAGAAGATCGAGGAAGCCGCCGATTTTACCCTGTACCGCGCGTGCCGCGAGGGCGACGGCGTCCCGGTCTTGCTGAAAATCCTGCGCGCGGAAAGAGCGACCGGCGCCGAGGTCGCGCGCTTCAAGCACCAGTACGAGCGCATCGCGCGCCTCGCCTCGCCCCGCCTCGTCGCGCTGCGCGGCGTCGATGCGCTCGCTGGCTCCTTGATCGTCGCCCTCGAGGACTTCCCGGGCAGCGATCTCGCGCGGATCCTCGCCGCGCGCCCATCACGCAGGATGCCGGTCGGCGAGGCGCTCGATCTCGCGGCTGCGCTCGCCGAAGGTCTCGCCGTGGTGCACGCGGCCGGGCTCGTCCACCGCGATCTGCGCCCGCAGAACGTGCTCGTCGGCGCGCGCGGCGCGGTCAAGATCAATAGCTTCGGCGTCGACGCCGAGGTCACCCACGCGCACGAACGGCTCTACGCGCCGGCGGTCATCGCCGACGTGCTGCCCTACGTCTCCCCCGAGCAGACAGGCCGCATGAACCGCGGCGTCGACTACCGGACCGACCTCTACGCGCTCGGCGTCATCCTGTACCAGATGCTCACGGGTCAGCGCCCCTTCGAGGCCCTGGACCCGATGGAGCTCATTCACGCGCACCTCGCCCTCGCGCCCGCGCCGCCGTCCTGCGTCGATCCGACGATCCCCGAGGCCGTCTCCGACGTCGTGCTCAAGCTGCTCGCGAAGAACGCCGAGGAGCGTTACCAGAGCGCCGAGGGCCTGCTCGCCGACCTCGAGCGCTGCCGCGAGGCCCTGCGGGGCACGGGGACGATCGAGCCCTTCGTCGCGGGGTTGCGCGATCGTCAGGACCTCTTCCGGATCCACCAGAAGCTCTATGGCCGCGAGCATGACATCGAGGCGCTCACCGCCGCGTTCGAGCGCGCGCTCGAGGGGAGCCGTGAGATCGTCCTCGTCTCCGGCTACTCGGGGATCGGGAAGTCCTCGCTCGTGCACGAAATCTTGAAGCCACTCGCGCGGCAGAAGGGCTATTTCACGAGCGGCAAATACGACCAGTACAACCGCGACGCGCCCTACAGCGCGGTGATCCAGGCGTTCGACGGCCTCGTGCGGCAGATCCTCCCCGAGAGCGAGGCGCGCATCCTCCGCTTTCGGAGCGCGATCCTCGAGGCGCTCGGGCCGAACGCGCAGGTCGTCTGCGACGTCATCCCCTCGCTCTCGCACGTGCTCGGCCCGCAGCCGCCCGTCCCGGCGCTCGATCCGCTCGAGGCGCAGAACCGCCTGTGCCGTTGCTTCTTGCTGTTCGTCTCGGTGTTCGCGCGGCACGCGCACCCGCTCGTCCTCTTCCTCGACGATCTGCAGTGGATCGACCCCGCGAGCCTCGGGCTGCTCCGCGAGCTGCTCGCCGACGACTCGCTCGAGGCGCTCTTCTTCTGCGGCGCCTACCGCGACAACGAGGTGTCGCCCGGGCACCCGTTCGTCATGGCCATCGAGGAGCTCGAGCGCGCCGGGCTCGCCGTGTGCGACATCGTCCTCGCCCCGCTCGCGCGCCCGCACCTGCTCGAGATGCTCTCGGATAGCCTCAAGCGCAGCGACTGTGGGCCGCTCGCCGATGCGGTGCTGAAGAAGACCGGCGGCAACCCGTTCTTCGTCAAGCAGTTCGTCCGGTCGCTGCACGACCACGGCGTGCTCACGTATGCAGCCGGGTCAGGCTGGCGCTGGGACCTCGCCAGGATCGACGCGCTCGCGTACACCGACAACGTCGTCGACCTCATGGTGCGCACCATCGCGCGGCTACCCGCGACGACCCAGGCTGCTCTGAAGCTCGCTGCGGCGATCGGCAACCGGTTCGAGCTCGACGTGCTCGCCACGGTGAGCGAGTGCTCGCTGGAAGAAGCATATGGCCGCCTCGATCCCGCCGTGAGCGAGGGGCTCGTGGGCGCCGGGCGCGGCGGCTACCGCTTCGCCCATGACAAGGTCCAGGAGGGCGCCTACGCCATGATCCCGGTGGCCGACCGGCCCGCCTTCCACCTCCGGATCGGCCGGCTGCTCGCGGGCAAGCTGGACCTCTCGGAGAGCCAGAACCTCTTCGACGTCGTCGGCCACCTGAACAGCGCAGGCGACCTGGTGTCGGACCCCGCGGAGCGCCTGCGCCTCGCCCGCATGAGCCTCGAGGCCGCCTGCCGCGCCGAGGACGCGGCCGCCTTCGGCGCCGCCCTGCGTTACCTGGAGCTCAGCCTCCCGCGCCTTCCGGAGGACGCCTGGACGTCGCAGTACCGGCTCCGCCTCGAGTACGCGATGAAGATCGGCCTCATGCTCTCGCTCTGCGGCCGGCATGACGACGCCCTCGCGCTCCTCTCCGATTGCCTGGAGCACGCCGCGAGCCGGCTCGATCGCACCGAGGTGCTGCGGCTCAAGATGAACGTGCAGGTGCTCAAGAACGACCTGCCCGCCGCGCTCGCGGAGGGGCTTGCGGCCCTGCGCGCGTTCGGGCTCGATCTGCCCGCGTTCCCTGACGAAGCCATGGTCGACGCCCAGTTCCGGACGACGATGGCGCTCGTCCGGGAAGAGACGCTCTCAGCGCTGCCAGGCCTGCCGCCGCTCACGGACCCGGAGCTTTGCGCCATGCAGGACGTGCTCCAGGAGCTCTACTCCCCCTGCTGGTTCTTGAGCCCCAACCACCTCGGTATCACGCTGGCGAAGCTCGTCGAGAACACGCTGCGCCACGGGCTGTCGAAGCACGCGATCTTCGGCTGCATCCACTTCGGGGCACTGCTCTGCGGCCGTGGCGACATCGCGCTCGGCTACCGCTTCGGCCGCGCCGCCATCGACCTCTCGCAGCGCCACACGGACAAGAAGTCCGAAGCGATGCTCCGCGACATGTGGGGCGCCTTCGTGCAGCACTGGAGAGAGGGCTACCCCGCTTGCAAGGAGTCGCTCCTCGCGGGGATGCACGCCGGGCTGGAGACAGGCCAATACATCTGGGCGTTCTACACCACGATCAACACCATCACGAACAGCCTCCTGCGCGGCATCCCGCTCTCCGACCTCGTCGCCGAGGTGCGGAGCTACCAGCCGATACGGAAGCTCGACAAGTTCAACGCCATCACCTGGATCCTCGCCGCGGCCGGACAGCTCGCGCACCAGCTCTCGGTCGAGACCGCGTGCCCAACGAAGCTCAAGGGCTCGTGGGTCGACATCGACGAGGAGATCGAGGAGGCTCGCCGGATCGATAACCAGGGCTCGCTCTTCTTCGCCAACTTCTACATCGTTCTTCTCGGCGTCTTCCAGGGCGCGTTCGAGGAAGCGGCGCGCACCGCGCTCCCGCTCAACATCGAGACCCCGGCCTTGTCGGGCTGGATAGGCATCCCCGCGTTTCATTTCTACGCCGGCGTCGCGTTCACGCGGGCAGCAGACGTGGTCTCCCCGGAGGAGCGCACGCTCTTCCTCGCCCGCGCGGCGATCTTTGCTGAAAAACTCTCGCGCTGGGCGGAGTTCTGCCCGGAGAACCTCGGGCACCGCAGCGCCCTGCTCCGCGCCGAGCTCGAGCGCGCCGGCGGCGACACGCTCGCCGCGTGGAATCGCTACGACGAGGCGATCGCCCTCGCCCAGCGCGGCGGCTACCTCCACGACGAGGCGCTCGCCAACGAGCTCGCCGGCCTCTCCTTCCACGCTCTCGGCAAGACCACCGTCGCCCGCGCCTACCTCACCGAGGCGCACAGAGCCTACGGCCGATGGGGCGCGACGGAGGCGATGCGGCGCCTCGAGCGCGCGTACCCCGACCTCGTCCCGTGCGAGATCCTCCGCGGCGCGAGGGGCCTGGGGGCCACCGCGCTCGACGTCGGCTCGGTGCTCAAGGCCTCCCAGGCCATCTCGGGCGAGATCGTCCTCGACCGCCTGCTCGACGCGCTCATGCGCATCCTGGTCGAGAACGCCGGCGCGCGGCGCGGCGTCCTCCTGCTCCTGCGTGACGGACGGCTCGTCGTCG
>NZ_JASBQE010000130.1 GCF_029960785.1 Polyangium sp. 15x6
GGCAAGACCAGGCGCAGCGTTGCCAGTCGCGGCGGTCTTGGTCGGCAGGGTCGCGCCTGGTCTTGCCCCGGCCTGTTCGATGAACTGCGCATCGCGCAGTTCATCGACCCCGAGTCCAGCGCTTGCGCTGGTCCGGGGTGCAGGGGGCGGACAGCCCCCGCTGGGGTTTGGGGCAACGCCCCAATCTCTCCCCCTCAGGCCGAGGCAGCTTGCGCCGGACGATCCTGGATGGGCGGGGATGCGAAGATGTCGGCCTCGCTCTCGCTCGGCGGGGGGAGTTCCACGTAGCCGCGGAACTGGGCGAGCATGTTGAAGCGGCGGGACATCCAGCCGGGGATCACGAGGGCGTAGGTGCGGGCGAGACGGCGCGGGTCGTCGAGCGTGCGCAGCATCGCCTGGTAGGTGACTTCGCCGTAGGCGGCCTTGAAGGCGGCGGCTTGTTCGGGGCGCGAGACCCAGTTCATCACGCCGGGCCGGTCGGCTTCCGGGTGGAACTGGACGGACTCGACGCCTGCGGTGACGTCGAGACCGAGGATGGCGCGGCCTTTCGACATGCCGTCGCGGCTCTCGCGGGCGAGGAGGGAGCCGCCGAGGGATTCGAGCAGGCGCTCGTCGAGGTCGACGGCTTCCCAGCTTCGGTGCTCGAAGGCGAAGAGACGGTCGCCGAAGGGGCGGAGGAGCGGGTGGGCTTGGCCTTCGGGCGTCGTGTAGATGGGCATCACGCCGAACTTGCGCTCGGTGCGGGGTACGACGGCGGCCAGGCGGAAGTGCCGCACGACCATCTCGAACGAGTAACAGATCGCGAAGAGCGCGCTCTGGGTCTCGCCGCCGCGGATGGCCGAGTCGACGACGTGGTCGAGGAAGCCCGAGTAGTCCGTGACCCACGGCATGCCGTCGCCGTCGTAGGGCGATCCGGGGCCGCCGGTCGAGATGTACAGGTCGTAGTCGCGCGGGACGGGGTTTTGGGTGTCGCGCGGCGAGACCTCGCCGAGCACGCACTCGAGGCCCGGGTTGTGCCGTCGGACGCGGTCGAAGAACGTCGACACGATGCCTCGCAGGCACCGCATCGCCTGGTTGACATGACCGTTGTTCATGTCGACCAGGCAGATCCGCAAGGGGAGCTGTCGCGGCTCTCCGCTCACGTGCACCAACCTCCAGCCTGGGGAATTGCGATACGACCCATCACGCGCGTGACCTCTGCATCTTCCCCCTGCGCCGTGATTGTCGTAGCACGAAGGTGCAGCGCCGAAAAGACAGCATTTCTGTCACTTTCCACGCAGAGTCCAAGCGACCGACCGCACGACCGGATCTCCGGATTGCGCTGCAGTTGCAGCGGATTGGCGCGCCTGGGACGGGGCGAAGCGGGCGAGCGAGCGGAGCGCCGAGACACGTAGATCGGTGCTCGCGCTTTCCTGGGTCGCCAGGGTCTCTGCGAGCTCGAGCGCGCGGGCGCGCTCGTCGCCTTGCGAGACGCGGACGTACGCGCCGAGCGCGCGGGCGCGGATCAGCTCGGAGGCCGCGCCGTCGACGACGAGTGCGCGGAGCTTGCCGGGCGCGGCGGCGCCGGCGATGCGGATCGCCAGGGCCTCGTAGTCGCCTTTGCCGTGCGCGCACCAGACCGCGCCGAGGACACGTTCGAGGGCACCGGGCTTCGCCGGGAGCGGCTTGTTCGGGCGGCGCGTGGCGACGATCGCGAAGGGAGGCTCGGGCGCGAGCGGCGACGGCGGCGCGGCGACCTTCTTGTTCGAGGGCGGGAGCGGCGGCGCCGGCTCGCCGCCTTCCTCGAGGATGCCGCGGTAGAGCGCGCTGCCCTGGAGGACACGCTTCTGCGCTTCGGTCAGGTCGAGCGCGCCGTAGGCGATCGGGAACATCGTGTTCGTGGTGTCCGGGCAGTTTTCGGGGTTCGACTGCATCACGGACGTCGGGCACTCGACGGTGTCGCTGAGCGGATCGGTCTCCTCGATGGAGAACTCGGTCGTGTGGAAGAGGCCCGCCAGGTGGCCGACCTCGTGGCGGAGGACGGTGGCGTCGTACTCCGGGTTGCCCGAGGGCATGTACGCGACGCCGCTCATGGTGGTGCCGTGGAGCGCGGGGCTGCCGGGGATGCCGCCCGCGACGCCGATGGCCTGGCCGAACTCGGAGCCGAAGCTGCCGATGACGAAGAGGTTCAAGGCCGGCGCGTCGACGACGCCCGCCGAGGAGGCGAGGAGGTTTCTGTACTCGTTGAAGTCGTCGACGGTCGTGAAGCTCGCGTCGAGCGGCAAGAAGGTGACCTTACCGAGGCCGAGGCCGGCGTAGTCGACGAACATGTCGGAGAGGACCTGGTTCACGTAGTTTTGCGTGGTCGAGTTCGGCGCGAGGAAGACGTTCACGTCGACGACGCCGCCGTGGAAGAGGCCGTCCTTCGTGCGGCGGATCCACACGTCGACGTGCGCGCTCTTGACCGAGCCGTCGTCGTCGCCGAGCGAGATGCGCCACTGGCCTTGCTGCATGGGCCACGCGTTCGGGGCGTCGGACTGCGGGTTCGCGCCGCCGACCCAGCCGTAGCTCGCGAACGCGAGGTTCGACTTGTTGGGCATCGCGTAGTTGAAGATGACCGGCTCCCCCGAGGGAGGACGGAGGCGGCTGATGCCCACGACGTCGTTCACGTTCGCCGCGCCGACCGCGACCGTGAGGCCGAGCGCGCGGTCGGGGACCTCGAAGGGCTCGAGCGAGTTCAGCGCGAGGTCGCCGAGGTCGATGTGCTCGAGCGACTGGAGCTCGCTCGGCCCCGCGCCCGCGCCCGATCCGCCCGCGCCCGCGCCGCCTGCGCCCGCGCCGCCCACGCCGGGGCCCGCGGTCCAGGTCTCGCCGCCTTCGCCGCCGGTGCCCGGGGTCTCGGTACGGGTCGTCGGGCCGCACGCGGCGAGCGCGACGAGCGCGATCGCGGCGAAAAAGGAGGACCGGACAACGCCGGCAGACGAGGCTCGGAGGCAAGCCGAGAGCCCACGGAAGGCGGTAGGGGCAAGCATCTTGCGATTCTAGCTTGCGCCTCCTTGGGGTAGAAGCGGGCGCGTGCAGAGCGTCGATCCGGCGGCAACGGAGACGAAAGGCCGCGAGGAAGCTCCTCCGAAGGCGGCAGGCGGCGCGCGCTCGGCGGCGCTCGTGACCGCGGGGATCGTGCTGTCGCGGCTCGTGGGGCTCGTGCGGCAGCGCGTCATGGCCCACTACTTCGGGACATCGGCCTGGGCGGACATGATCGCGGCCGCGTTCCGCGTCGGAAACATCACCCAGAACCTGATGGGCGAAGGGACGTTGTCCGCGACGTTCATCCCGCTCTACGCGCGGCTGCGCGGCGAGGGCAAAGGCGAGGAGGCGGCGCGGTTCGCGCGGTCGGCGCTCGGGCTGCTCCTCGTGGTGGTGGTGGCGGCGTCGGCGCTCGGCGTGCTCCTCGCGCCGTGGCTGTCGTGGCTCGTGGCGGCGGGGTTCGACGAGGAGAAGCTCGCGGGGACGGCGACGATCGTGCGCATCGTCTTCCCGATGACGGGCCTGCTCGTGCTGTCGGCGTGGGGGCTCGGCGTGCTGAACGCGCACCGGCGTTTCTTCCTCCCGTACGCGGCGCCCGTGGTGTGGAGCCTCGCGCAGATCGCGGCGCTCGTCGTGGCAGGGACGTTCCTCGGGCAGCGGGGCGGCGCGCTCGCCACGGCGCTCGCGTGGGGCGCATTCGCAGGGGCGTTCTTGCAGCTCGTGGTGCTCTTGCCGGCGGCGCGGAGGTTGCTCGGTGGGATTGCGCCGCGCTTCGATGCGAAGGATCCGCACGTGCGGGAGGCGGCGGCGCGGCTGCCCGGCGCGCTCGTGGGCCGGGGGATCATCCAGATCTCGGGGCTCGTCGACACGCTGCTCGTGAGCTTTCTGGGCACGGGCGCGAACGCGACGTTCGGCTACGCGCAGACGATCTACCTCCTGCCGATGAGCGTGCTCGGGACGGGCGAGGCGGCGGCGGCGTTGCCCGAGTTTTCACGCGACACGGCGGAGACGGACGTGGAGAAGCGGAACGCGGCCGTGCGCGCGCGGCTCGGCGCGTCGCTCGCGCGCATCGCCGTGCTGACCGTGCCGGCGACGCTCGTGTTCGTGCTGCTCGGCGGGGACCTCGTGGCGCTCTTGCTCCAGACAGGGACGTTCGATCAAGAAGCAACGGCGCGGGTAAAGCCGCTCCTCGCGGCGTACGGGTTCGCGCTGCTCGGGAACGCGGCGGGGCGCGTGCTGACGACGACGGCGTACGCGCTCGGCGACACGCGGACGCCGGCGCGGTTCGCGGTGCTGCGGGTGGTCGTGAGCACGGCGCTCGCGCTCGTCTTGATGCGGCCGCTCGGCGTGCTCGGCGTGGTGCTCGGCGCGGTGATCGCAGGCTGGGTGGAGACGTGCGCGATGGGGATCCGGCTGTCCCGAGCGATCGGAGGGCTCGGTCTCGGCGCGATTCGGGCGGGGCGGATCGCGCTGCTCGCCGCGCTCTCCGTGGGCGCGGGCGTCCTCGTGCGGTCGATCCTGCCCACGGGGCTCGCAGGGACGACGCTCGGCGCGATGCTGTCGCTCGGGGCGTTCGGCGCGGCGTTCGTCGTGCTCTGCCCGCTGCTCGGGCTCTTCGACCTGCGCTCGCTCCTCCGGCGAGCACGGCGCTGACCGTCGACGTTCTGCAATGGCGCAGGAGCGCCGGGCGCTTCAAGAACGCGAAGTGACGCCTGGCAAGACCCTGCACCCCGCGTTGTTCCACCCCTACCGCGCCGCCTTTTACGTGTTCCTCGCCGCGCGCCGCACCCTGGTCGAGCTGTCGCCCGATCGGGGCTGGCGGACGTGGATCACGCCGGAGGTCCTGCTCGGCGGCTTCCTCGTGCCGAGCGACGTGGCCGAGCTCGAGCGGCTCGGCGTGCGCGCCGTGGTGAACGCGACGAGCGAGCTCGTGGAGCCAATCGGGACGCTGCGCGCGGCCGGCATCGACTACCTGCAGATCCCCTGCTGGGACATGAACGCGCCGAGCCCCGAGGACGCGGACCGCGCGCTCGCGTTCGTCGCCACGCACATCCAGGCGGGGCACCGGGTCTACGTGCACTGCGCGAGCGGGGTGGGCCGGAGCGTGGCGCTCGTCGTGTGTTACCTGGCGCTTCACCGGGGGATGAGCGTCGAGGAGGCGATCGCCTGGATCCGGGCGCGGAGGCGCGTGGCGATGCGCGAAGGGCAGCGGCGGTTCGTGAACGACTACGTGTCGGCGCGCGGGGGTCGGGTGAGCGCGGAGAACGTGTAGTCCGAGGAACGCGTAGACCAGGGAACACGGAGATCACAGCCGCGGCGCGCGCGAGGCACCACGCGCTGGCACGCCGCTTCCAATCGAGGGCCCCGGGAGGCGCGAGCGCCTCCCCCTGGAGCCCCCATGAGAACGATCGCGCACGCTGTCCGCGGGGACGTGTACACGCTGCTCATCGTGCTCCCGCTCGTCTTCTTCGCGATCTCCCTCGGCTTCGACGTCGTCGCGATGCTCTCGGGCGCGCACGTCTGGGGCGTCGCAGCGGCCGTGAACCTCGCAGCAGGGCTCGTCAGCGGTTCCCTGTCGTCCGTGTATTTCGCCCGGGTGCACGAAACGTATCGGCCGGGATCCCGGGCGCGGGACCTGAGCTTCCTGTTTCTCTGGCTCTCGATCTGCGCGCTCCTCCCCTTCGTGGTGAGCCTCGTCCTGAGAGCCGTGCACCCCCAAGCGCCGACGCCGCCGGCGAGCGTGGCGCTCTCCATCGTGGCCCTCGGCCTGGCAACGCTGGCAGGTTGGCTCGGCGACGAAGCAGCCCGCGAACGGGGGTAGGTCTCATGTCGAAGGCGTTGCGCTGGGGCGTTGCCCCAGGCCCCACCAGGGGCTATCCGCCCCTGGACCCGGACCAGCGCAAGCGCTGGACCCGGGGTCGATGAACTGCGCGATGCGCAGTTCATCGAACGAGCCGGGGTTCAAGACCGGCGACGCCCCTGCCTTCCAAGACAGCAGCGCCGACGTCTCGACGGGCGGGGCGGTCCCACCGGCCTGCTGGAAAAACTGCGCGGAGCGCAGTTTTTCCAGCTGAGGTCCAGGGCTTGCCCTGGTCCGGGTCGAGGGGCGGACAGCCCCCGCGGGGCCCGGGGCAGCGCCCCGGCGCGGCGCCCCCATTCGCGCGAGACTTGGCCCATCGACGTGACCTTTGGCATGCGTCGCTTCGATGCAAGACGATCGCCCCGGCCCGAACCGATCTACGCGCCTCGGGCTCCCGCTGCTCGCCGCGCTCGCGCTCGCCCCCCTCGGCTGCAAGGGCGGCGGCGCCCCCGCGCTTGCGAAGGGCGAGCCGACGGAGGAGCCTCCGCCCGAGGTGCCGTCGCCGCCCGCGGACGGCCCGAAGCTCATCGTCCTGCAGAGCGGCACCGTGGTGTACGATCGGCCCTCCACGAAGGGCCGGCCGCTCGGGGAGCTCCGCGCAGGGGCCGCGATCGCACGCTCCTCGGAGGCGTTCACGCGAAGGGAATGCCCAGGCGGCTGGTACGTGGTCCGCCCGCGCGGCTTCGTGTGCGCAGGCGAGGCCGCGACGACGGATCCGTCCCTCGCCGCGGCGCTGCCGTCCGGTCCGGATCTCTCGCGTCCCCTGCCCTACCGCTACGGCCGCGCTCGGACCGAAGGCGTGCCGCTCTACACGCGCCTGCCCATGCCGGCGGAGCAATCCACCGAGGAGCCGGATCTGAAGCGCTACCTCACGAAGCGCGGCTCCCTCGACGCCGAGGTGCTCGGCGCGGCCGCGAACGACGTACCCATCGATCCGCGCGGCGTACCCGCGGGCCCGCCCGTGCTGATGCCCGGCGTCGACGGCGCGGACGCGGTCGGCAAGCGCACGGTGGGCTCGTTCTTCGCGTTCCCGGCGCCCGCCGTGGCGCCGCTCGCGCCGCTCGCGTCACGCGTGGCGGACCTGAAGGGCGGCGTGCTGCGCAAGGGCAGCGGCGTCGCGCTGGCGGGGTCGTTCGTGGCGTCCGTCGCGCCGAACCCCGGCGAGGGCCGGCGCTTCGGCGTGACGCCGTCCGGGCAGGTGGTGCCGATCGACCGGTTGAAGCCCGCGCTCGGGACGACGTGGCACGGGCTCGACGTGGAGAAGGTGGGGCTGCCCGTGGCGTTCGTGCACAAGGGCGGCGTGACGGCGTGGAACCTGAAAAAGGGCGAGGCCGAGCCGAACGAGGACGAGGAGCTCGAGCGGCGCACGGCCGTGCCGCTCAGCGGGAAGTTCCGGACGGTGAACGGCATGCGCTTCGAGCAGTCACGCGAAGGCTACTGGCTGCGCGCGCAGGACCTCGTGGTGATCGTCCGCCGGACGAAGTTCCCGGATTTTGCGAAGGGCGATCAAAAGTGGCTGGACGTGAGCCTGGCCAACCAGACGCTCACGGCCTACGAGGGGCAGAAGCCGGTCTACGCGACGCTGATCTCGTCGGGACGCGACGTGCTGAAGGAAGCGGCCGAGAGCGCGTCGACGGCGCGCGGGACGTTCCGGATTCGTAAGAAACTGGTAACTGCACCGCTCGACAGCCGCGAAGTGCACGGCGACTTCGACGTCGCCGACGCGCCCTGGGTGATGGAGTTCGAACCGGGATACGCGCTCACGGGCACGTACTGGGGCGATGGGCTGGGGGAGGCGCAGACTTTCCATGCTGTCGCGCTCTCGCCCGTCGACGCGCGCAGGCTCTTTCACTGGGCCGGGCCGGAGCTGCCAGAGGGCTGGCACGGCGTGACCGACGCAATGGGCGAAGGGACGATGGTCGTCGTTCGGCCCTAGCGTTCGGGGGCTCCGCTCGGACAAGCCGAGCGGAGCCCCAAAACCCCCGAGCGCTCGGGGGCTCCGCTCGGACAAGCCGGGCTACGCCCCCAAAACCCCCGAGCGCTCGGGGGCTCCGCTCGGACAAGCCGAGCGACGACTGTCCCGCGGCGTGACAGGCCACCGAGCAGGCTGTGCGTTCCCTGCTCGCACACGGCGCACGCGGCTCGCCATTGCCCCCGGCCGTGACACCGGACCTCGCGCGCCGCGCCGCGTCTCGCGTCGCCCCGCGCGGCTCGGCGACGCTCCCGACGAAGCCCCCCGCTAGGCGCGATTCTCCCGAACAAGGCGCGGGAAACGCGCATTCCCTCGCGCGAAACCACGTGCGTCACGACGCGCCGGCGCGGCAGCGAGCGCGCTTCCCAGCGCTCGGCACGACCCTTGCCGACGAGCACGCACGTCACCGCGACCTTCGCGAGCAAAAGAGGCGATGGCGGGGGAAACGCGTGGTCCGACGATCGGGTCGCGCCTCGAGACCGCGGTGGCAGAGGGACGAACCATGGCTTCCAAGACGACGACGACGCGCACGAAGAGCGCAGCCAAGCGCGGAGCGACAACGGCGCGTAAAGCCTCCGAGGCGGCGAAGGGCGCGACGAAGAGGGCGAAGAGCGCCGGTAAGCGCGCCGCGGCCTCCAAGGCAGGAGCCCGAACGGAAACGGCCGGTCGCACGACGACGCGCAAGGCCGCCGCCTCGAAGCGCCCGGCCGCGAAGAAGGCGACGCGCAGCGCCGCCGGACAGCGCACGACGGCGTCCAAGGCGGCTCCGGCGCGTTCGCCCCGAAAGAGCGCCACAACGACGCGCAAGTCGGCGACGGGAACCCGGGCCCGCACGAGCGGCACCCGCACAGCGGGCGCTCGCTCGGGTGCGAGCCAAGCTCGACGCGGGAGCACTGCGGCCCCCGTGTCGTCGAGCGGTTGAAACTGGTGCCGAAGGAGGGAGTCGAACCCCCGACCCGGCG
Organism: Polyangium sp. 15x6; assembly: GCF_029960785.1. Lineage (GTDB taxonomy): Bacteria > Myxococcota_A > Polyangia > Polyangiales > Polyangiaceae > Polyangium. Next base: position 8,801 of record NZ_JASBQE010000130.1, read on the forward strand.
CGTATGAAACGCCTGCTCTAGCCGGCTGAGCTACTTCGGCGGAAGCGGCGCGCACTATGTCGAGGGACGACGGGCCTGTCAAGCAGGCAAACCGTCCCGGGGGCGTCTTTCTCGCGAGAGCGTGGGCAAACCCACGCCGGCCGGTGAGGAGGAGGCCGAGGGCGTTGTCCTTCGGCCCGCCGGTCCGCCCCGCGAAGTGTCCCGAAAGCTTTACATTTTTCCGCGCGTCAGGGGCGCGCAGGGTCCGGGGGACGCACCGCGGGGTTCTTCGCGACGAAGGGCATCGACCAGGCGAACGTCGGCCCGAGCTCACGCGGGAGCGGCTCGAAGGGAGCGCCGCGCAGGACCGCCTGCCGGCAATTCTCGTCGAACTCGGGGATGCCGCTCGGCCGCGCCACACGCGCGCTCGCGACGCTGCCATCCGCGCGGATCACGAACGCCACGACGACGGTACCGCCGCGCCCCTCCGCGATCGCCCAGCGCGGGAACGCGTCCTTCCAGAGCGGATGAATCCGCGCGAGCACGCGACGCAGGTAGTCCATGCGGCGCTTGTCGAGCGCATTCGCGTCGAGGCCGGTGCCCTGCCCCGTGCCGAGCGGATCGGCGACGGAGCCGCGGCCCGCGCTGCCGCCCGATCCCGGCGCCGTGGGCCCGTTCTGCCCACCGGTCCCCTCGCCCGGCGCGCCGCCGGCGGTGCTCGCGTGCACGATCGACTGGAGCGCGAGCGCGACCTCTTGCTCGCTGTCGACCTTGTCCGTGGGTCGCCCTTCTCGATCGGCGGGCACCGAGGGCGTCCCCGCCGTCACGAAGGGCCGCGCGAGGGGCACCTCGGCGCTCGCGCGCGCGTCCTTGCCTTGTGCCCCATCACGCGCTCCGATGCCCTCGGAAGGCACCACCACGCCCTCCTCCGCGCCGCCCACGGGCCGCGCCGCCTCGACGCCGTCGGGCGGGAGCGCCAGAGCGCCGAGCGCGCCTCCACGCTGCGTGGCGCGGCCGGCGCGGAAACCGCCCGAGGACGGATCGTGCACGGCGTACGTGCGCCGCTCGGGTCGACTCCCGGAACGACCACTCGCGAGGAAGGTGAGCTCCATCGGCTCACGGCTCGCGCGTCGGTCTTCGCGAGATGCGCGCTCCTCGCCCGCGTCGATGCGCTGCACCTGCGTGCGATCGATCCGCGAAGGCACCTCGGTGACGAGCGCGCGATCGTCCTGCCGATCGGCGAGGTTCGTCGCGCGCGCGGTGGCCGTGTCCGTACCGCCGCGCCCTCTCGTGCCCGTATCGGGGCGCGGCTCGGCCTCCCCTCCCCCGCGCGGGACGACGACCGCTGGCAACTCGATGAGCTCGCCGGCGATCGATCCTTCGCTCAGCGTCGGCAGCTCGATCTCCACGACCTCGTCACGGAGCGGCGCCTCTAGGCCTCGAAGCGCGATGCCCGGCTCCGCGCGTGTCGCGCGCGCGAGGAGAGCGCCCCCGGTCGCGAGCAGGGCGAGGTGCACCGCGAGCGAGAAAAAACTCGCGGAGACGAGCCTGCGTCCATCGAAGCCCCGCACGCCCTCAGTATGCCTCGTCTCCGCGCTCTTGCGTGCTCTTCAGGCCAGGCCGAAGCGCCGGCGCGCGTTCTCCGTCGTGCGCGCCGCGAGGACGTCGAAGCTCTCGCCGCGCAGCTCCGCGACGCGCCGCGCCGTGTGCACCACATACGCGGGCTCGCAGCGCTTGCCGCGCAGCGGGATGGGCGCGAGGTAGGGGCTGTCCGTCTCGACGAGGATCCGATCGGGCGGCGCCCACGCGGCGACCTCGTGGATGGCGCGCGCGTTCTTGAACGTCACGATCCCCGAGAACGAGAGATCGAAGCCGAGCGCGAGCGCCCGCTCGGCGAAGGGCCGATCCTCGGAGAAGCAGTGAATGATGCCGCCGACCTCACGCGCGCCTTCCTCTTCGAGCACGGTGATCGTGTCCTCGGCCGCCTCGCGCGTGTGCACGACGATGGGCTTCTGGACGCGCCGCGCGAGCGCGATCATGCGCCGGAAGACCTCCTTTTGCGTCTCGCGCGGCGAGTGCATGTAGTGGTAGTCGAGCCCGATCTCGCCCACGGCGCGGACGCGCGGCTCGCGGGCGAGTCGCTCGAGCTCGTCTTCCATGGGTCCGTCGAGGACACGCGCGTCGTGCGGGTGCAGGCCGACGGAGGCCCACACGTCGGGACGGCGCGCGGCGAGCCCCGCGGCGAAGCGCGCCGGGCCGAGGTCTTCGCCGACCCCGATCACGACGAACGCCTCGACGCCGGCCTCGCGCGCTCGCTCGAGGACGGCGTCTTCTCCTTCGGGAAAGTAGTTGGGATCGAGGTGGCAGTGGGTGTCGATCAACATCGTTCGTGGACCAACGACGTGCCCGTCAGGTGACGAGCTCGGCGAACCGCGCGCGGAGGAGCGCGCTGCCCGCGTCGAGGGCGCAGCTCTCGCAATACCCCATCGCCTTCAGCCGATCGAGCGCGGCGAGCGCGTGCTTGCGCTGCTCGTCCCGCAGGCTGCCGACGAGGGGCTCGTCGCGCACGCCCTGGGCCGCGTGGTTCGCCCGATCCCGCAGCATGGCCACGAGATCCCGGCAGAGCAGCGCCACGGCCTTGCGACGCTCCGTGAACACGGCCTCGCGCAGCTTGCGGATCTGCTGCGGGAAGACGACGGCGTTGACGACCTTCTCGCCGGGATGATCGATGGCCCAGGCCGCGATCATCGCGATGAGCCCGCGGCGGTGATCGTCGTGCTTGCCGCGCACGCCGAGCAGGCCCTCGATCTCGCGCATCATGCGCTCGTCGGCGCCCTCGAAGTCCCCGGTGTGCGGGTTTCTGATCTTCTCGCCCTTCACCCACGCGCCGACGTGCTGCACGTATCTGTCGAAGAGCTCGCCGTAACGTGTCTCGTCGACGAGCCCGCTCGCCGATCGCATCTCCTCTTCGAGCGTATCGAGCAGCCGCGCGCGCACGACGTCGCGGAAGAGCTTGTGATCATGGTAGCCGCCCGCGAGCGGGCGCTCCTTGAGCCAGTCGTACTCCGAGGTCCGCTTGCAAAGCTCGTCGAGCTCGGTGAGGACGGAGAACGGCGACAGGCAGCCGTGATCACGGCTCTGCGCGGCGTCGAGCAAGAGCGAGCGGATCTCGCGCGGCGAGACGCCCGAGCGCCCCTCGAAGTCGACGGTGGCGTCGGTCTCCTGGTAGAGCGCGCGGATGTTCGCGCGGAGCAGCTTCTGCGAGTCGCCGTCGAGCCGCTCCGGCGGCGTCCCCGTCGCGTACGCCTCCATCTTCTCGGCCGCGGTCAGCGACGAGACGATCGGCGCGAGCACCTCGGGATACCGCTTCGCCTCCGGCTGCCGCATGCGCGTGAGCACGGCGAACTGCGCGGCCACGCGTGTCGCGTGCGGCGCGACGTGCCGCGTGACGAACGGCGCGATCTGCGCGTCGTAGATGCGCTGCTCGTCGAGGTAGCTCCGGAGGTAGGGCGCGCGGAGCAACTCGAAACGACCGCGGAAGCTCGGGAACTCGGGGTGCTCGCGGAAGGCGTTCAGGTGAACGTCGTTCGCGCTGCCGATCATGACCACGTTCGTCTGGATCGTCTGCTGCGGCAGGCTCACCTCCCCTGTCTCGAGCGTGAGCTGCAGGTAGCGGAACGCGTCGAGCGGCCTCTTCAGAAGATCGCTGAACTCGAGCACGCCGCCCGAAGCCTCGACGAGATCGCCGTGCGCCTCGAAGAGCGTCCGCGCCTGGAGCGCCGTGGGCAGCGCGGCGAGCGAGCGATCGGCCGTGATCTGTCGTTCGCCCGCGTCGACGCTGAGCTCCGGCCCGATCGTCACCGCGCCCGTGCGGTACCGCCGCGAGATGAACCAGCGCTCGACCTGGACATGCCGCAACACATCGGCGAGCGAGCCCTCGTACGAGACGAGCAGCGCCTCCATGATCTGCTGGTTCTTGTGCGAGAGTTTGCCGCTCATGAGCCAGTCGGGCGGCGCGTCGGCGATGCCGGCTTCCTCGTAGAGCTTCTTCAAAAGCTCGCGACGCTCCGGCACCGGGAGCAAGAAGAGCGGATGATCCCGCAGCTCGCTCACGAGGCGCGCGTCGATCTGCGTGTCCTCGAGGTGCGCGAAGCTCCCGCCGATCGGCGCCGCGGCCCCTTCGCCGCCGAACCCGATCGCGCCGCGTGTCGTCTTGCGGCTCGGGAACACCCAGTGAAACCGGTAGAGCGCGCCCTCGTCGAGCGTCGAGTAATGCTCGAGCGCGCGCAGGACGCAGCCGGCGATCGTGCTCTTGGCCGATCCGTTCGGGCCGTGCATCAACACGAGCCGATTCGCGCGGCCCTCCTGTACGAAGTTCGAAAGCGCGCGGTAAATCTCGCCCTGCAGCTCCTCGTGCCCGATGAGCGCCGCGTCGCGCCCGTGGTACGGGGCTCGCCGTCCATTCACACCCGACGCTCGGATCGGCTCGGGCTCCCAGGGCAGATCGAAGAGGCGGTAGCGCGTGCACTCGCCCCACGGACGCTTGACCGGGTACGTCCCGAAGTGGTCGAACATGTCGCGCACGTACCGGGCGGCATCACGCCCGTGGCACGTGGGATCAGACGCGAAGAGCTCCAGGTACTCCTGGAACGAGAGCAAGCGCCGCCCCGTCTGGAAGCGACGCTGCATCGAGGTGACCAGGTTGGAAAGCTCGGCCAGCGCGAGCTCGGACCTTCGGCTTGCCCGGGCGTCGGACTCTTTCACCCCGGGAGTTTAGCCCCCGGCTCACTTCACGTCGACGTCGACCTCGAGGTCCAGCTTCTCCATCAAGCAGTTCGCCGCGCTGCACACGCTCATCGAGAGCGTGCCGGCGATCTTCGCCTTGCCCGCCCGGGACGCTACGAACGGCACCTTGAACGATCCCTTCTTCTCGTCGAACGTCCCGTCCTCGCGCTTGAGCAAGGGCTTCGGATACGTGACGCCCTCGGGCGCGGGATCGACGAGCTTGAACTTGTACGGGTACTGATCGTTCATGTGATACGCGCCCTTCGGCACGATCGAGATCTCGAGCGTCCCTTCCTTGCCCGCCGCGTACGGACCCGTCGCCTTCATTTCGACCGCGTACGAGTCGCTCTCGGCCTTGGGGCCCTTGGCGACGACGGTCTTCTCCTCGCCGCGCTGCGTGGCGGCTTCGCTCCGGCCACATCCGGAGGCCAGCACGAACGTCAGGCCCGAGAGGGCCACGAGGCACGCGAGGGTGGAGAGAGGACGTTGGCGCATCGGAGGCTTCTTCATGAGGAGTCGAAATACCACGGCGGTTTGCTCCTGACCACGGGCGGAGGGTCGACGAAACGGCGCGAACAGCACGGGTTCGACGGAAAGGCCGCCCAGGCCATGCACGAGCCCGGCGTTCAGCGCGCGCCGAGCGCCACGATCGCCAAGGCGGCGAGGACGACGAACACGATGGCGGGAAAAAGCCAGCGTGGTCGTGTGCTCGGGATGGCGACGGCGTCATCGTCCGGGAACGCGCCTTGCCCCGAAGTCACCGCCGCGCCCGCGAAGGCGGCGTCCATCGCGCTCAGATCCCCGGCCGTGCCCTGCTCCTCTTCGAGGCGCGCGAGCACACGAGGAAGTCCCGCGCGGATGTGGTCGCCGAGATCGGCCTGCGTCATCCGCGCCCACGCCACGTGGCTCCCCTCGAGCCCGTACGCGTGGCCGATCCGATCCGCGAGCGCGCCGACCGTGGGGATACGGTCCGCGGGCTCTTTCGCGAACGCTTCCTCCATCACCGCGTCGAGCGAGCGCGGCACGCCGTGCGCGCGGCCCACCTCGCTCGGCGGACGGTGCGGACGCGTCATGATGCTGAGCAGGATCTGCGGGCCGGATTTGCCCTCGTATGGGACCTTGCCCGTGAGGCACTCGTACGTGATCGCCGCGAGCGACCAGACGTCGGCGCGATGATCGAGCGAGGGGAGCCCCTGCGCTTGCTCGGGCGACATGTAGAACGGCGAGCCGATCGTCGTGCCGATCGCGGTGATCTTCTTCGCGCCCACGCTGTTGTCGCGGACGCTGCCGAAGTCGAGGAGTTTGACCTCGTCACCGCCGCACAAGAAGACGTTGTCGGGCTTGAGATCACGGTGGACGATCTTTCGCTCGTGCGCGCCTTGGAGGCCGATCGCGACCTGCGAGACGAACCGCACGACACGCTCGGGCGGCAGCACCTTCTCGCGGCGCATGAGCACGCGGAGCTCCTCGCCTTCGAGGTACTCCATCACGAGCACGTAGTTGTTCTCGGCGTCGTGCTCGAACGCGTGCACACGCACGACGTGCTCGTGCGGCAGGACCGCGCTCACCTCGAACTCGCGCTTGAACCGCTCGAGCGCCACCGGATCCTGCGCGACCTCCTCGTGCAGGATCTTCAGCGCGACCGAGCGCTTCTCCTCGCGGTCGAGCGCCTGGTACACGCCGCCCATGCCGCCCTCGGCGATGACGCGAAAGATCTGGTAGCGCCCGCCGCACACCGCGCCGCCGACGCGCGGATCCCCGGGATCCGGCTTCGGCGCGACCTCGTCGATCCCCGCGAGCTTCTGCCCTTCGAGCGGGCAGAAGTCCGCGTCGTCTGCGTAGAGGCGCTGGCAGGTGGTGCAGGCTTTCACGCGCCGCGAGGGGATCGGACGAGACGAGACGAGAAGATCCGAGGATCAGGCGCGTGACGAGGTCGAGCTGCCCTCGGCGGCGTCGCCCTCCGGGGCGCGCACCGGCGCGGGCGTGTAGTAGAGGATGCGGCGGCAGTGCGGGCACTGCTCGAACTCGGCCTGCCGCAGCATCTTCTGGAACATCATCGGCGGGATGGTCAGGTGGCAGCCGAGGCACGTGCCGTCGTGCGTGGCCGCGATCGGGTGCGGGCGCCGCGTGCGAACCGATTCGTAACGACGGTAGAGCGTCGTCGGCAACTTCTTCACCGCGAGCTCGCGCTCCTTCACCCGCGTCGCGCGTTGCGACTCGGCAGCGTCGAGCTGCCGCGTCGTGCCCTCGGCCGTGCCCTCGATCTGCTGCACGAGGGTGCGGTACTTCCCGTCCGTCGCGTCGATCGACTTCTTCGCCGCATCGGTCGCGGTGTTGAGTCGCTCGATCTCTTCTTCGCGGTCGCGGTGCAGCTTGCGCAGCTCCTCGATCTCGCGCTGGGCGGCGTTGCTCTCGCGCTCGTTCCTCGATCGCGCGAGCTTCTCGCGCGATCGCTCGATCTGCTGCGTCATCTGGCGCAACTCGACGCTGAGCTCGCTCCGCGTCTTCTCCATCTGCGAGAGCATCTCTCGGTCCGTCCGGAGGCGGTCCTCGAGCACTTTCGCCTCCGCCCGCATCCCCTCTAGGCTTCCCCGCTGCTTGCCGATCTGCTCCTCGAGCCTCCGCAGATCGTCGTCGATGGTCGCGAGCTCTTCGAGGGGTGCGATCTGGTCGCGGATACTCACGTGGATGCTCTGCTCCTTGCGAAAAGGGATAGGCCCACCTGGACTCGAACCAGGAACAGCCCGGTTATGAGCCGGGGGCTCTGACCGATTGAGCTATGGGCCCGTGTTCGCCGGATCGCCCTGTGACGACCCGGGGGACAAGCTAGTCCAACATCGAGGCCGTTGGAAGGGGAGGGCCGCGTCATCGTTCACTTTGGGCTTGCTCCCCGGAAAGACCCGTGCGGGCCCCTCGGGCGTCCCGAGGGACCAAACCTCGAACCATCGAACTTTCAAGGACTTTCCGGCGCAGGCTTCGAGCGCTCGGGGACGTTCCGTGGCGGAAGGTTCATCCGGCCGAGCCTCGGCCGCTTGCCCGTGGGCGCCGGGCCCGCCCGCCCCCCGTCCTTCGGGTCGGCGCAGCAGCGGAAGCCCACCTGGTAGAAGCTGAACCGCTCGTTGTGGGTCGAGGTGATCGGCCGGCAACGCGCGCGGTTTGGCCCCCAGTAGCCGCCTTTCAAGGACGATCGGTAGGGCGCTTCGAGGCGCTTGCCCTGGGTGTTGTCGACCCACTCGTCGACGTTGCCCGTCATGTCGTGCACGCCGAAGGGGCTGACGCAGCGGTGCATCTCACCCGACGCGACGCGGCGATCGAGCCGGTCGACCTCGTCTGCGATACGCCGAGGATCCGAGAAGGCGTCGAAGTCCGGCGGCTCGACGGGCCGGTCGATGTTGCAGGCCTCGGCGTCGCGCTCGGCGCCGTACGGATACGGCCACATGCCCGGGCCTTCGCAGGCGAACTCCCACTCCTCGACGGAGCACAGGCGCTTGCCCTCGACCTCGCAGGCGCGCCGCGCCTCGTTCCAGTCGGCCATGACCGCGGGCTTGACGCCTTCCATGTTGGGGTACTCGTAAACGTCGATGCAGAAGCGCCGGCGCTCGAGCCGGCCCTCGCAGAGGACCTCGGGGCCGAAGCGCTCGCACACGTCCTTCACGTCTTCGCGATACTTCAAGCAACGATGCCCGACGAACGGGCAGTAGATGCCGTCGACGAGCACCATGCCGGGTCCGCACGCCGTCGCGCTCTCCGGGCTCACTTGCACGTACGAGGGCGGCGGCGGTTTTTCCTTGGGCGTGGGCGCAGGCGGAGGAGCAGGCGGCGGAGGCGCTTCGATGGAGGCTGGCGCGGAGGCAGACGCCTGCGTCTCGCGTCGCTCGGCCGCGCGAGGCGAGAGAAGCAGCGCCGCGAGCCCGAGCGAACCCGCGAGCACGAGCGGGAAGACGACGACCTCGCGGGACTTCACCCGTCCTCACGCTCGCGATCGATCCACGGCTTCGGCGGCGATACCTCCACGCCGTCGATCGTGTCCGCGCAGCAGCGGAAGCCCACCTGGTAAAACGTGAACTTCGGTCCGTGCGTCTTCGTCGAGAGCCGACAGGTGTTGCGCACCGGGCCCCAGTAGCCGCCGTTCAGCGTCGAGGGCTGGTTCGTCTCGGGATCGTCGGCGAGGTTGTCGGTCCACTCGTCAACGTTGCCGGACATGTCGTACGCGCCGAACGCGCTGATGCACGCGGGGTGCGAGCCGATCGGATCGGCCTGCCAGAGCCGCGCGATCTCGGCCTCGCGCGTGCGCTCGTCGATCATCGCGTTCACGTCGAAGGGGATCGCGGCGCGATCGACGTTGCACGGGCTCGGCTGGCGCACGAAGCCCCACGGGTACGGCAAGCGCTTCGGTCCCTCGCAGGCGAGGGTCCACTCGGAGCGACGGCACAGCCGTTTGCCCACGGACTGACAAAGTTCTTTGGCCTCGAACCAATTCACGTAGACGCGCGGGCTCTCGCCGACGCGGTTCGGCCACTCGTGACGATCGATGCAGTACCGACGCGGATCCGGCTCGCCGCGGCACGGCACCCCGCGGACGTACTCGGCGCAGCCATGGCCGAGCTCGCTCGATCGACGGCCGCAGCGGTACTCGAGCTTCGGGCAGAAGTCGCCCTCGACGAGCGCCATGTCGGCCGGGCAAGCCGCGCGAACGGCCGGATCGGCGGAGAAACGATCGGCCGGCGTGAACGCGGGCGCCGCGGGATCCTCGGGCGTGGGCGCATCGGCCGCGCGCGGGGACGATGCTCTCGGCGAAGGCGTCGCGGGCTCGGATGCGGCACGCGCAGCCGAACGGAACGACACGGCCGAAGTGCTCGCGACCAAAGCGAGGCCGCCGACCACGACGCCGACGCCCACCGAAATGATCACGCTCCTCGTCGTCGTACCCACGAGCTCTGCAGGGCTTCTCGATCGTCGCCCGTCATGCAAGTAGAACCGAGGAACCGCGAGGGGGAAAAATTTCGAGCGAGCAGGCGCGGCGCGGTCGTCCCTTCGTCGTGGAAATGCGGGGATCGCCCAGGGAAGCGGTTGGTCCGCGTCGGCCGATGGGAGAGCCGGGAGGCCATGGACAACACGGGAGCCCCAGCACGATGAGCGTGCTAGGTGTCGCGAGTCCATGGATCGCCTGGTCATTCGCGGCGCTCGCCAGCACAACCTCAAAGACGTCAGCCTCTCCCTCCCGCGGGACCGCCTGGTCGTCATCACCGGCCCGAGCGGCTCGGGGAAGTCGTCGCTCGCGTTCGACACGATCTACGCCGAGGGACAGCGACGGTACGTGGAGTCCCTCTCGGCGTACGCGCGCCAGTTCCTCGAACAGCTCGCCAAGCCGGACGTCGAGTCGATCGAGGGGCTCTCGCCCGCGATCGCGATCGAGCAACGCGCGCTCGCGAAGAGCCCGCGCTCCACGGTCGGGACCGTCACGGAAATCTCGGACTATCTGCGCCTGCTCTTCGCTCGCGTCGGCACGCCGCACTGCCCGAGCTGCGGCGCGCGCATCGAGGCGCAGACGGTGCAGCAGATCGTCGATCGCATCCTCGGCCTCGGCGAAGGCGCGCGCGTCACCGTGCTCGCCCCGATCGCCCGCGCCCGCCGCGGCGAGCTCAAGCTGGAGCTCGATCGCCTCCGCCGCGAAGGGTTCGTTCGCGCGCGGATCGATGGAGAGGTCGTGGATCTCGGCGACGAGATCGTCCTCGATCGGACGAAGGCGCACGACCTCGACGTGGTGATCGACCGCATCGTGGTGAAGGAGGGCGTGAAGGGCCGGGTCACGGACTCGGTCGAGCTCGCGCTGAAGCTCGGCGAAGGGCGGCTGCTCGCGGATCCTTCGACCGAGCGATCGCGCGCCGAGCCGATCTGGATGAGCGAGCGCTTCGCCTGCATCGCCTGCGGCATCTCGCTGCCGCCGATCGAGCCGCGGATGTTCTCGTTCAACGGCCCGCACGGCGCCTGCCCGGCGTGTGACGGCATCGGGTTCCGCACGCGGATCGATCCGGAGCGCGTCGTGCCCGATCCGAAGCGCACGCTGCGCGAGGGTGCGATCGTCGCGTGGGGGCGGCGCGGCTCGCTCGCGCTCTCGACGGAGACCGAGCGTGCAGTGAGCTCGCTCGGCGTGAACCCCGACGTGCCGTTCCGTGATCTGGCGGAGGCCGATCGAAAAGCGCTGCTCTTCGGCGCGGAGGCGACCGCGGCGAAGGGGCGGAAGAAGGCGAAGGAGGGCTACGAGGGGATCGTGCCGCGGCTCGAGCGGCAGCTCGAGCAGGGCGACGGCGTGATCTCGGGCGAGGACGACGACGATCTGGACGACGACGTCGCGGGCTCCGAGGACATCGGCCGGTACGCGGTCACGCGCGTGTGCGACGTCTGCAAGGGCAAGCGCCTGCGGGCCGAGGCGCTCGCCGTGAAGATCGCGGACAAGAACATCGCCGACATCGGCACGATGGCCCTGCGCACGGTGCGCTCGTTCCTCGAGACGATCGCGCACAAGGATGGGCCGCTCCAGCCGCGCGAGCGGGCGATCGCGGAGCCTTTGCTCCGCGCGGTGATCGCGCGGCTCGGCTTCCTCATCGACGTGGGCATCGACTACCTCACGCTCGATCGATCGGCGCAGACGCTCTCCGGCGGCGAGGGACAACGCATCCGGCTGGCGACGCAGATCGGCGCGGCGCTCGTGGGCGTGCTGTACGTGCTCGACGAGCCGAGCGTGGGCCTGCACGCGCGGGACAACGCGCGCCTGCTCGAGGCGCTGCGCAGGCTCGTGGATCTCGGCAACAGCGTGGTCGTGGTCGAGCACGACAGGGACGCGATCCTCGCGGCCGATCACGTGGTCGACATGGGGCCTGGCGCCGGCGTGCACGGCGGCAAGGTCGTGGCCGAGGGGACGCCCGCGGAGATCGCGAAGAACCCGCAGTCGGTCACCGGGCCCTGGCTCTCGGGCGACAAACACCTGCCGATCCCGACGAAGCGTCGCAAGGGCGACGGGCGCGTGATCAAGCTCGTCGGCGCGCGCGCGCACAACCTCACCGGCGTGAACGTGGAGATCCCGGTCGGCGTGCTCTGCGCGGTCACGGGCGTCTCGGGCTCGGGCAAGTCGAGCCTCATCGTGGACACGCTCCTGCCCGCGGCGCGCGCCGCCCTCTACCGCACGAGCGCGCCGATCGGCGAGTGCGACGGCATCGAGGGCCTCTCGCACATCGACAAGGTCATCTCCATCGACCAGGCGCCCATCGGGCGCACGCCGCGCTCGAACCCGGCCACGTACACCGGCGTCTTCAGCTTGCTGCGCGAGATCTACGCGGGTTTGCCCGAGTCACGCGCGCGCGGCTACAAGGCCGGGCGCTTCTCGTTCAACGTGAAGGGCGGACGCTGCGAGGCGTGTCAAGGCGATGGCGTCCTCCGCGTCGAGATGCACTTCCTGCCGGACGTGTTCGTCACGTGCGAGACCTGCGGCGGCAAACGGTACAACCGCGAGACGCTGGAGGTGCTCTACCGCGGCATGTCGATCGCCGACGCGCTCGAGCTCACGGTCGATCAGGCGATCGAGCAGTTCGAGGCGATCCCGCGTGTGCGCGAGCGTCTCCTCGCCCTCGCGCGCGTCGGGCTCGGCTACATCCGGCTCGGACAACCGGCGACGACCATCTCCGGCGGCGAGGCGCAACGCGTCAAGCTCGCGCGGGAGCTCGCGCGCAAGGCCACGGGGCGCACGCTGTACGTCCTCGACGAACCCACGACGGGCCTGCATTTCTCGGACATCGAGGTGCTCATCGGCGCGCTGTCGAGCTTGCGCGACGCGGGGAACACGGTCGTGGTGATCGAGCACAACCTCGACGTCGTCGCGTGTAGCGACTGGGTCATCGACATGGGGCCGGAGGGGGGCGAGCGCGGCGGGTTCGTCGTGGCGTGCGGGCCGCCGGAGCACGTGGCCGGCGTCCCGGAATCGCATACCGGGCGCTACCTGCGCGAGGTCCTCGAATCGGGGCGCAAGCGGCCGGGGAAGCGCTCGAAGTAGAGACAGCAGCGACGGACCTGGGGTAGCGCCCCGCCCGAGCGGGGCGCGTAGGGGGTTGGCTTAGCCAACCCCCTGAAACAAGAGGGTTCGGCGAAGCCGAACCCCCTGCCCCAAAAGATCAGCCGTAGTCTTTCTCGGCGCGCTCCTGGTCCTCTTTGCAGCGGATGCAGAGGCTCGTCTCGGGGCGGGCTTCGAGGCGCTTCTGCGCGATCTCTTCCTCGCACTCCTCGCACTGACCGAACGTTCCGTCCTCGATCTTGATGAGGGCCTTCTCGATCTTGTCGAGGAACGACTTCTCCCGGCCGCGGAGCCGGAACGTGAAGGATTGCAGATACTCGCTCGACGCAAGATCCATCTCGTCGGGGAGATCGCTCGCGTCGAGGGCCATGTCCTCACTCAGCGTCTGCTTTGCTTTCTTGACGATCTCGTCCCGCTTCGCCTCGAGCAAAGCCTTGAACTTCTTGAGCTGGGCCTTGTTCATTGTGCAATTCCCTCGACGTGTCGCCCTTCGGGTGCCCCCCGCCTCATGCAATCCGGGCACCTCGACGAAGTACGGCTAGAGACGGACGAATGCCGTCCATTTCCGGCCCTCCCGTGAAGGAGGGGGCGGAAGGCTAGGCGACGGATTCCCTGACGTCAACCACGGTCGAGACCGGCCGAGATGCGTGTTTGACGACGTCCTCTCGACGTGGGACAAAACCTTCCACCTTGCTGGAATTCGACATCAACCGAAAAACGAGTGAACCCCGCGATGCCGCCACCGTCATCGTCATCCGCGACGGGGTCCAGGGGCTCGAGGTCTTCTGTGTGCGCCGCCACGCGAAGTCCGCGTTCATGGGCGGGGCGCTCGTCTTTCCCGGCGGAAAGGTCGATCCGTCGGATCTCGATCCAGCCTGGGAAACCGCGGCGACCGCAGCGGACGCGCGGGTCCTCTCGATGGCCACCGAGCGGGCGAGCGCCCTCGGGCTCTGCGTCGCGGCGTGCCGGGAGACGCTGGAAGAGGGGCGGATCCTCCCCGTCGCCCCCGCGGCCCTCGGCCCGGAGCTCGACGCGATGGCGGCCGAGCTCGCGGCCGGGACGCGGCTCTTCGACGCGCTCGCCCGGCGCGGAAGGCGCCTCTTGCTGGACACGCTCGTCCCGTTCGCGCGGTGGGTGACGCCCGAGGCGGAGTCCCGTCGGTTCGATGCTCGCTTCTTCCTGCTCCCTTTGCCCGAGGGACAGGAGGGACGGCACGACGATCACGAGACCACGATGAGCCTCTGGGCGCGGCCGTCGGATGTCCTCGACGCCGCGGCGGAAGGGCGTTTCTTTCTCGCGCCGCCCACGTCGCGCATCCTGGAATTGCTCGCGGGCGAGCGAGACGTGCACGGTGCGCTTGCCCTCGCCAGTCGCCAGTCGCTCCTGCCGATCTGTCCGGTGTTCGTCCCGGGCGAGGGCGACGCTCCGCCTTTCATCGCTTTGCCCGGTGATCCTGCACACTCCGTGAGGGAACGGTGGGTCGCCGGGCCGAGCCGCTACGTCCTGCGTGATGGCCGTTTTGCTGCCGAGGACGCGCACGAGTTCGGCAAAGGATTCGCTTCTCCCGATGTGCCGGGGGTCGAGACGAGCCTCGACGAGCGGGACGTTGCGACTTCGGTGGACGATGGGGGTTCGGGGACTTAGCTCCCTTTTGTCGGAGCTAACGCCCCCGAGAGAGTGGACTGGGCCGAGGAGGCCGGAAGTCATGGAAGCCAAAGAAAACACGACGCCGACCACGACCACGACGACGACGAACCAGCCGGAGCTGTTCACCGCGAGCGACGTGGCGCGGTTCTGCCAGGTGGATCTGAAGACCATCCACAACTGGGCGGACAAGGGGGAGATCCGGCACTTCCGGACGCCGGGTAGGCACCTGCGCTTCCGGAGGCTCGACGTCCTGGATTTCCTGCGGAAGTACGGCTACCCGATCCCCGAGGTGCTGCGCCTCGGCAAACCCAAGGTCGTGGCCGTCGACGACGATCCGGTCGTCCTCGCCTCGCTGCGCAAGGCCCTGAGCAAGCGCTTCGAGCTGACCACGTTCCAGGATCCGTTCGACGCGCTCGTGGCCGTCGGCAGCATCCAGCCCGACGCCATGGTCTTCGACGTCCGGATGCCCGGGCTCGACGGCGTGAAGTGCCTCGAACGGCTGCGGTCGATCGACACGACCTCCCACATCCGCTGCATCGTCTACTCGGACGCCGAGGAGATGAAGAAGAACGCGACGGAGGCCGGGGCCTACGACTTCATCAAGAAGGGCGAGGCCGCGGAGCTGCGCGACTCGCTGGAGCGGCTGATGGGCCTCGAAAGGGAGTGAGGCGGGCGGATCATTTGCCTTCGCGGTAGGCGCGGATCGCGTTCGCCACGGCGTCGGCGAGCTTCTGCCGATAGTCGGCCGTGGCGAGGCGGGCCTCGTCGTCCGGGTTCGAGATGAACGACGTCTCGAACAGGACGGCGGGCATGTCCGCGCCGACGAGCACGAAAAAGCCCGCGGTCTTCGTGCCCTGATCCTTCGTGTCCGGCCAGCGCACGCCGAGCGACGCGAGCGTGGAGCGCTGGAGCAGATCGGCCACGTGGCGCGACCGGGCCATGAGGTCGCCTACGTCGAGGTTCGACGCGATGAGCGCCATCTCCTCGTCGATGGAGCGCGCATCGCCCTCGCCTCCAGTCTTGCGCGGACGGGAGGCGTTTTCCCGAGCCGCCACGCGCATCGCGAGGCCCTCGGGATCTCGCACGCGATCGAGCGAGAACGTCATGGGCCCGCGCGCCTGGCCGTTCTCGGACGCGTTGCAGTGGACGGAGACGAAGAGGTCCGCGTGGAACGCGTTGGCCCGCGCGGTGCGGAGGTCGAGGGGGACGTACGTGTCGTCGTCGCGCGTGAGCATGGTCTCGATGCCGAGCTCACGCGAGACGATGGTCGCGGCGCGGTGCGCGATGTCCAGCGTGACCTCCTTCTCCTTGAGGCCCGTGGGCCCGACGGCGCCGGTGTCGTTGCCGCCGTGGCCGGGATCGAGGACGACACGACGCACCTCGCGTTTGCCCGAGGCGTCCTGTTCGTCCTTCCGAACCGGCGGGCGCGTGCTCACGTCGATGACGATGCGGAACGGGTCGGGTAGGTAGAAGACGCGGCGATAGAGCGAGGCGGCGAGGTCGAGGACGACGCGGGTGTTGCCGCCCTCCTGGGCGCCGAGGCGGACGCGACGCACGACGCCGCCGACCTCGGTCTCGCGCGGGACGCCCTTGGCGCTCGCGCGGGCGATGTCCACGAAGACGCGCGCGTCCTTGCCTGCGGCGGCGTCGGCGCCGAGGGTGCCGACCTGGAAGGTGGTCGGGCCACTCAGATGGATGACCACGCGGCCGCCCTTCTCGGAGCCGAAGGGTTCGAGCGAGACGAGCTTCACCGGCTCCTTGGCCGCGGTCGCGTCACGCGGGGTCACGACGACCTGCCCCTCGGACGCAGCCTGGTTCGAGGAGGCGGACGATGGGGGCGCGGACTCGGGGGAGACGGCGCCCGAGGGCGGCGGGGAGGCGGCGAAGGCCGACGGGGACGGCGCGCCACGCGAGGCGGCCTCCGAGGCGAGATCTCCTTCCCGTTCGAGGGCGCGGAGCGCGTCGGCGCGGGGGCGATACGCGGACGACATCGCGAGAGAGCGTTCGAGCGCGGCGTGGCAGGGCGTGCGCGGGGCGAGGACGGCCTGACGGCGCGAGGCGAGGTAGGTCTCGCGGTAGGAGACGGCGGCGTCGCGGGCGAGATCACCGGCGAGCAGGGCACGGCGGCGATCGGCCTCGCAGCCTTGGGGGGTGCCGGCGACGGCGCTCGCGGCGGCGGCGTAGAGCTCGAGGGCCTCGCGGGCGTCGGCCTCGGCCTGGTCGAGGCGGAAGGAGCGGGCGCGCAGGTCCGCGGCGAGCATGGCGAGGGCGGCGCCGCGCTCGGTGCGGCCGGCGCGGGAGGAGGCGATGGCGACGGCGTCGGCGAGGGCGACGACCTCGGCGCGGGGCGGGAGCGTCGCGGCGGGGTCGAGGAGGGCCTGGGCGCGCTGTTCGTCGCTCGGGGGCGGCGCGGGTGGGCTCGACGCACCCGAGCCGCAGCCGAGGAGCGGCGCCCCGAACGCAAAAACAAAAAGGATCGCCGCGGCGCGGAGGGCGGAGATACCATGGCTGCGCTGCACCGCGGTACGCCGGTGGACCGCGAACGACGGGGCAGCGCCCGCGGCGACCCCACGCGTCGCGGGGCCCGAGCACATCTTCCGGAGGATCCCCGTGTCCGACTCCACGCCCACCTCGATCCCTATCTACGCCGACCGGCTCTCCGGCGAGAACTTTGCCGACGCGACTGCGATGGTCAACGCGTATCTCCGCCGCTACGTCGCGAAATACCTCCCGGCGAGCGAAGCGGGTCACGAGGGGCACGTGCTCGACGACGGCGGATATGCCCACGTGCAACGCGGGGCGGTCACGATCGGGATCAACGTGCTCGAACGGCAGGGCGTCCTGATGATCTTCGCGCCCATCATGGCGGTGCCGACGCGGGGGCGAGAGGGCTTCTACCGGAAGCTGCTGGAGCTCTCGTTCGTGCGCACGAGCGACGCGGCGTTCGCGATCGACGCGGCGCGCGACGACGTGGTGGTGCGGTGCCTGCGGCGCCTGTCCGCGCTCGACTACGAGGAGTTCGAGGACATCGTGACGACCGTGGGGGACGTGGCGGACGAATGGCAGAACAAGCTCGTCGCCGAGTTCGGGGGAAACGAAAAGCCGGCCTCCGCGTTCGGCGACTGACGCTCTCCGCCCCGCCTCCACGATCGACGCCGCTGCGTTGCCGCTCGCACGCGACGGGTGATACGTTCTTCGTCTGGTCATGACTGTCCAAGAACCCCAAGCGAAGCCGCGAGTCCCCACGCCGGACGAGCTGGATCGACTCGCGCTGCAGTACAAGCCGTCCTGGGAGCAAGACGCTCCGAAGGCGGCGCTCGCGCCCGAGATCGCGGCGAGTCCGGTCGTGGCCCCGCCGCCGGTGCCGGCGCGCGCCGAGGCGCCCGCCCCGCCCGCGGAGAATGGTGCGGCGAAGACGAACGGGGCGGCCGTGCCCCACGTGAACGGCGCGGCGAAGGTCGATGCGCCGAAGGTCGACGCGCCAAAAGCCGACGCTCCAAAGGTCGATGAAGCGAAGGTCGACGCTCCGAAGGTCGACGCTCCGAAAGTCGATGAAGCGAAGGTCGACGCGCCGAAGGCCGACGCGCCCAAAGTCGATGAAGCGAAGGTCGACGAAGCCAAGGTCGACGCGCCGAAAGTCGACGAGGCCAAGGTCGACGAGGCCAAGGCCGACGAAGCCAAGGTCGACGAGGCCACGCTCGACGAGGCGAAAGCAGAAGAGCCGAAGGCGGACGAGACAAACGCCGTCGAAGCGAAGGTCGACGAAGCGCAGCCTGCCGCGGAGAAGGCCGAAGCGGTGCCCGCGCCCGCGGCAGCGCCGCCTCCCGTGGACGAATCGAGCCTCTCGCGCATGGACGCCGCGATGGCCGACGAGCCGCCCGAGATCCCCGTGAGCGGCCCGCCGAAGGGGATGTTCGTGAAGGTCGCGATCGCGCTCGTGGGCCTCGCCGGGCTCGCGTTTGCCGCGAAGGGCATCTTCGGCGGCTCGGACAAACCCACGCCGCCGCCCGTCACGACGACCGCAACCGAGGCGCCGAAGCCCGCACCGAGCCCGACGCAAAACGCCGCGCCGGCCCCGACGGAGGCGATGGAAGCGCGTCCCGTCGAGACCGTCACCACGCCTCCCACGCCGGAGCCCCCTCCCCCGACGCCGACGGCCACCGCGACGACGGCCCCCACCAGCGAGCCCGCAGTCGCCTCGACGACGCCGAAGGTCGAACCGCCGAAGATCGAGCCGCCGAAGGTCGAGCCGCCGAAGGTCGAGCCGCCGAAGCCCATCGAAACGGCTGCAGCCACCACGAAAAAACCCGCTGCATCTGCACCGACGACCGCAAAAACTGCGGCGCCCAAACCTCCCGCTACGACAGCTCCGAAGCCCGGCGGCGGCATCATCCGCGAGACGCCGTTCTGAGCGCTCGCTAATCGCTTGCCCGTGCCCTCCTCGGGGTGCGAAGAATGCCCCAACGAAGATCGCATCGCCGGCTGCCGCGATGCACCGAGGGTTCGATGAAGACACGCGCTTGCGCCACCGCCTTGTTCCTTTCGCTCACGGTCCCTGCCCTCCTCGGCGAGGCCGGGATCGCACCCGACCTCATGGAAGCACGCGCGTTCGCGCAGGCCGACGCCGTCACCGAGGTCGCTCGTCAACGCTACGAGGACGGCGTGAAAGCGTTCGACGCCGGTCGCTTCGAGGACGCGCGCTCCGCGTTCCTGCAAGCCTACGCGCTGAAGCGTCACCCCGCCGTGCTGCTCAACCTCGGCCAGAGCGAGCTGCGCTCGAACCACCCCGAGGACGCGGGCATGCACCTGCAGCAGTTCCTCCGCGACATGCCCTCGGCCTCGCCCGATCAGAAAGCCGCCGCCGAGAAGGGCATCGCCGAGGCGAAGAAGAAGACCGGGCACATCGTGGTGATCGTCGACGCGAACGGCGCCGACGTGTCCATCGATGGAACGAGCTACGGCAGGTCGCCGCTGCTCAACGTGATCTTCGTCAAGCCGGGCGCGCACACGGTCACCGCGACGTACGGCGGCAAGACCACGACCACGAAGGTCGACGCGAAGCAAGGCTCGGCCACCGCGGCAAACCTCGTGCTCGGCGCTGGCGGCGCTGCATCGCCTCCGCCGCCTCCGCCGCCTCCGCCGCCCCCGCCGCCGCCTCCGGCCGCAACCCCGACGCCGGCGACGACGACCACGACGCCCGCCGCAAACCCGTACGGATCGCAGGCGAGCACGGGCACGCCGCCCGCGGGCACGACGACCGCGAGCTCGGGCCTCCCGCCGGTCGAATCGGGCGTGGGCACGCCGCAAGGGCCGGACGGCAGCGCCGACACGACGACGGGCACGCGTGAGCCGTTCCTGAAGTGGTACACGCACAAGCCCCTCGCGTGGGTTGGCTCGGGCGTCGCGGTGGTCGGCCTCGGCCTCGGCATCGGCTTCTCGATCGGCGCGAGCGTCGCGAGCGGGAAGGCCGATCAGCACGCGGCCGAGATCCGCACGTTCGCCGCGAACGATCCGAGCACGAACTTCGGCAAGAACCCGCCCTGCGGATCGACCGAGGAGGCCGGCAGCGATCTGGCGGGCTACGAGCAGGCCTGCGGCGTGCTGCGCAAGGATCTCTCGGACTACGACACGAACGTCATCGTAGCCACGACGGGCTGGGTGCTCTTCGGCGTCGGCGCGATCGGCACGGGCGTCTACGCGCTGCTCGACTGGTACCTGCCGAAGAAGAGCTCGACCACGGGTTCGAACGACGGCCCGCGCGTCCTCGCCATCACGCCGAGCGTCTCGTCGACCTATCAAGGGCTCGGCGTCGTCGGCACGTTCTGAGACGGTCTCGCCGTCGCTCCCGCGGCGCGCAGGAGGTCCCGCATCGTCGATCGCGGGACCGCCGCGCGCCGCGCCGCTTCACTCGTATTGCCACCCGCTTCCTCGAACAACCGTCGCGCGTCGTCGGGACGAAGCTTGACGCGCCGTCCGCCGCGCTCCGCGAGGACCGACGTGACGTGCTCTGCCTGGATCACGCCCGGCGCACGTACGGCCGCCTGCACGATCACGTTCCGGAGCTCGCGCACGTTGCCCGGCCACTTCTCCGCGCGCAGCGCCGCGAGCGCGCCAGGCGAGAGCTCACGGGGGCCGATCTCGGAGGTCGCGAAGAGGTGCATGCAGAGCGCCGCGATGTCCTCGGTGCGCTCGCGCAGCGGCGGCACACGCACGAAGCACACCGCGAGCCGCTCGTACAGATCCGCTCGGAACTGCCGCGTCGCCACCATCTGTTCGAGCGGCTCACACGTCGCCACGACGAGTCGCACGTCGACGGGCGTGACCGTCTCCGCTCCGAGCGGTCGCACGATCCCCTCCTCCACGACGCGCAAGAGCTTTGCTTGCACGTCGAGCGGAAGCGACGCGATCTCGTCGAGGAAGAGGGTGCCCTGGTGCGCCTCGCGGAACGCGCCGCGCCGATCGCGCAGCGCACCCGTGAACGCGCCGCGCTGATGGCCAAAGAGCTCCGACTCCGCGAGCTCACGCGAGATCGTCGCGGCGTTCAGCGCGACGAACGGTTTTCCCTTGCGCCGGCTCTCGTCGTGCAGCGCGCGCGCCACGAGGTCCTTGCCCGTCCCCGACTCGCCGCGAATCATCACGGGCAACCTGAGCGGCGCGAACCTGCGCACCGAGCCGCCGAGCCTTCGCATCGGCGCGCTCCGCCCCACGAGGAGCGAGAGCGGCGCACCCTGGTGCGTCTCCATCGCGCGCGCACTTCCCTCGACGCGCACGACGGCGCGGCCAAGCTCGACCGTGCTCCCCACCGACAGAAAGGCCCGCGCGACGCGCGTGCCCGCCACGCGCATCCCATTGCGTGACTCGAGATCGATCGCCTCGATCGCACCGCCTCGATGCACGAGCGCCGCATGGCGCGCGCTCACCGTACGATCGACGAGCCGCACGTCGACCCCCTCCCCCGAGCCGACGACGATCTCCTCGCCAAGCCCGAGCCGCCAAACCCGCTCGTTCCCGCCGTCGTCAACGCAAATCCACACAGCGCCGAGCGCCGCCTCGCCTCCGCCGATCTCCACCGTCGTGTCCCGCGAACGTTCGTTCATCACGAACGCTCCATCGACGCGAAGCGGTCAACGGTTGCGAAAAAAATCGCGCGCGGGGGCGGGGGCGAGCGTCGCGCCGGGGTTTCACCCCGGACCCCGACCAGGGGTTGTCCACCCCTGGACCCGGACCAGCGCAAGCGCTGGACCCGGGGTCGATGAACTGCGCGATGCGCAGTTCATCGAACAGGTCGAGGCAAGAC
>NZ_JASBQE010000131.1 GCF_029960785.1 Polyangium sp. 15x6
GCAGGTCGCGCCGCCGCCGGAGCCACCCGAGCCGCCCGCGCCGCCTGCGCCGCCGGTGCCGCCCGCGCCGCCAGGGCCGGGACCCGCGGGGCCCTGCGCGCCGCTACCGCCGTCGCCGCCCGAGGGGTTGTTGTTCTCCTCCGCGCGACACGCCGCGGAGAGGACGACACAAAGCCCGAGCGCGCACGCCGCGCTCGTACCCAGAAAAGACCACTGCTTCCGAAGGGACATGAAGGAACCTCCTGCTCGCCGCTCCCTGCGCCGAAGAAAGATTCTCCGACCCTACCACCGCCCCCTTCCCCCCGCCCGTGCGTCCCGCCGTCCCGGCTCCCTCCGCCCTCCTCGCCGCTTCCGCGCCGCCCTTGTCTTCCAGCCCCGCCGCCGCTTTCCCGCACCTCGCCCCTTCCGCGTCCGCCGCTCGGGGCAAGTATGCAGAACCACACATATCTGGACGTGGGGACCGGGAATAAAGCCGTTCGATGGGGGTTTGGGCCGCGCGATCGACGTCACCATGGCGTTGACACGGATCCGCCCACCGCTAGGATGCGCGCCGTTCACTCGGGCCAGATCGTCAAGATCGCGAGATCCCGAGCCGAGGGGCGCCGCCGTGAGGCTCTGGCGGACCCTCACCTGGTTTTACCGTGCAGCGACAAAGGGCGCTTAGGTTCGCGCTCTACCGAAGGAGGTCGGATTGTCTACCGACGTGATGATCGAGGCCAATGGGCTCACCAAGCGATACGGGGCGTTTCGCGCGCTCGACAAGGTGAGCTTCGAGGTCCACCGCGGGGAGGTGGTGGGCTTTCTCGGCCCGAACGGCGCCGGCAAGTCCACGACGATGCGCATTCTCACCTGCTTCATTTCCGCCACCGGCGGGACGGCGCGGGTGCATGGCTACGACGTATTCGACGATCCCCTCGAGGTCCGGAAGAAGATCGGCTACCTGCCCCAGCGCGCGCCCCTCTACGGGGAAATGAACGTCTGGGAGTACCTGAGCTTCGTCGCGGACATGCGTGGGCTCGAGACGTCCACGTTCAAGAAGCGCATGAAGAACATCGTCGAGGTCTGCGGCCTCGCGACGAGCCTCGGCAAGGACATCCGCGACCTGTCGCACGGCTATCGACAGCGCGTCGGCCTCGCCCAGGCGCTCGTGCACGACCCGCCGATCCTCATCCTCGACGAGCCGACGAGCGACCTCGACCCGAACGAGAAGGCCGAGGTCATCAAGTACATCCAGGAGATCGGTAAGGAGCGCACGATCCTCCTGTCGACGCACAACCTCTCCGAGGTCGAGCAGGCCTGTGCCCGCGCGATCATCGTCTCCAAGGGGCGCATCGTCGCCGACGGCCCGCTCGAGGAGATCCGCGCGAAGAGCGGCCGGGTCCGCTACGTGGTCCAGGTGCACGAGAAGCGCGTCTTCGAGGGAAGCCCCGCGAAGAAGGCGCCGAGCGCCGAGGAAGTGCAGGCGGCCCTCGAGAAGCTGCCCGGCGTGACGAGCGTGGTGGAGCTGCCGACGGACGATCGCGCGCACAGCTTCCAGCTCGCGGGCGCGCAGGACGGCGACATCCGCGCGGAGATCTTCCAGCTCATGGTCTCGAAGGGCTGGCTGCTCCTCGAGATGCGTCGTGAAGCGCAGAAGCTCGAGGACGTGTTCAAGGCGCTCACGAAGAACGACGAGCGTCGCGATCGTGGCCGTCCCATCGTCGAGGACGACGAGGACGAGGCCGAGGCGGCCGGCGCCGAAGAGGACGAGGACGAGGACGAGGACGAGTCCGCCGAAGACGAGTCCGACGAGGACGCGTCCGACGAGGACGAGGACGAAGACGAGTCCGACGAGGACGACAAGAAGAAGAAGGGCTGAACGCCGATGGGCACCACATTCATCATCGCGAAGCGCGAGTTCCGCTCGAACTTCGACTCGACGCTGGCCTACGTCGTGATCTGCCTCGGGCTGATCCTGCTGGGCTTCGTGTTCTTCGAGTTCGGGGGCGGCTTCTGGCAGCAGGACCGGGCCTCGCTCGTGCAGATCTTCGCGCAGGCGCCGCGGGGTTTGTCGTTCCTGATCATCCCCGTCGTGACGATGCGCCTGCTCGCGGAGGAGAAGCGCTCGGGCACGCTCGAGATGCTGATCACCCTGCCCGTGAAGGATCACGAGGTGATCCTGGGCAAGTTCCTCGGGGCGTGGGGGCTCGTGCTCCTGCTCGTCGCCTCGACGCTGCTCTACCCGATGCTCATGTTCTGGAGGCCCTGGGATCTCGGCCCGCTCGACATGGGCCCGGTCTACTCGGGCTACCTCGGCCTCCTGCTCTACAGCGCGGCGGCCGTCTCGATCGGCCTTCTGATCTCGGCGCTCGCGGAGAGCCAGACGGTCGCGTTCTTCATCACCTTCGTGGTGCTCTTCGCGCTTCACATGGTCGGCAGCGTGGCGGACAAGATGCCGACGCCCTGGCTGCGCGAAGCCATCTCGTTCATCAGCTTCGACACCCGCCTCGTGCCCTTCGCGAAGGGCATGATCAACACCCGTGACATCGTCTATTTCGCCTCGATCGCGGTCGGCTGCCTGATGGCGGCGTTCCGCGCGCTCGAGCGCCGGAAGTGGGCATAGGAGGAAGGCCATGGAACGCAAGACCAAGGCCAGAGCGGCTACCGGCGTTTATCTCGTCCTCGTCGCGGCGATCCTCGTCGTCGTGAACGTCATCGCGTTCATCCAGAACAAGCGCTTCGACGTGACGAAGAACGAGCGGTTCACCCTGTCGAAGGGCTCGGCGCGCCTCGTGTCCGAGGGCCTCAAGCAAGACCTGCAGGTCGACGTCTACGTGACGCGCGGCGGCCCCAAGCAGGAGGCCTTCATCCAGGACCTCGTCGACCTGATGAACGAGTACGAGCGCGGCTCGAACGGCAAGTTCAAGTACACGCTCATCGAGCCGAAGACCGAGGAGCAGCGCACGGCCGCGAAGGAAGCGGGCCTGCAGGAAGCGGCCTTCGGTGAGGGCAGCGAGACGGGCCAGGATCAGGCCACGATCACGCGCGGCTTCATGGGCATCGCCTTCAAGTACGGCAGCGAGAAAGAGGCGATCCCGATACTGTCGGCGGATCAGTCGCAGGGCCTCGAATTCTGGATCACCAACAAGATCCGGGAGCTCCGCGACCGCGCCGACAACGTCTACCAGAAGTACGGCGTCATCACGGGCAAGGACGAGATCAAGCTGACCGACACGAACCTCGTGGCGGCGCAGCCCGGCCGCGGCGGCGGCCCCTCGATGAAGGGGATCCTCGACCAGGCGCTGCCCTTCTACAAGATCGAGGAGGTCGACCTGCAGAACGGCGACGCCGAGATCAACAAGGAGCTCGCGGGCATCATCATCACGCAGCCCGCGAAGGACTACACGGAGAAGGAGCTCCGCCGCATCGATCAGTTCCTCATGGAGGGGAACAAGTCGGTCGTGGTGATCGCGGGCGCCGTGAACCTCAAGGCCTCCGACGCGGCGATGAAGGCCGAGCTGAACCTCCATGGCCTGGACAAACTGCTCGACGGCTACGGCGTCGAGATGAAGAAGGAAGCGATCATGGACTGGGGTCGCCCCGTCCGCATCGCGGTCCCGACGCAGACCGGCCAGGTCATCGGCATCATCGGCTACGGCATGGCGCACGCGCAGCACGTCGACGGCCTCGGCGAGGCCGAGCAGACGCTCGACTCGTCGTTCGCCGGCTTCTTCCGCATCGAGGAGCTCGCGTTCCCCTTCCCCTCGACGCTCGTCGCGCACCCGGAGAAGCAGCCGGGCGCGCAGATGAAGGTGGTCGCTCGCTCCACGCCGCGCACCACGGTCGACACCTCCGACGCGATCGACCTCAAGTTCTCCGCGCAGGCCAAGCCGAAGGGCGAGTACGGCCAGCGCGCGATGGCCGTCGCGCTCGAGGGCAAGATCAAGAGCGCGTTCGGCGGCGCGGGTGAGGGCATCGAGACGCCGGCCGAGTCGAAGGACAAGAGCCGCCTGCTCGTGATCAGCGCCTCGCAGTTCCTCGCGAACCCCTACGCGCGCTCGGGCAACGCGCCCCCGATGCCGCCGCAGATGATGATGATGGGCGGCATGGGCGGCGACGAGGATCTGCAGATGCTCTCGATGCCGTACGCTCAGAACTACCTGACGGCGACGATCCTCGCGTTCAAGAACGTCCTCGACTGGATGAGCGGCGACAGCGATCTCATCGCGACGAGCGCGAAGCTCCTCCAGGAGCCGAAGCTCACGTACGCGAACATCGAGGCGCCGAAGATCGACGCGACGGACGACGAGGCGACGGCGACGAAGAAGGCCGAGGACTATCGCCTCGAGCGCAAGAAGACGCAGACGCGGGTGCAGTGGTCGCTCACGCTCTTCGGACCCTTGCTCTTCGCGGCGTTTGGCCTCTTCCGCTGGTGGCGGCGTGAGAACGCGCGGGCTTCCATCCGACTCGACTGACGACGAAGACGAAGGACACCCATGAAGACCGAGCACAAGATCTACGTGGCGATCGGCGTCCTCGCGGCCCTCGGCGGCGGCCTCTACGCCACGAGGCAGACGAAGCAGAAGGAGATGTCGGCCCACTCCGCGACCGCGGCGACGGCCGACTTCCCGGCCCTCGCGCCCTCGAAGGACGACGTCGAGGCGATCACCAAGATCGAGATCAAGAACGCCGACAAATCGAGCGTCACGCTGGAGAAGAAGGGCGACGCATGGGAGCTCGTGGCCCCCGTGTCCGCCAAGGCGAACGCTTCGAACGTGCGGTCACTCCTCGACAACTTGAAGGAGATCAAGGTCAAGGAGAGCATCGACCGCGGCACGGGCACCTACAAGCAGTACGAGCTCGACGACGAGAAGGGCGTCCACGTCCTCGCCTACAAGGGCGACGGCAAGATCTTCGACGCCTACTTCGGCAAGAGCGGCTCTCGCGGCCAGCTCGCGCGCGTCGGCGGCAAGGACGGCGTGTGGGTGGTCGGCGGCTACTCGAACTTCCTCTACACGCGTGAGGTCAAGAACTGGCGCGAGACGTCGATCCTCAAGTTCGAGGACGCGAACGTGATCCAGGTGTCCGTGACCAACGCGAACGGCCAGTTCAGCTTCTCGAAGAACGACGAGAAGTGGGCGGGCTCGTACGCGAAGCGCGACAAGGACAAGAAGCTCGAGAAGCCCGAGAAGAAGTGGGAAAAATTCGACGAGGCCAAGGTCAAGGACATGCTGCGCGCATACAAGTCCCTGACCGCCGAGGACTTCGGTGACGAGAAATCGGACACCGGGCTCGACGGGGCCGAGACGAACGGCGGCGTGGTCCAGATCAAGCTCAAGGACAACGCCGGCGACATCACGGTCAAGGTCGGCAAGACGAGCAAGGGCTCGAGCCGCTTCGCCCAGAAAGAGGGCGGGGACGGCACGGTGTACGTGATCTCGTCGTGGTCCGGTGACTGGGCCACGGCGGATCGCGCCAAGTTCGAGAAGTCCGACGACAAGAAGAAGGACGAAAAGAAGGGCGAGGGCGGCGAGGACGACGGCCACGGCCACGACGCGCCCCCCGAGCTGCAGTGAAAAAGGGCCTTTAGGTCCGAGACGGAAGGAGGCTCCTTCGCAAGAAGGAGCCTTCGTCGTTTTGTGGCCCCGGTCGAGAAAGCTTGACCGGACGTTTCATGCGTTTTAGGCCGCAGGGGTCATGAAGGCCTCTTACCGCTGGATTCGCGAGCTCATCCCCGGTCTCGACGCTTCTCCCGAGGAGATCGGGCGGCGTCTGACGCACGCCGGGATCGAGGTCGAGGCGATCACCGAGTTCGGCGAGGGCACGAAGACGCTCGTCGTGGCCGAGGTGAAGGCCTACGAGGCGCACCCGTCGCGGGCGAAGCTCAAGCTCGTCACGATCAACCGAGGCGGCGCCGAGCAACGCATCGTCTGCGGCGCGCCGAACGTGCCCGAGCCGGGCGGCCTCGTGGCCTTCGCGCCCCTCGGTGCGCACCTGCCGGCCGTGAACATGACGCTCACGCCGCGCGAGATCGGCGGCGTCGTCAGCGAGGGCATGCTCTGCTCCGAGCGCGAGCTCGGGCTCTCGGCGATCGCGAGCAAGGAAGAGGACGCGGGCATCATCATCCTGCCGAAGGGCCTCGCCGCGCCGGGTACGCCGCTGCGCGAGGCCATGCCCGAGGTGCACGACTACATCCTCCACCTTGGTTTGACCCCCAACCGTCCTGACGCGCTCGGCCACATCGGCCTCGCCCGCGAGATCGCGGCGCTCTTCAACCTGCCGTGGAAGCGACCCACGCCGAGAGCGCCCGCGCGGTTCGCCGAAGGCGAGACGGTGTCGCGCCACGTGTCCGTGCGGATTGACGACACCGAGCGTTGTCCGCGGTACGGCGCGGGCCTCGTGCTCGGCGCGACGATCGGTCCCTCGCCGACGTGGCTGCGCTACCGGCTGGAGAGCCTGGGCGTTCGTTCGATCTCGAACGTCGTCGACGTGACGAACCTCGTGCTGCTCGAGTACGGGCAGCCGATGCACGCGTTCGATCTGAACGACGTGCGCGGCGGCCAGATCATCGTGCGCCGCGCCACGTCGGGCGAGCCGCTGAAGACGCTCGACGGTGAAGATCGCAAGCTCGACGTGGACGACCTCGTCATCGCGGACGCCGAGGGGCCGACCGCGCTCGCGGGCATCATGGGCGGCGCGAACAGCGAGATCCACGGAAGCACCACGCGTGTGCTCCTCGAATGCGCTTACTTCGCGCCGCGCGGCGTGCGGCGCACCGCGCGCCGGCACGGCATGCACACCGAGTCGAGCCACCGCTTCGAGCGCGGCGTCGATCACGGCTCGCTCGAAGACGCGCTCGCCTACGCGACGACGCTGCTCACGGAGCTCGCGGGCGGCGCGGCGGCGCGCGAGCCGATCCTCGCGGGCGTGAAGATCCCGGCCCGCGAGCCCGTGCGCCTGCGCGCCGCACGCATGAACGCGCTGCTCGGCACGGACGTCCCGCTCCCCGAGGCGACGGACATCCTCACGCGCCTCGGCTTCGAGGTCCGCGACACGCACGGCGAGGGTGAAGCCGCGTACGCCGACGTCGTCCCGCCCCCGCACCGGCCCGACATCGCCGGCGAGGCCGATCTCGTCGAGGAGGTCGTGCGCGTGCGTGGCCTCGGCACCGTGCCGACCGTGCTCCCGGCCCTGCGCCCGCAGCCTCCGCGTCATGCGTTCGACCTCTCGCTCCGCGTGCGCGGCGCGGCCGTCTCCGTCGGTTTGTCGGAGGCGATCACGTACGGCTTCGTCTCTCCCGAGGAGATCGAGGCGCTCGGCCTGCCGCCCGCGCCGTTCCGCCTCTTGAACCCGCTCACGCAGGATCGCGCCGTGATGCGCACGTCGCTCCTGCCGGGCCTGCTCGAGGCCGTGCGACGCGCCCGCAGGCACGGCGTCCCCGACGCACGGCTCTTCACGGTCGGCGCGCGTTTCCTCGCCGACCCTGCGCGCGCGCCGCTCGCCGACGAGGCCCCCTCGTTCGCCGCGGTGCTCGCCGGTTACCGCCGCTCGCCGCTGCAAAAGCCGGTCGAGGTCGACGTGTACGACGCGAAGGGTGTGGCCCTCGAGATCGTCGAGCGCGTCACGCACGAGAAGGCCGACGTCGCGCACCAACCCGAGGCGACCCGCGCGCCGTACCTGCACCCGCGCGCCGCGGGGCACGTCCTCGTGAAGGGCCGCGTCGTGGGCGCGTTTGGTGTCCTGCACCCCGACGTCGTCGACAAGCTCGACCTCGGCGGCTCCGCGGTCGTCGTCGAGCTCGATCTCCGCGCCCTCGCCGAGGTCGGGGCAGCGCGCCCGCAGTACCGCCCGATCCCGACCCTCCCCGCGGCCACGCGCGACATCGCGCTGACTGTCCGCGACGAGGTCGAGGCCGGCGCGGTCGGCGCGGCCATCCGCGAGGCCGGCGGCGACCTCTGCGAGTCCGTCGAGGTCTTCGACCTCTTCCGCGGCGGCAGCATCCCCGCGGGCCACCGCTCGCTCGCCTTCCACGTCATCTACCGCGACCCGCGCGCCGCCACCGACCCCGAGAAGGCCCGCACGCTCACGGACGAGGAAGTCGACCGGCGGCACAAGTCCGTCGTCGAGACCGTCCACGCCCGCTTCGGCGCCACGCTCCGCGCCTGAGCTCCGTCCGTCCTCCGTGCAGAATGTCCACAAAATTCCTGCCTCGCTGCGGGAAAGGACACCCGTTCGCGTGCGGCCGTAGCGTCCGCGCCCTCTCCACGAGGGTTCTCGGCGCGAACGATTGACGGGCTCGGTCCAGCCGGAAAAGACTGAAATTTCCTATCGGGGCCCGCGAGCGCTCGCGTCGAACCCGGCCCTTCCATCCTCGCGAGCGCTCTCCGGTCCCTGTTCGACCCCTCTAGGACGGCACGGAGCGCACCATGGCTGAGACCCGCATCACCGGTAAACACCTTCGGGCAGGGCTCGTGTGGCTCGGCGTCGCGAGCGCCTTCGCGCCGGCGGTGGCGCTCGCGCAGCCTTACGTGTTCGACACGAGCGAAGCCACGTTCGACACGACATACGAGCAGACCCTCATCAGCCTGAGCGGCACGGTCAAGAACCGCTCGGGCCAGGCCCTCTCGGGCGCCACGGTGACCGTCCTCGCCTGGGGCGACGGCGCGGCGAACGCGAACAAGACGGCCACCACGAACGCGTCCGGCGGCTTCACGATCACGGGCCTCCGGCGCCGGAACGTGCTGCTCAAGATCACCGCCTCCGGCCATTACAGCGAGATCGTCCCCGTCGACCTGCACCGGCCGACGAGCGAGACGATCACGAGCACGGGCACGATCTCCATGAACCCGACGAAGACGGGCCGCGTGCGCCTGATCTTCGGCGGCGACACCATGATGGGCCGCCGCTTCACGGACCTCGACGCCGACGGCGTCGAAGGCGAGGCGGGTGACCTCATCCGACCCGCGAGCCGCGCGGCCGACGCGCAGGCCCTCTACGCCTACGTGCGCGACGCGCTCGCCTCCGCGGACTACACGGTCGTCAACCTCGAGTCCCCGGTCACCTCGGACTCGACCACTCCGCATCCGTACAAGGACTACACGTTCTTCTCGTACCCCGAGACGCTCGCGGGCCTCACGTACGCGGGCATCGACGGCGTCAGCCTCGCGAACAACCACATCTTCGACTACCTCACGACCGGCGTGACCGACTCGATGCTCCACGTCTCGAACGCGGGGCTCGACTGGTGCGGCGTGGGCTCGAACGAGACGAACGCCGAGGGCACCACGATCTTCCGCTCGTTCAACAACGTGCCGCTCTCGCTGCTCGGCTTCAGCGAGCTCGTCTCCGACGGATCGACGGAGCTCGACTACCTGCTCGTCGCCCGTGATCCGGACAAGGCCGGCGCGCTCGAAGCGTCGGCCACGAACATGAACACGTTCATCGACGACGAGACGCCCGAGCGCTTCGCGATCCCCATGATCCACGGCGGCGTGGAGTACAGCGAGTTCCCGTCGAACTCGATGCGCACGAAGTTCATCTCACTCGCGAACCGGGGCGCGGGGATCGTCGTCGCCCACCACACGCACACGGCGCAGGGCATCGGCCTCGTGAACGTGGGCGGGACGCCGAAGTTCGTGCTGATGTCCCTCGGCAACTTCGTCTTCGATCAGGACGTCCACGAGACCTTCCAGTCCATCCTCGCGGTCGCGGACGTCGACGTGCTCGCGGGCGGCGGCTTCGACGTCGCGCGGCTGGATCTCATCCCGATCAGCATCGAGGGCTACGTGCCGAAGCTCGTCGCGGGCGACGGGCTCGCGCGGATGGGTCGGCATTTCGGGCACCTGTCGACGTACCTGCCGAAGAACCCGGCCGGCCAGAACGTCGCGGACGGGCTCTCGGGCGCGGTCGTCTTCCCCGCGGGGCACCGCATCGTCGCGCTCCGATCGGCCTCGCAGTACTCGACCACCACGACGAACCAGGCGCTCAACGCGCCCGTGACGAGCCAGGCGACCGGGCCCATCGCGTTCACGCGGAACGCGCCTTCGGACTCGCTCTCCTATGTGAAGTCGAGCGCGAGCGCGACGGTCGAGTGGGGCCGCGAGCTGCTCATCAACGGGGACTTCGAGGACCTCGACGTGGACGGTGATTTCAGCGAGGGGCGTGCGTGGGACCAGAGCACGGTCCGCTACGTGGAGAACAGCGTCGTGCGCAGCGGCATGGGCGCGCTCGTGATGCTCCGCAACGCGTCGAACTCGACGGAGATCACGGTCTACAACAACAACCGCGTCTCCTTCGACGGCGGCTCGAAGCTCACGATCACGGGCTGGATTCGCGGCGACAACGCGGGCCCGTTCACGCTCACGACGCGCATGTACAGCGATAGCGGCACGATCGTGAGCACGACGGACTCGTATACGAAGACCGCGGGCACGTACGGCTGGACGCAGTTCGTCGTGAACGTCACGGCCGCCTCGAGCGCGACGAGCGCGCGCTTCTACTTCCGGACCTCGCCGCCGGCGACGGGCGAGGCGCGCGTCTTCATCGACGACTTCAGCCTCATCCGCTGGGAGAAGAGCTCGATCTACGCCTTGAACGGCTTCGAGATCCCCGCGCCGAACAACTGGAGCCACGTGCGCTTCACGAACGTCGCCTCGGGCGTCTCCTCGCTCGGCGTCACGCTCGGGCACCGCACCTTCAGCGTGCTCTAGCCTTCCGCGTCCTCTGCCAAGAGCCTCGACCAGAAGGCTTTCACCTCGTCGATGCGCTCGGTGCGCGCGGCCGGCGGTAGTCCGTCGAGCAAGAGCGCTCCGTAGCCGCGCGTCCGCACCCGTCGATCGAGGATCGCCACGATCCCGCGATCCTGCCGCGTCCGGATCAGCCGGCCGAACCCTTGCTTCAGCGTGATCGCCGCCTGCGGCACGGTGTACGTCGCGAACGGCGAGTGCCCCGCCTGCTCGATCGCCTGCGAGCGCGCGACGACCACGGGATCCGTCGGCACGGCGAACGGGATCTTGTCGATCACCACGAGCCGGAGCGCGTCGCCCGGCACGTCGACGCCTTCCCAGAAGCTCATCGTGGCCACGAGGACCGCGTGGTGCGCGGCGCGGAACTTCGAGAGCAGCATCCGCTTCGGCGCTTGTCCCTGCACCATGAGCGGCCCCGGCACCCTTCCTGCGAGCGCGCGGCCGAGCGCGACCATGGAACGGTTTGAGGTGCAAAGAACGAACGCGCCGCCCCCCACGATGTTCACGAGCTCCACGATCCGATCGGCCGACGCCGCGAGGAAGCCGGGCTCCGAGACCTCCGGCAGATCCCGCGGCGTGTAGAGCAGCGCGCGCGACGCGTAGTCGAACGGCGACGGCACGACGAGCTCGTCGACCGGCACCGTGACGCGCTCGTCGAGGCCGAGGCGCGTGCGCAAAAACCGAAAATCCCCGGCCTTCGCGGTCATCGTCGCGCTCGTCAGCACCACGCCGCCGATCCGCTCGAAGACGCCCTCGCGGAAGAGCCAGCCGACGTCGACGGCCGACGCGCCCACGGACACGGATCGCGCGCGCACCTCGACCCACGTCACCTGGCCCGACTTGCCGTCCACGATCTTCGCCGCGTCCGCGCGGAGCGTCTCGGCGCGCGTGCCCACGAGCCCGACCGCTTCCGTGATCGCGTGCGCCGACGCGTACCCCCCGAGCGCTTCGAGCGCCTCGTCGAAGTGGTGATACGCCTCGACGAGCTCCCCCGCCCACACCTCGCGCCGGAGCTCCACGCGCCCCTCGCGCGCGGCTTCGCCCCCGGCCTTCGCGACCGCCGCGAAGAACCGATCCGCCGCCTCGCGCACGAGCGCCACGATCGCGGTCCCCTCCCCTCGCCCGAGGATCCGATCGGCGAGCCCGCTCGCGATGAAGGCGCGATCGGCGTCGCGCAGCATCGAGTCGACGCGTGACCCGGAAATGCGGGTGCCAAAAAACTCGGTCGCGATGTCCTCGAGCTCGTGCGCCTCGTCGAAGATCACCGCGTCGTACGGCGGCAGCGCGCCCGCGCCGGGGACGTTGCCGCGGCCGAGCTTGAGCGAGAGATCCGCGAAGAACAGGTGGTGATTCACCACGAGCACGCGCGCCTCCTCGGCCTCGCGTTTCATGCGCGTGACGAAGCATTTTTCGAAGAACGGGCACGCCGAGCCGATGCGCGTCTCGCTCGACGAGCACACCTCGCGCCGGATCGGATCCGACTCCGCGAGCGTGACGAGCTCCGCGAGATCACCGACCTCGGTCTCCCGCGCCCACGCCTCCACGACGGGCAGCGAGCGCGAGACGGCCGCGTCGTGGTGCGACTCGGGGCTCGTTCGCAGCTCGTCGAAGCGCCGCAAGCAGAGGTAATTGCCGAGCCCCTTCACGAGCGCCGCCGACACGCGGAGCCCGAGGTACTCGGCCACGAGGGGCAGATCCTTGGCGAAGATCTGCTCTTCGAGCGCCTTCGTCGCCGTGGAGATCACGACCTTGCGGCCGCTCAGGATCGCCGGGACGAGGTACGCGAGCGTCTTGCCCGTACCCGTGCCCGCCTCGCAGAGCAGCACGCGATCTTCCTCGAGCGAGCGCTCGACCGCGTCGGCCATCGCGAGTTGCCCCTCGCGATCCTCGTAGCCCTCGAACGCGCGCGCGAGCGGCCCGTCCGAGCCGAGGAGTTTCCGCGCGCGCCCCTGCCTCCCTGGGCGCTCGGGCTGCGCCTCGAGCTCGACGTCGTCGTCTTCGTCGTCGCTCACGCCGTCGTCGTAGCGCACTACGACCGCGACGCCGCCTTCTCGAGCGAGAGCGCGAAGCCGACCTCGGCCATCGCCTCGTCGAGGCCCGCCACGCGCTTCTCGAAGGAGACCTCGAACCAGCTGTCGAGCGTGCGCTCCTCGTCGCTCGGATCCGGCAGGCGCGTGATCTGCGTCCCGACCTCGTGGTAGCCGCGCTCCCGCGCGGCGACGCCGAGCCCACGCGCGCGCTCGAACATCGCGTCGTCCGGGTCCTGCGGGAAATCGCTGCGCTGCGCGCGCAGCACGAGGCCCACCGCGACCTCGCCCGCATGCACGCGCACGCCCGAGTCCATGATGAGGTTTTCCCGCGCGCGCTCGGCGACGTGCACGACGTCACCGCGTGTGCGGAACACCTCGAACCCTGCGGCAATCAAAGCTTTTTTGACTTCGGCCGGGGTCGGCATCGTCCGATCGTTCTGGGCCCCCCAGATTATTTGGACCGGGCCCAAGGCTCGCAACTTCGAGAAGAAACGTCAAGGGGCGCCTCGGCCTCGTGCATCGCCGTCTCCGCATCGAGGAACGCGAGGCCGACGATCGCGCCGCCGAGCTCCTCCTGGATCCAGACGACCCGACCGGATCGCGAACCCTCCTCGCCGAGGCCTACCTCGAAGCACTCACCGAGCGCCACGGGCTCGTCGAGGATCGCGCGCAAACCGCCCTGGCTGAGGTTGAGCGCGAAGCCGTGCACTTCCCTCTCCCCGCGACGGAACACCACCCGCTCGGAGAACGGCCTCCGCGCCGAGGCGCGACGGTGGAACCCGGCCATGGAGGAAGAGGAAGAAGCGCACGAGGTCGGCGTCAAAGAACGGCGTTTCACGAGGCTCGGAAGCGTAGCAGCGAGCCTCGTGCTGTCAGCCTACGTACGGTTTTTCCGTTTTGGTTCGCCCAGGGCTCAATGCGTGGCGTTCGGGGCGTGGCCGCTCGAGCCGTCGTCGGGCTCCTGGTAGACCGGGGCGGGCTCGAGGACGTTGAGCTGATCGCGCTTCAGCTTGAGGCCCTTGTCCGAGAAGAAGAGGTCGTTCTCGTCGAGGCGGGATCGGACGCGGCCGATGAACAGGATCGGGTCACCCTCGCGGGTGTAGCCGAGCTGGACGATCGCGCCCTTCGGCCAGGATCCGCCGTCGAAGGTGAGCTCGCGGCGCAGCGTGTAAAAGCCTTCGGGCGTGAGCTTCTTCAACGTGCCCGCCCAGTTGAGGCCGCGGAACTCGATGCCCGGGCCGTGGAAATGCCATCGGTTGTGGATGTTGTGGTCGGGCGTGATGATCTGAGGAAGGCCGCTGTCCGAGTGATTGTGGAAATACACGATCGTGTTGGCAGGGACCTTCTGCTCGTTGCCCGGAAGCGGCTGCGACGTCAGGTAGAGCCCGCAATCCGGCAGCATGTTTTTCGGTGTGGCCATGGGACCGGGAGCTTACTCATCACGCGCCGGGCGGTCGAGCCGTTCGACGTGGCCAAAGGAGCCCTTCCCCCAGCGCCTCTCTCGTGAAGTCGTGCTATGCCGGGGCCTCGGTTATCCCTGCGAGGCTTCTGACCTCGCGCACGCCGGATGCGGAGCTCGAGCACGTGAACAAGTTGACAAGCATCCTGGGCGGCTTCGCCGTCATCGCCATCGCCCTCGTCTTCATCGTCCAGTTCCGGCCGAACGCAGGGCAACAGATGGTCGAGTCTGCGAGGTGCGCCGTGGAGATCCGCGGGGCCTGCATCTCGTCGGGCCATTACTGGGCCTCGTACCGCTTGCTCGCCCCGCGCGCCGACGCCGAGGTGTTGCGCCAGCTGAACTTCCGCAAGATCACGGCCGAGGGCCTGATCGAGCGGCAGCTTCTGAACGAGGACGCGAAGCGGCTCGGGATCACCGTCTCCGAAGAGGAGCTCAACGAGGCGCTCACCTCGGGTCGGATGCACGTCTCGATGCCGCTCGCCCCCATCACCATGCCCGACGGTCGCGTCATCGATCCCCGCGGACCCTCGTACAGGGGCCTCGGCATGGTCCGCTACCTGAACGTCAAAAATAGGCAGACCGGAAAGTTCGACCTCAAAGCATACGAGCGCGAGGTCCGCATGGTCGCCAAGATGAGCCCGCAGGACTTCCGCGAGTACCAGAAGGAAGAGATCATCGCGGCGCGCATGCGCGATCTCGTCCGTTCGCGCGCGGTCGTGGGCGAGGCCGAGGCGTTCGCGCGGTACAACCAGGACAAGTCGACGGCCACCGTCTCCTACGTCCGCCTCGACAAGCGCTTCTTCGCGGATCTCGTGGCCGACAAGTCGCAGAAGGCGATCGACGCGTGGGTCGCGCTGAACAAGGAGGAGGAGGAGCGCCAGTGGAACTCGCGCAAGTCCTCGTACCTGCCCGAGTGCCGCGTGACCCGCCACATCCTCGCCAAGATCGATCAGGACAACGCCGATCCCGAAGGCGCGAAGGCGAAGGCCAAGGAGAAGATCGAGCAGGCGAAGGCGCGGCTCGACAAGGGCGAGAGCTTCGCCGATGTGGCGCGCGCGATGAGCGAGGATGGCAGCGCGGAGCGCGGCGGCCTGCTCGGCTGTGTGACGAAGGGCAAGATGGTCAAACCCTTCGAGGACGCGATGCTCAAGGCCGAGCCCGGCAAGGTGACGGACATCG
Organism: Polyangium sp. 15x6; assembly: GCF_029960785.1. Lineage (GTDB taxonomy): Bacteria > Myxococcota_A > Polyangia > Polyangiales > Polyangiaceae > Polyangium. Next base: position 15,393 of record NZ_JASBQE010000131.1, read on the forward strand.
TCGAGAGCGAGTTCGGGTATCACCTCGTGCTCGTCGACAAGGTCGCGAAGGACCTCGAAGCCGAGGCCGTGGGCCGCGCCGAGGTCGACGAGGAGCTCTACCTCAAGTTCGAAACCGAGCGCCTGACGGCCGAGGCCGCGAAGGCGATCCTCGCCGCGGTGAAGGGCGGCAAGACGCTCGACCAGGCCGTCGATACCTACCTCTCCGAGCTCGAAGCGAAGGTCGCCAAGAAGGACGAGAAGAAGGACGACAAGGCCAAGAAGGACGACAAGGCCAAGAAGGACGAGAAGAAGAAGGACGAGGCCAAGAAGGACGAGGCCGCGGCCGAGTCGCCCGTGCGCAAGCACCCGCAGCGCCCCGTCGTCGAGTCGAGCCTCCCGTTCAACTCTTCGGGTAGCCCCATCCCGGGCATGATGCCGGGCTCCAACGCAGCGACGACGGCCTTCAAGCTGGAGAAGCCGGGCGACGCCGCGGACGAGATCGTCCAGCTCTTCAACGGCTACGCCGTGATGGTCCTGAAGGAGAAGAAGCCTGCCTCGAAGGAAGACTGGGAGAAGGATCGCCCGATGTTCATGGCCCAGTTCCGCGAGGAGAAGCAGGAGGACGCGCTCGTCGCTTACATCTCGCGCCTGCGCAACACGCTCGGGACGGAGATCAAGTTCGGCGGCGCGGAGTTCACGACGGAATCCAAGCCCGCCAAGGAAGGCGCCGAGGACCTCGGCGAGTAGCGGAACGGGCCCGGATGCATCATTCGTGAGGGCGGATGCTGATCCACCAAGACCTCGTCCTCCCGAACGGGTTGCCTCTCGTCATCGTGCCGCAGCCGAGCGTGCATCGCGCGGTCGCGGCTCTCTTCCTACGCACGGGATCCCGCTTCGAGACATCCAAGACGAACGGGATCTCGCACTTCCTGGAGCACATGGTTTTCCGTGGGACGAAGGACCTGCCTTCGGCCCACGCGCAGGCCCTCGCGTTCGAGCGGCTCGGCGGCACGCTCTACGCCGCGACCTACGTGGATCACGGCGTGATGAGCATCTCCGTGCCGCCGCGGAACTTCGAGCAGGTGATCTCTCTGCTCGGTGAGGTGACGACGGATCCGCGCTTCTCGGACCTCGAGATCGAGCGCGGGATCGTGCGGGAGGAGATCCTCGAGGATCTCGACGACGACGGCCGGATCATCGACGCGGACAACCTCGCGCGGGCCCTGATGTACCAGGATCACCCGCTCGGCTACACGATCACGGGCGGGCTCGACACGCTCGCGCTCTTCGACGCGTCGATGCTGCGCGCTCACCACGCGCGGCATTACACGGCGTCGAACGCGGTCCTCTGCCTCGCGGGCAACCTCGATCCGGATCGCGTGATCAAGGCCGCCGAGCGCGCCTTCAGCGCGATGCCCAAGGGCAGCCGCATCGCCGCGGCGCCTCCGCCGAACGGCCAGAAGAAGCCGCGCTTTTCGTTCATCGAGAACCAGTCGAGCCAGACGGAGCTCCGTGTCGCGTTCCGCGCGGTGAGCGAGAAGGACAGGCTCGAGCCGGGCGTGGAGATGCTTTTGCGCGTGCTCGACGACGGCATGTCGACGCGCCTCTACGAGCGCATCTGCGACCGGCTCGGCCTCTGTTACGACGTGTCGGGCATGTTCGAGGCATACGAGGACGACGGCGTCGTCGACATCGCCGCGGGCGCGGCGCACGAGCGCGCGACCGTCGTGCTGAAGGAGATTTTTGCGCTCGTCCACGAGCTCGCGTCCCACGGGCCGACGCCCGAAGAGCTCGACAAGGCGAAGAACCGCCACCTCTGGTCCGTCGAGGCGATGCTCGACGACGCCGAGGCCGTGGCGAGCTTCTACGGCCTCGCCGCGTTCGCGGGCATCGCGCGGACGCCGATGGCCCGGCACGAGGAGCTCGCGAGCGTCACGGTCGCCGATGTGCGGGATGCGGCCCAGCGTGTATTCCGTCCCGAACGGATGAGCACGGTCGCAGTGGGCCTGCTCAGCCGCGCGGAAGAGGGGCGGATGGAGCGGGCCGTCAAGGGATTTGGGGGATAACGCACCAGAGCGGAGGCGTACCAGGGTCGGAAGCGAGCATCGTTATTGAAGTGATTATCGAAGCGGGAGGTCGGACCGGAACGTTCTTGCATGCATGCGCATGAACGCATATAGCAAGAGACGTGATGCACGACCCGACGGGCCCGAGCGGGCGTCTGCCTTCGGACGCCGCGAGTCGGTGGGAGCTCTACCGGCTCCTCGCCGATCCGGTGCGCCCGCGGCTGCTCGCGCTGGCCGCAGCCGAAGAGCTCGGCGTCGGGGAGCTTTCGGAGCTGCTCCGGGAAGGTCAGCCGAAGATCTCGCGGCACACGGCGGCGCTGAGGGACGCGGGCCTTTTGCTCGCGCGCAAGCAAGGCACGTGGACGCTGCTCCGGCTCTCGCCAGGGGCCGCGACGGATCCGGTGGTGGCCGATGCGGTGCGGGCCGGGACCGCAGCCTGCGAGGCCGACGGGACGATGGAGCGGATCGGCGAGGTGATCGCCGGCCGCGACGCGGCGACCCGCGAGTTTTTCGCGCGCGGGGGTAGGCCGGTCCGGTCCGGGCCGCCGCTCGAGCTGGGGGCGTATCTCGCCGCGATCGCGCCGCTCCTGCCGCGTCGGGCCCTCGCGGTCGACGTGGGCACGGGCGACGGCGCGCTGCTCGAAGTGCTCTCGCCGCTCTTCGAACGTGTCATCGCGGTGGATCGCGCCGAGGCGCAGCTCGCGCTCGCGGAGGAGCGCATCCGTCGGCGCGAGCTCGCGAACGTGGAGCTCGTGCAGGGCGAGTACGACGCGCCCGAGCTCTGCGATCGCGTCGTGTCGAGGGCCGGCGACGCCGGCGGCGCGGACGTGGTCTTCGCCGCGCGCGTCTTGCATCACGCGCCGAAGCCGGCCCGCGCGATGGCCGCGCTCATGAACCTCGCGCGCCCGAGCGGCGGCGCGGTGTGCGTCCTCGACTACGAGGCGCACGACGATCAGGCCCTCTGCGAGCAGGAGGCCGATCTCTGGCAAGGCTTCGATCCCGAGACCCTGCGGCGGATGGCCGCGGACGCGGGTCTCGTGGACGTGACGATTCGCCGTCTCCCGCGCGCCTGGCAGGGAGACGGCCCGGACAGGCACCTCGTCTGGCAGCTACTGGTCGGTCGGCACAGCGAGGAAACGCAAGGGACCGCCGAGAACACGAAGAGGACACGATGAGCGAAAAACCCCGCTTCAAGGTCGCCGATCTCAGCCTCGCCGACTGGGGCCGCAAGGAGATCCGCATCGCCGAGAAGGAGATGCCCGGCCTCATGGCGCTGCGCGCCGAGTACGGCAAGCAGAAGCCCCTCGCCGGCGCCCGCATCGCGGGCTGCCTGCACATGACCATCCAGACCGCGGTCCTGATCGAGACGCTGCGCGAGCTCGGCGCCGAGGTGACCTGGACGAGCTGCAACATCTACTCGACGCAGGATCACGCGGCCGCCGCGATCGCGGCGACGGGCGTGCCCGTCTTCGCCTGGAAGGGCGAGACGCTCGAAGAGTACGACTGGTGCATCGAGCAGCAGCTCTACGCGTTCGAGGGCGGCAAAGGCCCGAACATGATCCTCGACGACGGCGGCGACCTGACCACGATGGTCCACGAGAAGTACCCGCAGCTCTTCGAGGGCCCGGATCCGGTCCGCGGCATCAGCGAGGAGACCACGACGGGCGTGAACCGGCTCTACGACATGCATCGCAAGGGCCTGCTCCGCGTGCCGTCGTTCAACGTGAACAACTCGGTCACGAAGTCGAAGTTCGACAACCTCTACGGCTGCCGCGAGTCGCTCGGCGACGGCATCAAGCGCGCGACGGACGTGATGTTCGCGGGCAAGGTCGCGGTCGTCTGCGGCTACGGCGACGTCGGCAAGGGCTGCGCGCAGTCGCTGCGCGGGCTCGGCGCGCGCGTCATCGTCACGGAGATCGACCCGATCTGCGCGCTCCAGGCTGCGATGGAGGGCTACGAGGTGCGCACGCTCGAGGCGGTCGCGCACGTCGGTGACATCTTCGTGACGGCCACGGGCTGCAAGGACGTCGTCCGCGGCGAGCACATGCTGCGGATGAAGGACGAGGCGATCCTCTGCAACATCGGCCACTTCGATTCCGAGATCCAGATCGCGTGGCTCGAGTCGAACCGCGAGATCAAAGAGGAGAACATCAAGCCGCAGGTCGACCACTTCATCTTCCCCGACGGCAAGCGCCTCATCGTGCTCGCCCGCGGCCGGCTGGTGAACCTCGGCTGCGCCACGGGGCACCCGTCGTTCGTGATGTCGACCTCGTTCTCGAACCAGGTCCTCGCCCAGATCGCGCTCTGGACCGAGAAGTATCCGCTCGGCGTGCACCTGCTCCCGAAGAAGCTCGACGAGAAGGTCGCCGCGCTGCACCTCGCCAAGCTCGGCGTCGAGCTCACGCAGCTCACGAAGGATCAAGCCGACTACATCGGCGTGCCCGTCGAGGGCCCCTTCAAGCCCGAGAACTACCGGTACTGACGGCGGACGGCCGCGGCGTTTCCTCCAGGCGCGCCGCGGTTTGTCCCTTCGATCGGGCCCGGCGCCGCCTGCCTCCCGTGGTATGAACGCGGCGTGGAATCACGGTACCGCGCCGCAGAAGCCGCCCAGTTCGTCGAGACGTACGGCCCTCGCTGGGGCGAGGATCTGGCCCTGCGCGTCTACACGTCGCGCCTGCTCGGTCAGGACCCCGATCTCGTGCTGCACGGCGGCGGCAACACCTCCGTCAAGACGCGGGTGACCGAGCTCGTCGGCGACACGACCGAGGTGCTCTACGTGAAGGGCAGCGGCTGGGATCTCGGCGCGATCGAGCCCGACGGCTTCCCCGCCTGCCGGCTCGCACAGCTCCGGAGGCTCTGCGAACTGCCGAGCATGACCGACGAGCAGATGGTCTCGCTCCTTCGCTCGCACATGCTCGAGCCGAGCGCGCCGACGCCCTCCGTCGAGGCCCTCCTCCACGCCTACCTGCCCTTCAAGTACATCGACCACACGCACGCCGACGCCGTGCTCGCCATCGTCGATCAGCCGGGATCGAACCAGCTCGTGCGCGAGGTCTTCGGCGATCGCGTGCTCTTCATCCCGTACGTGATGCCCGGCTTCGCGCTGGCGAAGAAGGTCGCGGATCTGTGGCGCGCGCTCACCCGCGCGGGCCGCGAGCCGAACGTGATGATCCTCGACAAGCACGGGATCTTCACGTGGGGCGAGACCGCGATGGAGAGCTACGAGCGCATGATCGCGAACGTGACGCGCGCCGAGCGCTGGATCGAAGAGGCGACGGCCCTCTCGCAGCGCACGATCTCGAGCCCCTCGCCCGACACCTGCGCGCGCCTCGCGCCGATGATCCGCGGCGCCCTCGCCCGCGCCTCGGGCGAGCGCTGGATCTGCTCGTTCCGCATGACGCCGCAGATGGTGTCGTTCTGCGACCGCGGCGACCTCGAAGAGATCACGCAGATAGGCCCGGCCACGCCTGATCACGTGCTGCGCACGAAGCCGAAGCCGCTGCTCTTGCCGCCGCTCTCGCCCGACGATCCCCAGAAGACGAAGGCCACGCTCGACGCCGCGATCGCCGCGTACGCCGAGCAATACAAGGACTACTTCCGCCGCTGCTCGGCACAGCGCCCCGGCGAGAGGCGCGAGCTCGATCCGTGGCCGCGCGTCCTGCTCATCGAGGGGCTCGGCGCGTTCACCGCGGGCAAGACGCGCAAGGACGCCGAGATCACGGCGGACATCTACGAGCACACGACGGGTGTGATCGAGCAGGCCAAAGCGAACGGCGGCTACGAACCCGCGAGCGAGCTCGACATCTTCGACGTGGAGTACTGGAGCCTCGAGCAGGCCAAGCTGAAGAAGAGCGGAGGCGCGGGCAAACCGCTCGATCGGCACGTCGCGCTCGTGACGGGCGCGGCATCGGGAATCGGTTTCGCGACAGCGCGCGCGCTGCTCGCCGCGGGCGCGCACGTGACGCTCACGGATCGAGACGAGGAGGCCCTCGAGCGCGCCGCGCAGCCGCTCGTCGAGGCGCACGGCGATCGGGTCTTCCTGCTGCCTTGCGACGTGACCTCGAAGGACGACGTGCGCATGACGATCCGCAAGGCGACGCTGCGCTTCGGCGGGCTCGACGTGGTCGTGTCGAACGCGGGCGCGGCGTTCGAGGGGCCGATCCACGGGGAACAGGGCGACAGCGCGCTGCGCGCCTCGCTGGAGGTGAACTTGCTCGGGCACCAGAACGTCGCGCGGTTCGCCTCCGACGTGCTGATCCAGCAAGGCTCGGGCGGCGCCTTGCTCTTCAACGCGTCGAAGAGCGCATTCAACCAGGGCCCCGATTTCGGCCCGTACGCGATCCCGAAGGCCGCGCTCGTCGCGCTCACGCGCCAGTACGCCGTGGATCTCGCGCCCTACGGGATCCGTTCGAACGCGGTGAACGCCGACCGCATCCGCACGGGCATCTTCGGCGGCGGCATGCTCGAAGCCCGCGCCCGGGCGCGCGGTGTCGGCGTGGATGAATATTTCCGGGCAAACCTCCTCCGCCGCGAAACCACCGCAGCCGACGTGGCGCAGGCCTTCGTTTATCTCGCCACGGCGGAGGCGACGACAGGCTGCGTCATCACGGTCGACGGGGGAAACGCAGCGGCGTTCCCGCGGTAGGTCGATTGAATTGCATCGCGGACACGACGTACCATCCACGTCGTGCGTCCCTTCCAAACCCTCTCCGTCCTCGCACTCTCCGCGCTCTCGCTCGCCAGCACGGGGTGCATCAAGAAGATGTTCCTCGAAGGCCAGATCGAGGCCACGGCCACGGCCTCGGCCGCGATCGACACGATGACCGACTACGAGGTCGCGAAGGTCGTCGCGTTCAACGGCATCGGCCAGTTCGAGGGCATGCATTACCTGGCCCCGGACAACGAGGACGCGCTCTTCGCGCTGGTCAAGACCTGGACGAGCGCGACGTTCGCCTTCACCGAGGACGAGCTCGAACAGGCCGAGGACGAGGAGGGCCTCGAAGGTCCGCGGTATCTGCACCTGCGAAACCGCGCGGCCGCGGCCTACGATCGCGGCTTACGGTACGGCCTCGAGCTCCTCGAGACGTATCACCCGGGCTTCGAGGGTGCGCGCAAGAACGACGACACGATGCGCGCCTACACCGCGCAGTTCACGGATCCCGAGCGCGACGCCCCTGCCCTCTTCTGGGCCGGCTACGCGTGGATCAGCAAGACGAACATCCTGAAGGACGACCCCGCAGCCGTCGGAGATCTGTTCATCGGCGTCGCGCTGATGGAACGATCCGTCGCGCTCGATCCGAAGTACATGGCCGGCAGCGGTCACACGATCCTCGGCGCGTACCACGCCCGCACCGCGATGGCCGAGCTCGACGAGGCGAAGAAGCACTTCGATCAGTCGCTCGCAATCCACGGCGGCAAGATGCTCCTGACAAAGGTGCAGTACGCCGCGAAGTACCACTGCTTCAAAGGCGACAAGGACAGCTACGTGAAAGCGCTGACCGAGGTCGTCGAAGCCGGCGACGTCTTCCCCGAGCAACGCCTCGCGAACGTGGTCGCGAAGCGCCGCGCCGTGCGTTACCTCGGCAAAGTGCGCATGCGCGAGTGCGGCTTTTGAGCGTGTGATCGAGAGCGTAGCGCCGGGGTTTCACCCCGGACCCGACCAGGGGCTGTCCGCCCCTGGACCCGGACCAGCGCAAGCGCTGGACTCGGGGTCGATGAACTGCGCGATGCGCAGTTCATCGAACAGGCCGAGCCAAGACTGGCGACGACCCTGCCAACCAAGACAGCCGCGCTGACCTTTCAACTGGCAACACTGTCGGTGGTCTTGCCACCGGCCGGTGGAAGAACCGCGCATCGCGCGGTTCTTCCATCCCGAGTCCAGGGCTTGCCCTGGTTCGGGTCGAGGGGCGAACAGCCCCCGCGGGGCCCGGGGCAGAGCCCCGGCGCGGCGGCCCCAGCGTGAGAGCGGAAGCGACTAGCCTCCGTCCTTCCCTGCTTCGAGCATCTCCTTCAGCAGATCGTCCATCGGATCGGCGGCCTTCGGCGCCTCTGCGTCGGGGGCTCCCGCGTCTGCGCCGCCGCCGAGCATCTCCTTCAGCAGCGCGTCCATCTCGTCGACGCTCGCGTCCGCGCCTGCGTCCGCGCCGGTGTCCATCGCGGGGATCACGTCGCCCGTGGGCTTCGGCTTCTCGGCTTCCTTTGCGGCGAGCCCCTGCCCATCCGGGCCCCACTTCGCGATGTCTTCCTTCGAGCACGGCTTGAGGTTGTTCGTGTCCTCCTGCACGCATTCGAGCAGCCACGCCTCGCGCGGCGCGGACCCGTCCTTCGCGGCTTGCGCGCGCGCCTTCGCGACGTCGCCTGCGATCGTGAAGCTCGACATGGATGGCACGACGATCACGAGACCGAGCCCCAGCGCGAGCAGCGCGACGAAGGGCAGGACCACGCGGTAGACGTCGACGATCGGCCTCGAGAAGCGGAAGCTCGCGATGAAGAGGTTGAGCCCCATCGGCGGCGTCACGTACGCGATCTCGAGGTTCAACAGGAACATGACCGCGAGATGGAACGGGTTGATGTGGAACGTCGCCGCGAGCGGGATGAGCAGCGGGATCGCGACGAGCAGCGCGCCGAACGGCTCCATCACCATCGCGAGCACGAAGACGAAGAAGTTCAGGACCAGGATGAACTGCCAGGCGGCGTTCATGCCTCGCTCCATGAAGAACTCGAGGATCGCCTGCGGCATGCCGGCCTGGATGATGTAGTTCGTCATGGCCGTGGCCATCGCGAGGATGAGGATGATCGCCCCGGAGAGCATCATCGCGTCCTTCGCCACCTTCACGACCTTGCGCAGCGTCAGATCCTTGTAGACGAAGACCTCCACGATCAGCGTGTAGATCACGGCCGCGCCGGCGCTCTCGTCGAGCTCCATGAGCCCCGTCGCCAGGCCGAGACCGACGAGCAGCGGGGTCGCGAGCTCCCACTTCACGTGCCACACCGCGGAGCCGGCTTCTTTGAGGTCGAACTTTGCTCGCGGGATGCCCGAGCGCTTGCCCTCGTAGAACGCGTAGCCGCAGAGCAGCAGCATCAACAGGAGGCCCGGAGGCAGCGTCGCCTTGTAGGCGCGCGTGACGTCCACGCCCGCGATGAAGGCGTAGATCATGACGAGCGGGCTCGGGAAGAAGAGCAGGCCCATCGCCCCCGCCGTCGTGACGAGGCCGAGCGTGAACTTCTCCGAATAGCCCTGCCGACGGAGCGCCGGATAGAGCAGACCGCCGATCGCGACGATCGTGACACCGCTGCCGCCCGTCAGCGTCGCGAAGAACGCGCTCGCCACGGTGCACACGATCGCGAGACCCCCGGGCATCCAGCCGAGCACCGCCGAGGCGGCGCGGACGATCCGATCGGGCGTCTTCGACTCGGCCATCAAGTAGCCGACGAACGTGAAGAGCGGGATCGTGGCGAGGATCGGCGTGTTCGAGAACCTGTCTTCGAGCACGTTCGCCGCGATGAACCGGACGAAGCGCTGATCGGGCAGATCCGAGCCGAGCCACGACAGGATGGAGATGCCGCCCATCACGGCGAAGAGCGGCATCCCCACGAGCGTGAGGAGAAGGATGACGATCGCCCAGAACTTCATTGCGCCCCCTCCCCCGCCGCCGCGGTCGCATCTGGAGCGTCGTCCTCGTCCGGTTCTTCGGCGTCTGGCTCGAGCGAGGCGTGACCGGATACGACGAGCAGCGCGCGGAGCAGCACGCGCAGGCCGATCATCCAGAGCCCCACGACCCACATGAGGTTCATGTCGTGCACGAGCACGCCGCGCGCGCTCTCGCCGGGCAGGTTCACGATGGCCACGCGCGGCTCGTCCTCGGCGCCCGGCGGCGCCTTCATGCTCGTGACCTCCTCCGCGGTGAAATGCTCGGCGAAGCCCGCCTCGTCGAGCCAGGTGTTCCACGCGCGACCGTTCATGCGTGAAGGATCGTCCCAGCGCGCCCCCTTGAAGACCACGCTGGGCATGACCCGCAGATCGAGCGCGAGTTGCTTACGCAGGACGAAGACGTGCAGCGACGAGGTGCGCGCGACGCCGGAGACCTTCTCCGCGAGCGGCGCGTCCTTGCGCTGGCCGAAGCCCTCGATCGAGATGTAGTCGAAGAAGCCGAAGCCCGCGGTGAAGCAGACGACGGCCGTCGCGACGGCGCCCGCGATGTGCACGAAGGGGCGGAGCTTCGGCTGCATGAAGCGCAGCACGACATCGATGTTGATGTGCTTCGATCGCGCCGCCGCGAGCGAGCCGCCGATGAGCGCGACGAGCAACGTGAGGCGCGTGGCGACGCCGCGCAGGCCGCCGACGAGCGTGAGCGCCGAGCCCTCCTGGAGCCAGTTCAGGATCGCGTCGAAGTGCTCCACCCCGACTTTGCGCCATGCCGGCGCGATGCCCGCGCCGATGGCCATCGCGACGATCGTCACGATCGCGCGCTTCGTCTCGTCGTCGATCTTCGCGCGCGCCGTCCCGAACCGCGCCAGCGCGCCGAGGATCGCCGCGCCGAGCAGCGCGCGAAACACCGTTCCGGCGGCGTTGTCCGCTTGCACCGGCGCGGCCAGGCCGCGCAGCGAGATCCACGAGACCAGCGAGAACACGAGCGCGAGCAGCACCACGAAAAGCAGGCGCGATTCGAACCACGTCAGCGCTCGCTCGACCCGCGCGAACGGCCGGGCCCACGCGGCGCCTGCGCGTGGCGGCTCCGCGTGCGTCTTCGCGCCCTCCTCACGCGAAGGCCCGTCCTCTGCTTCGCCCTTCTCCGTGCTCGCCGAAGCCTCGGACTCGGTGGGCCTTTCGCCCTCGGCCGGGTCTTTCTTTTCGTCGCCGACCTCGGCTTCGTCGTCGCGTTCGCCTGCCATGGCGCGACATTAACGGTTTCATGAAGCCCCGGTAAACGGCGGCGAACGCTTCGACGCTGTGCGTAGGGGGGGTTTGGGGCGTAGCTCGGCTTGTCCGAGCGCAGCCCCCATCTTCAGAAAGGTTTTGCCTGGCTGGATCCAGCGCTCCGCGGCCCCGTGATGCGTGGACAAACGGGAGCACGCGGGCTAACGAAATTCGCATGGAACAGCGCGCCGACGTCGTGATCGTGGGGGCCGGGCACAACGGTCTTGTCGCGGCCATCCTGCTCGCTCGGAAGAAGCTCCGGGTTCTGGTACTGGAAGAAAAACCCACCCTCGGCGGTGCCACGAAAACCGAATTCCCGTTTTCCCGCGCCCCGAAGCTCGGCGTCTCGACCGGCGCGTACCTGCTCGGCCTGATCCCGCCGGAGCTCATCGCGAAGATCGGCGTCGATCTGCCGATGAAACGGCGTGACCCGCACTACTTCCTTCCCACGCGGGGCAACCGATACCTGCTCTTCGGATCCGATGCGGCGTCGATGCGCCGGCAGATCTCGGCGTTTTTCTCGGAGGCGGACTGGAACGCGAACGTCGCGCTGAACGAGGAGATCGCGGCGATCCGTGACGACATCGCAAAGACGTGGCTCGAAGAGCCGCTCTCGCTGGAGGAGACCGCCGAGCGATACGTGCGGCCGGCGCTTCGAGGAGCGTTCGTCGATCTCTGCCGCGGGCCCGTGAGCGACTACCTCGATCGGTTCGGTTTCCGGAGCGATCTCATCAAGGCGATGTACGCCGTGACCGACGGTTTTTCCGGGCTCTCGGGCGGCTACGACTCGCCCGGTACGGGCATGAACTTCCTCGTCCACAACATGTGCCGCCTGCCCGGCGCCGATGGGACGTGGATGGTCGTCGAAGGCGGCATGGGCACGGTGTCGCAGAGGCTCGCGGCGAAGGCGCGCGACGAGGGCGCGGTGATTCGCGAAGGCGCGAAGGTCGCGTCGATCGAGGTCACGGACGGCGCGGTGAGCGGCGTGATCCTGGAGGACGGTTCGCGCATCACGACGAAGGTCGTGGTGTCGAACGCGGATCCCTACCGGACGCGCGGGCTCGTGGGGAAAGAGCGTCTGCCGGCAGCGCTGTCGCAGCGCCTCGACGAAGTGCAGCGGCCGGGCACGACCATGAAGGTGAACATGGCGCTCCGAGCGCTGCCGACGTTCACGTGTTTGCCAGAGGATCGTGGGCAGTACGGCTCGACGATCCACCTCCTGCCCGACGAGGACGAGGTGCTCGCGTCGCTACGAAACACCCACGCCGACGCGATGGCCGGGCGCCTGCCGGAGTTCCCGTCGATGGAGTGGTACATCCACACAGCCGTCGACGGCTCGCTGCGCGACGCGGAGGGACGCCACAACGCCGCGCTCTTCGTGCAGTGGGTGCCCTACGAGCTCGAAGGCGGCCGCGCCTGGGACGACGCGCTGCCGGGCTACGTGAAGCACCTGCTCTCGATCTGCGATCGCTTCGCGCCCGGCACGAGTGATCTCGTGGAGGACACGTTCGGGCTGTCGCCCAAAGGAATCGAGCGACATTTCGGCATCACGTACGGACACATCCACCACGTGGACAACAGCTACGGTTTTTCCGAGCGCATGCCGTATCGCTTCGGTGTCCCCGGTCTCTACCTCGCGAGCGCCGGCGCGCACCCGGCCGGCGCGGTGATCGGCGCCGCGGGGCACAACGCCGCAGAGGCCGTGATCAAGGACCTCGGGTAAGCTCTCGTCGTGTTCTCGTCCGTCGGCATCTCCCTCGCGGCAGGGATCTCGGCGCTCGCAGGTCTCGTGGAGATCACGCGGGCCGCTCGGCTCGTGCGCGTGGGCAAGATCGCGACGGCGCGCGTCGTCGTGAACACATCCGCCGAGTCGGACGACGACGAGCCACCGCCGCGGCTCCGTTTCCGGACCGAGGACGGGCTCGACGTCGAGGTCGTCGAGCGGACCCGCAAAGCCGGCGACGAGGTGCGGATCGGCGCGGAGGTGCCCGTGCTCTACGATCCGCGGGATCCCGAGCGCGCGCGGAGAAACGCGTCGGCGCAGATCTGGGGCCCGGGGCTCGTGTGGATCGCGTTCGCCGCGCTGCTCGGTGTCGCCGCGGCCGTCCAGGCGCTCGTGACCTGACCGTCCCGATCACAATTCGAGCACGGACTCTCCCCCCCCGCGCGCGCCAGAACGAAGTAGTATCGCCGGAGACCGTGACCTCGGCCCAGAACCCCATCGTCCCGTCGGATCCTCTGGCCGCTTCCCAGGGCTACAAACCCACGCTGCTCGACGGAACGCCGTACCGCTTCCTCGCGCCGCTCGGCCGCGGAGGCATGGGCGACGTGGTGGAGGCCGAGCACGTCGCGCTCGGCAAACGCGTGGTCGTGAAGCTCCTGCAAGAGCGGCACGCGAACCGTCCCGACTACGTCGACCGGATGCGGATCGAGGCGCAAGCGCTGGCGAAGATCACGCACCCGAACCTGGTGCAGGTGACCGACTTCGGGCAGACGGCCGAAGGACGGACGTTCCTCGTGATGGAGCGGCTCCACGGGCGGAACCTGCGCGAGGAGCTCGAGCAGCGGACGTTCTTCCCGGTGGCCGAGGCGATCGACGTCGTGCGTCAGGCGCTCGCGGGCCTCGCCGCGGCGCACGACGCGGGCGTCGTGCATCGCGACGTGAAGCTCGACAACCTGTTCCTGTGCGACGCGCCGAACGGTGAGCGCCGCCTGGTGAAGGTGCTCGATTTCGGCGTCGCCAAGGTGATCGGCGTGATGGGGGACAATACGCCCCTGCCGCTCGCGTTCCCCACGGCCGAAGGCGTGGCGATGGGCACGCCGCGCTTCTTCTCGCCCGAGCAAGCGCGCGGTCGGCCGGTCGACGGTCGCGCGGATCTCTACGCCGTGGGCATGGTGCTCTACACGCTGCTCGCAGGGCGCGGGCCGTTCGATCACATCACGACGCTCCTGGAGCTGACGCGCGCGCACGCGTTCCAGGTGCCGGAGCCACCCTCACGGTACGCGACGCAGGCGCTGCCAGCCGGGCTCGATGCGATCGTGCTGAAGGCACTCGCGAAGGAGCCCGCGGATCGTTTGGCCACGGCGCGGACGTTCGCCGCAGAGCTCGAGCGCGTCGCGGACGGCCTGTCCTCGAGCAACATCCGCCCGCGCTGGGACACGACGGACGTGATGCCGACGGTGCCGGCCGTGAAGAAGGAGCCGGAGCCGGTCGTGGACGACGAGCCGGCGACGATGCGCGTGGACGCGCTGCCGAAAGGCGCGCTGCCGAAGGCGATGCCGGACGACGACGACGACGCGCCCGACACGCCGACCCGTCGCCTGGTGCGAACGATGCCGTTCATGCGCGGTCAGCGAAAGAGCGCGGTGCCGCCGCTGCCGCTGCCCGAGGCGCCGCCCGCACCCGCGCCCGCGTGGGAAGCCAAGCAGACTGCGACGATCAGCGAGCCGCCGAAGACGCTGGAAAACGTCCCGCTGCGGTCCTCCGAGCCGCCGACGCTCGCGCGGCCCGAGGCGGCCACCTCGCAGCCCGCGAAGTCCCAGGAAGGCTCCTCGTTCCCGCCGGATCCGATCCTCGACGCGACGCTCACCTCGGCGATGCGCGCGCCGAAGCCGCCGAGCGATACGTCCGCGCTTCCGCCCGATCCGATCCTCGACGCGACGTTCCCGTCGGGCCCGCGCGCCGAAGAGCCCACGCAAGCCCGCAGCCCGTCCGAGCACCCCGCCGCGAACCGCGTCCCCTCGGAGCACCCTGCAGCCCCCACGCGCACGGGCTCCGAGCGGCCTACCTCGTCCGGCGGAACGGGCCGCGCGGATCGGATCTCCGCCCTGCCCGGCCGAAACCCCGATCGACCTTCGATCGTGCCCGGGCGCGAGGGTCGCGTCTCCGTCCTGCCCGGCCGCACGGATCGCACCTCGGCCCTGCCGACGCGTCCCGATCGCATCTCGGCCCTGCCCGCTCGCCCCGAGCGCACGTCGAACGTCCCGCCGCGCGCGGCCGAGCTTGCCGCAGTGCCCGAGCGACGCGGGAACCCCCCCGCCGCCGCGCCGCTGCACCCGCCCGCTCCGCTGTCCGAGGAGCGCATCTCGGTTCCTCCGCCCGGCCCCGGCGGCAGCTCCGGCGGCGGCCCCGCTGGCGTGCGCCCGCTGCGCGCGCCCGTGCCCTGGCGAAGGCGCCCCGCGGCCGCATCGACGAGCGGCGCC
>NZ_JASBQE010000132.1 GCF_029960785.1 Polyangium sp. 15x6
GCGCGGGGCTTTGCCCCGCACCCCAGCAGGGGGCTGTCCGCCCCCTGCACCCCGGACCAGCGCAAGCGCTGGACTCGGGGTCGATGAACTGCGCGATGCGCAGTTCATCGAACAGGCCGTGGCAAGACCCGCGACGACCTTGTCAGCTGAGACAGCAGCACTGCCGTGCTTGGTGGCGACGTCCTCCCTGTCGACAGCGCGCATCGCGCGCTGTCGCCCCGGGTCCAGCGCTTGCGCTGGTTCGGGTCCAGGGGTGAAGAGCCCCTCGTCGGGTCCGGGGTGAAACCCCGGCGCCACGCTGTGGTGGACACCCCCTGGGGGGATGTTTCACGTGAAACGTGGGGGTTGCTTGACGGCGTGGGGGAGGGTGGGTGATGGGAAGAAGATGGAAAGCAGGCGGGCGTGCTTGCAGCGATTTGGGTTGGCTGGGCGGGCGTTCGTGGGCGGGGCGGTGCTCGCGGGGTGCCTGGCGTTCGGGTCGGAGGCGCGGGCCGAGCCGCAAGGGACGGTCGGGTTGACGATCGGCGCCGCTGGGCGAGGGCTCGATCGGAAGATCTGGGACCAGACGGTCTTTCACCTGGGACTGCGGGGAGACGTGCTGTTCGGTCGGAGCAAGGTGACCGATTTCGGCGTGGGACCCTATGCCGAGGTGATGACGCACGCCTTCGACGAGGTGCAGTTCGGGGCCGGGGTGTCGACGCTGTTCCCGGTGCTGCAGGCGTTGCCCTTCGTGGTGTCGGTGGGCGGCTACGGTCGGTACGCGCCGATGCAGGGGCTCGAACCGGGGGTGGCGGGCGCGTTGTTCTGGGGGACCCGCAGCTACAACTTCCACGCCTCGTACGTCATTGCGGCCGGGTTGCTGGCGCAGTTCCGGTACGGGCTCGGGCCTTCGCGGGAGACGTCGATCGTGGTCGGCGCCCAGCTCGACCTGGTAGCGTTGAGCCTGCCGTTCCAGATCCTCTACAACGCGATTCGGGGAGGCTCGAAGGATACGAGACCCGTGCGGTGACGGGTCTCGGGGATGTTTCACGTGAAACGTTGGGGGCGGGGCGCCCTCACCCGGCGTGAGGGATGAGGCTCAAAGAGCCGGGGTGTTGCAGATCGGTTCCACTCTCGAGCACAGTCGGCAGTCGATCACGTTGTCGCGTCCGGGGCGGCAAGGCCTGGACGGCGCGTCGACCGTGTTGAGGCAATCCGGCTCGACCGAGGACAGGTCGTCAGACCCGGGCGGGTAATCGACGAGGCAGCCGCGGCACACGTCGACCGGGAACTGCCACTCGCCCGTGGCGATCTCCTCTCCGCCAAGCGTCCGCCCTCGAACGATAATGTTGACGAGGACCTCGACGGGCGTGCGGCTCCCCCCGCTCTCCCCGAGCACTGCCGCCGCGCTGCCCGAGTCGACCAGGACGACGTTGGCGAATCCAAGCCCCGGCTCGGCCCCCGTGGACGGGTCCACGAACCCGGTGGCCGGCGCCGTGAACGCGGCGAGCTCGTTGCCCGCCGCGTCGAAGGTGTGCACATCGGCGCTCTCGAACTGGACCCGAGAGGTCTCTGTGCGAAGCGTCGCCGCGTTGCCGCGCCGGACGAGCTGGTTGCCCACGAGGAGCGCCGCGGTGTACTCGGTGGCAAACGCCACATCGAGGGTGCCACGCAAGAGGGTCGGAGCCGTGAGCTCAGCGACGACCTCGCAGGTGTCTTCGTCGAACTTGAGCGCGCCACGGACGAAGATGCTGCTGCGGTTCTCCGCGCACCCCGCACCGAGCAAACCGCCGAGCGCCAGAAGCGCGGCCACACCGCCGACATGCCTTCGCTGGATCTTCATGGTGGAGGAGCCTCCCTCGACGCCTGAGGTCAACCGTCAGTGTATCGAGAAAGCCGCCGGGCCGGCAAAGATCCGCAGGGTTCAGACGGGAACGCTCTGCATCCCCGCGTGAAGGAGGCGCCCCAACGCATCCAGCGAGAGGAGCTCGATGCGAGGTCGTCCAAGGCCTTCGAGGAGGACGACCCGGATCCCCGAAGCCGTGCGCTTCTTGTCGAGCGAGGCCAGGCGGAGCGCCTCGTCGATGGGCTCCCGCGTGAGGTCCGTGGGCAAGCCGAGGTCGACGAGGAGGCGCTCGACCCGCGTCGCCGCCTCAGGGTCGGTGACACCAAGGGCGCGGCCGACGCGGAGGATGGCGATCATGCCGAGCGCGACGGCCTCGCCATGGGTGAGGCGGGTATACGCGCCGGCCGCCTCGAGGCCGTGCCCGATGGTGTGGCCGAAGTTGAGCAGGACGCGGTCGCCGGCCTCGCGCTCGTCCCGGATGACGATCTCGGTCTTCACCCGGACCGCGCCGAGGACCATCTGCCGAACGAGGTCGAGGTCCCGAGCGAGGACACGCTCGCGCTCGCGACCGACGAGCTCGAAGAGGGAGGTGTCGGCAATGGCGGCCGCCTTGACGACCTCGGCCAAGCCGGAGACGTAAGCCCGGCTGGACTCGCTCTGCACGCGCGCCGGGTCGATGAGGACAGCCGAGGGCTGGTGGAAGGTGCCTACGGCATTCTTGGCGACGCCGAGGTCGACGCCGGTCTTTCCACCAACGGCCGCATCGACCATCGAGAGCAAGGTCGTGGGCATCGCGACCCACCGGACGCCCCGAAGGAGGAGGGACGCGGCAAAGCCGGCAACATCGGAGACGACGCCGCCGCCAAGAGCAACGACGAGGCACTCGCGGTCAGCGCCGGACTCGACGAGGGCCGCGAGGATGCGCTCGACCGCCGGCATCTGCTTGTGGGTCTCGCCGGGCGGGAGGACGACGGTGGCCGGGACACGGAGGCCCGTGGTGCGGAGAGCATCGAGGACCGGGTCGAGGGCGAGGGGCGCGACGTTCTCATCGGTGACGACGAAGACGGCGGACGGAGAGAGGGAACGAGCGACCTCGGCGAGGGTGCGCGGGGCGTCGTGGGTGAGGCGAACGGGATAGGAACGAGCGCCGAGCGGGACGACGAGGGTCGGGTCGAGCCAGGCTTGGAGGACGGCATCGGCGATGTCGGCAGGGGAGCGATCGTCGGTGCGGATGTGGGCATGGGCCTCGGCATAGACGGGCGCGCGGGAGGCGAGGAGGCTGCGGAGGCGCTGGAGGCGGTCGGGTGCTTGGTCGAGGAGGGGTCGACCGGGGCCCGAGGTGCGCGCGGCGAGGGTGTCGGGCTTGGCCGTGAGGGTGACGATGTGCGCGTGGGCGAGGGCAAACGCGCGGAGCTCGGGGTCGAGGAGGGTGCCGCCGCCGAGGGCGATGACGCGGGGCTCGGGGGAGGCGAGGAGGCTGCGAAGGGTGTCGGCCTCGAGGGCGCGGAAGGCGGGTTCGCCGCCGGGTTCCGCGAAGAGGGTGGCAACGGAGCGGCCGGTGTTCTGGGTGATGACGGCGTCGAGGTCGAGGAAGGGGACGGCAGCTTGGGCGGCGACGAGGGGGCCGATGGTGGATTTACCAGAGCCCATGAGTCCGCTGAGGAGGAGGGGACGCTGGGGGCGGGGGTGGGTGAGCGGAAGCGGAGGCATGGGGACTACGATTCGATGGGGGAAACGATTTGTCGAGGTGGAGTGTGTGCCTAGGCGCAGGGCGGAGGGGGCGCTGGGCGGCGTGAGGTCGGGGGGCTGGGGACCCGAACTCGCGAGCCACGCCGGACAGACCCAAGCCACGTCGAGGTTTCGGCAAGACTCGGGAGGGGATGGGTGTCGCGTCCCGGCTAGGTCACGTTGGTGATGGAGGGGGTGTGGGGTTTCGGGACGGGGGGCGTGGCTCGCTCAAACAACGGGTCCCCCCCAGCCCCCCCGACCTCACGCCGCCCAGCGCCCCCCCGTTCAGCAGGGGACAAGGCCCCCAGGTCCAGGGAAGAGGTGGGGTGGAGAGGAGGTCGATCAGAACAGGTGCCCTGGACCTCGGGATGTAGAGCGCGTTGAGGTTTCGATGGTCCCCCCCACGACTGAAGGTGAAGCGCGTTGAGGTTTCGATGGTCCCCCCCACGACTGAAGGTGAAGCGCGTTGAGGTTTCGATGGTCCCCCCTACGACCGGAGGTGACATGCATTGAGGTTTCGATGGTCCCCCCTACGACCGAAGGTGAAGCGCGTTGAGGTTTCGATGGTCCCTCCCACGGCCGGATAGGACGGGCCCGGCGCCGCTGGCACCGGCGGCGGATTGACAGGCACCGGCGCGTGGGGCAGCGTCCCGACCGCGATGCGCATGCGGTTGTCGCCGCCGAACCCCTATCAGCCGCCCGCGGAAGCGGCCCCGGGGATCCTGGAGGTCGTCTGGATCCCGTTCTACGCGCTGGCCTCCGGGCCCGTCGTGGGCGGGGCGCTCCTGCTGTTCACCCTCGGCTCCCGGGGCCTCGAGGGCGGGGGCATGCTGCTCGTCGTGGGATCGGCGCTCGTTTCCCTGGGGTGGTTGGCGCGGCGGCGCCAGCGGCGCCTCGTCGTCGACACAGAAGCTCGGGCCCACGTCGTCCGGGGAGAGGTGGCGGGCACGCCGTTCGATCGCTCGGCGCTGCGGAGGATCGAGCACGCGTCGTGGCTCACGGGTCTCTACGCGCTGCTCGCACTGGGCTTCGCGAACGCGTCGCTGAAGGCATGCAACGCGTACCCGCCCCTGCGCCCAGGCCCGTCGCCGGGCGAGGTCGCGGAGAGGCTCACCGCCGGGGGCGTGGGCCCCTTCGTCGCGGTGCTGTTCGGGGTGGCGATCTGGCGTCGCCTCACCTGCGCCCGTATCGAGGTGCCGGGCGAGCGGCGTTCGCTGTGGGTCCGCAAGGACGACCTGCCGCAGCTCGGCCTGTCAGACCAGGGGGCTCCGCCCGTCTCCGCCAGGCGCTGACGTCTGTCGTCCCTCTCTTGGAGGGAGAGGGGGTTGGGGGTGAGGGAGCGTCGGGCGGGGGTGAGGGAGCGTCGGGCGGGGGTGAGGGAGCCTCAGGGACGGGCAGGCTCAATGTTTCACGTGAAACGTCCTGGTCAGTACGCCGCGAGCTGAGCGCGGTACGTCTCCAGGTTGCGGCGAAGCTCGCCGAGGCTGTCGCCTCCGAACTTCTCGAGGACGGCGTCCGCGAGGGTGATGGCGACCATGGCTTCGCCGACGACGGAGGCGGCGGCGACGGCGCAGATGTCGCTGCGCTCGTGGGCGGCGTCGAAGGGTTCCTTGGTGAGGACATCGACGGAGGGGAGGGCGGTCTTGAGGGTGGCGATGGGCTTCATGGCGGCGCGGCAGATGAGGGGCATGCCGTTGGTGATGCCGCCTTCGAGGCCGCCGGCGCGGTTGGTGGGGCGGTCGAAGTGGTGGGCCGGGTCGTAGGTGATGGGGTCGTGGACCTGGGAGCCGCGGAGGGTGGCGGCCGTGAAGCCGAGGCCAAGCTCGACGCCCTTGATGGCGTGGATGCTCATGAGGGCCTGGGCGAGGCGGCCGTCGAGCTTGCGGTCCCACTGGACGTGGCTGCCGAGGCCGGGAGGGAGGCCGGTGGCGATGACTTCGAAGACGCCGCCGAGGGTGTCGCCCGCATGGGAGGCTTCGTGGATGGCTTTGCGCATGGCGGTCTCGGCGTCGGGGTCGACGCAGGCGAGGTCGGAGGCGCGGGCGCGGGTGCGGAGTTCGGGGAAGGGGAGGTCCGGGAGGGTGGCCGTGACCGGGCCGATGGAGACGACGTGGGCGAAGATGTCGATGTGGAGGAGGGAGAGGAGTTTGCGGCAGACGCCGCCGACGGCGACGCGGGAGGCGGTCTCGCGGGCGCTGGCTCGTTCGAGGATGTCGCGGAGGTCTTTGCGGTCGTACTTGAGGCCGCCCGCGAGGTCGGCGTGGCCGGGGCGGGGGCGGGTGAGGGGTTCGGGGGTCGAGGGGAAGGGGTCGGGGCCCATGCGGCCCGCCCAGTTGACGTGGTCGCGGTTGTCGATGCGAAGGGCGATGGGTCCGCCGAGGGTCTCGCCGCCCCGGACACCTCCGACGAGCTGGGCCTTGTCGGTCTCGATTTTCATGCGGCCCCCGCGGCCGTAGCCGCGTTGTCGTCGTCCGAGGTCGTGGTCGACGTCCTCCGAGAGGAGGGGCATCCCGGCGGGGATGCCTTCGACGATGGCCACCAGGGAGGGGCCGTGAGATTCACCCGCCGTCATCCAACGAAGTCGCGCCATGCCCCCACGCTAGTACAGGAAGGCAGGACCCAAAAGGATCGCGTGAAAGATCGAATTCAAGAACGGTATGGACGTCTCGGTTTGCGCTAGGATGCGCCCTACCGCGCGATGTCGAAAGCAACGAACCAGATTCCCGGGGAATGGGCGCGGCTCGAGATGAGCGAGCGCGCCGGCGCCGTGCGTTTCTCCGTGCACGTGCGACCGCGATCGTCCCGTTGTTCGATCCTCGGGGTCCGCGAAGGCGCGCTCGATGTCGCGCTGACCGCGCCGCCCGCCGAAGGAGCCGCAAACGAGGAGCTGCGCAAGCTCTTGTCGCGCGTGCTCGAGGTGCGCCGCGCCGATGTGAACATCCTCGTCGGCGTGAGTAGCCGCAGCAAGCTCCTCGAGGTCAATGGCACGAGCTCGTCCACGGTGCGCGAGCTCTTCAGCAAGGCGAAGCGATGAGCGGTACGCTCGCGTTCGAGAAGTGGGAAGGGCTCGGCAACGATTTCGTCGTCCTCGACGCAAGCTCGGAGGATGCGATCACGCCGGAGCAAGCACGCGCGCTCTGCGACAGGCATCGAGGCATCGGCGGCGACGGCGTGCTGCTCGTGATCGGCGGAGCGACGCCGCGCATGGTCGTGCTGAACGCAGACGGGTCGCGGCCGGAGATGTGCGGGAACGGGTTGCGATGCGTGGCCGCGTATCTCGCCGATCGAGTGAGCGCCGAGGGGCTGTCCCTGGTGATCGCCACGGACGCAGGCGATAAACCTTGCGCCATCGAACGAAGGGGCGCGGGGTTTTACGATGTGACCGTGGACATGGGTCACGCGACGATGGGGCCGAGGCTCGAGGTGGAGGCCGAGGGGCGGCGGCACGGGTTCGCGACGGTGGATGTGGGCAATCCGCACGCGATCACGTTCGAGCCGTACACGGAGGGGGAGATCGATCGGGTGGGGCCGACGGTGGCGACGACGCCGGCGGGAGGGATCAACGTGGAGTTCTGCCGGATGCTCGAAGATGGGGCGCGGACCCGGATCGCGGTGACGGTCTGGGAGCGCGGGGTGGGGCGGACGCTCGCCTGCGGGACGGGCGCGTGCGCGGTGGCGGCGGCGGCGTGTGAGCAAGGTCGGGCCCGGAGGGGCGCGCCGATCGAGGTGCATCTGCCCGGCGGGCCGCTCGAGATCACCGTGGACGAGGCGCGCGCGCTCCGCATGAAGGGGCCGGCGCGGCGGGTGTTCCGCGGGACGTGGGAAACGAGCTTGGAGCTTGGCCCGGGCCGGGTGGCTCCTCCATCGTGGGGCGGTTCGACACCATGATGAACTCGATGCCGCCGATCCCCGCGTCGCGCCGAAGGCCGCTCGATCGGGCCGGCGCGCCCGCGCTCACCGTGCTGTGCATCGCGCAGGACGCCGCCGTGCGCGAGCTTCTGCCGCGCGTCCTGCGCGTCGACAAAGTGCTCGTGACGGCCGACTTCTCCGAGGCGTTCATGATGGCGACCGCGGAGGCGCCGGACATCGCCTTCGTGGAGCTCGGGATCGGCGACGGGGCAGGGCTCAGCCTGGTGCATCACCTGAAGGCGCTCGTGCCGGACATCAGCGTGGTCACGCTGGCGACGAAGAAGAACCTCGAGGCCGCGGCGAGCGCGGTCTCGCTCGGCGCGACGGGGCTGCTCTTGATGCCGCTCTCGGGCGACGACGTGCTGAGCTCGGTCTGGGGCATCAAGCAAAGGCTGGTCGAGCGCGCCGAGCGGGATCGGTTGGAGCGCGCCGCCGCGGTGAGCGCACGCGCGACGGGGTGGATCGCCCGGATCGCCGGGATCGCGGAGGCGCCGGACCGGGCGAGCGCGGCCCGCGAGCTCGTGGAGATCCTCGTGGAGGTGACGGGCGCGAAGGGCGCCGTCGTGTACCTGGCCAGCGACACGATGCCGGAGGAGCTCGTGCTCGGCGCCGCGAGCCCCGGGCTCGAGAAGGCGCCCGAGGTGGGCACCGAAAAACACATCGTCGATACGTTCGCGACGCCGCGCCGCCTGCTCGCCGTGCCGCTCGGGTCGCGCAACGTCGCGGCCGGATACGTGCTGCTCGACGAGGACAAGCCGCGTGTGCCCGCCGAGCACGGCGCCGATCCGCCGATCGATGGGATCATTCGCCTGCTCGCGAACGTGGCCGCGACCGCGATCGCCATGCTGGCCGAGCGCGAGCGCGCCGCCCGCGGTGGCGCCGCCATCAAGGACCCGACGTCGAGCGCGTACTCGTTCGCCTATTACGTCGACGTGGCCGGTCGGGAGATCGGGCGCGCGAGGCGGTACAACCGGCGGTTCTCGATCGTGACCATGGTGTACGAGCCGATCCCCGGGCAGCCGGCGCTCTCGCCGACCGAGTACGCCGATCGGCTGCTCGCCGCGGTTCACGATACGGACGTGCTCGCCCGCGTCGACGAGAACGAGTTCCATTTGCTCTTGCCCGAGACGAGCGGGCTCGGCGCGCACTCGGTCCGGCGGCGCATCGCGCGGCTCGGGACCGGGGAGAAGTCGGCGTCGAGCCGGGCGCTGCTCGTGGGAGCCGCCGCCTTCCCGCACGACGGGCAGGACCTCGGCAAGCTCTTGCGGGTCGCGCGTCTGCGCGCCGAGGCGAGCAAGACGTCGGTGGTGCACAGGCTCGATCCGGAGTCGAACACGGTGCCGGATCTGCTCGAGATGCTCATCTGGGAGACGGTGAACGCGGCGCCCGCGCGGCAGACGTCGGCGGTGCGGCCGATCGAGCTCGGGACGGCCGAGGCGCAATCACTCGCGCAGTCGGTGGTGGCAGACGCGCAACGCGGCGGGGCGGCGACGATCGTGGTGACGAACCACGCGGATCTGTGTCTCGGCGCGGCCGTGCGCTCGGCGCTGGGGCACGAGGCCGCCAAGGTCGCGCTCCACGCGCTCGACCTGCGGGCCGTGCCGGGCTGCGAGCGGATCGAGGCGCTGGCGGTGATCGCCGAGCACGGGGCTTACGCGCTCGTCGCACGCAACGATGATGGCGTGCTCCGGGGCGCGCACGCGGCCGATCCGCTGCTCGCCGACGTGCTGGCGGAGCGCCTCGGTCGGGCCGCGGGCGTGCGGGTGATCGGATAAGGGAAGGTCATGTCGCGACGCGTACTCCTCGTGGACTCCGATGTCGACGCGCTCGGCGCGCTCGCCTCCGCGCTGCGGGCGATGGGCCTCGTGGTGGCGAACGCGAACAGCGCGGAGAGCGCGCTCGAGCAGGCCTACCAGAGCCGGCCCGACGTGCTGCTCGTCTCGCGCGCGCCCGAGCGCGGCGGCAACGTGAGCGAGGCCTTCAAAGGGAAGGGCGAGCTCGCCGATATCCCGGTGTTGTTTCTCGTCGACAAGCTCGTCGACCGCGAGCTCGAGCCGGACGAGGTGATGCGGGTCGACGTCGACCAGATCGTCTCGCGCATCACGGAGGTGTCGCGGCGCGTGTCGCGGCCGCCGCTGCCGCAGGACATCCGCGGCGACCTGGAGCAGGTGCCGCTCGTGGACATGCTGCAGCTCCTGGCGATGAACCGTCGGACGGGCACGCTGAGCATCACGACGGCGCGAGGTCCGGGCGAGGTGAGGCTCGCCGAGGGGCAGATCGTCGACGCGAGCTTCAGCCGTCGGACGGGGGAGCGCGCGCTCTACCGGCTACTCGCCGAGCGCCGGGGCCGCTTCGCGTTCTCGCCGGGCGACGCGCCGAGCGTGCGCCGCATCCAGGCCTCCACGAACATGCTGCTGATGGAGGCGATGCGGCAGGTCGATGAGCTGAACGAGCGGCGCGCGAGCCTGTCACCCGAGGGTGAGGTCTTCACCCTGTCGGACCTCGCGAGCCTGTCGGGTCTGCTCGACGGGCCGGAGTCGATGCCGGACCCGGAGTCGATGCGGGGTCGGATCTTCGAGCTCTTGCAGATGCCGCGCAGCATCGACGAGCTGCTCGACGAGATCGACGGTCCGGACCTCGACATCCTGGACGCGCTCGGGCAGCTCAAGAAGAGCGGGAAGGTCAAGACGATCCCGCTGGCCACGCTGACGACGCCGCTGGCGACGCCGGAGCAGATCCCGGTGTTGCGCTCGCTGGCGACACGGCTCGTGCGTCCCGGTTTCTCGGCGCCGCCGCGGCTGCTCCTGGCGACGAGCCCGCAGCGGCTGGGGGTGCTCGCGTACTCGATGCGTCGGATCACGGACGTGGTGATGGGTCCAGAGCCGACGTCCCGCGCGCCGCTGCCGCGCCCACTCGGGACGCTGCGCCTCGGCGAGGGGGTGGAGGTGGCCGTGATCGGGCTGCCGACGGACGAGACGATGGCGCCGACGTGGGCGCTGTCGCTGCCAGGGACGGCAGCGGTGGTGCGGGTGGGCGAGGCGGAGCGAGCGGCGCTCGAGGCGCATTGCGAGGCGGGGGAGGTGATGCTGCTCGAGGCGGATAAGCTGATCGGGCAGTTCGACGCGACGATCCCGGCGGAGCTGGCGGCGCTCTTGAGGGCAGCGCTGGAGGCGGCGGCGGGGGCGGGGTAGCCGGGTTCAGGGCATACAGATCCGCACGCTCGACCCATAAAGCCCCGCCTCTCCATCCACCATCACCCGGTACGCGTGTTCGCTCGTCCCTGCCGGGCACGAGCATCCCCCGGTCCACGGATTTCCCGCGCGGCAGTTCGGTTCCACGTCGTCCACCTGGAATGCGCCCCCGAACGTGCGCAGCGGCGCCTCCTTGTTGCCGCAAAGCACCACCACGCTTCCCCCCTCGACGCCGTTACACGGCAGCCGGATGATCGAGCGAAGCCCGATCGTCTCGTCGAATCCCGCGGGGCACGCGCAGGCCCCGCCGGCCATCGGGTTTCCCACGCGGCAGCGCGCCGTCGCGCCGCACCAGCCGTCGAGATCGTCGACCTGGTACGCCCCGCCGAAATCGCTGTCCGGCGACAGCGTGGGCGTCACGCAGAGCCGCAGCGTCGTCGCCGATCGCATCGGCACGCCGGGGCAGTCGCTTTGCACCGCGAGCGGGAGCTCGGACGCCGGGCTCGGGCAGCCGCATCCGCCCGACTGAGGGTTTGCCGTGCCACAGCCCGGACACTCCGGCGGGAAGGATTCGAACGCGCCGTAGAGGTTCAGGCAATCGGCCGGGTTCTCGAGGAGCGTGCCATTGCAGTCGTAGGCGCAGGTCCCGTTCACGCACTGGCCGCCCGGTCCACACGTGTTGTTGCACGCGCCGCAATGCGACGCGTTGTCCTCGAGGTGCACGCATTTGCCGTCGCACGTGGTCTCGGTGGAGAAGCAGCCGTGCCCGCCTTCGTTCGATCCTCCGGCGCCGGTGCCGCTGCCCCCCGCGCCGCCCTCGCCGCCGCTCCCACCACCCGAGCAGCCCACGAGCAGCAGTGCAAAAACAAGATTCGAGGCGGAGTGGAAAATGCGCAACGTCGACACGGGTCCAGCGTATCACGATCCCGCTTGTGACGACTCCCTGGAGTCTTGTAACGTCGAAAGCATGCGACAGGGGTATGCGCCTTTGCTGTGCGCGCTCGTGGGCCTCGCGAGTTGCGTGGGCATCATCGGGGACTCGGGCGACGAGAGGGCCGCCGCCGCGGCGTTCGCGCCCGCCGAGCCGACGCTCCATCGCCTCACGCGCCCGCAGATCCAGAATGCCTGGCTCGATCTCTTCGGCAATCCGCTCACGATCCCCGCGGATCTGCCGGTCGACGACGTGCTCTATGGCTTCTCGTCGATCTCCGCCGCGCGCAGCACCATCGCCCCCGTCGACGCCGAGAAATACGAGAAGGCGACCTACGAGGTGCTCGATCAGATCTTCGCCGATCCGGCGCGGCGCGACGCGCTCGTCGGTTGCCCCGTGACGGCCGTGGGCGAGCCGTGCGTGAAAGACTTCGTCGCCTCGTTCACCTCGCGCGCCTGGCGCAGGCCCGTGTCCGAGGAGGAGGTCACGTCGTTGCAAGTGCTCTCGGCGAACGTCGCGACCGATCTCGTCGACGAGCCGCAGGGCCTCAAATTCGCGCTCGCGGCGGTGTTGCTCTCGCCGCATTTCCTGTTCCGCGTCGAGGTCGGCGAGCCGGACGACGAGGGGTATCGATACACGAGCTGGGAGATGGCGAGCCGCCTGTCGTTCCTCCTGCTCGACGCGCCCCCGGACGATACGCTGCGCGAGGCGGCCCGGCGCGGCGAGCTCGCGACGGCCGAGGGCGTGCGAGCGCAGGCGTCGCGCCTGCTCGATGATCCACGCGCGCGCGTGACCCTGACGCGGTTCTTCCGCGACTTCATGAACATCGGCAAGCTCGACGCGCTCGACAAGCAACCGGAGAAATTCCCGCAGCTCTCGGCGACGCTCGGGCCCTCGATGCGCGTCGAGATGGAGCGCATGTTCGAGAACAACGTCTTCGAAAAAGAGGGCGATTTCCGCGATATGTTCACGACGCGTGATACGTACGTGAACGAGGACCTCGCGCGGGTGTACGGCATCGAGGGCATCACGGGGCCGGAATGGACGCCCGTCACGTTGCCCGAGGACGGCCGGCGCGCAGGCATTCTGACGACGCCCGGCTTCCTCGCGCTGAACGCGCACAAGACGCAGACGTCGCCGACCCATCGCGGGCGGTTCGTCCGGCTCAATCTGTTTTGCCAGGACATCCCGCCGCCGCCGCCGGGAATCAGCACGACGCTGCCCGAGCCCGAGCCGGGCAAACCGACGACGCTGCGGCAGCGGCTCGACGAGCACCGGACGAACCCGGAATGCGCAGGCTGCCACGAGCGGATGGATCCGATCGGCTTCGCGTTCGAGAAGTACGACGCGATCGGCGCGTATCGCGAGGTCGACGAGAATGGCCTGCCGGTCGATTCGAGCGCGGTCGTCGACGGCCATTCCGTGGAGGGTCCGATCGACATGGCGGAGCTCGTCGCATCGCTCCCGGAAGTGGGCGCCTGCATTGCGCGGCGGTTTTACGAGCACGCCGGCGCGCACCTCGCCGGCAAGGGGGACAAGGGCAGCGTCGAGGAGCTCGTCGCCGATTTCGCGGCGGGCGATTACCGGTTCAAGGACCTCGTCCTCGCCCTCGTGACCAACGACGGATATCGCTACGCCAGCAAGCCTTCGCAGGAAGAGGTGAAGCCGTGAGCCGCAAGATCGAACGCCCCTCTCGCCGCCTGTTCCTGCGCGGAATGTTCGGAGGCGCCGCCGTCGCCGTCGGCCTGCCGATCTTCGAGGTGATGCTGAACAACAATGGCGATGCCTTCGCCAACGGCGAGGACATCCCGACTCGGTTCGGCCTCTGGTTCTTCGGCAACGGCGTCCACCTGCCCTCCTGGACCCCGCCGACGGTCGGGGCCGATTGGACGGTGCCCGAGGATTACGCCCTCGCCCCGCTGCTCCCGTACAAGGAATACGTGAGCGTGATCAGCGGGCTGTCCGTGAAGACGCCGCGGCACCCGCATCATTCGGGGATGTCCGCCGTCTGCTCGGGCGGGCCGCACCTCAAGATCGACGACGTGCGCGACACGATCGTGTCGACGATGAAGTACCCGAGCATCGATCAGGTGGCCGCGCAATACTTCCAGTCGCTCGCGCCGAGCCCGTACAAATCGCTCGAAGCCGCGGTGACGCGATTCCGCGGCACCGACGAGGGCACGAGCTTCCAGCACCTCTCGCACAACGGCAGCAAGAGCGGCGAGACGAACGTGAATCCGTCGGAGGAGTCGCCGCACGCGTTCTTCGAGCGCCTGTTCAACAAGGGCGCGGGCTCGCCGCAAGTCGACCGCGCGCGGGCGAGCGTGCTCGACGCCGTGAGCGGGCAGATCAAGACGCTGCAGGGTCGTCTCGGCGCCAAGGACAAACAGCGCCTCGAGCAGCACCTCACGAGCATTTCGGAGATCGAGTCGCGGCTGGTCGTGCCCATCGGCGAGTGCAACAAGCCCGACGATCCGGGCGCGTTCCCCGATCTCGCCTCGAACGAGCAGATCGTCGAGAAAAACAAGGCGATGACCGACCTCATGGCCCTCGCGCTCTCCTGCGGGCTCACGCGGTCGTTCTCGATCCAGTATTCGACCTGCGGCTCGGGCGCGGTGTTCTGGATGGTCGGCGCGACCGACGGGCAGCATTACATGAACCACACCGAGCCCGCGCCCTACACGAAACAAAAGGACGCCGTGCGGTTCACCATGGGCCAGCTCGCGTATTTCCTCGATCGGCTGAAGAACACGCCCGACGCGACCGGCAACCTGCTCGAGCACAGCTCGATCTTCGTCTGCACCGAGCACACCGAAGGCTGGACGCACGCGCAGGACGACCTGCCCATGCTCCTCTGCGGCAAGGGCGGCGGCCGATTGCGCGGCAATTACCACTACCGTCAGGACAGCGGAAACGCGAGCCGCGCGCTCATGACCGCGCTGCGCGGCGCCGGGCTTCCGCTCACGGAGTTCGGTTACGAGGAGGGGTACGTGAAGGATCCGATCGTGGAGCTGGAAGCATCGTGATCCTGACGCGGCGCTTCCGCGCACCGCGCTAAATCCCTGGAAAGTCACCACGATCGCCGCATCGCGTCGTTCGCTGAACTGCCCTCCACGCGCCGTTCCTTCTGCTATGGTCGCGCGCGCCCATCGCGGCGCCCAAGCGTCGACCAAGTCGGGAGGAAGCATCGTGCTCATCGGAGTTCCGAAGGAGATCAAGACCAGGGAGTATCGCGTCGGGATGACCCCGGCGGGGGTTCGCGCCTTCGTGGGCCGCGGACACAAGGTGCTCGTCCAGCAGGGCGCCGGCGAAGGCAGCGGCATCAAGGACGAGGCCTACGTGCGCGCAGGCGCGACGATGGTGCCGACGGCCGCCGACGCCTGGGGCGCCGAGATGGTCGTGAAGGTGAAGGAGCCGCTCCCCGCCGAGTACGGGTTCTTCCGGAAAGACCTCATCGTCTACACGTACCTGCACCTCGCGGCCGAGCCCGAGCTGACGAAGAAGCTCGCCGACACGGGCGTCGCGGGCGTGGCGTACGAGACGATCGAGCTCGCCGATGGCTCGCTGCCGCTGCTCCGGCCGATGAGCGAGGTCGCCGGCCGCATGTCCGTGCAGGTGGGCGCGGCGTGCTTGCAGAAGGAGCACGGCGGCAAGGGCATCCTGCTCGGCGGCGTGCCCGGCACGCGGCGCGGGCGCGTGGTGATCCTCGGCGGCGGCGTCGTCGGCAAGAACGCCGCGACGATCGCGGTCGGCATGGGCGCGCAGGTGACCGTGCTCGACGTGCGCGGCCAGACGATGGAGTACCTCGAGGACGTGTTCGGCGGCGCGATCGAGACGCTCTACTCGAACGCGGACAACATCGAGGCGTGCGTGTCGCGCGCGGACCTCGTGATCGGCGCGGTGCTCGTGACGGGCGCGAAGGCGCCGAAGCTCGTGACCGAGAAGCTCATCTCCGAGATGGAGAAGGGCAGCGTGGTGGTCGACGTGGCCGTGGATCAGGGCGGCTGCATCGAGACGTGCCGGCCGACGACGCACGACAACCCCACCTACGAGGTGCACGGCGTCGTGCACTACTGCGTGGCGAACATGCCGGGCGCGGTGAGCCACACGAGCACGTGGGCGCTGACGAACACGACGCTGCAGTACGGCCTCGCGATCGCGGACAAGGGCGTGGCGGCGGCGGCGCGCGCGGATCGCGCGGTGCTGCTCGGCGTGAACACGTTCGGCGGCGCGGTGACGTACGGGCCGGTCGCGCAGGCGCACAACCTCGAGTACGTGCCGGTGGAGCGCGCGCTCGGCTGATCGGAAGCCGATCGCATCGCGCGGAAGATCGCGAAGCGATCTTCCCTCGGGGGGGGTGAATGGGCCGGGCTTCGCCTGGACGAGAGGGGGACGCGAGGCGTCCCCCTCGGGACGAGAAAGGGAGAGCCGTGGGATCGCAGCGCAAGAAGATCGCCATCATCGGGGGAGACGGGATCGGGCCGAGCGTCACGCACGAGGCGAAGCTCCTGCTCGAGATCTACCGAGACAAGGCGGGCTTGCCGCTCGATCTCTGGGAGCTCGACCTGGGCGCCGATCGCTACCTGCGCGACGGCGTCACGTTCCCGAAGGAGATCCAGATCGCGGTGCAGCGCGAGTGCGCCGCGGTCCTGCTCGGCGCGCTGGGAGACCCGCGCGTGCCCGGTCTGGAGCACGCGCGGGACATTCTCTTCGGCATGCGCTTCGGCTTCGACCTCTACGCGAACGTGCGGCCCGTGAAGGCGCTGTCCGATCGCCTGGTGCCGCTCAAAGGTCGAGGCGCGAAGGACGTGGACATGGTGGTGTTCCGCGAGAACACCGAAGGCGTTTACGTCGGCATGGGCGGTCAATTCAAGCGCGGCACGCCCGACGAAGTCGCGATCAACGAGGACCTCAACACGCGCAAGGGCGTCGAGCGGATCGTGCGCGCGGCGTTCGAGTTCGCGAAGCGCACGGGCAAAAAGCGCGTGTGCATGGCGGACAAGTCGAACGCGATGCGGCACGCGCACGAGCTTTGGCTGCGCGTGTTCGACGAGGTGCGGCGCGAGTACCCGGAGATCGAGTCGCGCCACCTCTACGTGGACGCGCTCTGCCTGCTCATGATCCAGGACCCGTCGCAGTTCGAGGTGCTCGTGATGAACAACCTCTTCGGCGACATCGTGACCGACCTCGGAGCCGCGCTGCAGGGCGGCCTCGGGATGGCGGCGAGCGCGAACGTGCACGCGTCCGATCCGACACGCGTGGCGATGTTCGAGCCGGTGCACGGCTCGGCGCCGCCGCTCGCGGGCAAGGACATCGCGAACCCGTTCGCGGCGATCCTGACGGTGGGCATGATGCTCACGCACCTCGGATGGCCGGACGAGGAGAGGCGGATCGAGCAGGTGGTGGCGGCGGCGATCGAGGAGAAGGCCTGCACCGTGGACGTGGGCGGGACGCTCGGCACGCGGGCGGCCGCAGCGTGGGTGCGGGAGCGGGTGGCGAAGGAGCTCTAGGGCGAGATGAGCGGTCGCGGGCCGGGGTTCGTGGTGCTGTATCGGTGGAGGCTCCATCCCGGGAGGGAGGAGGCGTTCATCGAGGCGTGGTCGCGGATCACGGCGCATTACCGGGAGAAGGGTTCGTTCGGGTCGCGGTTGCATCGCGGATCGGACGGGCTCTTCTACGGATACGCGCAATGGCCGAGCGACGCGGCGAGGCAGAAGGCGTTCGCGGAGGCGGAGGATCCGGCCGACGCGGAGCAGATGCGGAGCGCGGTGGCAGAGCGGTTTCCGGAGATCCGGCTGGAGTCGGTCGCGGATTATCTGGTGCTGCCGGCAGCGGGTTCGACGGGCTGACGGACGGGCGCGTAGGCGGATCCCTGGGCAGGGGTCCATCGATGCGGTAAGAACGTGCCATGGGGCACCCGGCGGAGAAGCTGCATCCGGCGACGTACGCGGACCTCGAGGCGGTCCCGCCGCATCAGGTCGCCGAGCTGATCCAGGGCACGCTGTACGTGTTCCCCCGGCCTGCGCCGAAGCATGCGTCGGCGCATTCGTCGCTCGGGATGCAGCTTGGCCCCCCGTTCCGGTTCGGCGACGGCGGTCCCGGCGGCTGGTGGATCCTCGACGAACCCGAGCTGCATCTCGGCGGCGACACCCTCGTCCCCGACCTCGCCGGCTGGCGCGTCGAGCGGATGCCCGAGCTACCCGAGACGCCGTACTTCCCGCTCGCGCCCGACTGGGTCTGCGAGGTGGCGAGCCCCTCGACGGCGGCGATCGACCGGGCGAAGAAGATGCCGGTGTACGCCCGCGAGGGCGTGCAGCACCTCTGGATCGTGGACCCGATCGAGCGGCTGCTCGAAGTATTCACCCTCACTCCCGAGGGTTGGCTCCTGCGCGGCGTGCACCACGACGACGCCAAGGTCCGCGCCGTGCCGTTCGATGCGATCGAGCTTGATCTTTCCAAGCTTTGGAACAAGCCCGCGCCGCCGGCGGGCTCGTCGACGTAGCGCCTCAGCTCTCGCCACGCTCCGTGCTGGGGGCGCTCTCCTCGTTGCCCTCGGCCGCAGCGTCGTCGGCCTCTCTCCAGAGGTTCGCGAGATCGAGCTCCAGCCCCTCACACCCGGGCACGGCCACGCGCTCGGTGGAGGCTTGGAGCGCGATCGTGTACCGCCCATCCGCGCCGAGCTCCAGCACCTCGAGGAGCCGCACATCCGGGTCGAGGAGCCAGTACCAGCGCACGCCGAAGCGCGCGTAGTCGCCGAGCTTCTCGACGCGATCCCGACGCACGTCACGCGCTTGCCGGGAGATCACCTCCACGACGAGGAGCGGAGGGACCCGCGAGAGGGAGGCTTGCCAGTCCACCTTCGTGCGAGGCGCGTACACCGTCACGTCGGGCTTGCGGCCGCGGCGCGGGGACACGGCCAGCTTGTGCGAGGAGCCGAGCACGCGTCCGCTGCGAGGAGCGGCCCAGTTCCCGAGGATACGGATCAACCAGCCCACGATGAGCTCGTGCAGATTCGTCGGCACCTCTTCCTCCACCAGCGCGCCGTCGACGAGCTCGCCCGGCTCGTCCTCGTCCATGTCGGCCCACTGCTCGAGCGTCATCGGTTCCGGCCGAAGCACCTCTGCCATCGCGATCGCCACCATGCGACGCAGCATACCTCGGCGCGTGAGATACGGCTCCACAAACCCTATGTCGCCAGGAGGGGGCTTGCGGTTGCGGAAAATCGACCGCGGATCGCGACCGAGCCCCCCGCATGCGTCGCCACAAATTGGAGCTGCCGCGCCGACCCGTGATACGGCCCGAACCGATGGGCGCGCAAGCTACCGCGTTGGACCGAAATGAACCCGGCCGTCCCGAGGCCATGGGCGTCATCACGCTCGAGGGCATCGCACCGCCCGTCGCGCCGGAGCGGCGTGCCGAGGCGCCCAAGGACCCTCGGCCGGCGTCGTCTCCCGAGCGTCTCGGCGGCGTCCGGGCCGATTTCGTGGCCACCCTCGGCCGTCGAGTCGTCGAGCTCCGCACCGCCGTCACCAAGCTCGCCGAAGAGCCAGCGTCCCCCGCGCGCCGTGATGATCTGCGCCGCCGCGTGCACGCCCTCGCCGCCGCGGCGAGGCTCCTCCGCTTCAACAAGCTCGCCGAGGAGCTGAAGAGCGGCGAAGCGCTCGTCGATCGCGTCGCCGAGCGCGGCAAGCTCACGGACGACGAATTGAAAACGCTGCGAAGCTTGCTCGATCGCCTGCCCGAGCTCGCGTGGGGCGAGGCCTCGCTGGGCGTGCCCGAGCGGGAAGCCGCGCCGAGGTCGGCGAGCAGCGGCCCGCGCACGTTGCCCTCGGCCGAACGAGCCGCCGAAAAGCCCGCGAGCGCGGCCGCGCAGGGCATCCCGCAGACCGTGCTGTTCGTCGGCCCCGAGAAGCTCGCCGAGGCCCTCGCGAAGGATCACGCCGAGGGGGCTCCCTCGTTCTTCGAGGTCGAGCGCACCGACGACCTCGTCGCCGCGCCCGATCTCGCGCGCGCGCTCGCGCCCGACGTCATCGTCATCGACGCGGACAGGCACGGCGCGCGGGAGCTCATCGCCTCGCTGCTCGCCGATCCTCTCATCGAAGGGGTCCCGCTCATTTTGCTCGGCCGCTTCTCCCGGCCCGACGACGCCGCGCTGTATGCGGCGCTCGGCGTCACGCGGACCTTGCCGAAGCCCGTCTCGCCCGAGGCCCTGCGCAAAGCCTGCGCCGAGGTGATCGCGGCCCAGGTGCGTCGCGACATCGCCCGCGCGCCGATCGGCGAGGTCACGCTGGACGATCTCGGCGCGCGCCTCGCCGAAGAGCTGCGTCGAGGCCTCTGCGACGCGGCCGACGCGCGCGCTCGCGGCACGCGGATCGAGCTCGGTGAGGGCAGCCAGGTGCTCGCCGCGCTCTGGGGTGCGGTCGCGCGGATCCGGGACCTCGTCACGATCGAGTCGCAAGGCAAGGTGCGGTTCGCGCCGAGCGGGCCGGAAGGGGCGCTCCCGTTTGCGCCGTGGCTCGGTGGACCCGAGCAGGCAGGCCAGGCGACGCGCGTGCGGGCGCTCGGGGAAGCCCGCGGCGCGCGCGTGCCCTCGCTCGATCGGCTCCGCGTGGTCGTGGCCGATGATGACGCCGCCGTCACCTGGTTCCTCGCCGGCGTCCTCCGTGCCGCCGGGGCCACGGTGTACGAGGCCCACGACGGCGAACGCGCATTCGAGCTTGCGTGCGAAGCCTCGCCCGACCTCGTGGTCAGCGACATCGTCATGCCGGGCCTCGACGGCTTCGCCCTTTGCCGCGCGCTCAAGCGTGACTTCGCGCTCCGCGACGTCCCCGTCGTGCTCCTCTCCTGGAAAGAGGACCTCCTCCAGCGCGTGCGCGAGCTCGGCGCCGGCGCCGACGGCTACCTCCGCAAGGAGGCGAGCGCCGCGGCGATCGTCCAGCGCCTCCGCGAGATCCTGCGGCCGCGCCTGCGCGTCGCCGAGCGCCTCGCGCAAGGCGGCGAGGTCCGCGGCCGCCTCGATGGCCTCACGCCTCGCACGTTGCTCGCGCTCGCGTGCGCTCATCGACCCGCCTCCACGCTCACCGTGCGCGACGCCCTTTACCTCTACGAAGTCGAGATCCGCGACGGCCGCCCCGTGCGGGCCACGCGCACCACGGCCGACGGATCCTTCGAGCGTGGCCCGGGCGTGCTCGCGCGCCTCCTCGGCCTCGGCGCGGGCCGCTTCGTCGTCGCGCCCGTCGACGAGGACGTCGCGCGCCTCTCGGGAGCGCGCCCCGACCTCGAAGGCTCGCTCGCCGAACAGCTCGTCGCGCCGATCGCCTCGGCTCGCGCCGCGCAACGCCTCCTCTCGGGCGCCTCGCTCATGACCGTCGAGCGCGTCGAGATCGACCTCGACCTCCTCGGCCCCGCCGAGCACGCGACCCCCGAGCCCTTGCGCTCGCTCCTGCGCTCGATCGCGGCCGGCGCCTCGCCCCGCGCGCTCGTCGCCGGCGGCAAGGCTGCTGCGCACCTCGTCGAGGACGTCCTCTGCGACGCGGCCGCGCACGGCGCGATCACCGCCGTCGTCGGCGAGTCCGGCGCGGATCTGCTCACGCCCGCCGTGCATCGCGAGTCCGAGCGCCTCCGCGGCGTGCGCCGTCCGCCGCCTCCGGCGCTCATCCCCGCGCTCGCCGACATCCTGCCCGAGCCTGCGCCGAGCACGCCCGAGCCGATCTCCGCGATCATCGATCGCTCGGCCACGCCCGCCCCGGTCCTCGTCCGCGAGGAGCCCTCGCTGGCCCCGTCGATCCTGACGCTCCAGCCGGACGAGGTCCTGTCGGTCGAGGTCGGATCGGTCCTCGACTTCGCGCACATGCCTGCCGAGGAGCGGACGCTCGACGTGCGACGGCCGGTCGTGGACGTGAAGCAACCGTCGCCCACGCCGGGCCCGGTGGCTCCGCGGAAGGCGATCGAGCGCCTGTCCATCCCTGTGCTCACGCCTGCGCCGGTGGCCGTCGCCGTGCCTGCGCCCATGCCCGCGCCCGTCCCTGTGCCTGCGCCCATGCCCGCGCCGGTGGCCGTCGCCGCCGCGCCCGCGCCTGCTATCGCGCCCGCGCCCGCCCCGCGTGCCTCCGCGGCGCGGCCGATCCCGACCTCCCTCGGCACCCTCGTCCCTCCGCCGGTCGAGGATCTCCCGCCGCCCCCGCGTGCCTCCTTGCCCTCGGCACACGCGCCTGCTGCTCGCACGCTCGATCCCGACGTCGAGAGTCGCCCGAGCCGCTTCCGCCGCAACGAAAAGGTCAGCCGCGACTCGGCGCCGCCTTCGCGCCGCGAGGGCAGCTCGCGCACCCGCGTCAGCGCCTGGATCCTCTTCGCCGTCGCCGGCACCGTCTTCGCCGTCGGCAGCCGCCTCGCGCACCAGCGCGTCGCCCCGGCGCCCGCGCCCGCCGCGCTGCCCGCCCCGACCGTCACGGCCGACCCGCCTGCGCCTGCGCCCGAGCCCGCGCCCACCGCGGCCGCCACGACGCCCCACGACCGTCGCGAGGGCGACTCCGCCGACTTCCCGGTCATGCCCCAGGACCTCCCCCTCCGCGCCGAGGACAAGGTCCCCGCGGGGCAGGGCCTGCTCGAAGTGATCGTCGGGCCCAGTGATTCGATTTATGTCGACGGCCAGCTCGTCGGAACCGGGCCCATCGTCCAGGCGAAGCTCGCGCCCAAGAAGGACCCGTACGAGATCCGCGTCCGCCTCCGCGGCGAGGAGCGCGTCCGGTTCGCCCTCGTCAAGGAAGGGCGTCTTACGCGCCTGCGCATCGCGCCGCCCTGGTCGCGTTGATCGGTGACGCTCCGCTTCCAGCACGACAACTCGCGAAGCCGCTCCGTAACTTACGATTCGCCTTCGCGGGGGTCGCGAAGCTCTTCCGTTCCCGTTTTGGTGACGTCGCGGCGGTCGCGACGGACTTCCGTTCCCGTTTTGGCGACGTCGCGGCGGTCGGGAAGGATTTCCGTTCCCGTTTTGGCGCCGTCGCGGCGGTCGCGACGCCCGCTTCCATCCCCGCGGCGGCCTCGCGGCGGTCGGGAACGCGTCTTTGCGACGACGTGACGCCCTCGCGACCCTCGCGCGCGCTTCTTTTGGTGACCTTTCTCATACATCCTCCCCCACAAGTCAGCTTGACGCGCTTCTGCATCGCGCCACCCTGGTCGCGTTGACGCCTTCCGCCCCGCTCGTCCTCTCGTCCCTCCTCGCCCTCGCCCTCGGCGCGAGCGCTTGCAGCTCCAGCAAGCGCCAGGAGCAGGGGACCCCTGCGCCCACCACCAGCGCCGCCGCCCCTCAGCCGCCGGCGCCCGCCCGCGTCGTCGCCGACCTCGTCGACCAGCTCCCCGGCTGCGACCTCGAACATCGCGGCCTGCTCCTCGACACCGGCACCGACGCCATGGTCGGCCGCTTCGCCTGGACCGGCACCGCCCCGCGGGGCGTCGAGCCCATCGAGCACGACGCCTCCACCTGGATGCGCGTCTCGAACCGCACCCTGCGCGTCACCTTCGTCCTGCCCGAGGCGAGCCCCATCTTCGTCGCCGCCCGCTCCATGGGACTCGGCGCCCGCGCCGCCACCGTCTCCCTCGACGACCAGCCCCTCGGCACCCTCAACTTCCAGCGCGACCAGATCCGCATCGCCACCACCGGGGCCACCTCGCTCCCCGTCGATCCCGGCGTCCACACCCTCACCTTCCGCTTCATGGGCCGCGCCAAGTCCGGCGATCCCCTCGTCGACCTCGACTGGATCCGCGTCGGCGTCCCCGACGAGAGCACCGCCACCTACGGCCCGCCCACCCTGCGTGACGTCCTGCTCCGCGAGGCCGCCCTCTCCGCCGTCCCGCACCGCTCGATCGCCCTCCGCGGCCCCGGCGCCGTCCGCTGCACCCTCCGCCTCCCGCCGGGGGCTCGCCTCCGCACCTCCGTCGGCGTCCTCGGACCCGGTGAGGCCGACGCCCGCGTCCGCCTCGTTCGCGACGGCCAGAAGCCCGTCGACCTCCTCACCCAGCACGTCACCGGCGGCGACAAAGCCACCTGGACCGACCTCGACCTCCCCCTCGACCCCCAGGGCGGCCCCCTCGCCACCCTCGAGCTCCGCGCCGAGGGCACCTCCCAGGGCGCACGCGTCCTCTTCGGCGATCCGGTCATCGTCTTGCCGGCCGCGCCTCCGCCGGCCACCGCCAAGACCCGCGCCGTCGTCGTCGTCGTCATGAACGGCCTCGACCGCGACAGCCTCCCGCCCTGGCATGCCGGCCCCACGCCGCACCTCACGACCCTCTCCGAGCTCGCCCTCACGGCGACCACCTTCCATCGCCACCGCGCCCCGACCACCTTCCCGGGCAGCGTCGTCGGCTCCCTGCTCACGGCCATGCCCCCGCGCGCCCATACCCTCACCGATTTCGGCGCGCGCATGCCGGCCTCGAACACCACGCTCGGCGCCGTCGCCCACGACGCCAGCATTCGCGCGGCCATGTTCACCGGCGTCCCCGCCACCTTCAAACGGTTCGGCTTCGGCGAGGGCTGGGAGCATTTCGTCGAATATCCCCCCTACGGCAACGACGCGGCCACCGCGCCCCTCGACGCCGCCGCCGCCTGGCTCACCGACGTCCTGCGCCAATCGCCCGAGGCGCGCCTGCTCCTCGTCGTCCACGCCCGCGGCGGACATCCGCCCTGGGACGTCTCGCCGAAGGAGCAAGCGCAGCTCCCGCCGACGCCCTACACCGGCATCATCGAGCCGCGCCGCGGAGCGCAGCAGCTCGCGACCTTTCGGAAAAAGAAGGACAGGAAGGACGCCCTCTCCGCGCAGGACCAGGAGCGCGTCCGCGCCCTCGAAGGCGCCGCCATGTCCGCGCAGGACCGCGCCCTCGGCGGCCTCGTCGCCGCCTTGAAGACCGCCGGCCTCTGGGAGAGCACGGTCTTCGTCGTCACGGGCGACGTCGCCGCCGGCGCCTCCTCGCTCTACGCCGAGGGCGAGGACCTCGCCGAGCCCCGCCTCACCCTGCCGCTCTACGTGCGCTTCCCGGACGCCCGTTATGGCGGCGCCCACGTCAACCTGCCCACCGAGATCTGGGACGTCAGCCAGACGGCCCTCTCCGCGCTCGGCATCGCCTTCTCGCGCCCTGGCCTCGGCCGCGACCTCTCCGCCGTCGCCTCGGGCCTCGAGGACTCCTCGTTCGAGCCGCAGATCGCCACGCTCGACGACCGCTTCTCCGCCCGCTGGGGCGAGCTCATCATGACGGGCCGCTACGACGCCGTCCCGTTCCTCTGCGACCTCGAGCTCGACCCCACGTGCGCCTTCAACCGTCGGGAGACCCTCCCGCTCGCGGCGCAGGCGCTGTTCCGGCGGATCAAGGCGCGCGACCAGGCGACCCGGTCGGACCTGCAGAAGCGAGAGCCCGCGACGATCGACCCGGACACGGCGGCGGCGCTGCGGGTGTGGGGGACGATCGAGTGAGATCTGCCGCGAGGCGTGATTTTCGCGTTCCGCTCCCCGCCCGCCGCGTGTAAAGCACCGTCTCCGAAGGGGCCCGACGGAGGATCGGTTGAGGAGCGTTTTGTCTCGATGGTCGCACGCCATCGCCCTAGCTGCGGGCCTCCTCGCCACGCGCCCCGCGTTCGCCCAGCCGAAAGCGGACCCCAAGGCGCCGTCGGGCCAGGCCAACGTCACCCTTCCGACGGTCGTCGAGCACGTCGACGCCGTCTATCCCCCGGACAAGCTCGCGCAGGGCATCGACACCACCGTCGAGGTCCTCGTCACCGTCGAGCGCAACGGCACCGTCGGCGACGCCCAGATCGCGGTCTCCGGTGGCGAAGCCTTCGACGCCGCGGCCCTCGCCGCCGTCCGGCGCTGGCGCTTCAGCCCGGCCACCCGCGACGGCGTCCCCATCCGCGCGCGCATTCGTGTGCCCTTCCATTTCGCGCCCGAGCCGCATCCGCCCGTCCCCGTCCCGCCGGGCGCGCCGACCGACACCTCGCCCACGGACGCCGGCGCCGCGCCGCCGCCGGGCCCGCCCGCGGACAAGCCGCCGCCCGCGGACAAGCCGCCCCCGGACAAACACACGCATTCCCACGGCGAACAGCCTGCCGAGCTCGACTCCGGCCTCGCGTTGCCGCACTCCGTCGCCGAGCCGGGCAAGCCCATCGAGATTCACGTCCAGGGCCGGCCGAATCCTCCGCGCCGCGGCGCCTCCGACTTCCGCCTCGGCCGCGCCGTCCTCGACAGCGCCCCGCGCCCCACCACCGCCGACCTCCTCAAATCCGCGCCTGGCTTTCACGTCATGCGCCCCGAGGGCGACGCCGTCGCCCAGCGCGTCTATCTCCGCGGCTTCGACGCCGATCATGGCCAGGACATCCAGTTCACCGTCGGCGGCACGATTCCCATCAATCAACCCTCCCACATTCACGGGCAGGGCTATGCCGACCTCAATGTCCTGATCCCCGAGACCGTGCGCAGCGTGCGCGTCCTCGAGGGCGTCTACGATCCGCACCAGGGTGATTTCGCCGTCGCGGGCAGCGTCGATTTCGACCTCGGCGTCGAGGAGCGCGGCGTCCATGCCACCGCCTCGTACGGCTCCTTCAATACGAAGCGCCTCGTCGCCATCTTCGCGCCCGCCGGTCAGTCCGAAGAGACCTTCGGCGCGGCCGTCGTGCGCACCACGGACGGCTTCGGCGACGGCGTGCGCGGGAGCATCTCGGGAGGTTTTACCGGACAGTACCGATTCGAGCTCCCCGGCGACCTCTCCGCCCTCGTCCACCTCTCCGCGTATGGGGCCCGCTCCAGCGTCGCGGGTGTTCTCCGCCGCGACGACATCGACCGCCGGATCATCGATTTCTACGACGCCTACCCCGACACCTCCGCCCGCTCGCAATCCGCCGCCGCCACCCGCACGCAGGCGAGTGTTTCCCTCCAGCGCACCGGCGACGACAACTCCGAGGCCACCTTCGGCCTCTGGGGCGCGTATGCCACCTACCGCAGCCGGCTCAATTTCACCGGCTACACCCAGCGCTCGCGCCTGAGGCCCACCTGGGCCGGCCGCGGCGACCTCATCGAGCAATCGAACGACGACGGCGGCTTCGGCGCCCGCGCTTCCTATCGCACCCGCCGGTACGAGGCGGCTTCCTGGCTCAAGGCCCAGCTCACCCTCGGCGCCGACGCCGAGGCCCATTCCATCGAGCAGGCGCAAAACCTCCTCGAAGCCCCGCAAAACGAGACCTGGGACCGCCGCGTCGACGCCACCGTCCGCTCCCTCCGCATCGGCGCCTTCGCCGACGCCCTGTTCACCTTCTCCCGCTGGGCGCGCCTGCGCGGCGGCCTCCGCGCCGACCTCATCTCCTTCGACATCGACGATCGCCTCGGCAACCAGATCCCCGCCTTCCGCGAAGAGACCCATTTCGTCGGGTATCGCCGCACCGCCACGGGTATTGCCTGGGGCCCGCGCGCCACGCTCGAGGTCGACCCCTTGCCCTCCTTGCGCCTCTTCGCCGCCTATGGCCGCGGGTATCGCTCCCCGCAGGCCCGGCAGCTCGAAGAGGGCGAGCAGGCGCCCTTCGCCACGGTCCACAGCTACGAGGCGGGCGCGCGTTTCCAATACGAACGCGCTCGCCTCTCGGCCACCCTCGTCGCCTACGAGACCCGCCTCTCCTACGACCTCGCCTTCGACGCCGAGGAAGGCCGGCTCGAGCGGATCGGCCCGACCACCCGCCGCGGCCTCGTCGCCTACCTCCAGGCAAACCCCCTGACCGGCTTCAATGCCTCGATCAGCGCCACGTTCGTCCGGGCCACCCTCGATTCTCCGCCGCCGCCGACCCCGGAGAACCCCACGCCGCCCTATGTCGAGGGGCAATCGCTCCCCTTCGTTCCGCCCGTCGTCGTGCGGACCGACGTCTCCTATCGAAAAACCATCGCCACGTTCCTCGGCAAACCCCTCGTCGCCCGCGCCGGGTATGGCGCGACCTTCCTCTCGCCGCGCCCGCTGCCGTATGCCCAGGAGGCGCGCACGGTCTTCGTCGTCGACGCTTCGCTCGGCTTGCGCCGCGATTTCGTGGAGCTCGGCGTCGATGCCACGAACCTGCTCAACGCGCGGTACGCGGACACCGAGTATGTCTTCGTCTCCGACTGGCGGACGAGCGACATCCCCTCGTATCTGCCCGCGCGCCACATTTCCGCCGGATCGCCGCTCACGATCCTCGGCAATTTGACCTTCCACCTCTGAGCCGGAGAGCCGTCATGCGATGTCTTCTGCGCTCGTTCGTGCCGTTTGTCCTCGTCCTCGCCGGCTGCGGCAACGGCACCGGACAGCCCGACGTTTCGTTCCCGGCGGTCTTCGTCTCTCCCGCGACGAAAGAATTCGTCGTGGACGATGTCGATGTCACCCTGGACGAGGCGCGCGTGGCCTTCGGGCCGGCTTATTTTTGCGCCAGCGCGTCGGGCTCGGCCACCCTTTGCAAGGCGGCGGTCGGGGAGATCCGGCGCGTCACGGCGATCGACGCCCTCGGGGAAGGGGAGACGCCGCTCGGCACGTACGCGGGGTTCGCGGGGGACGTGCGCAGCGCCTCGTACGATTACGGGATTCACTGGTTCTTGCCGGAGCAGGAGGCCCAGGCTGCGCCCGAGGCGCCGGGCGGGCATTCGGCGCGCGTGCGGGGCGTGGCGCGCCGCGCCGGCACGTCCGTCCGGTTCGAGGCCGACATCGACGTGGCCCCGCTCTTTCAGGGCCAGCGCGCCGTGCCGACCACCAAGGTCGAGGGAACGGTCACCGAGGCGACCTCGCGGCTCGAGCTCCGGTTCGACGTCGCATCCTGGTTTTCCGCCGTGGATTTTGGCGCGGCGCTCGACGCCGGCGCCGATCCGTTCGTCATCGGGCCGGGTGCGCGTGACCACGACGCGGTCGTGATCCGCATGGTTTCGACCCACCCCCCGTCGTTCGCCTTCGTGGAGGGCGAGGCGCCGGCCGCGCCCTAGCCGTCTGCTCCTTTGTTGCCCGCGCGCGCGGCGCGTGTGCGCCTCGGGTGCGCACCTCCGTGCCACCCGCCTCGATCGACTGCGCCGGCCGCGCGCGGTCACGGCTCTGCGGATCGCGGCTGCCGGCGCGCGGGACGAGCGGGGTACGAGCCTCCGCGGTGCGCGGCGCGCGCGCGGCTCCGCTTCGGCTCGTTGCCTCGTTTTGCTCGTGCTTTCGCTCGGGTCGCGGCCTTCCGTCGGGGCGCTGGGGGTCTTTCGCCGTCCGTCCCTCGCATTTCTCCGGGCCCTCGGGGGCTTTGGCATGCCACGCGCAAGGAGCCGCGAGCACGAACGAAGGGGGCGGCGCCTCGGCGAGGCGCGGCACGCCGAGAAGAACGGATTGAGGAGCTCGACATGAAGGCGACCGACCTACTCAAGCAACATCACCGCGAAGTCGAAGAGTTGTTCCGCGAGATCGAGGGTGC
This sequence comes from Polyangium sp. 15x6, assembly GCF_029960785.1. Classification (GTDB taxonomy): domain Bacteria; phylum Myxococcota_A; class Polyangia; order Polyangiales; family Polyangiaceae; genus Polyangium. Next base: position 29,019 of record NZ_JASBQE010000132.1, read on the forward strand.
CGAGGACGAGGACGAGCGTGCCTCGCTGCGCGAGGAGCTCGCCAACGCGCTCGCGGCGCACACGGCGATCGAGGAGGAGATCTTCTATCCGGCGGCGATGGAGGCGCTCGGCCCGAGCGGTCGCATCCGCGAGGCCTTCGAGGAGCACGCGGTCGCGGACTTCGCGCTCTACCGGCTGATGTCGGTCAGCGTGGGCGACGAGACGTTCTCGGCCAAGCTCGGCGCGCTCAAGGACATCGTGATGAACCACGTCGAGGAGGAGGAGAGCGAGCTGCTGCCCCAGGCGGAGGGCGAGATGGAGCGCGAGCAGCTCGAGCAGCTCGGCGATCGTCTCCAGTCGCGGTTCTCGGAGCGCATGGCGGAGGGGCACCGCCCGATCCTGGAGCGAAGCCTGGGCATCGCGGCGCGGCAGGTGGCCACGCAGGCGCCCGGGGCGAAGAAGGCGGCGGCTCCGCGCAAGCGCGTGCCGGCGAAGCGCCAGGCGATGCCAAAGCGGGCGGCGGGCGCGGCCCAGCGTGGGGCGGCCCAGCGTGGCGCGGCGAAGCGTGGCGCGGCGAAGCGTGGCGCGGCCAAGGCGGCGCCGGCCAAGCGTGGCGCGGCGGTGGCGCAGAAGCGGAACGGCGGGGCCGTG
>NZ_JASBQE010000133.1 GCF_029960785.1 Polyangium sp. 15x6
CGGACAGCCCCCTGCTGGGGTGCGGGGCAACGCCCCGCTCTCTCTCTGATTGCCTCGTAAAACCTAAAAGCGACCGACCACGCCGCCGCCTTGCGGCCCGATCCACGGCGTCATGAGGGCCTTCGCTGGCGCTTCGCCGGGCGAGCGTTTCGAGACGACGAAGAGCACGATGCCCGTGATCGTCAATGCCCCGCCTGCGGCGAGGCCGATGATCCCGAGGTTTCCTTTCTTGTTCGCGTCGTCGTCGAGTGCGCGCACCGCGTCTGCTGGCGGGCCCCAGCATCCGGCGCCGCACGCGTCGAACGCCTCGTCTGCCTCCGCGCGCTTCGCCAAGGACAGCCCCCCGAAGACGCCGCCGGCTCCGAGCCCCGCCACGCCGAGCCCCATCAGCACGACGCCTGCGATCCGCCCCGGGCTCGTCTTCCCCGACGGCTGCTCCCGCCCGTTGGCAGGGCCCTTCGGCTTCACGGGCGGCGGCGCCGGCGTGATCGGACCGGCGTTCGCGACGGGCGCGAGCTCCAGCACCAGCGTTGCTTTTTCGCCTTCCTTGACGGTCACGCTTTTCTCGGGCGCCGCCATGCCCTCGGCCGTGGCGCGGAGGACGTGCGTGCCTGGATCGATCGGGCTTGGAATGCCGAGCAGCGCCGCGGGAAGGGGCTTGTCGTCGATCGTGACGACGATGTTTTTCGCCTCGGGCGTGGTGTTCACCTGGAGGGAAGGGATCCGCGGCGAGAGGTCGGCGAGCTCTTTCTGCGCGTCGATCTTGGCGAGCTTGAACGCGGGGGGCGCCTTTGGGGCGAGCTCCTCGCGCACGATGGAGAGGTAGGCCTCCTTCGCGAGGACGAGCTTCCCGAGGGCCACGTACGAGCGCGCGAGCATGAGCACGTGGGTGGGCGCGTGGAAGAGCGACTCGGCGCGCAGGAACATGTCGACGGCTTCGTCGTAGCGCGACTCCTTGAACGCGTTCGTGCCCTTCTCGGTGGCGGCGCGGGCGCCGGCCTTCGCCTCGGCGGTCGCGGTGGGCTCCTCGGCGTGGACGGGCGGGGGCGCGAGCGCGGCGCTCGCCAAGATGCCTGCTGCGAGGAGGGCGCGGGCGCCGAGCTTCATGGGGGGGTGCGAGTCTACGTGAGGAGGCGCGGATCTGGCAAATTGTCCTTTACGGGGCGCTGTGGCGGTGCGAAAACATGCAATTGCAGAGGAGCCGCATATGGCGATGGCGAGCCCGTGGGGCGCGAGCAAGGCAATCTTCGTGGCCGGGTCCCTCGGGATCCTTTCCGGTTGCGGCAGCTACACGTCCGACTACGTGCCGCCGCAGGACGGGCGCGCCCGTGTCCTCTGGGACGACGATCGCGTCGTCGCGTCTCTGCCGAGCGAGGTCTCGGGCCCCGGCTGCAGCGAGGCCATCCGGAACCTGCCGGCGGACCCGGGGCAATATTCGACGTATTACGGCGGATCGACCGGCGTCGTTTATTATCGCCCCTGGATCATCGTGCGCCGCGCGCCCGTGGTGATCGTGGGCTCCGGCGGCGGATCGAGCGCGACGCGGACCATCCACCGGACGCCGGCGGCCCCCACGGTAGGCGGCTCCTCGGCCAGTATCAGCGGGCCGGGCGGCGGCAAGAGCGGCGGCGGCAAGAGCGGCGGTGGCGGCGGGGGCGGGGGAGGCGGCGGCGACCTGGGCAAGGCGGCGGTCGTGCTCGCGGTCGTGGCGCTCCTGACGCTCCCGATCATCACGCTGAGCCTCGGCCTGACCCGTCCGGAGCCCGAAGGCGACGTCGCGAACGCGATCGACGAGGTCAATGCGTACAACGACCTCGCGCGCCTGCCAGGATCGCCGTGCGCGGTCGCGCCTGCCGAGGTGACGCAATGAGCGCGCGGAATGCTCTCGCCGTCCTCGGGCTCTCGGCGTTCGCGCTCGCGGGCTGCGGATCCGGCTTCACGACCGTCGAGCCGCGCGTGCTTGCCCCGCACGAGCTCTCGCTCCGCTACGAGAACGAATTCCAGGTGCATTCGCCCCAAGGTATCGTCGCGACGGGCGTGCGCTATCGTGGCCTCGCCGAATACGTGGCGTGCGTGCCCGACGCCGAGCGGCACGCGCTCGCGGCCGAGACCGCGGGCGACACGGCCGTGGGGCTCACGGTCGCGGGCATCACGCTCGGCGTGGGCGGCATGGCGGGTCTCGCCGGTCTCGCCTACCAGAACAACCCCGACCTCATGTGGGGGCTCTTGCTCAGCGGCATTGGCGTCGAGGTCATCGGCCTCGTGCTGACGGCGGCCGGTCGCGCCACGAAGATCGACGCGCACGGCCACGCCGTCGACGCGGTCAATTATTACAATGACGCCGTGGGCAGCCGCGGCGGTCGTTGTGGCCCGCGGGGCGCGGAAATGCCTCAGCCGGAATACGTCGACGCGCCGGCCGCGCCCGGGCCGATTCTCCCCGTGCCCGTGCAGCCCGACGTGCCCATGCTGCCGCCCGCATTGCCCGAGCCCGAGGGGACGATGCCGCAGCAGCCCGCGGATCTTCCGCCGGAACGAATCATCCTCGACAATCCATGAGCGCGCGAAAAACCGCGGGCAAACCGCGCCGCGCTCTGCCTGCGTGGGCCAGGGTCCTGCAAAAGGAGCCCGAGGGGCATTCCCTCTCCGGCCTCGGCACCTTGTTTTGCCTGGAGCTCTCGCCCGACGGCCGCGTCCTCGCGACCGGCGGTGGTCTCGGCGTGCTTCTGTGGGATCTCCACGAGCGCCGCGTGATCGGCAGGCTCGCGGCCAAGCTCGCGCCGATCGTGGGGATCGCGTTTTCCCCCGACGGCAAACGCCTCGCAATCCTCGGTTCCCGCGGCGAGGTGGGAATCTGTGACCTCGCCCGGCGCGAAATCGTGAACGTTCGACGGCGCGCGAGCGAGGACGACGAGCCGCGGAGCGCCGAGGACGCGCCGCGCCTGCAATTCGATCCCACGGGCGAGCGGCTCCTCGTCATGGGGGACGAGCAGACGTGGCTCGTGGCGGATGGGCGGCTCTTGGCCCTGGCCGGCGAGAAGGGCCCGCTCGGGGAGGGAGCCGTCGTCGCGGGTTTTTCCGGGGCCGGCGAGGTGGTGGTCCTCGGCGAGGAGGAGACGTCATTTCATCGCGTCGGCATCGCCGGGAGCCGGCCCCGCCTCGAACGAACGCGCACCATTTCCTTCCACGCGGGTCCTGGGCCCGTGGCGGTCAGCGGCGACGGCCGCTTCCTGCTCGCGCCCGCGCGCGAGCGCAAGGAGGGAACGTTCGCCATCGTCTCCCTCGAAACGGGCGACGTCCTCGCGACCCCGCACTTTCGCGACAGCGTCTACGGCATTCGATTCGCGTGGCACGCGCCGCTCGTGTTCGTCGACGTGTACGGCAAACCCGTCTTCGTCCCGTTCCCCGAGCGCGCCGAGGGCGAGGTCGCCTCCTTGCCGAACGAGGGCCGCTTCAAGAGCAACGCGGTGAACGGCCACATCGCGATCGCGCCCGATGGCCGATTCTACGCGCTCGGAGACGGCTACCACGGGAACATCGTTTTCCGTGATTTCGACGGCCGCGAGTGGTTTCCTCCGCTCGGTCGTCATCTTTACGATTCCGAGAGCGCCATGGCCCATGTCGGGATCGACGCCCGGGCCGAGCGGTGTGTGTTCGTCGGGCACATCGGGGACGGGCAGAATTCGAGCGCCTGGGCGCAGAGCTGGGATCTCGGCCGTGACGCGCCCGAGGCGTTCCTGTCGGACGACCTCGCGGTCTTCAGCACGAGCGTCGCGCTCGTCCCGGGCGCCGATCTCGTGGCCCTGCCCCTCGACCGCGGCGGCATCCTGCTTTCGGACCGGAAAACCGGCGAGGGCAAGGTGCTGGAGGACGACGACAGCTTCCAGAACGTCGCGGTCGGCAGAAATGGCGAGCTCATCGCAGGCGGGAGCATCAATGGCGATCTCGTGCTCTGGGATCGCGCCACGGGAAAACAGATCGCCTGCGTGCGGGCCCATTTCGATCAGGTCTGCGGCCTCGCCTGGCAGCCGGGCGGCGACGTGCTCGCGTCGACGTCGCAGGACGGCCGGGTCCGGCTCTGGTCCGCGACGACCCTCATCGACGAGGGAAAACCCCGCGACAAGAGCGCGGACGAACGATCCCGCAAACCGGCCAAACCCATGGCCGAGGCCATCGTGGGCGACATGCTCTACGCGGTCGTTTTTTCGGCCGACGGCGCGCTCTGCGCCGTCGGGATGGCCGAGGGTGGCGCCTGCGTGATTCGTGTGTCGGACGGCTCGATCGTGCGCCGTGTCGAAGGGCACGCGAGCGAGGTCATGACGCTCGCATTCCACCCGCGCACGGGCCACCTCGTGACGGGGTCGAGCGATGGGATGTTGAAGGTCTGGGACGTGGAGACGGGCGCCTGCCTGGTCGAGCATACCTACGAGAGCCCGGAAGCCGACGACGAATACGCGCCGGGCACGGGCATCACGACGGTCGCCTTCGACGAGACCGGCGAGGCGCTCGTGATCGGGCACATGAATGGCCTCATCCGTCGGTTCCGGCTGCCGATCACGGATCCATCCTGACGTGCCCAGCAAGAAAACGATGGAGAAGTACGTCCGCCGCGTGGCATAACGCGCGCCTATGCGTCGCTTGCACAGCATCGTCTCTCTGGGCATTCTCGTCGTCCTTCAAGCCGCCTGCGGCGGCAAAGTCGTCATCGATCGCGAGGGACAAGGCGGGAGCGACCCGATCGACCCGGAACCGTCCGAGGTTTGCCAGCCCTATTGCAGCGTGGAGGTCGCGCTCGGGTGCTTCAAGGACGAGGCCGGGTGCATCAGCTCTTGCGAACAAAGCCTCGGAGCCGTGGGCTCCTGCGACGCGCTCCTCGGCGCGGTATACACCTGCTTGGCGCAGGACGGCGGGTCGTCGTCGGATTGCAGCAAGACGCCGCCGTCATGTACCGACGAGATCGAGGCCTCTCAGATCTGCGTGGCGTCGGCCCCCTGCACGAGCCCGGGCGAATGCCACGTCTCCGTCGGGCACTGCAACTGCAAGAACGAATGCGGCGGCGCGATTCTGGAATCGGACTGCGATACGGGCTCGGGAGGCTCGTGCACCTGCCGATTCAACGGTGAGGTCGTCGGTACCTGCACCCCGACGACGACCGCGGTCTGCGGCAACCTGCAGGGCTGCTGCGCCGGCCTCTTCGCCGCGAGCCATTGATGCGCCGTCTGCCGAGCGGCGCGGGGCGTTGCCCCGCACCCCAGCAGGGGGCTGTCCGCCCCCTGCACCCCGGACCAGGCACGGCCGGACCGAGGGCCGAGAAACCGCGCGATGCGCGGTTTCTCGGACGGGCCCGGGGCAAGACCACGAACCACGTTGCTTGCTGAGACAGCAGTGCTGCCCCCTCGTCGAGCGGACACGTCGGCGCTGCGGTCTTGGCTGGCAACCTCGTCGCTGGTCTTGCCTCGGCCTGTTCGATGAACTGCGCGATGCGCAGTTCATCGACCCCGGGTCCAGCGCTTGCGCTGGTCCGGGTCCAGGGGCGGACAGCCCCTGGTCGGGCCCGGGGTGAAACCCCGGCGCTACGCTCCTCAGAGATCCATCGTGAGCAGCCGGCCCTCCGGCTTCGAGGCGTCGAGCAGCGGCTCGAGGAGGTACGGCGCCTTCTGCATCTCCTTCGGCGGCGGCGCCGTCGTGGTCACGATGTACTGGAATGCGGGCGACCCGTTCGAGCTCTCCTCGAGGTGCCGCGCGTAGAGGAAGAGGCGCTCGTAGATGCGCCCGTCCATGTCTGCTTCGCGGGGACCGTCGTGCACGAGCAGGCCTGGGAGTTGACCGTGTCCGTCCGTCGAGAGCTTCATCGCCGCGAGGTCGAATGCGAGCAGCTTGATCGTCTGCATCGCTGCGCCGTCACGCTCGCCGCGGTCCTCGACGCGCAGCTCGAGCCGCCGGCCCTTCACCTCGACACGTGCTTCCACGTGATCGCCGAGCAGGGCGCGCACGACGTCGCGGAACCGCTCCGAGATCCGTGCCTCGGCCTCCTCCTGCTCGCGCCGCAGCGCTGCTTGACGCTCCGACGAGGCCTTCACCGCGTCCGTCACGATCACGAGCCGCTCCGTGTTCGCGTCGGCCTCGCGCTCGGCTGCGGTCATGTAGCCGAAGAGCCGCTCGACCTCCTCGATCGCCGCTCGCTCCCGCGCGATGCGCTTCTCCTCTGCGGAGAGCGCGCTTCGCTGCCGCGCGTGCTCGGCCGCCGCCTCCTTCTGCGCGGAGCGCGCCTCCGCGAGCGTGCGCTTCGCATCCATCACCGCCTCGGCGAGCGCCTTCTTCCCTTCGCGCGTGATCGGCGTCGCGGACGGATGGGACGCTGCCAGCGCGCAGCCCTTCGCGATCGCCACATCGAGCGGCACGCTGCACACGCCCGCGAGCACTGGCAGCGGCGCCTTCGCACCTTCCTCCGGCTCGCGCTTCTTCTCGCTCGGCCGCTTCGCCTCCTCGCGACGCGCCTCCGCCTCGCGCAGCGCCTCGACCCGCACCCCGCACGCCTCGGCCGCTTGCCGCGCCGCCTCCTCGGCCTGCTCCACCGCGAGCGCCTGCGCTGCGAGCGCCTCCTCCGCGGCCGCGACGCTCTCCTTCCGCCGCGACACCGTCTCGCGGAAGCGCGCGGCGAACAGCGGCCCTGCGTCGCTCGTGTCGTCCTCGACCCCGAGCAGCCGCGCGAGCCTGCGCCGATCCTCCGCGGCGCGATCCGCGAGACGCGGCGCCCTCTCCTCGAGGCTCTGCTTCTCCAGCGCGAGATCCTCGTAGCGACGTTGCGCCTCGCTCTCCTCGTCCGACATGAGCGCGCAGAGCGCCCGCAGCACCACGTGCCGATCGTCCGTCACGAGCCGCGGGCTCTCCGACTCGCTCGACGGATCGCGCCACTCCACGAGACCCGCGAACCGCGACTCCTGATCCCGCGAGAGCCACGGCAGAACGTGCTCCCACGCGATCGGCTCCCGCTGATGCGGCAGCTCCTTCACCGGCACGGGCTCCATCACCACGCGCCGGATGTCCGCGAGGAAATCCTGGTACCCGCCGCGCCCGCGCTCCGAAAGCGCCTCGGCGAACGACATCCCGCGCGCCGCGAACGGATGCAGGCCGAGCCCGAACGGCCGCCCCACGATCCAGCGCGCGTCGCCCACGACGATCGCGGCCATGACCCAGCCGTCGGGCAGCGCGTCGCGGATCTTCTCCTGCCCGCGCGTGGTGCTGAACCGCTGCTCGCCGAGCAGGTAGCGCAGCATGCGGCAGAACGTGGTCTTGCCGGCCGTGTGCCCCGTGATCTGACCGTCGCCGAGCCGGTTCTCGATGTCCTCGGGCGTGGGCGGCGCCCAGAGCACGTTCAGGCCTTTGCGCAGCGTGATGTGCCGGAGGATCGACGCCTCGGACGCGTCGTAGTCGCGCAGCAGCCAGACCTCGGCGACCCAGACGAGCGGCTCGTCACGGCCCTTCTTGATCGGCGCGGAAGGAGGCGGGGCGGGGGGCTCGAAACCTCCGAAGAGGTCGAGCTGTTGCATGCGACGCTTGGCCATGACTTCGAGAGCGGGTGTGCGACCCTACCCCACGTTTTCGCGGCTGTCTCTGGAAAGGTGTCCTCGTGCCGTAGCGCGCGCCGGCTAGTCCTTCAGCGCGAGCAGGGTCCGATCGAGCTCATCGGCCATCTTGGTGAGCTCCTCCACGCTCACGCCGAGCTCCTTGCTCGCCTTGGCGTCGGAGACGGCGCCGTCCTCCACGAGCAGGGCCGCGTACCGCTGCGCGAGCTTCGACGAACGCTGGAGCGTGCCGCGCAGATCGAGGGAGAGCTCCGGATCGTTCATGAGCCCTTCGAGGGAGGCGAGCACGCGGAGCGCGCGCACCTGGCCCGGCGCGTCCTTCGGCTTGCTCAGCACTTTCCCCAGCGCCGAGACGTTGTCGTCGTCCTCGTCGTCCTCGTCGCCGTCGAACCCGGGCAGGCCACGTTTGTCCTCGATCCGGGCGAGCATCTCCTCGACGGGGACGAGCGGCACGTCATTCGGAAAGACGAGCGCGCCTTCGCCGGCGCGCGGCAGGAGGTACCGCAAGGTCGAGACGAGGCCGCGGCACGGGCCAACCTCGAGGTCCGAGGCCCGATCGAGGGTGAGGACGGACCTGCAGGTGCGGTAACGCGCGAGGATGGGCTTGGGGAGCGGGCGCTTGGCGAGCGCGTAAGCGGCCTGGAGCTCCGAGACGGGCGGGACTTCGCCGCCAGCGGCGACCTCGGGCACGCTCTCATCCTCGTCGATCCGATCGACGTGCTCGTCGATGTAGGCCTCGAGGTGACGCTCGTACTCGTCGGCGAGCGCGGAGATCGCGCGGGGTGAGAGGGGACTGTAGACGAACCAGGTGGCGCTCACGAAGCCGTCCCATACCACGGGATGGCCGGCGCGCGAGCGGAAGCAGGCGAGGAAGCGGTGCTATCGTCTCATCGGGAAGGCGCTACGCTGGGGCGTTGCCCCAGGCCCCACCAGGGGCTATCCGCCCCTGGACCCGGACCAGCGCAAGCGCTGGACCCGGGGTCGATGAACTGCGCGATGCGCAGTTCATCGAACAGGCCGAGGCAAGACCGAGAGCGACGCTGCCAAACGAGGCGGCTTCCAACTGGCAACGTTGTTCCTGGTCTTGCCACCGTCCTGTGGGAAGAACTGCGCATCGCGCAGTTCTTCCCCCTGAGGTCCAGGGCTTGCCCTGGTCCGGGTCGAGGGGCGGATAGCCCCCGCGGGGTCCGGGGCAGCGCCCCGGCGCGGCGGCCCCAAGAAGAGACCCATCGGAGGCGAACGACGATGATGAACGGGTTTTGCTGGTACGAGCTCAGGACGACCGATACGGGCGCGGCGCAGGCGTTTTATGCCGACGTGCTCGGGTTTCGAATGGAAGGGCCGCTGTTTTTCCGGAGCGATCGGCCTGTCGCCGGATGTTCACCCTTGCCCGAGCGCGCCGCGGCCCGGGGTGCTCCGGCGCATTGGCTCGGGCATATTGCCGTTCCTGACGTCGAGGGCCTTTCGCGTCGCGTCCTCGCGCAAGGGGGGGAACAGCTCGGACCGACGCGCACGCTCGAGAGCGGCGCGACGCGCGTGATCCTGCGCGATCCGTTCGGCTCGGTCCTTGCGCTCGTCTCGTCGAGCGACACCACGAGCGGCGACGTCGTCGTATGGCACGACCTCAACACGCGCGATCATGCGCGAGCTTGGGCCCTCTATTCGGAGCTGTTCGGCTGGAAGGCGACCGAGACGGTGGATCTCGGGCCGGAGTTCGGCGCGTACTTGAAGTTCTCGTGGAACGAAGGCGGGCCGAGCGTGGGTGGCATGGTCGGGAGCGCTCGGCTGCCGCACGTCCACCCGCACTGGCTCTTCCATTTCCACGTGGAGGATCTCGACACGGCGCTCGCCAAGGTGAGCGCGCGCGGGGGCAAGGTGCTCGCTCCGCGCGAGCTCCCGAGCGGCGATCGTGTCGCCGTCTGCGACGACCCGCAGGGGGCCGCGTTTGCCCTGCATGCGTCTCCGCGCGCCTAGCCTCGTCCGCCCTCGCTGCCGCGTCGGCCTCCGCCTTCGCTTCTGCTCCCGTTTTTGCTTCCTCGGTGGTAGAGCATCCGCATGCGCGTGATTTCCAGTCATCGAACGAGCCTGGCGGTCCTTGCGACCGTCGCGGCGGTGCTGCTCGCGGCTGCGCCTGCCTGCTCGCGCTCGCAGGAGCCCTCTGGCAGCGGCGCCGTCCCGACGGCCGCCCCGAGCGCGACGTACACGACGCGCGGCAAGGTGCGCGCGATCGGCGAGAAGAAGGACAACATCACGATCGCCCACGAGGACATCCCCGGGTACATGAAGGCGATGACGATGATGTTCGAGGTCGCAAAGCCCGAGCTTCTGCGCGACGTGAAGGTCGGCGACGACGTGTCGTTCACGTTCTCGGATCGGGACGGGCGGCTCTTCGTCGAGTCGATCGCGCCCGCGCCGCCGAAGTAGCAGGGGGGGTGTGTCGACGGGCCCGTTTGTCTCGGCTTTTTGCCCCTCGACGTCACAACCCCAGCCTGTTCCCCGCCATTTTTCGTGGTATCGTCTCCAACGTGACGAGGCCCCCGACGAAGCTACTCGCTCCCGGCCCGTTTCAGGCCCAGCAACTCCGCTCGGGAGACCCGTACGAGCTCTCGAACGGCCATCCGATCCTGTGTTTGCCGACGGGCGGGCGCGGCGCGCGGGCGAATTTGCTCGGCGGCACGGTGCTGGAGACGGATCCGGCCGTCGAGCAGGCGGGCGTGGACGCTGGATTTTCCCCGGAGCCGGGGACGATGCGCGCGCTGGACGTGGCCGTGGGCAACGTGCCGGACGTGCCCGGCTGGGTGCAGGGCGCGCCGCCGCTCGCGGTGGAATACGCGGATCGCGGGCAAGACGAGGAGGAGCTGCAGGCGAAGATCGCCGAGCTCCTCGCGGCGGGCACGCAGCACGTGTGGGTCGTGTGGCTCACGGGCCCGCGAAGGGTCGAGGTGTACGCGCCGGGGCAGAAGGTTCGCTCTGTGCGGCCGGGCGAATCCCTCGAGGCGCCGGGGATCCTGAAGAACCCGGTCCCCGTCGAGGCTCTGTACGACCGCGAAGCCGCGCACGAGGTCACGCTGCGCAACCTCTTGCAACGCCGCGGCTACGAGAGCCTGGAGGCCGTGCGGGAGGCAGGGCGTGAGGCCGGGGAGCTCGCCCACGCGCGTGCCGTTCTCCGTCGGCAGCTCGGCAAGCGCGGGATCTCGCTCGACGCAGCCCAGGAAGCGCGCATCGACGGGACGACCGATCTCGAGACCCTCGACCGCTGGCTCGAGCAGACGCTCGTCGCGAAGACCGCCGACGAAGCCCTGCGCTGACCCTTCACGGAAACGTCCCGCACGGCGTCGTCGTCTTCCCCTCGGACCACTCGGCCGGGAGCGGCCCGGCCACCTTCACGGTGAACGTCGCGTCTCCCTCGTTGTTGCGCGGCTCCGCGTCGTTCAGCCCCACCCAGACGAGCCCGGGCGTGCGCGCCACGAACCGCGCGCAGGGCGCGACGATCGCACCCATCCGCGCGTCGCCGCCTCCCACCGCGGCGATGCCCGCCCCGTGTGGCGCGGACCGGAACGGCTCGTTGTCGAAGTTCGGGTCGTGCGGCTCCTTCTCGAAATACCCGCGCGGATCGATCCACGCCCCGCGCCCCGTCCCGATCCGGTATTGCCCTCGCGCCGAGATCTCGACCACCTCGCCCGCGCGAATCGGCCGCATCGACACCAGCGTGCCGCCCGCCTGCGCCGTCACCGCCGCCTCGGCCGTCTCCATCGGGTTCGTATAGGCCATCACCGCGAGATCCATTCGCATCACGCCCCCGCCGCGCATCGAGAACACGGGCCGCGTCGCCTGCGCGGCGAGCAGCTCCTGCCGGCCGAGCTTCACCCCGCCGATCACCTCCGCCCCTGTGCCGTCTCGATCCACCACGACCAGCGTGATGCCCTCGGCCGGGATCGAATTCGTCGGAATCACGAACTCGCCGTTGAAGGTGGTTTGCATCGTATCGTGCGCGGTCGGCGTCTGGTAATGGGCCGCGCTGCCCACGCCGAGCAGCACCACGAGATCGGGCAGCCGCGCGTCGGCGTTCGCGGGCCGTGGGCGCGGATCGATGGCGCAGAGGGCCTCGGCGCCTTTGCCCGTGATCGGGTCGGTCGTGGCCATCACGCGGCCGAGCATGCCGCAGGCCGTGCCGTCGGTCGGCTGCGGCTCGATGTCGTCCCATGGCACCTGCGTGCCTGGCCGGAGCGGCGTCACCTCCACCGTGTCGACGCGGACGACGAGCCAGGGCGGCTCCTTCCAGGCACTCGGGGTCCCCGGCTCTCCCATCGGCTCGGCGCAGGCCGCGGCGAGGAGCACGAGCGAAACGAATCCGATCCGACGCATGCCCAACCGTACGCCAGAACGAGCGGGAAGGGTAGGGGACGAGGCGGCTTGCTCTCCTCGCGGCCCGCGTGATACGCCGAACCGGCATAATGACGTCGCAAGCCAAGGAGCCCATCCACGGACGCGCGCCGACTTGCCCGACGTGCGGCGCGCCCTTGCCCATCGAGCTCGGCGACGCCCGCGTCCGCTGCCGCCATTGCGGTGCCGTCACGCCCCTCGACGAGAGGCTCCGCAAGGCCATGCTCGCCTACGTCGGCGACGTCGTCGCCGTGGCCAAGAAAGAGCTCCAGGCGCGGTTCGTCGCGGCGTTTTACGAGCAAAACGCGAAGGCCGCCAAACCGGTCGTCTTCGGGGCGATCGGCTTCGCCACGTTCCTCACGTTCGCCTTCGTCGCGGGGGCCATCACGGGACAGACCCAGATAGGCCTCCCGCTCCTCTATTTCGGAATCCTGTTCGGCGGCTGGGTCTTGTCGCTTGCCCTCTTCACGCGCGGCTGGGGCATCATGTACGATCTCCCGGACATCGAGGCCCTCGCCGCGACGGGGATCGTCCGCTGCGAAGGGTGCGGCGCCATGCATTCGTTCCGCGCGGGCGAGGCCGTCTCCGATTGCAAGCATTGCCGGAGCCGCCTCCTCGTCCCCTTCGCGCTCGCCGCGAGCCTGCTCGGCGAGGCGCGCGCCTCGAAAGACCGCGCGGACAGAGAGCAAGCGCAGAGCTACGATCGGGCCGCGGACGCCGGGGATCGCCTCGTCGGCGTCTCGGTGTTCCTCGTGTTTTTCGGCGTCCTCGCTGCTGTCGTCGCGGTCATCGCCATGGGCCGTCCCGAGGGGCCCGAGATCACGCGAACCGAGATGTGGCTCTCGTTTCTCGGCACGTTCGTCCTTTCGATCGTCCTCATGGTGCGAAGCACGAAGCGCGGCATGCAGAAGCGGCAGGAGATGGACGCCCAGGTCGACGCGCTGGCCCGGCGCGCGGGGGAATCGGCGCGCCGGGGCTGACGTCGCGGTCGCTGTGGCTCACGGACCGCAGAGCGCGGGGGTTGGCGCGGGCGGGAGCGGGTACGCGTCCGTCGCTTCCCTGGCGAACTGGCACTGGAGATCCTCGGCCTTGCACCCGGCCTGGCTGATGCAATTGCCCTCGGCGTCCGTGCCCTGGCAAAGGCAGGCCGTATCGCCCTCGGGGCAGATCTCGACGAGCTCCATCATGCCCATGTCCTCGTGGTTGAGCTTGTGGCAATGCAGCACGAACTGGCCCGTGAACTTGCGGAAGTTCGTCAGGATGTGCCGCGGCCCGTCCTCCGCCTGCACCCAGAACGTGTCACGCCAGTGCGGGAAATTCGGCTCCTTGTTCGAATCGTTCGCGCAGACGAGGTACGGATTGATGTGAATGTGGAAAGGATGCCCGTCGAACGCGCGGATCTCCCATTTCTCGGTCGTGCCGACCTCCATCACCCGGTCGCTGCGATATCCCCAGGCGCGCCGATCGTCGAAGCGACGGCAGCTGATGTTCGGGGCGGGGCAGATGCACGTCGGCGCGTCCGGATCGATGCCGTGCATGTGGCTGCCCGGATTGCACGAGCCGAGCTCGGCGGGTTTTTCCGGATCGGGCTCCTCGCCCGGCGTGGGGACGAGCAGCGCGATCTTCTGGTGGACCTTGTCGACCGATTCGCAGCTAGCCTCCATCGTCTGGCCATCGACCTTGCCCATGAACGTCGTCGGCGGCGCAATCGCTGCGAGGGCCGATTCCTCCGGCATGTTCGTCTCGGTCGGCTCCCCGTTCGCCGGATCCACGTCGAAGATCGCCACGAGGCTCCCGAGCGGATCGGCCGGGCGCCGCCCCACGAGGCAAAGCGTCGTCTTCTCGGCGGGCATTTTCACCACGGCCTCGATGCGATATCCGGGGGATACCCACATCGTATCGCTCACGTAAAACTTCGGCAGCGTGATGCCGTCGCGGGCGATCTGCGTGATCTCGATCGGATGCAGGACGTCGAACGAACCGCAGGTCGGATCGTCCGAGGGGTGGAGCTTCATCCCGAGCTCGTTCGGGGTGCCGGCATGCACGATTCGCAGGCGCTCGACCTGATCCGGCGACGTCTTGATGTGCGGCAAGAGCTTGCCGCTCACGAGCGTCGGCTTCGTATCGTTCTCCGCGGCCTCGAAATCGTTCGCCGACATCGTGTCCTCGGAGCATGTTTCTCCGTCCGCGAGCGGACGCGTCGATTCGACGTTGATGGGCACGCCGCCGAGGACCATGATCCGCTCTTTCGCCTTGGCAATCCCGGGCACCTCGTCGATGTCCCCCTCGATGATGAGCGCGCCCGCCGCGCCGTTCGTCACCTGGATGGCCGTCGATCCGTGGATGTGTGGGTGATACCAGTTGAAACCCGCGTGGTGCGTCCCATCCTCGTCGAGATCCCAGCGGTATTGCGCCATCTCGCCGGGCGGCACCTCGTGCAGCACGTCGTCGGCGTGGTATCGCGCATCCGGCCCGCAGCCCGAGCCCTCGCACGGATCCCCCGCCGCGGGCGTCGCGTAGTTCGGCTGGACGTGCGTGCCGTGCGCGTGCAGGTTCGTCAGGTTGAAATCATGGCACGTGACCGCGGACGTGTTCGCGGCCCCAGCCACGAGGCGATAATCGGATCGCTCGAAGTCGTTGTGCAGATTGACCCGCACCCTGCGATCGGTCCCCGAAGGGACGCGGATCGTCGGCCCCGGAATCGATCCATTGTACGTCCGCAGGCAATACCTCTTTCCGCCGATCGTCACCTCGCTCGGCGCGAGGCGCAGCTCGTGGACCCCCGCCGCATTCGGAGCGAGCTCCGGCGGGTTCTCGAAGATCTCGGGCGGGCCCGCCGGCGCCGCTTCATCCGAGCAACCACCGAGCACCGCGCCCAGCAAAAGGAACGCACATCGACCCCCACGCGAAATCGGCAAGCCAAGGCACCCCTGCTTCATGGTTTTCCCTCCACGCCCGGCCGCGAGCGCCGGTAATTCGTTGCTTCCAAAGTCGACTGTAGACGATTCCGCGTGTTCTCCGATGGCCACAGGTGGTCAGCGGATGGCCAGGATCCGGTCATCGAGGAGGGAGGCGTTTCGCTGGGGCGTTGCCCCAGGCCCCACCAGGGGCTATCCGCCCCTGGACCCGGACCAGCGCAAGCGCTGGACCCGGGGTCGATGAACTGCGCGATGCGCAGTTCATCGAACAGGCCGAGGCAAGACTGGCTACGACGTTGCCAATCGAGACCGCCGCGACTGGCAACGTCGTCCCTGGTCTTGCCACCGGCCCGTCGGAAGAACTGCGCGGAGCGCAGTTCTTCCGCCCCGAGTCCAGGGCTTGCCCTGGTCCGGGTCGAGGGGCGGACAGCCCCCGCGGGGTCCGGGGCAGAGCCCCGGCGCGGCGGCCCCCAGAAGCGCGATGGTCTCCCGCTCCTGCCTCGAGCTCTGGCATAGTCGGCTGCACGAATGGATCCTCATCGCCTCGTCGCTTCGTGGCTCGACGGCCGCGCCCGCGTCGAAAAGGACGGCGCGCTCGTGCTTGGGCCGCGCAGGAGTGCGGGCCTCTCGGGCAAGCTCCGCCGCGCTTACACGTGGATCGTCGAACAGGCCCTCGTGTGCCCGTACCTCGACATGGAGCTCGGGGAATCGACGACGGTCGGCAAGGGCGAGGCGCGCGTCGAGCTTGGCCGTGCGGCGCATGCTTCGTACGTCCTCTTGCCGCTCCTTTGCCTCGTCACCTCGCAGCGCTTGCTCTTCGTCGGCGCCCCGGGCCGCGGCAAGACCACCATGGCCACGATCATGGCCGCGCTCGCGGGCATCCCCCTCGACGAGATCCGCCGCATCGTCCAGCACGGCCATCCCCAGCTCACCACGGCTGATCTGCTTGGCAGCCCCTTGCCGGCGAGCCTCGTCAAGGCCGAGGAATCTCGCGAGATTCGCGTCGAGTGGCGCCGCTGGATCGGCAAGCGCGTCAAGATCATCGACGAGTACAACCGCATCCCCACGAAGACCCAGTCCGCGCTCCTCTCGCTCCTCGCCGAGGGCTATGCCGAGAGCTTCGAGCAGGTCGCGCTCGCTGGCAAATCTGCCTGGTATCTCACGGCGAACGAGGACTCTGGCGGCGGCACGTTCCAGGTCATCGAGGCCCTCAAGGATCGCATCGACGTCGTCGTCCGCGCCCCTCCGTTCCATGCCCGCTCCCTCGACGCCCTCGCCGAGCGCGTCGCCACGGCGCGCCCGCCCGAGACCCGCATCCCCGCCGACGTCGTCTTCTCCGCCGAGGAGCTCGACCAGGCCGAGGCCGAGATCCGCGCCGTCCCGGTCCCCGACAGCGTGCTCGATTTGCTCGGGTTTTTCGCGGGCCAGCTCGATTTTTGCCGCAGGGCCTCGGACGTCCTCGAATACCGCAACAAGGACACGCTCCACCTCGCGGGCAAGAAGGTCGCGCACGTCTGCAACGAGGACTGCCCGCTCGACAAGAACGTCCACATCTGCACGCAGACCGAAAATGGCGTCTCGGCCCGCGCGCTCCAGGCCATCCTGCTCTTCGCCAAGGCCCTCGCGTATTTCCGCGGCAAGAGCGAGGTCACCGCGACCGACGTGCGCCTCGTCCTCCCGTTCACGCTCTTCGAAAAGCTCCGCCCGAACCCGCAGAGCGCGTTCTTCCAGAAGGCCGAGAGCCGCGTCCTCCTGCTCGATCGGGCCACCTGGATCACGCGCCTCTTCGATCAAGCGGCCGTCCAGCACGCCGCCTACGCGCCGCTCCGCGCCGTCGTGCGCGAGCTCCAGGACGAGGCCGAGGCGACCGCGCTCGGCGCGACCACGGCCGAGCTCAAGCGCCGCGTGGGCAAGGTACAGCGCGCCATGGAGGAGCTGCTCAAGCGCGCCGATCTCTCGGGGCCGATCTACGACGATCTCGTGCTCCTGAAGAGCCTCCACGAGGCCTACCAGCGCAGGCTCGCCGCCGCCGAGCGCCTCGAAGGAGGGGCCCGTGAGTGACCTCGAAGCGCTGGCGACGCACCATGCACGGGAGGGAGAACGCCGCTTCTCCCGCTGGGACGGCGCGCTCTTCGAAGCGCTCCTCGCTGGGCCGGGCAAGCGGCTCGCGGGTGGCCTCGACGGATCCGACGGCTCGCTCCGCGCGTTCGAGGCCTGGCTCGGGCTCGTGGTCGAGGCGATCGGGCTCGGATACATCCGGCCCGGCGTCGTGGGCGAGGGCGACGCGCCGCGCGCGCGCGGGCCGGAAAACCTCGTGGAATGGCTGTTCGTGGACATGCTCCCGGACGCCCTCCCTGCCGTCCCGATCGAGGCGCGCATGGGCCTGCTCGCGAAGGCTTGGAACCTCGGCGAAGGCCTGTTCGGCGAGCCGCCGTGGCTGAACCTCTGCGTCGCTTCCGCGATGGCCACGCCGAGCGCGAGCCCTGGCGCGCGGCTCGACCTCGAAGGCCGACTCCTCCGCATCCTCGACGCCGCGCTCGCGCCGCGCGCCCGCTCCACGTGGAAAGGCCCGTTCGCGGTGCGGACCATCGATCTGCGCGAGGTCGAGTCCGCGTTCCTGCCGGGCCGCGTGCATTTCGGCGCGCCCACGCTCGTCTGCGTCCACGATCGCAAGCGTCCCGAACTCTCCGCCGGCGTGCTCCTCGGCGCGCGCGGCGCCCCGAGCCTCGCGTTCCGCTCGCCGTGCCTCGCCGACAAAGTCGAGCCTGATCCGAGCTTGCCCACGGTCACGCTCGGCCAGGGCGTCGTGTACGTGAGCGACGCGCGCGTCCCGCTCCCGCACTGGAAACGTGGACACAGCGTGGCCGCTTCGCGCGCGGGCCTCGTGGTCGCGACCGCGCTCGACTCGCAGCGCCTCTGGCTCGTGGAGAGCCCTTGAGCGCCGAGGAGCGCATCACCTCCCTCGCCGCGCGCGCCTTCCTCCTCGCGCTCGCCCGCTACTCGCCATACCTCCTGATCGGCGAGCCCGTCGTGGACCCCGACGGAGAAACGTTCGCCCGCATCGACCTCGCCTCGCGCACGATCCGCCTCGGCGCGCGTCCCATCACCGAGGCCTCGCTCGACGACGCGCTCGAGGCGCTGATCGCCCACGAGATCGGCCACCACGTCGCGTTCCCTGGCCATCCCGTCGAGCACGCGCGCCTCCTCCTGCTCGAACGCACGTTCCTGCCGCGCCTGCCGCGCTCGCTCACGGGCCCGTTTTACGATCTGCTCGTCGACGAGCGGCTCGGCCAGGGATGGCCCTCCATCGAGGACGACCTCTGCCGCATCCTCGCGGCGCGCGGCGCGCGCTCGCCCGAAGACGTGCTCTTCACGTTCCAGCGCGCCGTGATCGAAGAGCTCTGGCAACGAAGGGAAGGGGAGCTCCTCGGGAAAAACGCCGCCGCCTTCGAGCGCGCGTTTCCGGACTACCGCATCGACGCGAAGCTCGTCGCGGAAAACCTCTTCGCGTTCGCGCCCGACGTCACGCTCCAGTATCTCTATTTCGCCTCCATCGCCTGGCGATACGCGATGGCGAGCCCCGCGCGAAAACACGCGGGCGAAGGCGACTGCGCCGAGGGCGAGCTCTCCGCCGAGGATCTCGCCGCGGCGCTCGTGCCGAAGAAGGGCGAAAAAGCGGCGATCGCGCGGGCGATCCGCGAAGGATTCTTCCCGAAGGACCTCGCGGAAAAACTCGCCGATCAGAGCCTCGAACGCCGCGCGGGCGCGATGCCGGGCGACGGCGCGGGCAAATCCGAGCTGCTCACGACGGCCATGGCGGCCCATTACCGCCGCGAGGCCGAAAAATACCTTTTCCGTCCGCCGCCTGCCCGCGTCTTCGCCGACGCGCTCGTGCCCACCACGCACCTCGAATGGGAGCCCGGCGATCCGGTGGCCGATATCGACTGGGTCGCCACGCTCCTCCGCCGCGGCGAGACGCTCGGCGCCGCGATGCCGCTGCTCCGCGAGCGCATCGCCGACGAGGAGGGCCAGAGCACGCCGTCGTTCCTCGGCCGCACCGAGATCTACCTCGACGTGAGCGGATCCATGCCCGACCCGAAGCGCGCCCTCAATGCGATGACCCTCGCCGCGCAGATCCTCGCGACCGGCACGATCCGCGCAGGCGGCGCGGCGCGCGCGCTCGTCTATTCGGTGGGCCACGAAAAAGCGTGGGACTTCTGCCGCTCCGAGCGCGTGCTCTCGAAGTTCTTGATGCGCTACATCGGCGGCGGCACGCAATTCCCGTTCGACATCCTCGCCGCGTCCGTCGAGGAGACCCGCTCCGAGCAGCCGATCCGCGTGGTCATCACCGACAGCGACTTCGACGCGAACTACGACGCGCACCGGCAAAACGCGACCATCTTCGCGCGCGCGGCCGAGCGCTCGCCGGCGTTCGTGCTCCTCCTGCACGCGCCGAACCGCGAAAAGGTACGCCGCTACGAGCAGGCCGGGGCGCGTGTCGTCGCCGTGCGCGCGCTCGGTGATTTCCCGCGCGTCGCGGCCGAGCTCGCATTCTCCTTGTTCGACGACCCGGGCAAAACCAACCCCAGCGGATAGAGCCATGTCATTTCTGAAAAACTGGACCGCGAAGCCCTCTGCCGCGCCGGCCGCGCAAGATGCTCGCCTCCTGCCGGAGAGCGTGCCCCTCGATCTCGCGCCGATTCTGGCTGCGATTGGCCTGGTCCTCGCGGAGATCGAGCCCGCGGCGCTGGATATCGACGTCGCGCGGGCCAAGCTCGCCGACCTTTGCCGCGATCTCGGGATCGAGCCCGTCGATGCGCTGGAGCTCGATCCGATGGCGGCAGGGCTCGATCGCGGCGCGATCGAGCGGCTCGCGCTGCTCGTGCTGGTCCTCGAACGCCGCGTGATCCCCGAGCGGGCGCTGAAGCGCATTTTCGAGGATCGCGCGCGCACCGCGGCGCGGGAAGGCCTCTTCGATGTCGCGCGAGGCTCCGGCCTCGTGACGCTCGATCTTTTGCGCGGGAGCCCGCTGCGCCGCGAGGAGCTCGCGCGCAGGCTCCTCCTCGGGCTCGGGGCGTCCGTTGCGGGGGAAAGTATGGCGGAGGCGCGCGCGGCGCTCGAACGGCTCGATTACGGGCGGCTGATGGCCGAGGCGGAGCGGGCGCGGCGGGGGGTGGGGAAGGGGTGAGGCTCATCCTTGCCAGGATTCGAGTTTTCCTGATTGCATCCCGAGAATGAAGGTTTCGCGTCTGCGCACCATCTTCTCCTTCGGGCTCCTCGGTTGCGCGACGGCGGCGCTCGTGCCGCTCGGCTGCGGGGCCACGGTCAGACAACTCGCGCTGCAGGACGACCGGCCGCGTGTCCCCGACGCCACCGCGGAGCGCCTGCGAGCGTGCGTGGATGAGTTCGGTGGTGACCTTTCGGGGGGATACTACACGTTCGACGTCGCGGTGAAGGTCGACGAAGACGGCCGGGTGGTCGATGTGGCGTCGACGGGCGTGCCCCACGCGGATCTCGCGGGCTGCATGCGAATCGCGCTGCGAGGTATGACCGTCCCGGAGGAGCTCCTCAGGCTGCGCAAGCTGCGCCTGTCCGCGTCGCCCGCGCCTGCGAACGGGCAGACGGCGGCCGAGCGTGGACTCGTCGGGCACCCTTCGCTCGTGGTCGTGGCGATCGCCCTCGCCGACCTCATCATCGAGGCGGCCCCCATCGTCGTCGTGATCGCCGCGTCGGTGGAGATTGGCAAGTCGGAGATTGCGGAGGTAGGTCGAAAGAAGTCAGGCCCGGTGTCCTGTCAAGACCATCTCAACGCTTGTCTGGGGTCACCTTGGGCAGACTTGCCAGGGCATGTCGAAGGCAATAAGAGATGTGCCACGTGCTTTGAGTTGTGCAAGGGCAGCGGAACATGGCCCAAAGGATTCGAATTGACGGATGAGTCATGGGCGTCCTGCATCTACCCGCATATCAGATGGTACTATTAGGACAGATATGGTTACGGAAGTAGAAACAATCGCTCAACTCCTCTCGGCATTCGCGAAGGCGCACGACGCCCTCCTGGTCCGATCGCTGGAGCGGAACCGGACCTTCGCCGAGGCCGTCGACGACTACCGCCGGCTCGAAGCGGAGCTCGTGGCGCGCGCAGGCGACAGCGAGCTCGGCGTGCTCGAGACGAGGCGACGCATTGCCGAGGCCATCCTCTTGCTCGCGAACGAAAAACATCCGCCCTTCGAGGTCTGCCGCGAAGCGTGGAACGAGCTCGTTCGCCTCGGTTTCACGAACATTCACGTCAGGTGCATGAAGACCTGGTGTTACGCGGAGTGCTG
Organism: Polyangium sp. 15x6; assembly: GCF_029960785.1. Classification (GTDB taxonomy): domain Bacteria; phylum Myxococcota_A; class Polyangia; order Polyangiales; family Polyangiaceae; genus Polyangium. The sequence continues at coordinate 21,208 of NZ_JASBQE010000133.1, forward strand.
CCGGTATGACGAGAAGCCCGAGGAGGGGCTCGCCGTGCTCGAACCCCTCATCGCCGAGCTCGAGCGCGGGTTCGACGAAACCAAGGCGGCGAAGCGCCGCGCGGGCTTTTACGAACAGGAGCTCGAGCGCCTGGGCGACCTCCGGGGCGCGCTCCTGGCCCAGCAAAGAGGCGAGCTTGACCCGGAGCGAAGCACCCGGCGGCTCGACGAGGCGCACACGCCTAACCCGGAAGAAGAGAGGCTCGATGCCCTCTATGACGAGTTCTCCAACGCGCGCAGCGCCGTCGTCAAGACCTTTGCAAGGACGCAGGAGCGGAGCTTCGCCGACGTCGCCGCCGACTACAAACAGATTGAGGCGGATTTCACGGCGCGCGCTGGCGAGGGCGAAGCCTCAGTAGACCTCGTGCTCAGCATGCGGCGGTGCATCGCCGGAGACCTCCTCTGGGCAGCCTCTCAGCTCGAACAGCCATTCGAGGTCTGCCGGGAGGCCTGGAACGAGCTGGTCCGGCTGGGCTTCACGGGCCTCTGGGAACAATGCCTGAAGGCTGAGACGTACGTGGAGTCTTGCTTGCGCACCCACAAGCCCGAGGAGGGCCTCGCCGTGCTCGAACCCCTCACCGCGGAGCTCGAACGTGGGCTGGAAGCGGAGCTCGCGCGACGGAGCGAGGCTCGGGCGAAAGGCGAAATTCCGATGCAAGCAGGCCTGACCCCGAAGTATTACCGAGACATGCTCAGGTCTTTTGACGAGCTCCGGGACAAGCTCGAAGCAGCGCGAAAGGGCGCCGAGCCGTCGACCTGAGAACCTTCGGGGACGTGGTGGTCCCCGGTCACGGAGACGAGCGCGGCGTCCGAGCCGGTCCGCGGGCTCGGGAGGTGTCGGCGGATGAGCAGCCTCCCTCCACTTACCCCTTGACTTCCTCCGCGTCCTCGTCCTCGCCCCCCTCGTCTTCCGCGCCGCTCCCGCCCTTCGACCGGTAGAGCTTGTCGAGCTTGAACGCCTCCGCCATCGCTGGGTTCCCGAGCCGCTTCGACGCCGCCAGTGCGGCCCGCCGCGCCCTTCGCACGAGTTGCACGATGATCCCGTCGAGCAGATCGAGCGTCTCCGTCTCCACCGGCGTCCCGCGACCGCCCACGTCCTCCTGGTCGGCCTTTCGCAGCACCGGGATCGACGCTTGAACGTCCACCAGCGCCTCGGGCCCGCCCTGATCCGCTGCCATCGCGGCCACCGCCGGGTGCTTCAGCGTATCGGCCAGGAGCGCGAGCTGCTGCGCCAAGGGCTCCGCCTTCTTCGCCGCCGACCGCGTCTGCCGCAACGCTGCCGCGACCGTCGCCGTTGCCTCCTCGGACTCCCCGCTCGCCTCCAGGTCCTCCTTGACCCCTGCGAGCACCGTGCGCGCGTTGATCCGCGCCGTCGCCGCCTGGTTGTACGCCTTGACGTAGGCCTCGCCCGTCACCTTCTTTTTGCCTTTGGCCGCCTCGCGCCCCACGCCCGCTTCGACCAGCCCGTCGCGCGCTCCTGCGAGCTCTGCCGCATGTTTCGCGCCGAAGCCCGACATCCTGAGCGGCGGCGCGTGTTTCTCGTACGCGCCGAGCGTCTGGTTTGCTTGATCCAGCGTGTCTTGCGAGCCGAACTGCTCACCCAATCGAATGAGCGTGAGCCTTCGCGTCTTCGGGATTGTTTCGAGATTGATGGGCATGCGGCGTAGCCTAACGAACTTCGGGCCATCACGAAACCACCTGCGCCCGTCCGTTCGCCGTCTCGTCCTGCCCTGGAGCCACCGCTGCGCGTCGGGGCGCCGCCTGCTCCCGTCACGGCATCACCGCTGTACGACGCGGAGCGACCGCTGCGGCTCGTGACACGACCGCTGTAACTCGCGGAGCGACCGCTGTAACTCGCGAAGCGACCGCTGTAACTCGCGAAGCGACCGCTGTAACTCGCGAAGCGACCGCTGTAGCTCGCGAAGCGACCGCTGTAACTCGCGAAGCGACCGCTACCGCGAGAGCAACCCCTGGCTCTCCAGCGCCGTCCGCACGGCCCCCGCGATCTCCACCGCGAGCGGGCCTTCCCCGTGCACCCCGATCACGTCGAAGCGACTCGTCCTCGCGAGCCTGAGCGCGTTCTCCGCGGCGGCCGCGGCGTTCTCGAGCATCGCGTCCGCCTCGCCTTCCGGGATCAGGTTTCCATCCGCGCGGTAGCCCCGATCCGCGTACGCCTCCCGCAGATAATCGAGCCCGCCGGTGCGCACGTAGTCGAGCATCGGGCCCTCGAACGGGCCGATCACGGGCACGTCCATCGACAGCCCGTCGAACGCGCCGTCGAGGATCGCGTCGGCCACGCGCAGGTTCGCCGTCGCCGCGAGCAGCAGCGGATCCGTCGCCTTCACCGCGAAGATCCGCGCGCCTTGCCACTCGGCCACGCGCAGCATCGCGGTACACTGATCTCGCACCACGTTCCGCACGTCCTCGGGCTCGACGGAAGGCCCGATCGGCCCGCCGTGCGCGGGGAACGAGACGAGCGCGACGATCTTCGCCCACGACTCCTTCGCCTGCTGGATCGCGCGCTTGATCGACCGCTCGTCGACGCCGGGGCCTCCGCAGGCAATGCTCGCCATCGTGGCGAACTTGTAGAGCTCCCGTGGCTCGTCCTGTCGAAAGCCGACGGGGATGTTGAGGCTGACCGCGCGCATGAGGCCGACCATCGTAACGCAGGGCGCCGCCGTCTGGGTAGTCTCATCGCGAAGGGTCTCCGCGAAGGACGCCCCCCCTGGCTCGAGGCTAGGGCAGCTTCACGCCGCCTCGGCGATCACCTCGTCCGGCCGGCCGAAGGCCGCCACGCGCCCCTTGTCGAGCACGAACACGAGATCCGACGCCTCGCGCGCCACGGGAAGATCATGCGTCACGACGATCTGCGTGACGCCCGTCCCGGCCACGCGCCGCAGCGTCCGGCCGACCTCGTGTTTGAGCGCCGGATCGAGCGCGCTCGTGGGCTCGTCGTAGAGCAGCACGGAAGGCTCCATGGCGAGGGCGCGGGCGATCGCCACGCGTTGCTTCTGCCCGCCGGAGAGCGCCTCCGGATACGCCTTCGCCTTGTCCTCGATGCCGAGCTCCGCGAGCAGCTCCTTGGCCCGTGCTTCCGCGCGCGCGCGCGCCTCGCCCCGCACGACGCGCGGCGCCAGCGTGCAGTTGTCGAGCACCGTGAGGTGCGGGAAGAGCTCGAAACTCTGGAAGACGAGCCCGATCTTCCCGCCAAACGATCCGTGCTTCGCGCCCGCGCCGAAGGTCACGCCGCCGACGTCGATTGTTCCGCCGTCGAAAGGATCGAGCCCGGACAAGCAACGCAGGAGCGTGGTCTTTCCGGCGCCGCTGCGCCCGAGGACGCTGGCGATCTTGCCCGTCGGCACCTTCATGCAGAGCCCCGCGAGCGCGGGCGCGGCGGCGCCCGGGTGTCGCTTGACCAGATCGGTGACGCAGATCGACATCGTTCCCTCCTTCAAGCGGAAGCCGGCCGCCGGACCTTCGATCCGAGCCGCTCCTCCACGCTGCGCGACAGCCGCGCGAACGGGAGGCTCAAGCCGAGGTAAAACAGCGCCACCACGAGGCCGAGGCCGAGGTGGTCCCGCATGGCGCTGGCGAGGCTCGTATACGTCTTCGTGAGCTCGGTCAACGTGACGACCGAGATGAGCGAGCTGTCCTTGAGCAGCGCGATGAAATCGTTCGTCGTCGGCGGCAGGGCCACGCGGATCGCCTGCGGCAGCGCCACGTGGCGCAGCGACGCGAGCTTCGAGAGCCCGAGCGTCCGCGCCGCGTCCATCTGCCCCGCCGGCACGCTGCCGAGCCCAGCGCGATAATTCTCCGCCTCGGCCGCGGCATAATTCAACCCGAGCGCGATCACGCCCGCGACGAACGGCGAGAGGGTCACGCCGAGCTCGGGCAGGCCGAAGTAGACCATCGTGAGCTGCACGAGGAGCGGCGTGCCGCGGAAGAGCTCGATGTAGCCCACCGCGAGCCACTGGAGTGGCTTCGGCCCATAGACCCGCGCGAGCGCGAGCGCCATGCCGAGCGTCACGGCCACGGCCATCGCGAGCACCGAGACCACGAGCGAGAGCAGCGCGCCCCGCGCGAACAGGCCGAGCGTCGCCGGATATCGCGTTGTCACGCGTGACCAGAACGGAAGCGGCTTTCCGACGGCCGCGCGCCACGCGTCATGCGCCTCGGCGACGACCGTGGACGGGGGCTTGGGCCCCCCGAGCAGTTTTTCCGTGGGCTCGTTCCAGAGGCCCCAGCGCGCGTACAGCGCGGCGAGCGTGCCGTCCTTCGCGAGTTCGTCAATCGCACCGTTCACTGCGGCGAGCGTCTCGGCGTCGCCCTTCGGCACGCCCACGGCATACGAGACCTCGCCGAACGATCCGTCGACGACCTCCAGCGCGGGATCGATCGCCCCGTAATAAAGCGTGATCGGATCGTCGAGCAGGACCGCGTCGGTGCGGCCGATCCGGAGGTCGTCGTAGATGTCGTTTTGCCCGCCGTCGTACGTCTTCACCTCGGCGCCCTCGCGCGTTGCGAGCCGCGCGGCGAGCGAGCCGGGCAAGGTGCCGAGCTTGCGCCCGCGCAGCGCTTCGAGCGTGCGCGGCGCGCCGGCGTCGCCTTTGCGGACCGTGAGCCGCATGGCGGCGACGTAATAGGGGCGCGACAGATCGGCGACGCGCTTCTTCTCCTCGGCGACCTCGATGCCGTTCACGACCACGTCGAAATCGCCGCGGGCGAGCAGCTCGAGCAGCCCGTCCCACTGCCCTTGCACGGGCCTCGCGCGCACGCCGAGCTTCTTCGCGAGCGCGGCGGCGAAGTCCACCTCGAAGCCGATGAGGTGGTTCGGATCCATCGGATCCTGGAAGACGTACGGCGCGCCGCCTTGGGAATCGTTCCCCCACCGCAGCTCTCCGCGGGCGCGCGCCTCGGCGACGGCGTTCCTCGCCGGCGCGGGCGCTGTCTCGGACTCCTCGGCGAGCGCCCTTCCGGGGGCTACGAGCGCGAGGAGCGGGAGCAGGAGAAGAAGCGTGACCGCGAGGCGACGCTTGAGCATCTTTTTCTTCGAGCACCTCCTACCGGGAAGGATCCCGAACGAGCGCGAAGGATGCGGGACCGGCGGGACGAACGCAAGACCTTTGCGGGGCCATCAAACAGCGCCGGAAGGCACGACGAGCCGCTCGAGCGCGGCGCGGATCCGATCGGGGATCGGCGTCGGCTTTCGGTTCACCCGATCCACGAAGACGTGGACGAAATATCCCTCCGCGGCCACGAGCGCCTCGCCGCGCGGGAAGAGCCCGATCTCGTAACGCACGCTCGAGCGGCCGAGCTTGCCCACGCGCAGCCCCGCGTCGATGTCCGTCGGGAACGACACGCCGCGCAGGTACCGGCAATGCGACTCCGCGGCCACGCCGATCACGTCGCCGCGCTCGATGTCGAGCCCGCCTTCGCCGATGAGCCAGCGATTGATGACGGTGTCGAAATACGAGTAATAGACGACGTTGTTGACGTGGCCGTAGATGTCGTTGTCCATCCAGCGCGTCGGAATGACCAGGAAGTGAGGGTAGCCGTCGCGCCCGATCGTCTCGCTCATGGCAAACCCATACACGAAACGGGAGCGGGCAGGGGCCCCGTGGGCGGGGGCGCCTCCGTCGTCCCGGGTCTGCGCTCCAGCCGGAGTGATCCCACGGAAAAACCTCAGGGTCGCGCGCTTTGTCCTTGAGTTCGGCGGCCCCCCGCCGTTAGTGTGACGTCAAATGATCGGCGTCCCTTCTCCTCTCTCCGGCATCGCCGATGCTGGCCGCGCGAGGCGGCGAGGGGGAGCACGTCCGGGCGTCGTGGTCACGCTGCTCTCGGTGCTCGCGCTCGTAGGCGTCTTTTTCGGCGTCGAAGGAGGCTGTTTCGCCGCGGACCTCGCGCGCGCGGTGAACGGCGGGGGCAGGGCCGTGCCGCACATCGCGCGATCGGTGGCGTCGGGCGGTCGGCGCTTCGAGGTTGCGCCGGTGGCTTCGCCCGGGCCGCACCGCCATCCACCACCAGCAGCGGAGCACGAGCGCGGGGATCCATCGTCCTTGTCGTCGACACGCTCCCGCACCTCGGAAGCCAACGCCCCCGCGATCGACCCTCCGACCGGAGCGCTGCTCTGGGACGAGGCCCGCATCGTGGCGGAGCGCCTCCACGCCGAGGAGCGTCGCCAAGAGCTCACCCGTCGCCGCGAAGAAGCGGGCTGTGTTTACGAGCGCCGCACGCCGCAGGAAGCCCGAGCCCCTCCGCGCCCGTCGCGGGGCTTTGCCTGAGCCCCCAAGCCGCCATTTCCATCGTTGAAAGGCGCGCGACGAACGCCGCGTGAGCCCCCCTCGGCCCAGCGCCACGAGCGGGGCCCAGGGCCTCCTCGTGCTCCGCTGGCATTGGCTCGGAGTGGGACATTGCAACGACTCGTCCAGATCGAGGGTTTGACCGTCCGTTGCCCGGACGACGAGGTGGAGCGGGTACGCTCGCTCATCCTCGCGGCCGGCGGAACCGGCGCGGTCCCCGCGAAGGTCCTCGTCCTCTTGTTTTCCTGGCATCCGGAGCGTCACCGGACGACGTCCCTCGCCACCGCGCTCGGGTGGCTGGGGGCCGAAATCGTCGAGAAGGCGATGTGACGCGCCTGCCACGATTGTTGCCCTGAGGAGAACAGTGTGTCTCCCGAGCGTGCTCTGGTCTGCACGAGGGGGCGGGTGCATCCTTCCTCGGTCCCACGCTGAGGAGAAGAATGCATGAGCGAGGAACGTGAAGAGGGCCTCACGCGCCGCCAGGCGATCGTCGCGGGTATCGCCGGAGCAGCGACGATCGCGGCGCTGCCGGGCGCTCTTGGCGGCGTCGCCGAGCCTTCGGCGGACGAGCGCGCGAAGCCTTCGGTCCCGGGGCGTTTGCCCGTGGTGTTCCTGCCGCACGGCGGCGGTCCGTGGCCGTTCGTCGACGTGGGGATGAGCAAGGCGGAGTTCGACGACCTCGCGGGCTACCTGCGCTCGATCCGCGCGCTGCCGAAGACGCAGCCGTCGGCCTTGCTCGTGATCTCGGCGCACTGGGAGGAGCCCGTGCCGACGGTGATGACGGCCGAGCGGCCGCCGATGTTTTACGATTATTACGGCTTCCCGCCCGAATCGTATGAGCTGCAATGGCCGGCGCCCGGCGCCCCGGAGCTGGCGGCGCGGGTGCAGGAGCTGCTCGGCGGGGCGGGGTTCCAGACGGCGACGAACGGCAAGCGCGGCTTCGATCACGGCACGTTCGTGCCGCTCAAGCTCACGTATCCGGACGCGGAGGTGCCAACGATCCAGCTGTCGCTGAAGCTCGGCCTCGACCCGGAGGAGCACCTCGCGATGGGCCGCGCGCTCGCGCCGCTGCGGGACGAGGGGGTCTTCCTCCTCGGCAGCGGCATGACGTATCACAACATGCGTGGCTTCCGGGATCCAAGCGCGGGCGCAGTGTCGGAGGCGTTCGATGCCTGGTTACGCGAGACGATGGCGCTGCCGTCGAACGAGCGGGATGCGCGCCTCGCCGCATGGGCAAGCGCGCCGGCCGCGCGGCTCGCGCATCCGCGGGAGGAGCACCTCTTGCCGCTGATGGTCGTCGCAGGGGCGGCAGGCGCCGATCGAGGAACGACGGCGTACAACGGCGCGGTCTGGGGGAAGCGGTTGTCCGCGTATCACTTCGGCTGAGCTCGAAGGCGCCTCGCTGGGGCGTTGCCCCAGGCCCCACCAGGGGCTGTCCGCCCCTGGACCCGGACCAGCGCAAGCGCTGGACCCGGGGTCGATGAACTGCGCGATGCGCAGTTCATCGAACAGGCCGAGG
>NZ_JASBQE010000134.1 GCF_029960785.1 Polyangium sp. 15x6
CCGAGAAACCGCGCATCGCGCGGTTTCTCGGCTTTCGGTCCAGGCCGTGCCTGGTCCGGGGTGCAGGGGGCGGACAGCCCCCTGCTGGGGTGCGGGGCAAAGCCCCGCTCCGCTCCGCGCGTCCCTACTTGCGGCGGCTCGAGCGGCGGCGGGCCACGGACAAACCGAGTGCGACGCCGAGGAGCCCGAGTGCGGCTGTGGTCTCGGTGCCGCTCGACACGGCGCAGCTCGAGCTGCTGGCGCTCCCGTTGCCCTTGCCGTCGCCGAGGTTGTTCCACCAGCCGCCGCCGTTTGGATCGCCGGGGATCTCCGTGCCTGGATCGCAGGGCGGGTACTCGGGGCACGTGGGCGGCGTGCCGACGGCTTGCGTGGCCTGGAAGAAGTTCGAGACTGGATCCTGCGCCGTTGCTGCGCCGAGCGCGAGATCCTTGTTCAGCGAGGCCCGGGCGAGCTCCGTGTTGATGCGCGTCAGCCAGAGCTCGGTCTCGTTGATCCCGCCGAACATCTTTTCGAGGTCGGCCTGGAGCTCCTCGTTTGCGGTCGCGTATCCGTCGTCTGGATCGCCGTAGCCGCTCTGATCCGGCAGGAAGCTCACGAGCTGTTCGAGCCGACCGCGGATGTCCCACGAGGACGTCGGCTGCGCGTACTGGTTCAGCCAGTTCGAATTGTTCGATGCCTTGAATGCGTCGTCCTTCAGCGCCGCGTAGTTCGAATTGCCCTCGTCCCAGTTCCATACGATGTCGGCCGGGGCGATCTGGAACGACGAGAAGTTCTTCGTCTCGTAGCGGCCCTCGGCGAAGACCCAGAGCGTCATCGGGGCGAACGCGCCCGTGCCTGCGGCGACCATGCGCAGGGGCAGCGTGTTGCTCGCGCCGAGCGTGGTGATGCGGACGGGACGCATCGAACCCACGCCCTGGCCGGGGACGAGCTTCAGCGCGAGGAAGTCGAAGCCCTCGCCGACGTAGGCGTCGATGATGGGAGCGACGTCGGGGCTGACGTTGTAACCGTTCGTGGTGAGCCAGTCCTTGAGCGCGTTCGGGTCGGACGACGAGAGTTGCACGGTTTCGTAGGGGCCGACGACCTCCTGCGTGATGATGTCGACGCCGCCGCCGGCTGCGTCGCCGCCGCCCATGCCCCCGGAGCCGGAGCCGCCTCCTTCCCAGCTGCCCCAGCAGGAGGGCGGCGGCGGGCAGTTCAGGGGCGGCGCTGCGACGGACGTCGCCGTGCGCTCGCTCAAAACTGCGAAGACCGCGTCCGAGGACAAACCGACCTCGACTTGACCCTTGATGGGCAGGATCCACGCGAACGACGTGGGGTCGCCGGAGTATTCGATCTGGTCCCAGAGGGTCGTGGAGGTCTGCGAGACCGAAAAGACCATCCGGTGGCCGGTCACTTGCGTCGACTCGTCTTGCGGCGGGACGCAGCCGCCGCAGGCTGCGGCGTCGTGGGCGTCGATCACGACGGCGGTGACGAGGGGGAGCGAAAGGAAGAGGGCGTGGAAGAGCTTCATGCTTGGGAACCTCCGGGCAGCGGAGCTGCTGGAAGGCATCCACCGTGCCTCTCCGATTCTTCAGCCGTTTTCCTGATCTCGGCGCCAGACCCGCGGCCCTCTCGGGCACATCTGGGCACACGTTGACACGATTGCACGGAGGTTCTCGGCGACGCACCTTCGTGATAGGCAGGGACCCGAACGAGGAGCGAGATTGTCATGCGCGAACCTTTGGATCCCGTGCTCCGACCGATCGACATTTTCGCGGGCGCCCGTGACGCGTCGCGCCCCGAGGATCGCCTGCGCGAGGTCCGCAAGCGCGCGGCGCGCCTGCGCGAAGAGCTGCTCTCGGCGCCGCCGGTGCCCTGTTATCGATCTCGCGGGCTCGTGCGTGTCCCCTATCCGACGCGGTATGCGCTGCGCGACGCTTTCCGCGGCCCGACGCCGTTCGTGCACATCCTGAACCGCGTCTTTCTCGTGCAATTCGAGGCCGAAGGGAGGCTCCGCACCCTGCTCGCCTCGCCCTCCGACATCCGCGCCAATGCCGAGACGCCGTTCTTCAAGCGCCTCGGCGGCATGTTCGGCCCCTTCAAGGACCTCGGGCAGCGCATCATCGCGCCCGAGCTCGGCACCGTGGAGTCGTGCCTCGCCGAGGCGGGGCTCTCGCCCGAGGACATCGATTACATCACGTACGATCACCTGCACACGCAGGACGTACGCCGATGGCTCGGAACGCAGGGCCGTCCTGGTTTCCTTCCGCGCGCAAAGCTGCTCGTCATGCGCCAGGAATGGGAGAGCACGCTCGCGCTCGCGCCGCCGCAGCGCGACTGGTATTGCCCGGGCGGGATCGACGGCGTCGATCCCTCGCGGATCGTCCTGCTCGACGGCGACACGAAGCTCGGCGAGAGCGTCGTGCTCATGGCGACGCCCGGCCATACCGAGGGCAACCATTCGATCGTGGTGCGGACGAGCGAGGGGATCTTCGTGACCAGCGAGAACGGCGTGGGTCCCGACGCGTACGCCCCGCGCGCCTCGCGGATCCCGGGGCTCCGCCGGTACGCCGAGGACACCGGGATGGAGGTCGTGATCAACGGCAACACGCTCGAGCGCGGGCTCGACCAGTACATCTCGATGGTGCAGGAGAAAGAGGTCGCGGGTGCGTCCCGGCAAAACCCGGATTTCCCCGCGATGGTCAGCTCCTCGGAGCTCAGCGCCTACGCCCTGTTCCCCGGCGTCACGCCGACGTTCTCGTTCGGCGATCTCACGCTGGGCAAACCCGCGCGCCCCACGCGCGACGATACCAAAACCCGCGCCGCCGACGCGGCTCTTTCGGTTTAGGAGGAGACGATGGCCGTCCTGGTCTTGACCGGCGCCGCGAGTGGAATCGGCGCGCACATGACGGGGGTTTTTGCGCGCCGTGGTGACATCGTCGTCGCGACGGACGTGAACCTCGCCGCCCTGGAGAAACGCGCGGCGGAAGGCGCGTGGGGGACGAACGTTCGTCTCGTCAAACTCGACGTGCGCGAGGCCGCGGACTGGGAAGCGGCGCTCGATCGGGCCGAGCGCGAGGGCGCTGGGCTCGACGTCGTCATGAACATCGCGGGCGTGCTGAAGCCCGGCTGGGTCCCGGATCTGGCGGCCGCCGACGTGGATTTTCACCTCGACGTGAACGTGAAAGGCACGGTGCTCGGCACGCGCGCGGCCGCGGCGCGGATGATCGCGCGGGGACGGGGCGGGCACATCGTGAACATCGGCTCGCTCGCGTCGCTCGCGCCCGTGCCGGGCCTCTCCCTTTATGCGGCGTCGAAGTTCGCCGTGCGTGGATTCACGCTCGCCGCCGCGATGGAGCTCGCCCGCCACGACATCGCCGTGACGCTCGTCATGCCCGACGCCGTGCAGACGCCCATGCTCGATTTGCAGGTCGATCACGAGGAGGCCGCGATGACCTTCTCCGGCCCGCGCCCGCTCACCGTCGAGGACGTCGAGCTCGCGCTCGTGAACGAGGTGTTACCGAAGCGCCCGCTCGAAATCACCTTGCCGCTCTGCCGAGGCATTCTGGCGCGCACGGCGAACACGGCGCCGGCCGCCTCGCGCTGGCTCGAGCCGATCCTCACGAAAAAAGGGCGAAAAGCCCAGGAACGAATCAAGCAGGGGCGCTAGTATAGCCCGGCACCTTCGCCCGCGGCGCCCGCTCCGCGCGCCAGAGGTCCCGGGCGAGCCAGGCGAGCACGCGCGGATTGTGCCGCGCTTCCGTGAAATGGTAAGGCAATCGGGCCTCGCCGAACGGCACGTACACGCGCACCGGCACGCCGAACGTGCGCGCCTCCCGCAAGGCCGGCCCGAACGGCAAGCCGAGGAGCAATTCGAGCTCACACGGCGTCCCGTTCGAGACGAGCCGCTGGAGCGCCTGACGCACGAGCGGCGCGTCGTGCGAGGCGACGCCCACGTGCCGCGCCCTGCCCGCGAGCGCGTCGATCACCGCGAGAAAACCCGCGCGCGGATCGAGCTCGGGCGCCGTTGGATCCGCCATCTGGCCTTTCACCACGCGCACGGGCACGTTCCGCCGGACCGCCCAGGTCGCGTCCCGCACGCTGCGCGCAAAACGTCCGGGCAAGGTGAATCCGATCGTCGTCCCCCCGCCCATGACGCTCTCCGCGAGCGCCCGCGTCTTTTCCACGGCCTCGGGCCGCTGCGCGTCGAAATGCACCCGCGCGGACGAGAGCGCCGCGCGCGTCACGATCTCCCGGACGAGATCCCGCGAAAACCCGAGCGCCGGGGCCTTGATCGCGAGGTAATGGTCTCCGTCCGCCTCCGCGAACGACTCGAGCGTGGCGAGCGCGCGGTTCGCCACGATCCGCGGGGACGTGTTCTCGCCGTTCCAGAAGCAAACGACGACGCCCATGCCCGCGTCCCAGAATTGCCGGCTGAGCGAGAGGGCGTCCGTGATCCGCGGCCCGGCGACGTACGCGCGCCCTGCGCGCTTCGCGATCGGCTCCCATGCCGCGAGTGCGGCCTGCTTCAGACCTCGGATCGTGTCATCCATCGAAATGGCCTCCTCAATGTCCGGAGCACGCGCGCGGCGGCCTGGCGCGACAGCGCGGACGCGCTCGCGAGGCTCACCGGATACGCGCCGAGCGAAACCGTGGCGCGCTCCTCGTTCGTCCAAGGCTTGATCCACGGCGCGACGCCGCCGAGAAATTCATACGTCGAGAGCCCCTGCTCGGCCGCGCGGCGAAGGCTCTCGCGGAGGAGCAGGATGCCCGGCGAGGCCTGTCGAAACGCCTCGTCGTAGCCGATCTTGAGCAGCCAGTAGCGTCCGGCATGCTCGACCGCGAGCTGCATCGCCGCGGCGACGTCGCCGATACGAAGGAACGCGACGCGCAGGATCCCGCGGCGCGAGGCGGCGAGGGCGTACGTCCGGAAAAACGTGCCGACGACCGGGTCGAACGACATCGCGGTGCCCTCGCGGCCCTTCCAGCTTTTGGCTTCGACACGGAAGGCCTCGTCGAGCACGCCTTCCGCCTCCTCGGGCGCGGGCGAGAGGAATGAATACGAGATCTTGCCCTGGCGCTCGGCCTGCCGCTCGGCGCGGCGCAGATCCTGGCGCCGACGGGACGAGAGGCGGCGCTCGGGCTCGGTCCACGAGGCGTCGAGCGGGACGAACGGGCAAGGCTTTGCGGGACCGACGCGGACGACGCCGCGGCGGCGGTAGGCCTCGCGCAGGGCCAGAATCGTGGGCGAGGTCGAAAGCACGCGCGGCAGGTGCACCGGCCAAGGACCACGGGCGAGCGCCTGGCAGAGCGCCCGGAGCGACCCGGGGCCGCCGCGGGACAGATCGACGGGCTCGCCGAGCTCGATCGCCCCGGCGGGCAAGAGCGAGGGCGAAAGGCCGCCATGATGGACGAGCGCCGCAATCGAGGGTGATTCGAGCGACGACGTCGCGACGAGGACCCGCAATCGATCGCCCGCGCCGCTCGCTGACAGCCAGCTCTCCGTCCAGAGGCTTTGCTGCATCGGGGTGTCCTGCAGCGCATCGAGCGCGCCCCAGGCCTCTCCTATCTCCGACAGCGCCGAAGCTCCCGCGAGGCGCTGGGTGGAAATCGAGCCGCGGCGCATTTCGTCCGCGCTCGTGGACGGCTTCGGCCGCAGCTCGAGCTCTTGCATTCCGTTTCCCCCCGGGGCTCCAGGCACCGTTCTCGGAGCTTGGTCCGACCGCCCGGGCCCCGCCACCTCACAAGGCCCCTGAAAACCAATGCAAACGCGCGCCCGGAAGGGCGGGTATGGGCGTCGAGCGCGCCCCTCGGATAACGAGGTTTTTCCCTGTGCCGGAGGGATCGCGCCCGGGGCATTCGTCGTCCGCGCGCTCTCCCTCCAGGTTCTTCGGCCAATCCTTTGCATACGAGCTCCGGCGCGCGCCCTCCGGGCATTTCCTTCTCGCCCGGTCACGCGCCCATGGCATACCGCCGCGCCTCTACCCTACCCCCGCGCGCCCGACCCATTCGAAAAGGAGTCCCCCCGTGAACAGGATGCTTCGGAGCACGCTTTGGCTCCTCCTCGCCCCGCTCGCGCTCGTCACGACGGACGCCGCCGCCGGAGAGGAAGCGAGCATCGAGGTCGTCGGAGAGCCCGGCGCCCGGTGCGCGGGCGAAAACGCGGTCGTCTCGTTTCGCCTGCGCAACAAGAGCGGCGCGACCGTGACGGCGCGCGCGAGCGCCGCCGTGGTCGTCGCGTGCAGGGCCGAGGACGGCGATGGAAAGGCGGACGAGAAGCGAGGTGATACCCTCGAAGTCGAGGAGCGAATCCCCGACAACGGAGGCCGGTCCGTCACCTACACGCTCGTGCTGGAGGGGCGGATGGGCTGCAACGCGGAGGAGCGCGTGGCCGCGATCGATTACGAGTCGGTGAAGCTCGAAATCGACGGAGACGTCACGGCCTTGCGCACGGAAGGGTGCAAAGGCTCCCGTTAATCGGTCGGCTCCATGGGCGGCCCGCTGATCTTCTCGGTCGGGGGCACCCATGGCTCGGCGTTCGGAATGTCCTCCGGCGTGGTCCCCTCGGAGTACGTCGGGCCGCCGGGGTACGACCCCGCGCCGCCCTCGTCTCCAAAAGGCCCGCGCGAGACCGGCTCGCTGCCGATGTCCTGGGAAGTCGCGCCGCCCGGCGCGCCGGGCACGCCCTCTTGCGTCCGAGGCTGCCCGGCCCCGGCGTCACCCCGATCAAAAGGCCAAGGTTGCTCCTTCGCCATGATGCCCTCCAGAGCTTCCCCATGGGGCCGGCGCGGACGAAACGCTAGCCGTCCGCCCTGCACTGGCTCTATGTTGGAGGTGTGGCCCGCGGCCCCGAGCCGCCGGATGAAAGCGCGCCGAGCACGGCCCTGAGCCCCTCGATGACCTCGGCCGAGGGTTGCCCCTCGCCGACCCGATACCCGCCCACGGGTTTGCCGTTCGTTTCGCCCAGCCAAACCCAGGCGCGCTCCCCCGACGGCGCCTCGAACCCGAGCTCGGCGCGCCGCCCTTCCGATAAGACGCGCACGTCCTTCCACGCGAGAGCGCCGAACGGCGCGCGCCGCCGCAAGAGCTGCGTCCGCGCGGCCACGGATCGCAGGAGCGGCAGCGCCGCGTCCTCCCCGATCGGATGCACGAACGTGACGTGCCCGGACAACCTCTCCCCGATCGCGAGGAGCCCCGCCCGTGTCGCCGCCCGATCCGCCGGCGCGGCTGCGATCCCCACGGAAAACCAGTCGGTCGCCGCGATCCCCTCGCCTTCCGAGCGGGGCCGCAGCGTGACCACGAGGCTCTCGTCGCCTTCGAGCCGCACCTCGACCGCCCGCTCGCCGAGCTCCGTGAGCGTGACGCGGGAAAACGGCTTTGGCGGGACGAACCCGGCGAACGCCCGCGCGACGAGCGCCCGCGCGTGCACCGAAAAGAGCTTTCGGCCGGGATCGGCCGTGGCGAGGCGCTCGGGCGTGACGGGGACGAACTCCTCGTCGCCGTACATCTCCCGGTACGTTTCGAAGATGCCATTGCAACGCGCGTCGAAGACGCAGGTCGCGCAGCCCGCGGGCTTCGATTTGTCCCGGCGCTTGACGAGGTACTTGTCCCAGGGCTTGCTGAGCGTCTTGTCGCCGTCGACGGCGATCGTCATCGTTTTTTCGCCGTCGTGATGAATGAACGGCGCGAGCTCGGGCGCGACGCAATACGGGAGGTTTCCGATGTTGACGTCGAACCCCTCGGGGAAGCCCGAGACCATGCGTTCCAGCGGGCCGACGAGGCTCCGGTAGCGCGGGATCATCGCCGCGAACTCCGCCTCCGTGCGCACGCCCGCGTCGAGCGGCCGCACCATGTCGAGGTGGAGCTGCGAGACCCCGAGCGGCAGGAGCAGGTCCGGGAACGCGTCCACCGATTCGTGGTTCGACTGGACGACACACATGTTCACGGTGAGCCGCTGCCCCCGCGCCCGCACGTGATGCATCGACTGCACGATGCGGGCGAACGAACCGTCTTTGCGGGTCGTGCGCTCGTGGGCCTCCTCGGTCGCGCCCTGGATCGAGAAGCGAAACGTGAAATTCCCACGTGGTCTCTGCTGGGGGCTCCGCTCGGACGAGCCGAGCTCTGCCCCCAGCCCCCCGGCCGCCAGGATCTCGTCCACGAACGCGGCGCGGGCGGTCTTCACGCCGTTCGTGAAGATCACGATCTCCTCGAAGCCGAGCGCGACGCTCTCGCGCACCACGTCGAGGAACGCAGGCTGCAGCGTGGGCTCGCCGCCGAGCAGCGTGATCTTGCTGTGCCCGGCCGCGCGCGCGGCCCGGATCTGCTCGAGGATCGGCGCGAGCGGGAGTGGCCTCGCGCGGCCGAGCGCCGTCTCCTGGCCGCTGACGCAGAAGACGCAACGGTTGTTGCACATGTGGCCGAGTTGAATTTCGACCTGGGTCTTCGGCTCCATCGGCCCGGAGATCATACAACAAAACGAAACCCCGCCACACACGCGACGTGCAGGCGGGGCCATGGTGCTCACATGCAAGCGCCGGGAAGCGCTTTTCTAAGCCGCCTTCCTCTCCCAGACCCTCATGTTGAGCTGATCCTTGATCCACGCGAGGTGACGCTGCTCGTCCGAGAAATTTCGCTCGAGGAGCGAGCGCACCTGCGTCGGCAGGTCGGTCACGTTGAGCGCCGCCTCGTACGTGCGGTTCGTCAGCTCCTCGTTCCCCCGCATCGCGAGCAGCGCGCTGTGATCGCCCTGGGCCGTGATGGCCGTGAAGCCCTCGATCAGGAACCCGGCCCAGGACGTCTCCACTTCGGGCTCGCCGCCGCAGGCGCGTACCTGCTGCGAGAGATCCCGAATGTGCCGCTGATGGTCTTCCTGGAACCGGACCAGGTTGCTCCGGATGTCCTCCATCGTGCAGGCGTCGATCGCCTGCTTGTACGCGTGCACCGCGTCCACGTCGAGCTTGATCAGTCTGTTCAGCTTATCAACCACTTCGCGGTTATCCATGGAAAACTGCCTCCTCAGGGCCCTTCCAGGCTCGGCATGTCCATGGGGGACGAATGTCCGCGACGTCGAGCCCCGCCGCGGGAACCTTTCGACCGCAGCGTGCAGAGTCTGCTCGCCGGACAAACCAATTCGGTCCCGGACGAAACCTCGCAAGCTTCTTGCTAGCAGGGTGGCTTGGACGGCGACCCTGCGGCGCCCGATCCGTGAGCCCATCGCGGAGGAACCGAACGGGGAGGATTATCGTGGCACTCGACCTCACGAAGGAAAAGGGCGTGGCCCTCGACGCCCAGGAAGACTTCACCTGGCGCGACATGGTGCGCGAGCCGATCAGCAAGCTGAACGACGACGCCTTCACGCGCCTGCGTATCATCCTCATGAACGGCGTGGAGATGGAGGCGAACCGCTTCCAGCACATGTTCGCCCGCATGAACGCGCCCGTGCGCGCCGAGCTCGCGAAGGTGCGGCGCATCGAGACGCACCAGCAGGTGCTCGTGAACTGGCTCCTGCCGGCGGATCAATCGCCGCTCGAGACCACGATCGCCTACGAGCAGGTCGCCATCGAGGTGACCGCGAGCCTCGCGCTGCTCGAGCCCGATCCGTACATCGCGCAGGTGCTCCGCTTCGGGCTCCTCGAGGATTTCGATCACCTCTATCGATATTCGGCGCTCCTGGACCGCCTGGAAGGCAAGGACGCGAACGCCATTCTGCAATCGTACACCGACGTCCTGCCGGGCCGGCCCACGGTGGTCGAGCACCGCCACCCGCTCGACGATCTGCGCGAGCACTACGATCGCAACACGGCCTCGCCGATCACGAAGCTCGTGTCGCTGACGATCATGTCGGGCGAGCAGCAGACGCAGAACTATTACCAGAACATCGGGCCGCTCTTCTCCGACCCGGTGGCGCGGCTGCTCTACGCGGAGATCGCGCACATCGAGGAGCAACACGTCACGCAATACGAGGCGATCATCGACCCGCACGAGACGTGGATGGAGAAATGGCTCCTGCACGAGTGCATGGAGGTCTGGAATTACCTCGCCTGCATGGAGCAGGAGTCGAACGCGCGGCTGAAGGCCATCTGGGAGCGCATGGTGGCCTACGAGCTCGGCCACCTGAACCACGTGATGGATCTCTTCCAGCGCGTGGAGAACCGCGATCCGTTCGAGATCATCCCGACGAGCCTGCCGGAGCGCATCAAGTACATGAGCCACCGCGATTACGTGCGGCAGGTGTTGAAGAGCGAGGTGCACCTGCGCAGCGTGGGGACCCGGTTCGTCCCGGTGGCAGAGGTTCCCCCGGATGCGCCCTCGATCGCCTACAACCGGCAGATCAACGCCGCGGGTTCGCCCAGCCAAACCGTGGCGGCGGGCTACGTGTACACCCCCGGAAGCGAGCTCGTGAAGAAGGCGGCCTGAGAGGAGCTCGAAGGAGGAAACGATGAAAGAGCCGACCGACATCGGGATGAACCGAACGGGGATCGGGACGAGCCCGATCGATTCGAAGGAGCTCATCGAGGCCGCCGAGGCCACGGTGCCGAGCAGCGAGGGCGACGAGTCGGGCATCGCGAGCCTGCGGATCTCGTACACCAGCGAGTCGGGCATCGTGGGCACGATGCCGCCGCCCTCGAGCGTGAAGGGCGCGGTGAAATCGGTGCTCGAAGGCCTCACGGCCAAGAACCCTGCCGTGTTCCTGGACAAGCTCGCCGAGCGCCTGCAATTCGAGCGGACCGGGACACGCATGTACGAGAGCGTGCTCGCGAAGTTCGACGCGCTCGGGGGCTACGACGGCGGGCCGACGCGCGAGGCGCTCCTCGAGTTCCACGACGAGGAGCTCAGGCACTTCCACGTGCTCCGGAGCGCGCTCGAGAGCATGGGCGCAGATCCGACGGCGCTCACGCCCTCGGCGGACATCGCCGCGGTGGAGGCGTCGGGCCTCTTGCAGGTCCTCAATGACCCGCGCACGACGCTGCCGCAGACGCTGCACGCGATCCTCGTGGCGGAGCTCGCCGACAGCGAAGGCTGGGACATGCTGATCGAGCTCGCGACGAACCTGGGGCACGAGGCGATGGCGGACGATTTCCGCGACGCGATGCGCGCCGAGGAAAAACACCTCGCCCACGTGCGGCAATGGGTCGCGAACCACGCGATGCAGGACGCGGAAGGGAGGATGGAACAGGCGGCCTGATCGAAGCCGTCGATCAGAACGGGAGCGGGGGCGTCATCACGAAAAAGGCCGGCGAGAGCTGGCCCGGCGGGATGTCCCCCTGCCCCGGCTCTTTTTCGGTCGTGAGGGCATACGCCGCGCCGCCGGCCGCGCCTCCCGCGACGACGACGCCGATCGTGGTCCAGAACCACCAGCGCGCGTAAATGGGCGGCGGGCGCTGCAGGACGAGCGCGACCGTGCGCTCGCCGCCGGCGGTCACGATGACGCTGGTCTCGTAATCGACGTATTCCGGATGCCTCGCGGCGACCTTGTGCGTCCCCGGCTCGACGAGCGTCTCGAGCGGCGCTTGCCCCGCGCTCTTGCCGTCGACGAGGACCGTGACCCCGGTCTTCGGCGCGGTCACGAGGAGCTTGCCGACCTTGGCCTTGCTCTGGAGCTGGGCATCGAGGACGTACGTGCCGGCCCCCGGCAAATCGACGCGCGCGCGATGAGGGAAATACCCCTCGGCCTCGACGAGGACGTCGGCCGGACCGGCCTTGAGCACGAGGGGTTTGTCGAGGGGCGACATTCCCGCGACGACGTCGCGCACGAGGATCCGCGCCCCCTCGACGTTCACCTTCACGGTGAGGCGCGACAGACGTTTTTCGATGTTCGCGATGCGATCATTGAGCCCCGGCACCTTGGCGAGGAGCTCGGCGGGCGCCTCTGCGCGGAATGCCGTGAGTTTTTCGAGCGCCTCGGGCAGCCGGTCGAGCGCTTCGAGGGCCCGGCCCATGTTGTAGAGCAGCGCCGGCTCCGGGTTCAGCGCGTACGCCTCGGTATAGGCCGCGAGCGCGTCGAGCGGGCGGAGCTTGTCCATGGCCTTGTCGCCCTCGGCCTTGCGCTCCTTGGCGCGCGCCACGAGCGCGGGATCCTGCCCCGCGGGCGCCTGCGGAGCCGCTTGCGGCGCGTCGGCGCGGGCGGCCTGCGCGATCGTCGTCACGAGCGCGACGAGGAGGACGTGGGAAAGGCCAGCGCGGAGGCGATTTCGGCTCATGGCGCGATCTTAGAGGTGGGTCGGATCCTCCGCCGGGGGCGGGGGCGGCTTGGGAGGCGTCGGCTTCGGCGTGGGCGCGGCCGGGGCCGTCGCGGTGACCGGCGGCGGAGCGGTCGTCGGCGCTTGTTTCGGCGGCGGTCCCACGGCGACGGGCGCGGTCGGGGGCGCGGCCGGAGGCGCAGTTGCCGTCTCGACCGCGGCGGGCATCGGCGCAATCGTGGGCGAGGGCGCGGGCGTCGCCGCGGACGGGGGCGCCGTCGCCGTCACGACCGCATCCGCGGCCGGCTCCGCGGGCTTTTTCGTCTGCGAGGCCAGCACGAACAGGAACACACCCACGACCACCGCTGCAATGCCCGCCGACACGATCATCAATCGCCGGGTCGACATCGGCTCGCGGGCGGCGATCTTCGGCGTCTTTGCATTGAGCAACGTCTGCGGCGCGGCGCCGGCCGGGCCGAACGGCACGAGCGCGGCCATGAACGTATCGATGTCGGGCCACCTGTCGTCGGCGCGCTTTTCGAGCGCCTTCATGACCACGTCCGCGAGCTTCTGCGGTAGATCCGGCCGGAGCTCGCGCAAGGGCCTCGGCTCGTCCGCGATGATCGCCGCGAGCGCGGCCGTCGCGCTCGCCTCGTCGAAGGGCCCGCGGCCGCCGAGCAATTCGTAGAGGACCACGCCGAGCGACCAGATGTCCGCCCGCCCGTCGACGTTCTTCGCGGACCGCACCTGCTCCGGCGACATGTATTGCGGCGTGCCGAACGCCGCCGTCGTGGCCGTCTGCGCGGCATTGTCCCGTTTGTCGAGGACCTTCGAAATGCCGAAATCGAGCACCTTGACGAGGCGCCGCTGCCCCTCCTGGCACAGGTACAGGTTGCCCGGCTTGATGTCGCGATGCACGACGCCCATGCGATGCGCCTGCGAGAGCGCCTCGCACGCCGCGAGGACGTGGCCGACGGCCTCCGGATACGGCAGCGGGCCGCGGATCGCGAGCTCCTGACCGAGATCCCAGCCCTGGAGCAGCTCCATCACCATCATGGGGCTGCCGTCCGGGAGGTTGTCGACGTCGTAGACGCGCACCACGTGCGGCCCCTGGATCCGGGCCGCCGCGCGCGCCTCGCGCTCGAACCGCGCCGTCACGTCGGGCAGCACGCGCGCGTCCGGGCGCAGGAGCTTGATCGCCACGGCCTGCTCGGTGCGCTGGTGCCGCGCCTGCAGGACGATCCCCATGCCGCCCTGACCGAGGACGGACTCGACGACGTACTTGCCGGCGAGCACCGTGCCCGGCGCGGGCGCGCCATCGGGGGAGGCCGGATCCCGGGGAGCGGGCTCGGTCACGGGCGCAGCATACGCGTGAGCGCGTCCTGTGTGAAGAGACGAACGCGGCGGAAGGTCGTGGCCTTGGGCGCGGGTGGGGGCGCGACCGGCTCGATGACCTCGCAGTTCTTGATCCCGCCCTGCCCCGCGGCGCCGCCGTCGGGGCAGTCGTCCTTCGGCCCGCCGACGCCGCCGCCGCCGCCGGCGCCGCCGCCGCCGGCACCGCCGCCGCCGGTCCCCCAGAAGCCCCCACCGCCGCCCATCCCACCGGCGCCGGTCACGGAGCCGGCAGCGCCACCGCCTCCGCCACCTCCAGACGAGCTGCTGCTCGACGAGCTGCTGGAGGAGCTGCTGCTGCTCGACGAGCTGCTGGAGGAGCTACTGCTGGAGGAGCTGCTGCTACTCGACGAGCTGCTGCTCGATGAACTGCTGCTCGACGCCCCGCCTGACCCCGACATCCCGGCGCCGCCGTCGCCGCCCATGCCGCCGATGCCGCCCGCGCCGCCGGGGCCTGACACCGTGCCGCCCATTCCACCGAGCCCGCCCACGCCGCCCATTCCACCGAGCCCGCCCACGCCGCCGACGCCGCCCATGCCGCCGACGCCGCCCATGCCACCCGCGCCCATGCCGCCCATGCCGCCCATGCCGCCCGTGCCGCCCATGCCGCCGCTTCCGCCGGGTCCCACGGGCCCAACGCCGCCGGTCGGCTGACACGTCTCGTCCGTGTCCCCTCCCTTGCACGCCTGCTCGTTCACCAGGGAGTCGACACACAATCCCTTGGCGATGCAGGTCGATTCGGGATCGCAGACCTCACCGATGCAATCCCCGCGCATCTTGACCGGCAGCTCGAGGGGCGTCGACGGGATGAAACTCAGGCGCCTGCGGGCCACGATGCAGCCAACCCCCGCCGCCGGCATCTGCGACGGGTCGTTCAAGCAGTCCTCGGCCGTGAGCCCGACGCCCGTGACCACCTTGATGGCGATCGACTCGTTCTTGGCGCTCTTCGGCAAGAGCACGATCGCCCCGATGCGCCCCCCGCTACACTCGCTCGCCACGGCGCCCGGATCCCGGATCGTGTCGGCGGACTGCGCCTCGTTGCTCACCACGATGGCCGTGCTGTCGATCCGGGAGCAATCCAGATCGGTCACGATCTCCAGCGTGATCTGCGTGGGCTCGAGACACCCCGCGAACGCCGCCGCGACCGAGGCCGAGAGGGCCGCCAGGATCGTGCGACGGCGCATCCCCTTCCCCTTGCGCATGGCGCGATTGGACATCCGCGCCCAGAACGCGTCAAGGGGCGAACGCGCGCTCAGAGCTGCCCGAGCTCCGGGAACTCGCGCCGCAAGTCCTGCTCGAGCGCGCCCGAAGGCGCGAGCTTGCGAACACGATCGAAGGCCCCGCGCCCATCCTCCCGCCTCCCGGCCGCGAGGTAGACCCGGACGAGCCACGCCGCGATGACCGCATTGTCGGGCAGCGCGAGCCCCGCGCGCTCGAGCCGCTTCGCCGCGGCGCCATAATCGCCGGCCTGATACAAGCTGAGCCCCGACGCGAGCAAGAGCAGCGGATCGCCTTCTTCGAGCGCCTCGGCCCGGCCCACGAGCGCGAGCGCCTCGTCCTGCTTGCCCGCCGCGCGCGCCGCGCGGATCGCGTTCGTGTAGAGCGGCTCGTACCGCGGAAATTGCTCGATCCCGCGCCGCAGCACGCTGAGCGCCTCCTCGTACCGCCCGGCGCGGTTCAACAGGACGCCGAGATTGTTGTGGATCTCCGCCACGTTTGGCCGGCGCGAGAGCCAGAACCGCATCGACGCCTCCGCCTCGTCGAGCCGCCCGGCCTGCATCGCGTCGACCGCGAGGTTGTTCTGGTAGAGCGCGAGGGCCGTGCCGTCGTCGATGGCGTTGTAGAGAGAAAGCGTCCAATCGGGCGCTTCCTTGGCGAAATCCATCACGACCGCCATCGGCCCGCTGCCGTAGCCGACGGCCACGTGCGACGAGAGGAAAAACGAGCCGTTTTTCTCGTAATGCCCCTCCACCTTCCGCACGTACACGAAATACACCGGCACGTCGAGGTGCCGCGCGAGCGCCGCGAAGAGGTGCGTATACGAGACACAATCGCCCTGCCGGGCCCGGAACCCCGCGCGCGCCGTGAGCGATTGGCTCGGCGCATACCGGAACGCGAGATCGTCCCGCAGGTACCGCGAGAGCCGCCGCAGCCGCTCCTCCGGCGTGCCCAGGCGCCCCACCACCCGCTCGACGTCCGCCATCATCTCCGCGTCGATCGACAGCGGATCCTCGACGGCGAACCCCTCGGCGCGCGCGTCGCGGACGAGCTCCGCCACCGTCACCGCCGGCCCCTTCGGCGGGCGCGCCGCGGGCTTGCAACCCGCGGCCCCGAGGAGCAGCGCTCCCACGAGGAAAAACCGTCGCCCCCACGCCCCGCGCACCGCCGCTCTTCCCTCCGCGCGTCCTCGCCCTCGTCAACGCCCTTGGGACCGCCCGAGCAGACCCAGCGCCCAGTGTAACCCATCTTCGAGCCGCGCGAGCGTCACGAGCGCGCCGAGATCGACCCCGCCCTCCACCATCGTCCGCGCCAGGTTCGGCCGCACCCCCACGAGCGCCGGCGTGGCCCCGAGCAGCCGCGCCGCGGACGCCGCCCGCACGAGGTGCGGCGCGACCACCTCGTCGACGACCGGCAGCCCCGTCACGTCGAGCAGCACCACCTTCGCCCCGTGCTCGGCGACCGCCGCGAGCAAGACCTCCATGACGCGCTCGGCCCGCGCGCCGTCGATCCGGCCGACGAGCGGCAGGAGGAGCACGCCGCGCGCGAGCGGCAGCACACGCGCGGAGAGCTCGAAGATCTCCTCGGCCTGCGCCTGCGTGATCGCCTCGCGCGCCTCGAGGAACGCGTCCGCGAGCGCGGCCGCGCCGGCATAACTGAAGCGGCTCCGCGCCATCTCCCAGAAGAGGCGCGCCTCGGGGTCGTCATGAAATCGCTCGGCGAAGCGCTCCGTGACCACCTGGAAGCCCATCTCGAACCCGCGGAGCATGTCCGAGATCTTCGCTCCCTGCGCGCTCCGCTGCGCCCCGATGGCGCCGAGGAGCGCGGCCACGGTCTCGGGCGCGCCGGCCTCGAGATCGTTCAAGACGGCCTCGAACACGCGGGTGACCGAGGCGCGTAGCAGCTCGTGCGAAAAGCGACGGTAAAAAAGGTTCCCCTCCGCGAGGGCGCGATCACACCCTTCCGCCACGTACGCGTCGAGCCCCTCCCGGAATGCGTCGATGACCCGCTGCATGCACGACCTCGCGTGCCACAGTGGTAACAGGATCTCCCTTCCCGAAAATGCCTTTCCACGCCTCGGCGCGTCGCGGGGCGTATCCAGCACCGGCGAGCCGCCTCACGGCGCCGGACGACCCGACCGAGGGGACGAAATCGAGGGGCGCGCCGCCCGGCGCTTGACCGCTTTTGCGGTTTCAGCTTGCTTTGAATCCATGAAGCGCCCTCGGACCTCCGAGCCCGATCTCTTCGACGACTCCGTGGAGCCGGCGAAGGCCGCGGAGGAAGAGGGGCGCACCTCGATCCCGCCGCCCGCGCGGATCTTCTCCGTGCCGCCGCCCGTCGATGCCGCCGAAGGCGAGACCTTCGGCATCGAGCCGCTCGATCGTTACGTGGAGAAACGAAAGCTCGGGCGCGGCGCGATGGGCGAGGTCGCGCTCTGCAAAGACACGCGCATCGGACGCGACGTGGCGCGCAAGGTGATCCTGCCGATCTACCAGTCCGATCCGCAGGTCCGGGCGCGTTTCCTGCGCGAAGCGCGGGTGCAAGGCCAGCTCGAGCACCCCTCGATCGTCCCGGTCTACGACCTCGGCGTCGACATCGAGGGTTCGACTTACTTCACGATGAAATGCCTGCGGGGCCTGACGCTCGCGCAGATCGTGAAGGGCCTGCGCAAGAAAGACCCGGCGATCGTCGAGGCTTACAGCCGCCCAAAGCTGCTCCGCGCGTTCTCCGCCGCCTGCCTCGCCGTGGATTTCGCCCATTCCCGCGGCGTGCTCCACCGCGACCTCAAACCGTCGAACGTGATGCTCGGCGATTTCGGCGAGGTGTACGTCCTCGACTGGGGCCTCGCGAAGCTGCGCAAGGACACGCCCGAGATCGCGCTTTCGCTCGATGACTCCTCGGACGACGTGAAGACGGCCGCCGGCAAGATCCTCGGCACGTTCGGGTACATGTCGCCCGAGCAGGCGATGGGCAAGGTGAGCGTGCTCGACGCGCGCAGCGACGTCTACTCGCTCGGCGCGATCCTCTTCGAGATCCTGACGCTCGAGCCTTTGCACATGAAGGACACCTGGAACGCGATGATGCTCGCGACGCTCCAGGGCGCCGACGCGCGCGCCTCGGCCCGCGCCCCGACGATCGACCTTCCCCCGGAGCTCGACGCCATCTGCATCAAAGCCACGGCGCTCGAGCCGGACGCCCGCTACGCCTCGGCCCGCGACCTGCACGACGTGATCGAGCGGTTCCTCGCGGGCGACACGGACGTCTCGGTGCGCCGCGACATGTCGAGCCGCCACGCCCGCATCGCCGAGGCCGCCGCCCGCCGCGCGGAGCGCCCCGGCCCGGAGGCCGCGGAGGCCCGGCGCGAGGCGATGCAGGAGGTCGGCCGCGCCCTCGCGCTCGACCCGACGAACCGCGAGGCGCTGCGCCTCCTCGCCCGGATCATCACCACGCCCTCGAACGACATCTTGCCCGAGGCGCGGGCCGAGGTGCGGGCGCGGGGCTTCGGCCGGCTGCGGCTCGCGCTGCGGGACGGGGTGCGCTTCGACGTGGCGAGCCTGATGCTCTTGATTCCGCTCGCCATCTGGATGGGCGTGCGGAGCACGGCGCACGTGCTCGCGATCGTGGGCCTTTCGGCGATCTCGGCGGCGCTGAAGCTCCTCGCGGCGCAGTCCGAGGAGGTGCGCCGGCTCTACGTCTTCGGCTACGGCGCGTTTCTGTTCAACATCCTCGCGCTCGGCTTCGTGGCGCGCGGGTTCGGCCCGCTGTTCTTCGTGCCGATGGTGCTGCTCATCTTCACGTTCTCGTTCTCGATGACGCACTCGGGCCGGTTCCGCGCGGCGGTCATCGTGACGGGCGTCTGCGGGATGCTCGTGCCGCTCGGCCTCGAGCTCCTCGGGGTGATCCCGCGCTCGTACGCGTTCGAGAACGGGCACATGGTGGTCCTGCCGCAAGGCGTATCGCTGCCCGAGGTGCCGACGCTGGTGTCGCTGACGATCGGGAGCGTGTTCCTGATCGTGGCCCCGAGCGTGATCATGGGCCGGGTGCAGCTCTCGCTGCGGGAAGCCGAGATGCGATCGGCGATGCAGGCGTGGCACCTGCGCCAGCTCCTGCCGGAGGAGGCGCGATCGGCGACGCCGCCCCCTCCGGCGGTGTCGAAGCTCGGGGGCTGACGCGAACCGAGGGGGACCGGCCGGCGGCGCTGTCAAGAGGAAGACCGATGCGTGGGGCCCAGAGGGTCCCATGGACGTTGGAATCTTGCGCGCAGGTGGGCCTCGGAGGGGCCTGCCTGCGCAAGACCGCGCGTGCAGGCGGCCCTCTGGGCCGTCGTCGCGGGCGAGGTCGGTCATGCACGCGGCATCGAGGGGGCTCGCGCGCGCGAGGGCGGACGCGTTCGCGGGGCCTTGGGCGTCTCGGAAGCCACGAGCCGCAGACGAACGCAGGGCGCCGCGGGGCGGAACGACGACCGGGGAACGCCGCGCACGGGGCGGCTTTGGCCTCGATGTCGGGCGAGCGCGCCCGGAGCGGGGGCGATCAGGGGCTCCTGCATGACCGGGGGCGGTCAGGCGATGGGCCCTTGGGGGTGCTCGGGCCGGTGAAGGCTCCCGAAGGAAGGGCCCCCGGTGGGTTTTGTCGGGCGGCGCGACCGGAGCCGAGGGCCGAGGCTTGACCCGAAGCAGACGAGCCCAAGGGGATCGAGCGGGGGCATGGGCGCACGACGAACGAAGAAGGAGGCGGCTCGGCGCGGAATCCGGGTTTCCGCCGGAGATCCTCGTTATCCCGCCCTGGTGCGGGGGTTCAATCTCCGCTGGGTGGGCCATCCGCGCCACGTGACCGTGTGCCGTGATGCCCTTCAAGTCCTCCGGGCCGTGCAAGACGCGCTCGACGATGACCTTCGGATCACGGTGCGCAGCGGCGGGCATTGTTACGAGGACTTCGCCGTCGGCAATGACGGCGGCGTCATCATCGACCTTTCCTCGATGACGGGCGTCCACCACGAGGAGGCGACGGGCCTGTATTGCGTGGAAGCCGGCGCCACGTTGTGGGACGTGTATCTACGGCTCTACAAGGAGCATGGCGTCACCCTTCCCGGCGGCTCGTGTTATTCGATCGGCGTCGGCGGGCACGTCCTCGGCGCGGGATACGGGTTCCTCTCGCGCCGGGATGGCGTGACGGTGGATTACCTTCATGCCGTCGAGCTCGTTCATGTCACGAGCGCCCGGAAGGCGGAGGTGATCACCCTCCGCCGCGATTCTCCGGATCCGGTGGAGCGTGAGCTCTTCTGGGGACATCTCGGCGGCGGCGGGGGGAATTTCGGGATCGTGACCCGGTTCTGGTTCAAGGATCCCCCTCGGGCCCCGAGCGAGGCCCACCGCGTCAGCCTCGGGTGGGACTGGAGAGACCTCACGCGGCGCGATCTCGCGCGCCTCGTGCGGGTGTTCGGGTCTTTCATGGAAAGGAACAGCGGCGTCGACAGCCCGTACAAGGGAATGCTGGCGAGCTTGGGCTTGACCCATAACAGCGCGCCGCAAGTCACGATGAACGCGCATTATGTCGGCGATCAGCCCGAGCTCCTCGCCGAGTTCGCGGCGCTCCTCGATCAGGCGATGCCGCGGCGCGGGGCTTCCCGGCGAACGATCGAGATCCGACGGATGCCCTGGCTCTTCGCGGTGCAGAACGCGAACGACTCCGGGCCGAACCGGTGCGCGAAGCACAAGTCCGCGTACATGAAAAAACCCTTCCCGGACGGGCAACTCGACGTCCTGTGGGATTTCCTCACGACGCCTCGGTATCGCAATCGAACGGCGTCCCTCGCCGTCAACGCGTACGGCTGTCAGGTGAACGCCGTCGATGAGGCGGCCACGGCGTATCCCCATCGGTCGTCGATCATGAAGCTCCAGTATCACACGTACTGGGAGGATCCGGCGGAAGAGCAGGTGCACCTCCGCTGGATCCGCGAATTCTACCAGGCGATGTACGGAGAGCGGGGGCCGTACCCGGACGAGACCTTCGACGGCTGCTTCGTCAATTACCCCGACGTGGACCTCCGGGACTGGCAAACCCTCTACTACAAGGGCAACTACCCGAGGCTCCAGGAGGTCAAGCGGCAGCTCGATCCGCTCGATGTCTTTCACCACAAGCAATCGATCGAGCTGCCGTAGCCGCCGGTCAGTGAATGGGCGTCGGAAGGTGCCGGGTCGTGACGGTGCCGTCCCCGAGCTGTCCGTATTCGTTGAAGCCCCACCCGAGGACTCGGCCGTCGGCCGTCTCCGCGAAGGTGTAGTTGTGCCCCATGCGCACGATACCCGGGAGGCCGCCCGCGGGGAGGCCCTGGACCGCCGTCGGCCCCGGCCTGTCGGTGGTGGTCCCGTCTCCGAGCGCGCCCCAGCCGTTGTGCCCCCAGCAGAGCGTCTTCTTCGTCTGCGTCAGGGCGCAGGTGTGTTGCGCGCCCGCCGCAATGGCGACGACGCCCGCGCTGAGGCCGGCCACGGGCATATACGTCAAGAACTGGCCCCCGGCCGTCCCGACGCCGACCTGCCCATTGCCGTTGTACCCCCAGCAGTTGACGGCGCCCGCATTGGTGAGGGCGCAGGTGTGGTACCCGCCCGCCGTGAGGGCGGCGACGCCGCTCAATCCGAGGACGTCGACGGGGGTGTAACGGGTGATCGCGCTGTTGTCACCGACCTCGCCGTGGCTGTTGTCTCCCCAGCACTTCAATGTACCCGCGGCGGTGAGGGCGCAGGCGTGCATGCCCGTGCTATCCAGCCAGCCGGTCGCCCGGCTGACGGCGATTGCCGTGATGCCCGCGTTCAGACCCGTGACGATCCCGGGGACGATGCTGGTGGTGCTGCTCCCGTTCCCGAGCTGGCCATAGGCATTGTGCCCCCAGCACGCGACCGCTCCCGCGCTGGTCAGCGCGCACGTGAAATAGTACCCGGACTGGATGTCGACGACGTCGGTGAGGTCCTGGACGTCGACGGGGGTGAGGCTGCTCGTGTACG
Organism: Polyangium sp. 15x6; assembly: GCF_029960785.1. Lineage (GTDB taxonomy): Bacteria > Myxococcota_A > Polyangia > Polyangiales > Polyangiaceae > Polyangium. Next base: position 21,767 of record NZ_JASBQE010000134.1, read on the forward strand.
TGTTGTTCCCGAGCTCGCCGTTCCCATTGCTGCCCCAGCACTGCACCTTGCCATTGGTGAGCAGCGCGCAGGTGCTGAGCACCCCCACCGACACCTTCATCGCCGGCCCGCTCAGGCCGAGGACGGTGACCGGAGACGTGCGACTCGTCGCCGTGCCGTCGCCGAGCTGGCCATATTGGTTGTACCCCCAGCACATGACGGCGCCGCTCTCGGTGAGCCCGCAGGTGTGATGGGTGCCCGCCGAGATGTCCTTCAGGGTGAGGCACGTATTGCCGTTGTCGATCGTCGCGTATCCCGGCTGGCACGTGAATCCGCACGCGCCGAAGGTGCACGACGTGGCGCTGCCGTTGGGCGGCGGGTCGCAGCTCTGGCCGCACGCGCCGCAGTTGTTCGGGTCGTCGTCGACATGCGTGCAGAAGGCCGACGAGCCGACGCCGCACGTGTCGTAGCCCATCTGGCACGAGCTCCCGCACGTCCCATTCGAGCAGACCTCACCCGGCGCGCACGCATGCCCGCAGCTCCCGCAGTTCTCGGGATCGACCGACACGTCGATGCAAAGCGTCTTGGCGCCCACGGTGCACGAGGACGAGCCCTCCGCGCAGGTACTCGCGCAGAGGCCGCCCGAGCAGACGTCCCCCGGGGCGCACGAAAAGCCGCAGCTCCCGCAGTTCTCGGGGTCGTTCTGGAGGTTCGTGCATTGGCCGCCGCAGAGCGTGCCGTCGATGCCATTGCAGGCGGCGACGCAGGCGCCTTGCGAGCAGGCCTCGCCCACCGGGCACGCATGTCCACAGGCGCCGCAGTTCTGCGGGTCGCTCGGGAGCAGGGCGCAATACGCGTCGGCGCCGCTCCCGCAGGTGGTGTACCCTGCCCCGCAGGTGGCGCCGCACTGCTCCCCGGAGCAGACGAGCTCGCCCGCGCAGACGTTGCCACAGGAGCCGCAGTTCTGCTCGTCGGCGTCCGTGTCGACGCAGAGCCCATTGCAGCTCGTTTCGAAGAACCCGCTGCAATACGGAGCGCAGCTCCCGTTCGAGCAGAGCTGGCCCGCGGGGCAGACGACGCCGCAAGCGCCGCAGTTCTGCGGGTCGTCGTACACATTGGCGCAATGAGCGGTCGCTCCCGCTCCGCACGTGGCGTACTCGGGCGCGCAGGTCGCGGCGCACGCGCCTGCCGAGCAGACCTGGCCGGCGGGGCACGCATGGCCACAACCGCCGCAGTTGAGGTTGTCGGAGGCGGTGTCCACGCAGCTTTCGCCGCAGAGGGTGGACGTCTTGCCGGTGCAGGTCGCCCCGCATTGCCCGCCGGAGCAGACCTGGCCCGTGGGGCAAACGAAGCCACAACCGCCGCAGTTCTGAGCATCGGTGCCGAGCGTCGCGCAGTATTGATTGGCTCCGACGCTGCAAGTGGTCTGCCCCGGGCCGCAGCCGGCCGCCGCCGGCTGGCAAGTGCCGCCTTCGCAAGCGTCTCCCGCCGGGCAGGCATTGCCGCACGCGCCGCAGTTCGCCGGATCGATCGAGGTGTCCTTGCACGCATCCCCGCACTGCGTGGTTCCGCCGAGGCAGACGACGCCGCAGGCGCCCACCGAGCAGAGCTCGCCGGCCGGGCACGTGTTTCCGCACGCGCCGCAGTTCTTCGGGTCGAGCGCCGTGTCGACGCAGGTGCCGTCGCAGTCGGTCGTGCCGCTGCCACACACCGAGCCGGGCACTTCGCCGCCTGCTCCCCCCATTCCACCGCCCGAGCCGCCCGAGCCCACGGTCGTCGACGAGCCCCCGCCCGAGCCCGTCGTCGACGAATCGCTGTCACCGCACCCGAGCGCGGCGACCGCCGCGCTCAACAACACCACCGTCGTCACGCGACCACCAAAACCCAATATCATGACGTCTCCTTATCCTTCGGCAGAGCGGGGCCCGTCGTCCCAATCGTCCACGATTGTGCCGGCGACCCTTCGTAGACCGAAGCGCCCGCGCCGAGGCATAAGATGTCGATAATATCTCGATAAGATGGCCCCGCGATTCGACCCCGCGATGCGAGCGTGAAACGTTCCTCCACGGTCTTGCCACCGTCCCGCTGGAAGAACTGCGCATCGCGCAGTTCTTCCACCTTCGGTCCAGGCCGTGCCTGGTCCGGGTCGAGGGGCGGATAGCCCCCGCGGGGTCCGGGGCAGCGCCCCGGCGAGGCGCGCGTCGTCGACACCCCCCTTGTCGTCCCTTAAAGTCCCGGGCTACGATCGTGCGAAACGCGCCGCGCTCGTCCCCATCGCCGCGGACCAACGTCAAGGCTCGCTCGACGCGGTTCATTGGACGGGAGCCCGAGCTCTCCGCGCTCCATGCGCGGCTCTCCACCGAGGCCCTCGTGTCCGTGCTCGGCGCTCCGGGCATGGGCAAGACCCGGCTCGCCCACGAGTACGCCCTCAGACACGCCGACGCTTATCCGGGGGGCGCCTGGCTGTGTGACTTGACCTACGCGACTGGCGTCGATGGCGTCTGTGGGGCGATTGGCGCGACGCTGGAGGTCCCCCTCACGGCGGGGAGCAGCGCCGGCATGCTCGCGCAGCTTGCCGACGCCATGGCCGCGCGGGGCCGGATCCTCGTGATCCTCGACAACTTCGAGCACCTCGTCGCGCATGCCCAGGCGACGCTCCCGGTCCTCCGCGAGCGCGCGCCGGAGGCACGATTTCTCGTCACCTCGCGGACGCGAACCGACGTCGAGGGCGAGGCGATCCTCGATCTCGGCCCGCTGCCTCTCCCGCGGGGGAGCGCGGATGTCGCCGACTCCGAGGCGGTCCGCCTCTTCGTCGATCGCGCGGGGCTCGTCGTGCACGACTACGCCCTCACGACGGACGAGGCGCCCCGCGCCGCCGCGCTCGTCCGCGAGCTCGATGGCTTGCCGCTCGCGCTCGAGCTCGCCGCTGCGCGGATGCGCGTCTTCTCCACGGCCACGCTCCTCGAACATCTGCGCCGCCGCTTCGACGTGCTGGTGCGAGGCGCCTCGAGCGGCGGACCGCGGCATGGCTCGCTCCGGGACGCGATCGACGCTTCGTGGAGGGCGCTCGACCCCTGGGAGCAGGCCGTGCTCGCGCACTGCGCCGTCTTTCGCGGCAGCTTCGATCTCGACGCGGCCGAGCGGGTCATCGACCTCGGCGAGGGCGCCCCGTGCGTGGCCGACGTGCTCCAGTCGCTCCGCGATCGATCCCTGCTCGCGCGCGAGACCCCGCGCGAGGGCCCCGGCGACGCGCGCTTCACGCTCTACCTCAGCATCCGCGACTACGCTTGGGACCGACTGCGCGAGCGAGGCGCGGCCGACGCCGCCATCACGCGGCACGCGGCCTACTACGAAGAAGAGGCGTGCCTCTGGTCCGCGAAGGCCGACGGACCGGAGGGCGCCCTTGCCCGGCGCTGGCTCCTGGCCGAGAAGGAGAACTTGCTCGCGGTGCACCGCCGCGCGTTCGAGCGGATCGGGCCGGCGCGCGCCGAGGACGTGCGCACGGCGGCGCGTATCGCGCTCGCGCTCCAGCCGGCGCTCACGGTGCACGGCCCGCTCAGCTTGGCCGCGGCCCTGCACGACGCGGTCCTCGGCGCCTCGGACGCGGCCGGGCTCGACGCGGACCTCCGCGCGCGGGCGCTCGCCGCGCGCGCCGAGGTGCACCGGCTGATGGGAGATTATGCGCGCGCCATCGCGGATGCGGACGAAGTGCGCGCGCTCGAGGCCCAGACGCGAGACCACGACGCGCTCGTGCGAGCGCTCTTCACCAAGACGCTCGTCCACCTCTTCCAAGGTCGCCTGCTCGACGCGCATGCCGAGCTCGAGCGCGCGCGTGAGCTGATCCACCCCGACGATCGCCGACGAAACGGGCGCATCCTGACCGTGCTCGGCGTCATCCGGGTCTTCGAGGGAGCGCAGGACCAAGCGCGGGAGTCGTTCCTCGAGGCGCTGCCCCTCCACCGCGAGGCGGGCGACATCCATTTCGAGGGAATGGCGGAGGGCAACCTCTGCATCACGCAGATCCATTTCGGGCGCCTCGAGGAGGCGCGCGAGCACGGCGAGCGCGCGGTCGCCATCCACCGCGCCCTCGGCAACCGGCGGAACCTGGCCAATTGCTTCAGCAGCCTCGCCTCGATCGCCGACGAGCTCGGCCGCCCCGACGAGGCGGCGGCGTACTACGAGCAAGCGAGCCGCATCGCGGGCGAGATCGGAGATCGCTACACGCTCGGCGTGGTCCTCGGCCACCAAGGCAGCCATCTCTTCATGGCGCAGCGGCTCCGCGAGGCCCGGGAGAGCTGCAAGCGCGCGCTCGGCAGCCTGCGCGACCAGCACTCGATGGAGGTCGCGATCCACGCGTGGCTCGGCAGCGTCGAGGCGACGGCCGGGCGCGTCGCCGCCGCGCAGGAGGCGTTCGCCGAGGCGGAGCGGCCGAGCTGGGCGCGGGAGCGGCCCACGAACGCTGCGGTCATCCACTATCTACGCGGGCACCTCGACCTCGCCCTCGCCCGCGAAGCCGCGGCCGGCGGTGATCTCGCGGGCGCGGAAGAGCACGTCGCCTCCGCAGAGCGACGGCTCGCGGCGGCGCCCCTCGCCCCGCCGCGCCTCGAGGTGACGCGCGCGCGCCGCTCGCTCGAGCACGCGCTCCTCGCCCATGGTCGGGCCTCCGAGGACGCAGCGCTCCTCGTCCATCCCGAGGGCGAGTGGTTCCGCCTGCCCTCGGGGAGGCGCGTGGACTGCTCTCGCCGGCGCCTGCTCGGCCGCCTCCTCGTCGCCTTGACGGAGCAGCGCCTCGCGAGGCCCGGCGCGCCGATGTCCGTGAAGGATCTCATCGCTCGTGGATGGCCGAGCGAGCGCATCTTGTCCGGCGCGGCGGTCGCGCGCCTTCGGGTCGCGCTGAGCAGCTTGCGCAAGGAGGGGCTCGGCGCGCTCCTCTCGAGTCACCCCAAGGGCTACTTGCTGGATCCGAAGACCCCCGCGCGCTTCGCCGCGCAGGGCGAATGACGCGCGTCTTCGAGGCGCGTCACTCCTGCCCGATCGCGATCCCCAGCAACTGGCGCACCGAGAGGTAGCTCTCCGACACCGAGTACGCGAGCAGATCCTTGAGTTTGTCCGTGGGCAACGGATCGTCCGCGAGCGTCGGCTCCGCGGCGATGATCTTCTTCGCCACGCCGAGATCCCCGCACAGGATGAACCCGGCGCGCGTCGCCGTGAACTCGACCGCGCGGAAGTACCGGCCGATGTCCGCCTCTTCCCGCTCCGAGACGAACCTCCGCACGAGCACGCGCAGGCCGTCCTGCTCGCGCGGACCCATGAACGAGCGCAGCACCTTCGCCGTCGTCTCCGCGCGCGTGTCCACGTCGCGCGGCGTGTTCGCGTCGGGCATCACCATCTTCACGGCCGCGTGGAAGATGACCCGGAGCTCCTCCGCGCTCGGGAAGAGCTGCTTGATGTAGTGCTCGCCGCGGTACATCGCGAGGTGTTTGCCCGCGATGAACGCGAGCTCCTCCTGGGACAAACCGCCGAGCAACGTCTGCCCCACGACCGACGCGGGCGGCTCCGTCGGCACTGCGACGATGCCGCCCGGCACGTCGCTGCGCACGAAGAGCGCCGGGCACGTCACGCCGATGACGCGCGACGCCCAGCCCATCGTCCGGACGAACGGCACGCTCGATGTCGTCGGGTCTTGCCGCAGGAAGGGATCGAGCGCGAGCAGCTCCTTGCGTTGCCGCAGCGCCTCCACCTTCGCCTTCATGGCCGCGCGCGCCAGCATCTCGAAGATCTTCCCGACGAGCAGGCTCTGATCCTCGTGGAAGACGTGGCGCGCCCAGAGCTCGTTGTCGAAGCGGCTCTTCACCTGGATGCGGCCGTCGGGGCGGTAGTCCTGGAAGTAGGTCACCTGCTCCTCGTCCGCCTCGCGCAGGAACGCGAGCGCGGCCGCGGCGCACCAGGCCGGATCGTAGGCGCCTCGATCCACGCTGAGCCGGTAGATCGCCCGGTAGGCGTCCACGTACCCGGGATCGACGCGCAGGATGGCCTGGTACGAGGCGATCGCGTCGTCGATCTGCCCGATGTGCGCGCAGAGGGCGGCGAGCGTGAGGTGATCGGAGATGAGCTCCTCGCGCGAGGCGTTGCGCAGCGCCATGCGGAAGGCCTCGACGGCGGCGCCGGGGTTGTCGAAGAGGTCGCGATAGATCTCGGCAAGCTTGAACCACAGCCGGTGCTTGAGCGAGGTGTCCTCGGTGCCCGCGTGCCGGTGCAGCATCTTCCGGTAGGCGCGCTCGATCTTCTTCCAGTCGGCGCGGCCCTCGTGGATCGCCACGACCTGATCGAAGGCCTCGACGAGGCTCGGGTTCTTGTCGAGCGACTCGTCGAGCAGCTCGAGCGCGCGATCCGTCTGGTCGAGACGATCTTGGTGGACGAGCGCGAGCTGGTAGAGGTAGCGCGCTTTGCGCTCGGCCGTGGGCTCGGCGGCTTCGAGCTTGCGGAGCACGTCGCAGAGCTCGGTCCACTTGCCGTCGAGCTCGAGCTGCATCGCCAGCTCTTGCAAGCGCGCGCGCTCCTTCGGAGGCATCGGCGGCGCCCCGGCCTTGGGCGGAGGCTCGCGTCGCACGGGGACGGGCGGCGGCGCGGCGGGCTTGCGAGGCGGTGGCGCCTGCGGCGGCTTCGGCGGCGGCGCGGGCGCGGGCGCGGGCACGGGCTTC